>CAYNJC010000014.1:0-102179 GCA_964397565.1 uncultured bacterium
ACAGCGTGGCCTTGAAGGGCGCGCTGCCGGCGGAGGTATACGTGTATTCAAAGGTTGGGTCGGCATCGTTGCGCAGCACCTCGCGGATGTGCGTCACGCCCATGCCGCGATGATCGCCGGCGATGAGATCGGCGGCGGCCCAGCCATTGATCAGGCCCCAACCAAAGGCATAATCCGGCCCGGCCGTGCCGAGGTCGTCGGCGGTGTGAATCAAGAGCGCTTTCATGGTGCTGGCGCGCGGCTCATTGCCGAAGCGCCGGAAATATTCGAGCAACTGCGCGGCCGTGCCGCACACATTCGGTGATGACATGCTCGTGCCGCTGGCCGTGGTATAGGCCGCATTGCCGCCGTTGTGCGTCGAATACAGATCCACGCCGTTGCCGACTACATCGGGTTTGATGCGGCCATCATCGGTCGGCCCCCAATTGCTGAAATCTGACATCGTGCCGGCCGCCGGTGAGCGAAACAAAATGCCCCAAAAGAGAACGACGGCATCGTTGACTGCGCCGACCGTCAGGCAGTTCTTTGCCAGGGTGTGCCATGCCATGCAATCATAGCCGCCCTTATAGACGCCATCGCCCAGCGGATGTGTGGCGGAGTTATAGGTCGTCGCGCTGTAGCCGCTACCATTCCAGTAGTACACGGTATCGCCATTGGCCGGGCCATCATTGCGGTCGTTGCCGGAGGCCCAGATCATAAGGTAATAAGGCGCGCCGTATGCCACGGTGTCCACATTGCGCGCGTTGTCGTCATATTGCCCAAAGGTCGGGTCCTGCATCGTGCCGAGGCCACGGCGCCAATGCCAGCCACCATCACTGAACCAGCCGCCGTCCAACCCATACGAATGGTTGGATAAGTACAGCTTGTTGCCTTGGCCGGGCGCGCTGGCGCCGCGCGCGGTCATTTCGGCGATATCGGTGTTCCAGTCATAACTGTGAATGCGACTGCTGGGCGCCATGCCGCGCGCATTGGCATCCACACCGGACGCGGCGATCGTGCCACCCACGTGCGTCGAGTGCCAATGCGACGCCGCGCCGTCCATCACGCGCACGCGCCCACCGAATTCTTGATGCGTGGATAAGACCGAGCCGGCGTCCCACACGCCCACCGTCACGCTGTTGCCGGGCAACAAATAGCTGCTGCTGTCGCGCAGAATATTGGCCGCAGTCGAGATCGCTGCGTTCACATTGAACGTTGAATAATACAACGGCCGGCCCTCGGCATCGAGACTCATCAATTCGCGCGTCACGCCGTTGATCTCATAGCGCACCGGCAGCCCGTGCTGTTGCGCCCAGGCGACGGCAACGGCTTTGTGGTGCTGACTGTACTCAGTGAACGCGCGCACGGCCGCATCGCGCACGGCCGCGTTGTCATACGGCGCGGCAAGTAATCTCGTGCTGACGATCACCATCCAAGCCACGCTGCTGCTGATGTGTCGTATTTTCATGGACGCCTCCACCAATAGTTACCTTAATATATGTATAGTGTAGCACACATTTGTGCGCAGCACAAGAGCGGTAATTCTTTCGGAGCGAAAGATTTATTATCGTAACACCACGGCGCACAACCAATGCGCGGCGCTTTTTGCTACAATATTACCGCATTGTCCGCTCGCGGGGCGTTCATACCCACTCTATGGAAACCATGGCTGAAGTTGCAAAGTACTTGACGGTCGAACAAGCCGCGCAATGGCTGCGCGAGACCGCCGCCGCGCTCGGCACCGACGAACTCGTGGCTGTCCGCAATCTTGGCTTCATTCCGCATGCGCGCGACTTGTATCTCCTGTCGCCCCAAACAGCGCTGCCGCTCGACACCATCGCCGCCTTCGCCGTCGATATGGACGGCACCTCGACGACCACCGAGCCGCTCGCGCTGCACGCCCTCGAGTACATGATGCGCTGCGTCACCAACCGCATGACGCCCGCGGAATGGCCCGGCCTGGACGCGCAGCACGACATTCCCTTTGTGATCGGCAACAGCAATTTCCGCCACACAGAATTTCTGCTGCAACGCTATGCCGACGCGCTTGACCGCCCGGCGTTTTGCGCGCGCTTCATCGAAGCATTGCTGTGGACCATGGCGACCATGGACGACCGCCAGCGTCTGGCGGAAGTGCGCCTGAACGCACGCAATTGCGGCTTGGCGACCCTGCTGGATGACCCGCAATGGCTGCACACGCTGCGGCACGGGCACATCACCGACGAAACCTGTGCCGCACTGGCTGCGCCGTTCATTCAGCAGTTTGGCGCGCAATTCGCGCCGACCATCGCGAGTGCCGAAGTCAGCGCCGCACTCGACATTTATTATTATCGCTATCATGCCATTCTGCACAGAATCCGCCGCGGGCATGCTGACGAGCTGGCCGCCACGCTGCTGGGCGACCGCACGCACCACTTGGTCGCGCCGATGCCCGGCTACAGTGTGTTCCTGTGCCTGATCAAAGGCTGGCTCGACGAGCGCGCCGCGCCGTTGGCCGGCTTGCTGCGCGCGGCCCATCTCAAAGACAAGACGGCCCGCGCCAGCGATACCCCCACGTTTGTCGCGCTCTGCCGCCAGTTTCAGGCCCGGCCGGCGAAGGTCGCACTGGTGACCGCCTCGATTGCGTTTGAGGCGCACGTGGTCATGAAAGAAGTCATCCGCCTGGTGCGCGCCGAAGTGGCGAAATGGCCCGTGCCGACAGCGCTGCGGCGCGAGCTGCGCAAACATCTGCATGATTATCACGCCATCTTCGACGGCTTCGTCACCGCGTCCGACGCCAGCGAGGCACGCCTCAAACCGCATCGTGATTTGTACAGCATCTCGTTCCAACAAATGGCCATCGCGCGCGATGAGTATCCACACTGCATGGCGATTGAAGACACTGAACCGGGCATTCTCTCGGCGCGCGCGGCCGGCTTTGGCGTGACGATCGGCTTGCCGAACCACGACACCAGTCGGCAAAATTACGCCAAGGCCTCGCGGGTCGTGCATGGCGGCCTGCCCGAGTTGGTGCTCGATCTGGCGCTGTGTCTAAAGCTCCAAGAGCTGGTTTTAGGTTTCAGGTTTTAGGTTTCAGGTTTGCAGTTAATGATTCTTTCGCCGCGAAAGAATTACCCTGAACGATTTCCCTGTTTCCTGGCACTCATGCATGATGAGCGACGAGAACGACATGGTCAATGGCCTGCGCGCCGGCGATCCCGCCGCGGTTACGTGGCTGGTTGACACGTTTGGCCGGCGGCTCTTGCGCACGGCCGTGCTGCTCTGTGGCTGCGAGCCGGATGCCCAGGATGCCGTGCAGGAAACGCTCATCACCGCCCTCAAGGCCATTCAGCGCTTTCGCGGCGGTTCCACGCTGTCCACGTGGCTGCACGGCATTCTCATCAATGTCACGCGCCACATCATCCGCGCACGCAAACCGACGCTGCCGCTCGATGGCATTGCGGAGCAAGCCGCGCACGACAACCCGGCGGGCGATTGCGCGCGCCAGGACGACGCCCGCGCCGTGCGCGCCGCCGTCGCCGCCCTGCCGCTCGAACACCGCGAAATTATTGTCCTGCGTTATTTCCATGACCTGAAAATAGATGAGATTGCCGCGCAGCTCGGCCTGCGCAGCGGCACCGTCAAATCGCGCCTGCATTACGCGACGCAACACCTGCGCGCCCTGCTCCCGCATGACCTCGCGGACACACAATGATTGTTATGCAACACATATACAGTTACAACCACGATGTGGACGTGCTCATCCATAAATTCGTTCGCAGAACGAATTTCCTCCACACGCCGCGAACGAATTTACTCCTGACCGGCACTCACTGGTGGAGAACGACATGACCTGCACAACCTGGCACCACCGCTTGTACGACTACCTGGACGGCACGCTCAGCCCGCGCGCGACCAAGGCCTTCACGGCCCATCTCGCCCGCTGCGCCGACTGCCGCGCCGCGCTCGACCACGAGCGCGCCCTCGCCGGGCAGCTTACGCAAGCCTTGACCAGCGCCACGGCAGATGTGGATGTCGCTCCGAATCTGGTGTTCAAAGTCAACGCCGCGTTGACCGACACCACATCCGTTCACACCATCCACCGTGAGGTTCGTATGAAGTGGTTCACTGTTCGCAGAATGATCGAGTACGGCATTGCCGCGTCAGTTATCGCGGTTCTCGCAGCCGTGCTCCATGTGGGCGTGCTGTACAAGAATCCAGAAAAAGCGCGTCTGGCGGTTGCGTCCAGTCGTGTCTACCATAATGCCATGATTGGTGGCAAACTAAGCGTCGCGCCGGATAGCATGCCCGCGCCGGCGGCACAACCGCAGTCATTCGAACTAGCATTTTACAGACGGGTGCCCGCTGACCTAGCCTACGGTGGTGCGCGCAAAGCCGGCCGCATGGTTCTGTGTGATGCAATTGATGCCGCAGCGCCGGCAGGCTCCATCGCCGAGCTGCGGGAATTCTCTTTCAAAGCCGACGCGCCCGCGCGGCCTGCGCCGCAGTTCAACACCGAGGACTACAGCCGCATTTATGAAAATGAGTTTCTCGAGGCGCGCAATAGTCCGCTCTCGACCTTCTCGATTGACGTCGACTCGGCCGCATATGCCAACGTCCGCCGCTTCATCACCCAGCAGACGCGCCCGCCCAAAGATGCCGTGCGGATCGAGGAACTGATCAACTATTTCCATTACGATTATCCGCAGCCGACCGGCGCGCATCCCTTCACGATCACAACCGAAGGCGCGCCCTGCCCGTGGAACACCAACAATACGCTGGTCATGATTGGCTTGCAGGGCAAGACTATGGCCATGACGAACCTGCCGCCCAACAATCTGGTCTTCTTGCTCGATGTCTCCGGCTCGATGAATGAACCGAACAAGCTGCCGCTCGTCAAAGCCGCAATCAAACTGCTGGTTAATGAGCTGCGGCTGATTGACCGTGTAGCTTTGGTCGTCTACGCCGGCGCGGCCGGCCTGGTGCTCGAATCCACGCCGGGCGATGAAAAGGCGCGCATCACCGCGGCGCTCGATCAGCTCAACGCCGGCGGCTCGACGGCGGGCGGCGCGGGCGTGCAGTTGGCCTACACGATCGCCAAACAACATTTTCTGTCGAATGGCAACAACCGCGTCATCCTGGCCACCGACGGCGATTTCAATGTCGGCGCATCGAGCGATGCCGCGCTCGTCCGCATGATCGAGGAAAAACGCAATGACGGCATTTACCTCACGGTCCTCGGCTTCGGCATGGGCAATTACAAAGACAACAAAATGGAGCAACTGGCCGACAAAGGCAACGGCAACTACGCGTACATTGACAGCATTCTTGAAGCCAAGAAAGTGCTGGTGCAGCAATTAGGCGCGACGCTGTTGACCATCGCCAAAGATGTCAAGCTGCAAATTGAGTTCAACCCGGCGACGGTCAAGGCCTATCGCTTGGTCGGCTATGAGAACCGCATGCTCAAGGCCGAAGATTTCAACGACGACAAGAAAGACGCGGGCGAACTCGGCGCTGGGCATAGCGTCACGGCGTTTTACGAACTGGTGCCGGCCGGCTCGACGCAGACCTTCGCCAGCGTCGATCCGCTCAAGTATCAGACGACCACGCCGCAGCCGAGCGATGAGTTGCTGACCGTGAAATTCCGCTACAAACGGCCGGACGAGACCAACAGCGTGCTGCTGGCGCAAACCTTGTCGGCGCGCGACCTGGACGCCGGCGCGCCGTCGGAAAACTTCCGCTTTGCCAGTGCCGTCGCGGAGTTCGGCCTGCTGTTGCGCGACTCGCAGTTCAAGGGCGTGGCCAACTTCAATGACGTGCTCGCGCGTGCGCGTGGCGCCAAAGGTGTTGATAATGACGGCTACCGCGCCGAGTTCATCCGCTTGGTCGAGCAAGCGCAACTTCTGCCGCAGAAGTGAACAAAGAGTAAAACAGGCATTGCGCGAGTGTGGCAGTCTGCCAGTAGAAGGTGTGAGCGGCCCCCGTGCCGCGAAGCTGCCGCAGACGCTGCATTCGCCGCACGGAGGCGGCTCCCACATTCTTTGCATGCAGAGACCCCCACGACCTTGCGTCGTGGGTGAACAAGATTGAGTAAAAAGGCCCGCCGGGGTTCTTTTCTCAATCTCTGCGTCCACCGAGGCAAGCTCGGTGGGGCGCAACAACAAATACCAATCGCTGGATCTGGGCCGCACGCCCAGCTTGACAACTGCCGCGCTCTGTGGCATACTAGGCTAGTGCGCATGCAGGCGCATGCGCGTGGATAACCATACTCGAGAGGTGCAGCATGAACCCAATTCGTCGCAGTAGCATTGTGCTTTTGATGCTTTGTCTAACGTCTGCCAGCGCGCTGCCGGCCGCCACCGCGCGATGGTGCGTCACCAATCTCACCCACGTGATGCAAATCTATAACGATGGTGCGGGTGGTTGCGCGTTCTACGGTAGCGATACGGACGGGGAGTACATCGCCTGGTACAATGCCAAGGGCGAGAAACTGTATGGCAAACAGCTTCCCACCGGCACGATGGGCCTTGTCAGCGTTGACAAGAAATACCTGGTCTTCACGATTGGCAGTCCGACCGGTTTTTCCATGATCCAGGTTGACAAAAAGGGGGTCGAGACGCCGATTGCGCCGGCCGGCGTGATGTTTTACCCTGGCATGCCCGGCATGTACCACAGCAACCTCGGCGACAAAAAAGGCTATTTCATCGTCGAGCTTGTGACCGCTACCGGCGAGTATCGCGTGCGGCGCTACACCTACAAATGAGCAGCGACAGTCAGCGTTTTTACAAAGAGTAAAAGAGCCAAAGAGGTAGGGCGGCCATGGTTCCGGCGATTCAGCATTGCAGTCGGCCAATAAGCCGGTGACTAATGGTTAGGCCAGCAAAAGCGGCGCAGCGAGGGGGGGCGGTGCGAGAGCAGTTACTAATGACAGCGCTTTCTACGTTGCAGTGTCCTTGTAGCCGCCCGCGGTGAGGGCGGCTTCTGCAGCCGCGGTCATCCGCGCTCCACGCCGCTGGCGGGATCCACGCCGCTGGCGGGATCCCCGCCTTTGACGGGACTAGGCTGGTGCCTTAGCTAGCCAGGCCAGCTCCAAGCAGGCGCCCGCGGCCACAATTGGCATGACACCAAGCAAGCGCATTCATTAGTAGTTCCTTACACCACGCCTTGTGCCAGCATCGCCTCGGCCACTTTCAAGAAGCCGGCAATGTTGGCGCCGACCACTAAGTTACCTTTTGCGCCATAGGTTTCGGAGGCCGCGACGCATTGGTCGTAAATGTCATTCATGATCTGGTGCAAGCGCCGGTCCACTTCCTCAAACGGCCAGTTCAGGCGCATCGAGTTCTGTGCCATTTCGAGCGCGCTGGTGGCCACGCCGCCGGCGTTGGCCGCCTTGGCCGGCCCGAACGACACGCCCGCGTTGTGGAACACCTCGACTGCTTCCGGCGTGCTCGGCATGTTCGCGCCTTCGGCCACCGCAATGCATTTGTTCTTCACTAGCGTCTCGGCTGCCTTGCGGTCAATCTCGTTTTGCGTCGCGCTCGGCAAGGCCACCTCGCACGGCACCGTCCAAATATTCTGGCAGCCATCGTAATATTTGGCCGACTTGTGCGCCGCGACATATTCCTTGATGCGGCCGCGCTCGATTTCCTTGATGCGCTTGACCGTGTCAAGGGTGATGCCGTCGTTGTCCACAATATAGCCATTGCTGTCGGACAGGGCGATGACGCGCGCGCCGAGCTGCTGGGCGCGTTCGGTCGCGTAGATGGCGACATTGCCGGAGCCGGAAATGACGACGGTTTTATTCTTCCAGTCGGTGCCGCGACTTTGCAGCATGCGCGTGACGAAATACACCAGCCCATAGCCGGTCGCTTCCGTGCGCGCAAGCGAGCCGCCATACGGCAGGCCTTTGCCGGTCAGGACGCCGGTGAAGGTATTGGTCAGCTTTTTGTATTGGCCGTACATGAAGCCGATCTCACGGCCACCCACGCCGATATCACCGGCCGGCACATCCGTGTCCGGGCCGATATGGCGGAAGAGCTCGCTCATGAAGCTTTGACAGAAGCGCATGACCTCGAGGTCGCTCTTGCCCTTCGGGTCAAAATCACTGCCGCCCTTGCCACCGCCGATCGGCGTGGTGGTCAAGGCATTTTTGAAAATTTGCTCAAAACCAAGAAACTTGATGATGCTGAGATTGACCGAGGGATGGAAGCGCAAGCCGCCCTTGTACGGGCCGATCGCGCTGTTGAACTCGACCCGGAAGCCGCGGTTGACCTGCACCTCGCCCTTGTCATTGACCCACGGTACGCGGAAGATGACCTGGCGCTCCGGCTCGACGACCCGCTCCACAATCTTGGCGCGCGCCAGCTCCGGCCGCTGGGCAATGACCGGCGCGATGGATTCGAGCACTTCGCGCACGGCTTGATGAAATTCGGGCTCGGCCGGATTGCGCGCCACAACGGTTTCCAAGATGCTGTCGACAAACATACTCATGATCGCTCCTGCAAATGATACTAGTAGGAAGCGCGCGAAATCGCGCGCCTCGTCTAATGGTGCTAGTATAATGTATCAGGGTCGGATTTGCAACTGTCCGCGCTGCGCTGTCCGCGCTGCGCTCCGGATCCGGCGGTTGGTTTGTGGTGTTGCTCCCCACCGAGCTTGCCTCGGTGGAAGCAGAGATTGAAAATGGGACGCCGGTACGCCTTTTTACTCAATCTTATTCACCCACGGTACCGCCACGGCGGTACCGTGGGGGTTTCAGCACAACCACCCGCCCAACCTGCGTGCACGCTTGCGTTCGCCATGTTTACTAGGATTGCCTTTGCTTCTGTGTTTGCACCGCCGGATCCGGGCTACTCGTAGCGCAGGGCCTCGATCGGATCGAGATGGGCGGCTTTGGTCGCGGGATAGAAGCCGAAGAACACGCCCGTCACACTGGCGGAAATCAAGGAGGCCACGATCGCCGTCGGCGAAATCAAGGTCGGCCATTGCAGCACCAGCCGCACGATGCTGGTCGCGCCAATGCCCAAGGCCAGGCCAATGGCGCCGCCGAACAAGGACAGCATGATTGCCTCGACGATGAACTGCAGCAGAATGTCGCGCGTGCGCGCGCCGACCGCCATGCGGATGCCGATCTCGCGCGTGCGCTCGGTCACGCTGACCAGCATGATGTTCATAATCCCGATCCCGCCGACCAGCAGCGAGACCGAAGCGATCGCGCCCAACAACAACTGCATCACCCCGGAACTGGCGGTTTGGGCATTCAGCAAGTCGACTTGGTTGCGGATCGTGAAATCGTCTTCCTGACCGGGCGCAATGCGCCGGCGTTGACGCAGCAAGGCGGTCATTTCCGCTTGCGCGTCATAAATCTGCTCTACCGTCACGGCCGAGACTTGAAATATATTGACCGAGGTGATGTTGAGCAAGCGCCGCGTGACGGTGGAGAACGGCGCAATGATTTGGTCGTCTTGGTCGCTGCCCCAAGGCGTCTGGCCTTTGCGCTCCAACACGCCGATCACCCGAAAGGGGACATTGCCGATGCGAATGATCGCGTCCACCGGGCTGACGCCGCCGGGAAACAAATTGTCCACCACGGTCTGACCCAGCAGGCAGACTTTGTGCACCTTATGCACGTCCTGCTCGGTGAACACTTGGCCCTCGCTCAAGCCCCAGGCGCGAATAGTAAGGTAATTGGGATACACGCCCACCACGCGCGACGGCCAGTTGAGATTGCCCGCCACGACGCGCCCTTGATACATGGCCACCGGCGAACATTCGCTGACACTCGGGCACTCGGCCATGATCACCTTGGCGTCACTCTCATCAAAGGTTGAGATGCTGCCCATGCCGCCGCGCAAGCCGCCCATGCTGCTGCTGCCGGGAAAGATCATCAATTGGTTGACGCCCAGCGAGGTGACCTGCTTTTCAATCATGGCGCGCGCGCCGCTGCCGATCGCGACCATGGTGATCACCGAGGCCACGCCGATCATGATCCCCAGCGTGGTCAGGGCCGAGCGCGTCTTGTGGCGCATCAAGGTGCGCCACGCCACCACCATGACGACCAGCAGATTCATGCGTCGTCCTCTTCGCCCGCCGGCGGCGGCAGCGCCGCCAGATCATCCACGGCTGCGCGGGGCGCCTCCACGCGGCTGTCACCGACAAGCCGCCCATCATGAAAACGCACAATCCGGCCGGCATAGCGCGCAATGTCCGACTCGTGCGTCACCAGCACGACGGTCAGGCCCTGCGTGCGGTTGCACTGCTGGAAAACACTCATGATTTCGATTGACGTGCGGCTGTCGAGATTGCCGGTCGGCTCGTCGGCCAGGACGATCGAGGGATTGACCACCAGTGCGCGCGCGATCGCCACGCGTTGTTGCTGCCCACCGGAAAGCTGGTTGGGCGCATGGTCGGCGCGATCCGCCAAGCCAACCTGCGCCAGTGCGGCGATGGCGCGCCGGTGGCGCTCGCGCCCGTGGATTTTCGCATACAGCAATGGCAACTCGACATTTTCGAGCGCCGTTGTGCGCGCCAGCAGATTGAAGCCCTGAAACACAAAGCCGATCTTGTGATTGCGGACGCGCGCCAATTGGTCGCGACTCAGCGTGCTGGTCTCGATGCCTTCGAGCCAGTAGCGGCCCGAGGTCGGCCGGTCGAGACAGCCGAGCAAATTCATGAAAGTGGATTTGCCCGAGCCACTCGCGCCCATGACGGCGACAAACTCGCCCGGCGTCACGCGCAAACTCACATTGCGCAAGGCATGCACGCGCTGCTCGCCCATGACATACACCTTGTTGAGCTGCTCGATCACGATCGGCGCCGCCGCGCCCGAGGCGCTGCTGTTCATGCCGTCACCGCGGCCCGCGGCCGCCTGATTGCGGGCCGGCAAAGGGATTGACCGTCGCGCGCGTGCCGGCGCTCGCCGTGGCATAACCCGTAATCACCGCGTCGCCCTCGGCCAAGCCGTGCGTGATTTCCGTGCGGTTATCGTCAGCGACACCGGTCTGCACAGGCGCGGCGTGCGGCGCGCCATTGCGCAACACATACACGCTGGGCTGCATGGCGCTTGCCACACGGCCCGTGCCCGCCTGCGCCGCGCCCGCGTCGTTGCGCGCCACCACTGTGTTCGGCAGTTTCATCCGCAATGCCGCATTCGGTACCACCAACACATCCGCGCGATTGCTGACCATAACCGTCGTGTCGGCCGTCATGCCCGGCCGCAGTTTCAACTCGTCGTTGTTGACACTGATGATCGTATCATAGCTGACCACATTCTGCACAATCACCGGCGAATTGCGAATTTGTTGGACGGTGCCGGTGAAAATCTGTCCCCGATACGCTTCCACCGTGAAGGTGACCGTTTGCCCCACGGCCACCTGGCCAACATCGGCTTCGTCCACCTTCGCCTCAATCTGCATCTTAGTCAGGTCGGCGGCAATGGTAAACAACACCGGCGCCTGAAACGATGCCGCCACGGTCTGACCGACATCAACCGAGCGGGTCAACACAGTGCCGTCCACCGGCGAATAAATCGTGGCGTGCTGCAAATCAATGTTCGCGCTGTCGAGCAACGCCTGGGCCTGCATTTCATCTGCGACGGCTTGATCGAACTTGGCCTGCGCGTCATCCAGTTCAGCCGAACTGGTGACTTTCTGCTGCGAGAGTGTCTTTTGGCGCTCAAGGGTCGCCTTGACCAGGCGCACATTGGCCTTGGCCTTGGCCAGAGTCGCGGCCGATTGCCGCACCCGCACAATGAACGGCGACTCCTCCAATTGCGCGACCACCTGGCCGCTCGTCACGACCGAGTTGTAATCGGCGTGTAGATCCTGAATGCGCCCGCTGACCTGACTGCCGACAATGACCGTTGCCACCGGATTGATCGTGCCCGACGCGTTCACGGTCACATTAATTTCGCCGCGGCGCACGATCGTCGTCGCGTACACCGGCCCGCCGTTCTGCGCCGTGCGCCCACGCCACCACCACACGCCCGCGCCGAGCAGCGCCAGCAGCACTACCACCACTGCATATTTCATCACCTTCATCCTTGCAACGTCGTTCGTGCCGGCGCATTCCTGCGGGCACACCAACATTCCTCCATCTAGTTGATGAGGGTCTTGCCGAGGAAATATTGTACCATTCCGCGCGCATCTTGTCACGGCAGCAATGAATCGCCGCAATGATATGCCACGCGCACACGGCAACAAGTGCAGGAATCCTGCAGTGCTGAAAACACCGCCAAGCTCTGCAGGCAGAAAAAGAGTGACCAATATGCGTCACACCACGCGCCGGCGCGGGGTGCCCAGATGAACGCGCGACCGAACACAGTTCGGCAGATTATGCGCCTGTTGCGACCACTGCGCGCACTCCGCGTCAACAGGTCACGGCAGTACCACACGGCAGTACCTCGTTGCAGATCCAAATCAATTCTGGTACACTGTGCGTGAAAGAAAGAAGGGCTCTGCCATTCATATCTTTCACCTTGCGTAATCTAACGATGCTAGGGAGAATGCCATGCATGCTTGTCTCGCCAAAGTTGCTGTGGGTGTCTGGCTGTCGAGTGCCATGGTGGTCTTTGGCGCACAGTGGACCGAAAAGACTTCCAACCCGGCGCGCTTCCCGTATGAAGTCGGCACGGCCAACAATGTGCAAATGGATCTGCCGATTCCCGTCGCAACTAATCGTACATTCGTGGCGTATCAGAACTCGGATATAGGGCAAACACCCGGGCCGGCATATGAGACCAACATGATCATCTGGTCGACAGCCGATCCACGCTATGGCGAAGAAGGCTATTGGCCCACGTATTACAGCGCAGCCACTTTTGCCAATGGGAAGTATTACCTCTGCGGCGGAGCTGGCCCGAATAGTAGCCTGAACGGCATCTATGGTATTGATGGCTACAACCAACGGTCCATCTATATGGGCACGGTATGGCCGAGCAACAGTTGGCCGGTCAGCGCAGGCTATGCATACAACCGCCAGGCTGGTTTTGCGGTGTATGACCCCGTTTCAGACATCTGGCAGAGTGCCTGCTGGCAACCGGCTGACCTGAATGGGTATTGCATTGTGAACGCAGCCGATCCGGGCGCGGGTAATTACGTCAGCCGCAAACCCGTCCGAGAACAAGGAACGTGGTGCGGCACGAGTCAAGCTACTGTCTGCGACTGGGATAATGACGGGGTTGAGGAGGTTTTCGTGCACGCCGGCTATCCCCAGTGGGATGGGTATTGCGCGGTGTTTGACCCGAACCGCGGCGCCAACGGCGAATGGACCACCACCGCCGCCGCCAACAATTTCAGCGCGGGATACAAGGCGCAAAGGTATGGTGGCGCCGTGCGCGTCGCCAGCAACATCTACTGCCTTGGCGGCTATTTTTGGGGCCCAGATGGTGCAACCCACATGCAGCGCTATGACCTCTACGCCGATACCTGGCAAACCTATGAAAACATTTTTACCAATCAACTGCGCAGCTTTGGCTGTGCGGCCATTGGCACCAAGATATACATGGTCTCGGGTGAGCAAGCACCCAATATCAGCTACTCTTCCAATGTGTACATGCTTGATGTGAGCAGCCCGGAGACCATCAGCAACGGCATCAAGATTGTCGGGCAAGTAGTCGTGCCAGTACGCTGGCCCGCGATAGTCGCCTGGAAAGGCAAATTGTATATTGCGGGTGGCACGACGCCGGGCGGCCTGACCAATGTCTTCCAGATATACAATCCGGTGACCGAAGCGACGATTGTCAGCGCAGAGACGCTGCCGGTCAATGCCTCCGGTGCCTCGTGCGCCGTCAGTCCATCCGGCACGTTCTACTTCGGCGGCGCATTGCGCATGACCGATCCGGTCAGCGGCTGGCCGGTCAATACCAGTCGCTTGTGGACCCTTTCGATCCCGGACATTCCCGAGCCACTGGCGCTGATGCTACCGCTGCTGCTGGCTATGCTGTTGCGTGTGCAACGCGACTGACGCGGCCGGCTGGCCCATGGCATCCACGGTCACGTGCATGCAGCAATTCAGTGTTTTTGTCCCGGGGCGGTGAACTTCTGCCGCGCCCAGCAGCGCCAGCACCACCACCACGACTACATATTTCATTATTGTCATCCTTGCAATGTCATGTATGCCGGCGCAGCACTGCGGGCCGACCAACATTCCTCCATATAATTAATGAAGGCGTTTCTGAAAAAATATTGTACCATACCGCGCACGCCGATGCACAATCGACATAATATGTCGTTTGTCAGCGCCGCCGCGGCGCCGCGGTCGCAATGCACTTGTTTCGCTCACCGTTCACGGTCAATTCGAGTAAATATAGAGAAACCATGCGCGTCCGTGTTGCTCGTCAAACACCAGATAACGACTGTAGCTGGGCATCCGGCCAGTAAGCCGTTGGTAGCATTGCAGTGTGTCAGGCGTGGTTAGTTCATGCAAAACAGCTGAATTGGTGAACTCACCATACGGCGCGAGAATCTGCCGCAAATCGACACGTTCAGTGCAGCGCAAGCGACGAAGACGCACAATCGATTCCACATCACGGCGGTCAATGTCAAACGCAATCAACCATTGTTTTTGCAGTAGATAGTTGATGCCCTCCACGCGGATGTTGCGCACGCTCGGCAACTCCGCTGCACAAACGTATGTCCTGAACCGCGCTTCAGGTCTGGTGACCTTGTACCTGTTCCAGCAGCAAAGGCAGAAGAAAAGCAGTGCGAGGGCCACAAGAACGGCCGCCACACGGCGCACGGTCACCACGGTTGCTTTGCGCAAGAGCCACGGCAAGGCAAACACGGGCGTGAAAGCAACGGCTGCAAAAGGGCCACCAACAATCATAAAGATCGGCAACATGCCACTTTCCATATCGGCAAAGACACCGCAACCTAGGGTGATAGCAACTACACACGCCACCCACGTTAAAAATGCGATCATCTTATTGCTTGCACGCCAGATCGGCATAGCATCTCCATCTAATGTTGTTCATGTCTGCACATTGCTGCGGGCAGACCAACATTCCTTCATAATAGTTATGGGGGTCTTTTCGAAGGAACATCATACCATTTCCGTGCACATCTTGTCACCCGCGGAATGATTTGCTACAATATCATGGCGGTGATTATGTACCGCGGTTGAATACGCCATCGAGTCCGAAACCGTCATGCGCGAGTGCTGTGTCACCGTACCCGACTCGAACCGCAACAACATCGAAGCCCTGCGCGATCCTTGAACGCGCAGGCGCGGTCGAAGAACTCAACGCCGTCCTGGCGCGCAAGGCCCAACCGTTTGCCGTTGGCGAGCTCCAGCGGGAATGCCCGAGTGTCAGTCTCGACCTGATTCGCACAGTCCTGAAAACTCAGCGAAGCATGGACGCGGTTCAGTGTCTTGGCCGTGGCCGCAACGCGCTGTGGAGCACGCACAAGTCGTCACGCCGATGAATTGGGTACTACCTAATTAAATAGGTACTAATATGGGTACTATCGTCATGCCCAGGAAAAGAAAGAACGAGCGGCAGCCAGCCATCTCACGCGGTGCCGCGGCGCCGCAGAGAGCAGACGCAGCCACAGTCCTGCCGGACGGATGGTTTGTTCGTCGACTGAAAGACGTGTGGCGTATCAACCCGCCCCAGCCAAGTTCTGATGCCGTTCCTGCTTCAGAACCGGTGACATATGTGCCCATGGTCGCAGTTGATGCAATAAGTGGAACCATAACGGAACCACAGTTGCGCACGTTCTCAGAAGTGCGCAAAGGATCCACCTCGTTCGCCGAGGGAGATGTAATTCAGGAGTCTTTCCGCCGCGACGCTGCCGAGAATATGACAGGCTCAGTGGGACAGAAACGAGTGCCGGCTCAGTACATGGCGGATATCGAATTTCCTTTGCCGCCGCTTGCCGAGCAACGTGAAATTGTCCGCCGGATTGATGCCTTGTTCGCGTTGGCGGATAAGAGCGAAGCCCGGGTGCAGGCCGCCACGGCGCGGGTCGAGAAGATCACCAAAACCATTCTCGCCAAGGCCTTCCGCGGCGAACTCGTCCCGACCGACGCCGAACTGGCGCGAGCATAAATCATTATCCTGATTCTCAAGTCGCAATAATGGATGATAGACCAAGCGGGTAACCCAAGACGCAAAGAGGCAGATTAATATGATGAACTTAAATCAATATCAGCTCCCAGCACCTGCAAATTGGCAAGATTTCGAGTCGCTTTGCTGCGATCTGTGGAGTCGCATATGGGATGACCCTAACACTCAGAAAAACGGAAGACAAGGACAGCCTCAGCATGGCGTTGACATATGTGGAAGGCCAAATCGGGGAGAGAGGTGGGCTGGCGTGCAGTGCAAAGGAAAGGACAACTATACCAATCAAACACTTTCGGTTGAGGAACTGTATGCAGAAGTCAAAAAGGCCCGGAAATTCACACCTGCTTTAGCAGAGTATGTCATTGCTACAAGTGGACCGAAAGACGGCAAAATCGAACAATGCGCCAGAAAGATTAAAGAAAAGCACCTAAAGAAAGGCCTTATTGCGTTACATGTGTGGGGCTGGGCTGACATCCTTCAGCATTTGGGCGAACACAAGGATTTGATCGCTAAGTACTACGGAACACTAATTGAACATGCTCTAATTGGAACCGTTGGGAGGCGAGGAAACTTCCTGGATTACATTGGCGATGAAAAGACAGTACAGCAACCATTGGCTCCTACACCGACCGATCGGCAAGCAAATCAAGCAATAGCTTATATTGGGGAAACCGATATTTCTCTTCTAACTCAGAGCCTGATTACACCAGAGCGACAAGCTCAACTCGACAGTATGGAGAAGCTCATCAAGGGAGGCAACCCAAACAAAGCACTGACACAGTTGGATGATTGCCAATCTAGATATCTGAACGATTCACATCAGACCGTGAAGTATCGCTTTCTGACGTTAAGAGGATTTGCACATCTAATCTCAGGAAGTGAAGAACGTGCGTCTATGGAATTTCTGGACGCACTGCAATACAATCCACACAACTACATAGCACTCTGCAATGCGGCTTTGGCTTACTTTCTTAGGAAAGACAGGACTGAAGCGCACAACTACATAGAAATGGCGATCAAATTGAATCCCAATAGTGATCGCGCCTACGGCTTGAGTGTACAGATGGTGTCACACGACACAGCTTTCAACGAAATCGTTATGTCTGTACCGCAGGCAAATCGAAACTCCTGCGAAGTAGCATATGCATTGAGTCATGTTGCACAAATGCGCGGTATGCTTAGGGACGCAGTGCTGTGGGCTGAAGTAGCCGTAGAGCATGACACAGAGAACAACTATGAACTCAAGGGCAATTTGGGGTCTCTGCTTCTGCAAAAGGCCTCCAACAGGACAGCCGACACTCAGAACATTGTCCTTGCCCCTTCTGCGCTTGAGTTACTTAAGAAAGGAGTTGCTCTGTTAACTATCGCCTGGGAGCAAGTCAGGGATACAGACATGGCCGCACACAGGATAAGCTGGCTTCTGAATAGAGCACTTGGGAAAAAAACATTGCGTGACCTGCCAGGTGCAATTGCCGACCTTGACCAAGCATTAATTATCTGCCCTGATAACCTGAACTGCATAAAGTATCGTGCAGCATTTGCAGCAGAAGCTGGCGATACACCAAAAGCCATATCGCTATTCCAGAATCTTTGGAAAAGACCAGACGCTCCTGAAACTGGTTTGTTCTTGGCTCTAATTCTGCAGGCTGATAAGAAAGTGCCAGGTGCCATCGCCGTGCTGAATGAACTCCTCGAAAAGCCAGCTTCGGACACTGTCAAGCAGCAGGCGAAGCGGCTACTACTTAGGCTCTACTTATCAGAAGGGGACACCAGGGCAGCAAAAGATATATCTGAGGAAGGCCTTGCGAGAGATCAGCAGGACATCCTTAATATTGTAGACTCGGCTGCCGTTTTGCTGGCAGAGGGCAACACATCTGCGGCACGACAGGCGCTGGATAAGGCAAAAGCACTTGTCAAGCCAGAGACTACAGAAACGGAGGTCATAGCGTTGGCAAGTGAGTTTATAGGACTAAAGTGCCATGCAGAGGCCGCAAAACTCTATGAACCACTTGCCTCTCATGAGTTGCCAACACCTTTCACCGTTGCGTTTGTACATTCAGCTTATCAGGCTGGGGTTCTTCTCGATAGAGCCCTTGAAATATGTAGGAGTATCAGAGAGAAGAATGGCCCAGTTCAGCAGCTCACCCAGGTGGAGTCGGCGATCTGTGTTGAGATTGGCGACCTGAGTGGCGCTAAGATAGTATTGGAGCAGCATCTAAGGAAGTTCCCAGAAGATGTAGATACCCAGATAAATCTAGGTTATGTGCATTATCACTTGGGCGATAGGCATGCAGTTGGTGCATTTCTTAAGCAAAAGCCAGCACTTGAACAATTATCTGTGCACAGTGGCATTAAGCTTGCCTATTTATATGGGCAATGTAAACATGATAGACAAGCGATAGACATTCTGTACGAATTGCGCAGGCACTATTTTAATCAACCTGAAGTCCACGAGCAATATGTATATTGGATGCTCCAGAGGAATAAGGATGATCAATCGTGGCTGAATCCTCATGAAGTATGCATTAACTGTGCGGTGCGTGTTAAGACTGAATCTGAAGCCACAGAGATTTATGTAATTGAGGAGAGAAGAGATGCGGATTATCAGAAGCGAGAAATTGGTGTGTCACATGCTATTGCCCAAGCATTGATGCACAAGAAAGTGGGTGACACTGCCGTGATAAAGCAAACAGAGTTTTGTGTAGAAAAGTGCACCATCACTCACATAGACAGCAAATACGTCCACGCTTTTCAAGAGAGCACCGCGCTTTATGAGAAACTCTTCCCTGGTGCCTGTGCCTTCCGCACTTTCGCAGTTTCATCAAATGGAAATGACGGTCAAGCGACAAATGGTTATGACCAAGTACTATCAACAATCTCAGATGTGTCGGAACGAGGGCAGAAAATCGTTGATATGTACCGGAAGGGAGGCTTGCCAATATGTGCTTTTACAGTGCTTATACAGAAAAGTGTTCTGGAAGTCATGGATGGTCTGCGCGCAGACCCCACGCTTGGTATTAGGTGTTGCCTAGGAAGCAAAGAGGAACGCGATTCGGCCATGACGATTCTGTGCACGATTCCGACGCTAATCCTTGACCCCGTCGCCATTGTTTCACTAAACGCGCTGGGTATAGCCGATGTCGTAGCGAATCATTTTGCCAAGCTCACTATTGCACAAAGCACAATAGAGTTATTTGAGCAGGCTCTGCGTGAACGTAATATGTGCACCGGCGGTGTCATGAGTGTAGGAAAGCAGGGTCAACACTACGTGAAGTACATTACGACCCCCTCAGAAGTTCAGGAAGCCATAAGACAGCTCCAGTCAATATTAGCATTCATTCGCAGTAAGTGTGAAGTCATTCCAGCATACGGAAATCTTGCATTCCCACGCGGCGAGAGGCTCAAAATCGAAAGATCACTTCGTGAAGCTTTTTTCGACAGCATCTGCATTGCTGCTCAAACTGACGGAGTTCTCTACTCAGATGATCACTATTTGAGATCGATTTCAGCAAGTCAATATAACGTTAAGGGTGTATGGACTCAATCGCTTCTAATGTGCATGAGAGACAATGGGGTGTTTTCCCGAGAGGAGTACGCAAGGATGACAGTACAACTCGTATGCAATCATTACTATCACACAAGCATTGATGAGGCAATAGTCATGTACGCGGCCGAGGAGGCTCAGTGGACCCGCAAAACTCCCTATATAGAGATAATTAGGACACTGCAAGGTAACATGTCCGATGGAGAATCATCCATACGCGTTGCATCGCAATTCATTTCGCAACTCTGGATGCGTCAGTTGCTTTGGGGCCAGAAGGAAGACCTTACTGAAGCCATACTTAAGGCGATAACCCACGGCAGAAGTCCGCACAGAGTGCTTGAAACGTTAGAGACTTATGTGAGGTTGTTTCTACAGCTACTTCCTGTCGCTTTGAAAGATTTGTTAGACTACATATGTGCTTGGAGACGCACGCATATTACGTGAAATGTTTGAAAGCACTTCAATTTAGCCTCTTCCGGGATTTCCGTGAGAAAAACTATTGGGATTGCAGAGCAGGGACGGCGACAATCCTCCTGCTGGTAGGGGAACGGACAGTGTGGACGGCTGTTCCTGCGTACCACTGCACACGAAATCCCGCGGCGCTGGTGCGCCCGCCCCCTTTCCCAAAGAGGGACGGCAGCCCCGCATAATGGCTAAACTGCCTGTGGCTATGCCTTCTGCGCTGCTGGTCGTGTGACGCATTTGGAGCGGGGATTCGGCTTCGTTTCCGCTACTGCCGCTATATGTTCCCACAGAAATCCCGGAAGAACCATTATCTAAATGGAACCAAAACAGAACATCTAGTTTATTTTTCTGTCGCTGCGGCATGCAAACGGGTCAGCTGCAACGGCTGGGCGTTCTGGGAATACGAACGCGCAAAAGGCGATTGGGTATTGCTCGACGAACTGAGAAAGTAGATAGTGTCGGCATTGGCTAAACAAGCCAAGTGCCGCAGGTCCTTCGCGCTGATCCGTGCCTTCCGTGTAATCCGTGGTCAAGAATGCATGCAGCATCTTGGCGTCTTTGCGTTGAATTTTGCTGCGCTGCCGTGCTGACCCAGGCTACAAAACTCTTCTTTGTGCCTTGGCGCCTTGGTGGTTAGATCTTGCAGCAGGCGTCTGCGTGGCGAGAGCCTGAATCAGATCGAATACTCGATTGTGGCGGACGGGTCGTCACTGAAGTGCTTTTGCAGACGGCACAATTGGTCGAGTGTCACGGCCGCGAGCTCGTGTCGGATCGCGCGACTGACGCGCTGCCAGACATGCTGGTTGACGCAGCGCGCGGAAGCGCGCGTCGCGCCCGGCCGCCCTGATCGCTCGGCCAGCGCAATCACGCCTTCGACCGCCTCGACAATGTCCTCAACCGAAATCTCGCGCGGCTCTTTCGCCAGCATATAGCCGCCGCGCGCGCCGCGCCCGGCCAGCAACAGGCCACGCCGCCGCAGCGGCAGCACAATCTGCCCGAGAAACTGGGCGGATAGGTGTTCCGCGCGCGCGATCTCGCGTAACAACACATACCCCTGGCCATGCTGGCCGGCCAGGTGCAGCATCAGCCGCACTGCGTATTGCGCCTTGCAGGAAACTTTCATATTACTAC
Source organism: uncultured bacterium (assembly GCA_964397565.1). Classification (GTDB taxonomy): domain Bacteria; phylum Auribacterota; class UBA3054; order UBA3054; family JAPLST01; genus JAPLST01. The sequence goes on from CAYNJC010000014.1 coordinate 21,162, forward strand.
TACTAAAATGGTCATGTATGCCAGTATACGGTATTTTCCGTGAAATGTCAATAGGACTTGACATTTCACGGAAAATATGGTACCATGGTTGTGTTCAACATAGATGCACATATAAAATCAGTAGTAATTATAACCGCAGACATTTAGGAACCCAATGAGCACTGCCCACCATCTCGAAACCCTGGCCCTGCACGCCGGCCAACAGCCCGACCCGACCACCGGATCGCGTGCCGTGCCGATCTACCAGACCTCTTCGTATGTCTTCAAGAGCACCGAGCATGCCGCCAATCTTTTTGCCCTCAAGGAATTCGGCAACATTTACACACGCATCATGAACCCGACCACCGATGTCTTCGAACAGCGCGTGGCCGCGCTCGAGGGTGGCACCGGCGCGCTGGCGGTCGCGTCCGGCTCGGCGGCCGTGTTCTATGCCGTGCTGGCCATCACGCAGCTCGGTGACAACATCGTCTCCGGCAACAACCTCTATGGCGGCACGTACCAATTGTTTCACAACACGCTGCCGAAGCTGGGCCGCACGGTGAAATTCGCCGACTCGCAGAATCTGGCGGCATTCAAGAAAGCCATTGATGCGCGCACGCGTGCGATTTATATTGAGACGATCGGCAATCCCAAACTGGACGTACCGGACTTCGCCGCGATCGCCAAAATCGCGCATGACGTCGGCATTCCGTTGATCGTCGACAACACGGTCGGGGTCGGCCTGGTGCGCCCGTTTGATTTTGGCGCGGACATCATTGTTGCCTCGGCCACAAAATACATTGGTGGGCACGGCACCTCGATCGGCGGCGTGATTGTGGATGCCGGCAAGTTCAATTGGAACAACGACAAGTTCCCAGAGTTCACCGAGCCGGATCCGAGCTATCATGGCCTGAAATACTGGGATGCGTTTGGCAACATTCCGGGCGCGGGCAATCTGGCCTTCATCCTGAAAGTGCGCGTGACATTGTTGCGCGACACGGGCGCGGCGATCAGTCCGTTCAATTCATTCCTGTTTCTGCAGGGGCTCGAGACGCTGCCGTTGCGGCAGGAGCGCCATGCGCAGAACGCACTGGCGCTGGCCCAATGGCTCAAGACACAGCCGGCCGTCAGTTGGGTCAACTATCCCGGTCTGGCGGAGCATCCCAGCCACGCAGTGGCGAAGAAGTACTTGCAGCGCGGCTTCGGCGGCCTGCTCGGTTTCGGCATCAAAGGCGGGCTCGAAGCCGGCAAGAAATTCATCAACAATGTCAAACTGCTGTCGCACTTGGCCAACATCGGCGACGCCAAATCGCTGGTGATCCATCCGGCCTCAACCACGCATCAGCAATTGACGGTGGCAGAGCAGGCCGCGACGGGTGTCACGCCGGATTACATTCGCGTCTCGGTCGGCCTCGAGCACATCGAAGACATCAAGGCCGATATTGACCAAGCCCTGAAAAAGGCCAGCGTGTGATTGTTTGTGTCATGGCGCGCAGCCAGCACGCAGGGACACTGAAGAAACACTGGTCTATGACACGACTGCACTGCGATGAAAACACAACGAATACCGCCTGAATTAGCACCGCATGTTGTCGCTGCGTTGGCAGCGTTTGATGACCATCTTGCGCAAATTGCGCGGGGCGGGCGCAGCGCCGCCGAAACGCGGGCTGCGCTTGCCGAATTCGGCATTTATGTCGAACGGGATGGCTCGTACCTGGTGCGCATCCGGTGTGCCGCCGGTCTTATCCGGCCCGCGCAACTGCACGCCATTGCGCGCATTGCCGAGCAGGTACAGGGGCGGTACCTGCATATCACCACCCGCCAGGAGCTGCAAATCCACGGGGTGGCATTCAATCTGTTGCGGGACGCGGTGCAGGCGGTATACGCGGCGCACTTGCTTACCCGCGGCGCCGGCGGCAATGCAGTGCGCAACATTACCGCGCCCTCTGATGCGGGGGTTGCCCGCGATGAAGTGTTTGATGTCATGCCGTACGCACTGGCCTTGAGTGCGCGGCTGGGCGCCGACTCAGGCTGGTACGCGTTGCCGCGCAAGTTCAAAATTGCGTTTTCGGCAACGGAGGGCGACCGCGCGCACGCGCTGTGCAATGACCTGGCATTTGTGGCGCGCATGTGCGACGGTGCCCGCGGGTTTGGCGTGTACGTTGCGGGCGGCATGGGTCGCGCGTCGCAACTTGCGCAATGCCTGCATGTGTTTGTTCCGGAAGGCGAGCTGGGGGACGTCGCCGCGAGCGTCATCCGCGTGTTTGACAAGCATGGCAATCGTCAGGATCGCAATCGCGCGCGGCTGCGTTTTCTTTGGAACGAAATGGGCGCCGCGCGTTTTTCCGCCTTGTATCACGCCGAACGTGCTGCTGTGCGCGCCGAGGCGCCGGCGCTGTTTACGCCCGCCCAACTGCCCGACCCGCCCGTTACGCCTGCCGGACCGGTTGCAGGCACAAAAACAATACCGGCCGCATCCGCGTGCTGGCGCGCACGCTACGTCCAGCCACAACGGCAGGCGGGGCTCAATCTGGTGACGCTACCCGTCTATCTTGGCAACCTCACCTTTGACGCGGCGCGCGCCATTGCCACCTGCGCGGAACAGTTTGGCGCCGGCGCGGTGCGGTTTACGACGCAACAGAATGTAGTTGTGTGCAATGTGCCGGACGCCGCGTTGGCCGGCGTCCATGCTTGTGCGGAACAAGTCGCGCCGCTGGCGCGCCTGCCGGCCTTGCTGGGCGCATCGATTACTTGCACGGGCGCCACGCGCTGCACGCGCGGCATCTGCAATGCGCCCGGCATGCTGCGCGCGTTGATCGAAACCGGGCAGCATGCGCCGGCGTTGCTGGATGCCGTCGCGGACGTGCGCATCTGCATTTCCGGCTGCCCGAATGCATGCGGTCAGCATCTTACCGCCGACCTTGGATTGTGCGGCACGCGGGCGCGCGGCGCAGATGGAGTGTGGCCCGCCTACGCGGTGTATGCTGGCGCATGCGCCGGCACGGTGGCAGCGCGGCTCGCGCGATGGATCGGCGAAGTGCCGGCGCGGTGCGCGCCGGCATTCATTCTCAAGGTGCTGGCGACCTACGCGGCAGGCAAACCACAGATCGCGTCGTTTGCGGCGTTTGTCGACCAAGGTGGTGCCGAAACCATGGCGGCGCTGTGCGCACAGTACCAAACTGAGCCGGCAAAAGAGACTGAACCAGCATGGCATAACGACTGGGAGCCCGTCCAGCCCCTATGGCAATGACCTCGCCACTTCCGATTGACGCAGTCCGTCTCAGTGCTGAATTTGAACAGGCGGCGGCGACGGATATCTTGCAGTGGTGCTATGCGACCTTCGAGCCGCAGCGCATCAAATTCTCCACGAGTTTCGGCGCGGAAGGCATGGTCCTGCTGCACATGTTGGTCACGCTGGTGAAACAACCGCGCGTGTTCACGATTGACACCGGCCGTCTTTTCCCGGGCACCTACAATGTCTGGCAGGAAGTTGTTGCCCGTTATGGCATCGAGATTGAGACCTTCTTTCCGGAGGCCGCGGACATTACGGCATTGACGCGCACCCAGGGGCCAAATCTTTTCTATGACAGCGTGGAACAACGCAAACAGTGCTGCCTCGTGCGCAAAGTCAAACCGTTGAAAAAAGCGCTGGCGGATGCGGACGCGTGGATTACAGGCATTCGGCGCGGTCAATCCGAGGCGCGCGACACCATTGCCATCGTCAGTTACAGTCACGAGCATCATGTCCATAAAATTTGCCCGCTGGCAAAGTGGTCCGAAACAGATGTGTGGGAATATATCCGCAACAACAATGTGCCCTACGACAAGACGCATGATCTGGGCTATATGAGTATTGGCTGTCAGCCCTGCACCCGTCCCAGCCGCCCGGCGGAAGGGCAGCGTTCATGCCGCTGGTGGTGGGAAAAAGACACGCACAAAGAATGCGGTCTGCATCGTGCCGAGGAGCCGCCAACGCGCGCGCCGCGCGGCGAGTACACCATATGACGTTCCTGCCCGTTTGTCTGAACATAACAGCAAAGCGGATTGTGATCATCGGCGGCGGCCGGGCGGCCGAACACAAACTGGTGGCACTGGTCACGTACACCACGAACATCACGGTGATTGCGCCGCAGGTCAGCCCGCGCATTCGCGCCATGCCGGTTGCGATTCAGGAAGAAGCCTACACCGAGGCAGTGCTCGAGGGCGCGTTTTTGGTGTACGCCTGCACCGACGACGCTGCGCTGAACCGGCGGATTTGCCACGCGGCACACCGGCGCGGTGCGCTGGTGAATAGTGCTGGCGCCGTGGCCAGTAGTGATTTTACCTCGCCCGCAATTTTCCGGCGCGGTGTCATGTCCGTGGCGGTAAGTTCCAATGCCACGGATGCCAGTCGCGCCATCCGCTGGCGCGAGCGGATCAAGGAGTTTCTCGACGATGATTCAGTTGCTGACCGGTGATTGCGCCATGTCGCGCGCGTGTAACGAGGCCGTCCTGTGCACGCGCTTGGGCGGCCTGCCACCAGACTACGTCTACTTGCACACCTGCCACCGCGTGGAATTGTATTATGGTGATGGCGCTACGCCGGCGCCGATTGCCGCCCATCTGTGTCGCGTGATCACCGGCCTTGATTCGCCGCTCGTCGGCGAAACAGATATTCATGGGCAAGTGAAACAAGCCTATCGCACCGCCGTTGCCGCCCGGCATGTCTCCGGCGGATTGCACCAGTTGTTTCAGCGTGCCTTGCGGATTGGACGCTGTGTGCGCCGCCAAGCGCGGCTTGGTGTCGGCGCGCTGTCCTACAGTCGCCTGGCGTTTGAATGTGTGCGCGCGCGGTGTGCCGTGTTTCCCCGTGCGCGGGTCGTGCTGATCGGCGCACATACCCTGCACCAGCAATTGCTGCGCATGATGATCGCGGCGGGATGCCCGACCATCACCCTGGTGAATCGCACGCTGGCGCGTGCGGAACGTATGGCGCGCATACACGGTTGTCAGGCGGCGCCGCTCGAAGATCTTGCCGGCGTGCTCGCGCGCGCCGACGTGCTGGTATCCGCCACGCGCGCGCCGCACCCGATTGTGCCCGCAGCTATTGTGCCGCGCAATCATCGCATCCTTGTTCTAGACTTGGCGGTTCCGGCTGACGTTGATGCCGCGACGCGCGCCTTGCCCAATGTGACCATCTGCACGCTGGCCGAACTTGAACGCCGCGCGGGCGACAACGATGTGCAACGTCGTGCCGCGGCGCGCGCCGCGGAAGCGATCATGGCGCGGGAACTCCAACGCTGGTTTGCCGACTGCCCGCGGCGCAACGAGATGGCCGCATGATGACGGTTGTTTCACGGATGTCCACGCTGGCGCAACGGCAAACCGACGAACTGTGCGCGCTGCTGCCGGATGTGCCCTTCCACAAAATCACGCGCGAAACGTTTGGTGATGTCCATCAGGAAACGTGTCTGCACGCCAACACCAAAGCGAACATTTTTTCCGATGCACTGGATGAATGCGTTGCGCACGGCGGGGCCGATATTGCGGTGCATTCGGCAAAGGACGTGCCGGTGCCTTTGCGCGCCGAACTTGCCATTGTGGCGCTGACGCGCGCCGCCGACACAACCGACGCACTGGTCAGCGCCCGTAATTGCGCGCTGGCCGATTTGCCGGCCGGCGCACGCGTCGGGACAAGTTCCACGCAGCGCGCCAGCCATCTCCGCACGCTGCGCCCTGATCTGCAGCCCGTCAGCATTCGCGGCTCAATCGAGCAGCGCCTGGCGCAGGTTGATGCCGGTGCGGTTGACGCCATTATTGTGGCGACGTGCGCGCTGCAGCGGCTGGGACTTGCGCAACGCATCGCGCAGATTGTTCCCTGGGCGACGCATCCACTGCAAGGCCGATTGGCTGTTGTCGCGCGGCGTGACCGGGCGGATGTCAAAGCGACGTTTATCGCAATTGACGATCGCCGCACGTGGGGCAAGGTATGGCTTGTCGGCGCCGGCCCCGGTGATCCTGAATTGCTGACCCGCAAAGCGCACGGCGTGCTGTCACATGCGGATGTCATATTTTATGATGCGCTCGTCAACGCGGACGCGCTCAAGGCCTATCGCGGCGAAAAAGTGTGTGTTGGAAAACGCAAGAATAACCAGACGCACACCCAGGACGCCATGAATGAAATGCTCTACCGCGCGGCGCTCGAGGGCGCCACGGTGGTGCGGCTCAAAGGCGGCGATCCCTTCATCTTCGGGCGCGGCGGCGAGGAATGCCGCTATCTGCGTGAACGGCTGATTGCCGTTGAGGTTGTCCCCGGCATTTCCGCCGCACAGGCGGCCGCGGCGGCTTGGCAGCTGCCGTTGACGGATCGCACCTGCGCACACCACGTTACGTTTTGCTCCGCGCACGCAGACATTCAACTGGCGGGCACGGCCGCGGCCACTGGCACGACCGTCTTCTATATGGGCACGACCGCGTTGCACACCATTGCCGCTGCGCTGGCGCAGCACACCCCGCCCGCCACGGCGCCCGTGGCGCTGTTATCACAGATAAGCACGTGCAGCGAACACGGCATGATTACCACGTGCGATCAACTTGCACAGCAGCCGGCCACGGCACCAGCCATCGTTATTGCTGGTAACGCCGTTGCGTCTGCCACACCGCCGCGTCGCTTTCTTTTCACCGGCCTTGATCCATATGCGGTGCGTTGTGCCGGCACGCTCGTCGCGTATCCGCTGATTGAACCCGTCGCGCTGCCCATGCCGGACATCCGCATGGCCGATTATGATGCCGTGATTTTTACCAGCAAAACAGCGGTGCGCTTGTTTTGTGCGCGCCATGGTGCGCCGGCTTGCGCTGTCTATGCGATTGGCCCCGCAACCTGCGCGGAACTTGAAGCACATGGGGTGGTTTCCTGCATTCAGTCCGCCACCGCCGATTCAGACGCGCTGGCCGCGCGCATCCGCCGCGATCCTGTGCGCCGCGCCATGTATCCCTGCTCGGCGCTGGCCAACAATGCCGTGCAAGCGCTGCCAAATGTGCAGGCGCTGCCGATTTATACGACGCGTTTGCTCGCGCCGCCGCGGGTTGACCTTGACGAGTATTGCGGCATTGTGTTGACGTCACCCTCGACGGTTGCGGCATTTTTTACCTTGTATCCGGCCATGCCGGTATCGTTGCCCTGCTATGTGCTGGGCCCGCCGACGCGCCGCGCGCTAGTCGAGCGCGGGGTGGACGCAGGCCGCATCATTACGATGCGCGCCGGTGAGATGATTGTATGACCCAACCTTCGCCGGAACCGTTTCGCCGCTTTCGCTGGCGCCGCTGCGATGAAGCAACGCGGGCGCAGTTTCGCGAAACAACGCTACGCGCCGAAGATTTCATCTGGCCGGTGTTCCTCGTGGATGGCTGCGCGCGCAGCGAGCCAATCGCGGCCATGCCTGGCGTCGCGCGGATGTCGTGCGATGCGTTGATCGAAGCGCTCGCCCAACCGGTCGCGCACGGGTTGCGCGCCGTGCTGCTGTTCGGCGTGCCGGATGCCAAGGGCGTTGCCCAAGCCTATGCCGGCGACGGCATCGTCCAGCGCGCCATTCCCGCCATCAAACGCGTGTTCCCCGCGCTGGAACTGATCACCGACGTCTGTCTTTGCTCGTATACGCACGATGGCCATTGCCACATCGGCGATAATGACGAAACCTGTGCATTGCTCGCGCGGATGGCCGTCAGCCACGCCCGCGCCGGCGCCGATGCGGTCGCGCCCTCGGACATGATGGATGGCCGCGTCTGGTATATCCGCGCCGCATTGCACGCGGCACAGGCGGCACACACGCGCATCATTTCGTATGCCGCAAAATTCGCCTCGGCGTATTACGGCCCCTTTCGTGACGCGGCGCAGTGTGCCCCGCGCGCCGGCGATCGGGCAACCTACCAACTTGACCCCGCCAATGGGTGCGAGGCGCTCGATGAAATTGCGGCCGATCTTGATGAAGGCGCCACGGCGATCATCATCAAACCCGCACTTGCCTATCTCGACATCATTGCCCGCGCGCGCAACCGCTTTACCTGCCCGCTCATTGCGTACAACGTCTCCGCTGAATATGTGATGCTGCAGAATGCCGTGCGTGACGGCGTGGCCGCCCGCACGATTATTGACGAAACGCTGCTCTCCATCAAGCGCGCCGGCGCCGACCGGATTATTTCATATTTCACGCCCACGTTGCTGGCGCGGCTATGAACCACGCTCATCTCTTTGAAGAAGCCCAGCGCTTTCTTGCCGGCGGCGTCAATTCACCGGTGCGCGCCTTTCGCAGTGTGGGTGGCGCGCCGCTGTTTGCCCAACGCGGCAGCGGAAAATATTTGTATTGCGAGGACGGCCGGCGCATGCTGGATTTCTGCTTGTCGTGGGGCCCGCTGATTCTGGGCCACGCCCATCCCGAGGTTTGTGCCGCCGTGGCCGCGGCAGCGCACAATGGCGCGACGTTTGGCGTGCCCACGCGCGCCGAGACGGAACTTGCCGCCCTGATCATCGCCGCGTTTCCATCCATCGAACGGCTGCGCCTGGTCAATTCGGGCACCGAGGCGGTGATGTCCGCCCTGCGCGTTGCGCGTGGGTATACAGGCCGGCAGATGTTGTTGAAATGCGATGGTTGCTATCACGGCCATGTTGATGCCTTACTGGTCCGCGCCGGCTCCGGCGTGGCTGAATTGCCGCAGGCATCATCGAACGGCGTGCCGGATGCGCTCGCGCGGCTGACTATTTCCGTGCCCTTTAATGACCCGGCGACATTCACGCGCTTGATTGCGCAGTATCATGATGAAATCGCGGCCGTCATCCTCGAACCGGTGCCCGGCAATATGGGGCTTGTCGTGCCCGATCCCGCTTTTCTGCACACCGTTCGTGAACTCACCCTGCGGCATGGCATCGTCCTGATACTCGACGAAGTGATCAGTGGATTTCGCCTTGGGTATGGCGGCGCACAACATCGTTTTGGACTTGTGCCGGACATGACTATTCTGGGCAAGATCATTGGCGGTGGCTTGCCGGTCGGCGCATTTGGCGGGCGCAAAGAATTGATGGATTGCCTTGCGCCGGTCGGCGATGTGTATCAAGCCGGAACGTTGTCTGGCAATCCCATTGCGGTTGCCGCCGGCCTTGCGACGCTGCGCTGGTTGGAACGCCATCCCCGCACGTTTACTGATCTCGAACACCTGGTGACACAGTTTGCGCAGCAATGGCGGCAGCACAGTCCGTGCACTATTAACGCCATCGGCTCACTCTTTTCAATATTTCACACAAACCGGCCGGTGCGCAATTATGCGGACGCGTGCGCCCAAGATCTGGATGCCTTTGCGAAAACCTACCAGCAGTGGCTCGCCCGCGATGTGTTTATGCCGCCCGCGCCATTTGAAACGGCGTTTGTGTCCATCATGCACACGCCGGAGGATCTCCAGTGCTTATTGGTATCATGACCTCTGCCCCGAAGTGCAACGCCATTGTTAGTATACTAGTACAATAATAAAAACAAGCAGGAGCCCGCAATGACCATTTATAATGATATTACTGAGACCATCGGCCACACGCCGCTGGTACGCCTGAACAAATTGACCAAGGGCCTGCACGCGACGATCGCCGTCAAACTCGAAATGCAGAATCCGCTGGCCAGCATCAAAGACCGGATCGGCTTGGCCATGATTGAGGCCGCCGAACGCGCCGGCACGATTACGCCCAAAACCGTGATCATCGAGCCAACCAGCGGCAACACGGGCATCGCCCTGGCGTTTGTCTGCGCCGCGCGCGGCTACAAATTGATTCTGACCATGCCCGAGACGATGAGCGTCGAACGGCGCAAATTGCTGAAAGTGCTGGGCGCCGAATTGGTGCTGACGCCGGGCGAAAAAGGCATGCGTGGCGCGGTCGAGAAGGCCGAACAGCTTGCGGCCGAGACGCCGCACGCGTTCATTCCGCAGCAGTTCAAGAATCCGGCCAACGCTGAGGTGCACCGCCGCACGACCGCCGAGGAAATCTGGCGCGACACCGACGGCACGGTGGACATCTTCATTGCCGGGGTTGGCACGGGTGGGACGATCACGGGCGTGGCCGAAGCGCTCAAGGCGCGCAAGCCGGGCTTCAAGGCGATTGCAGTCGAGCCGGCCGATTCGGCAGTGTTGTCGGGCGGTAAAGCCGGGCCGCACAAGATTCAGGGCATTGGCGCGGGCTTCGTGCCGGACGTGCTGCGGCGCGAGTTGATCGATGAAATCATTCAAGTGCGGCATGAGGATGCCGGCGACATCGCGCGCCGCCTCGCGCGGGAAGAGGGGATTCTGGCGGGCATTTCGAGTGGCGCAAATGTCTGGGCCGCGTTGCAGGTCGCGCGCCGGCCGGAGAACAAGGGCAAGCTGATCGTCACGGTCTTGCCGTCCAGCGGCGAGCGCTATCTCTCGACCTGGCTGTATGAGAATGTGCTCTGAGCCAGCATGGTTTTCGGTTTGCAGTTTTCAGTTTTCGGTTCAGCAATGAACGATGAACGATGAACAATGAACCCTGAACCCTGAACCCTTCAGCATGCGCCTTGCGCTGGCCCAACTGAACAGCAGCTCGGACACCGAGGCAAATCTTGCACAGTGCGCCGCGCACATGCGCGCGGCGGCGCAGGCCGGCGCTGAACTGATTGTCTTTCCCGAGAACGCCCTGTTCCGCGGCACGGATGACGGCTATCGCGCCCACGCCCAGCGCGTGCCCGGCCCGCTGACCGAGCGGCTCGCGGCGCTGTCGGCTGAACTGCACATTGGGGCGGTGTGGGGCAGCATCATTGAAGCAGCCGACGGCGGTTTGTACAACACGACCGTCGCGTTCGACGCGCAGGGCGGCTCGCGTGCGGTGTATCGCAAAATGCACTTGTTCGAGTTTTATCGCGACGGCGCGCTGCTCTACCGCGAAAGTGATTTGTTTCTGTTCGGCAAGACGCCGGTGGTAATGGCGCAGCCGCCGTTCGTGCTGGGCTTTTCCATTTGCTACGACGTCCGCTTTCCTGAATTGTTTCGTGCGCTGGTCGAGCGCGGCGCAAATGTTCTGATTGTCGCCGCTGATTTTGTGCAGGCGACCGGGCGGACGCACTGGTTGCCACTGCTGCAGGCGCGTGCGATCGAGAACCTTGCCTATGTCGTCGCGGTGGACCAATGCGGGCCGATTCCCGACAGCGACTGTCACAGTCACGGCAACTCGTGCGTCATCAGTCCGTGGGGCGAGGTGCTCGCGCAGATGGACGGTGAGGCGCCGGGCTTGTGCATTGTCGAACTGACGGGCGAGGCCGTTCGCGCGGCGCGGTCGCGCATCCACTCGCTCGAACATCGCCAGTTGTACCCGGAGTACGCGGTCGACATTTAATAATTCTTTCGCCGCGAAAGAATCACATGCAATTGACATTCAACCGCTGCCTGGGTATAATTTCTGTCATAACGCAATTGTGAGCAATGAATGTCTGGCATCGAAAGGCAACAAGCGGTTTTGAACATCCTGCAGGATCTGCACCGCACTAAAGACAAGGGTTTGAAGGAACTCTTCTGGAGCGAGTTGAACTACGCCCAGGAGAACAAGCCGTTGAGCCCGCGCCAGTGGCCGGACAGCATCAAGCAAGCCCTGGCTGAAGACCCGATTCTCTTCGCCAGCGGCGGCGAGGACGGCGCATTTCACATTGTCTATTGCCGGTTGACGTCCGCTGATTTAAGTCGCGGGTTGGAACGCCCGGTGGTGAATCAACTGCTGCGCGAGCATCCCTACGCCTTGTTCGTGTTCTCGAACAAAACGCAATCGGCCTGGCACTTGGTCAACGTCAAGTTTGATGAGCAGGCCGAACGTCGCCGCCTGTTTCGTAGAATCACGGTCAGGCAGGGCGCCGGCATGCGCACGGCGGCGGAGCGCGTGCAACTTCTGGACTTGGCCGGCATCCATCCCGAGCTGTTCGGCATCACGCCGCTCGTGATTCAGCAACGCTGCGACCTGGCCTTCGATGTCGAAGCCGTCACGAAAGATTTCTTCCGCGAACTCGCCAATTGGTATTTCTGGGCGCTCAAACATGTCCGCTTCCCCAAGGACGCGCCCAAGGAAGCCGACGGCCACGAGCACATCAGTGTCATCCGCTTGATCACGCGCTTGATCTTCTGCTGGTTTGTGAAAGAGAAAGGGCTCATCCCCGACACACTGTTCGAGCAACGCACGCTCGCCCAAATACTCACTGGCTTTGCGCCGACCAAAGTCAGCGCCAAAGACTCCGTTTTCTACAAAGCAATCCTGCAAAACCTGTTCTTCGCCACGCTCAATACCGAAATGGACAAGCGCGGCTGGACCAAGGAAGAACATAATTTCATGGCGCACAGTCTCTATCGGCATCGTGAATTGTTCAACGACCCAAAAACCGCACTCGATTTGTTCAAGGAAATTCCGTTTCTCAACGGCGGGCTGTTTGAATGTCTTGACAAAGACCTTGGCGAACACGCGACGCCGCGCTACCTCCGCATTGACGGCTTTTCGCGGCGCGCCGACTGCCAGCCGGTCGTGCCGGATTGTCTCTTTTTCGGCGCGGCGTGCGACGTTGATTTGAGCGCCAATTACGGCGACAATAAATTCAAGTGCGTGCCGGTGCGCGGCCTGCTGCACATTTTCAATCGCTACCATTTCACGATTGAAGAAAACACGCCGATCGAGCAGGAAGTCGCCCTCGACCCGGAGTTGTCCGGCAAAGTATTTGAAAACCTGCTTGCGGCCTACAATCCCGAAACCGGTGCAACCGCCCGCAAACAGACCGGCTCGTTCTATACCCCGCGCGAAATCGTCGATTATATGGTGGACGAAGCGCTCATCGCCTGCTTGAAAGGCAAAGTAGCCACGGATGGCACGGATAACACGGATGGGGACAAGCAAAAGAATACACCTGCCTGCGTGGCTGAACAAAAACTCCGCCAGTTGTTCGCTTACAACGACGAGCCGCACCAATTCGCCGCGCCAGAAGTGGACGCGCTGATCGCCGCCATTGACAGTCTCAAAACCCTTGATCCGGCGGTCGGCTCCGGCGCGTTTCCGATGGGCATTCTGCACAAACTTGTACACATTCTCGGCAAACTCGATCCACGCAACCAGAAATGGAAAGAGCGCCAGATCGCCCGCGTACGCGACACGATGGCGACCGCCGAGATGATTGAGGACGCCAGCGCGCGCGAGCGCACCGTGCAGGAACTCGAGCAGCAAATCACCGGCATCAATGATGCCTTCGAGCACAACGAATTAGACTATGGGCGCAAGCTCTACCTGATTGAAAACTGCATTTTCGGCGTGGACATTCAGACCATTGCCGTCCAGATCGCCAAGATGCGCTTCTTTATCTCGCTGATCGTGGATCAGAAGATAGACGATACGCAGCCCAATCGCGGCGTGCGCCCCCTGCCGAATCTGGAAACGAAGTTTGTCGCGGCCAACACGCTGATTGGTGTGAACCGGCCCGGCCAGCAATTGCTGCGCAACATAGAGATTGACAAGAAGGAATCCGAACTGCGCCGTGTGCGCGAACGACATTTCAATGCGCGTACTCCGGCGAGCAAGGCGAAGTATCGGGTGCAGGATGCCAAGCTCCGCGCCGAAATCGCTGCATTGTTGAAAGGCGATGGCTGGGATGACACGACCGCCAAACAACTTGCCGGCTGGGATCCCTATGACCAGAACACCTCGGCGGATTTCTTCGACCCCGAGTGGATGTTTGGAATCAGCAAGGGTTTGGATCTAACGATTGGCAATCCGCCTTATGGGATTTCGTTTTCTAAGGCGGAACTAAACAAGCTTGTCGGTAAATATCGCACTCTCGTGCACAGGGCAGAAAGTTATCTTTTGTTTGTTGAAAGGTGCTTAACAGTTCTAACCGAGAAGGGCCAGCTCGCTCTTATAATACCGGACACCTACCTTAATTTGAAGTTCACCAAAGAACTTAGATCATTAGTTTTAGAGCAGACAGAAGTTTTGGGAATCACATTGCTACCAGCCAAGGTTTTCGAATCTGCCGTTGTGGACACGACAATATTCCGAGTACGGCGCACCAGCTCACCAGAACAGAGTGAATTCAAAGTACAGAAATTCAGGAAGACTGATAACCTTGTTTCAATTTCCGAGAATTTGGGCGAGATGGAAAGCCTTGATAGTTCTTTTCTCGGGTTGGAATCGTTCAATATCAGCGCTGATTCCTTTGACGCAAAGATTATTTCCAAAATGGAACAATCCGGAAAGAGAGTATCTGATATAGCGGAAATATTCTACGGGATAAAAGCTTACCAGGTTGGCAAAGGTAAACCGGCCCAGACCAGAGCTGTTGTTGACGAAAAACCATTCACGTCAGAAACCAGGCGCGGTCATGACTGGTTACCGTTCTATGATGGCAAAGACATAACGCGATATAAAGTGCTTTGGAATGAGAACAACTGGATAAAGTATGGTCCTTGGCTTGCGGAGTGGCGTAACCCTAAGAAGTTTGAGGGCGAGAAAATACTGATTCGGAAAATTGTCGGTGACCGACTTTTGGCTACCTACATTACTAAGACTTCATACTGTAACACACTGCTGTTTGTTCTCAAGATCAGATCAGGTAATTGCTTCAACTATTCATCAATTCTAGGAATAGTTAATTCGCGGCTCATTGGCTGGTTCATTAGATCTAAGCTCCAAATTAGTGACGAAGACACTTTTCCACAAATTATGGTTGGCGATATACTGTCACTTCCTTTTCCAATTGGATTTAGTGGCGAACAAAAGCAACTCCAAACTTTGGTAGGAAAAGTTCTGGTTGCCAAAGAAAGAGATGCTCTTGCCGACACTAGCGCGTTGGAGCGGGAGATAGACCAACAAGTTTACGCTATCTACGGTCTGACGCCGGAGGAAATAAAAATAGTGGAGGCATCCGCCAAATGAAAACTGCTGCCATAAATATATGCGTTTGCAATCAGGCAAAACTCGTCAAGTTGGAGAAGTTATGATTACCTACGTGATCGGTGATTTGTTTCACTCCCCGGCGAAAGTGTTGGTAAACACGGTGAATGTCGTGGGCGTGATGGGCAAGGGCATCGCCAAGGATTTCAAGACGATCTTCCCGGAGATGTTTCAGGAGTATCAAAACTTGTGTGAGAAGAAGAAGATTGATATCGGCAAGCTGCATCTCTGGCGCGGCTCGCACAAGTGGGTGTTGAACTTTCCGACGAAGAAGCATTGGCGCTATCCCTCGAAGCCGGAATACATAGAGGCAGGATTGAAGATGTTCGTGGCCGGATATGGGCGGAATTCGATCAGCTCGATTGCTTTTCCGCAATTGGGTTGCGGGCATGGAGAATTGGATTGGGAACAGCAAGTGCGTCCACTGATGGAGCGGTATTTGAGCAACCTGCCGGTTGAGGTGTTCATCCATCTTTACAAGAAGGACCCATTTGCACTGGCCGAACACAAGGACATCGAGGAAACCAAGCGCTGGCTGCGGTCCGACCCGGAAAGCATGGCGTTTTCCGAGGTGTGGGACGATTTGCTCACTGTGTTGAGTAGGCAGCAGGAGTTTTCAACGTTGGATTCAGGCAAACGCTTCGTGGTGTGCGCTACGAATACACCGGCGGAAGGATTGATTTTCAAGGACGACGAAGAATTGTTCGTACCACAGGATGCCTTACTGGACACATGGCAGCATTTGCGGTCGGTCGGATTTCTGACGGTCGAAGGATTGACGCAAGGACTGGATATGCACGCGGACAAGGTGATGGCGCTGCTGAAAACCTTACCTTACTTGAAACCGACTAAGGTTGCGGCCAAACGGGCAATGCAGGAAGAGAAATTTACCATTGCCATCCAATTCGTTCCGCGCCCGGCCAAAGAGCATATCACGCTGCAGCATCTACCCGAACTGGTGCCGGCATGAGCGCGCGGAAGCCAGATGCGGCACGGATCGAAGCGCGGCTCGACGAGTTGAGGAAGGCAGACTGGATTGGGCCGGCCCGGCAGTGGTGGCCGAAATACGTTTTCCGTTTCGACGACATTCAAAACGCGGTGCGAATTCTCCAAGGCGGAAAGGTATTGTGCCGCGCCAAACGCGGGGATGCGCTGGAAACGGCAAGCCAGGAAGTGCTTGATCACACGGAAGAAACATGGAAGAACCACGTGCGACTCTACTTCCGTCCGCGAACTCCCACCCAGTATCAGGTCGAGGGATTTCGCCCGAAGGGTCAGTTGGGTTCGCTGAAGGCGCACATGCCCGTGCCGGTATTTTTTCTGTTTGATGCGAAAGAAGTTTTGACGCGCGCGAGCACCAAATTCAGCGACGGGAATCTGGCGGCGCATCCGGTGGTGGGACAAAATGCAGATTATTTTGAGGCCATCCCCTTTGATAAGGTTTACCACGATAGCTGGATGGGCGAGGGCGAGAAGGCCAACATCAAATTCCACCGCCAAGCCGAAGTCGTTGTGCCGGACGAATTGGAGTTGGATGCCTTGCAGTTGATCTGGCTCAGGACCGAAGCGGAGTACAAAACCCTGCTGCATCTTATGCCAAAGGCGATGGCGAAGAAATACGGGCCGAAGCTTCGCCACGGGAAGAAGCCCAATCTGCATTTTTACAATTGGTCTTTTGTGGAGAGCGCAAGCCTGGAGCAGAATAGAATCTCGTTGGAGTTCAATGCCAGCACGCGGACGCCCGGCCCGTTCGTGGCTCATCTGGAAGTATGCGATCTCGTTACCGGCGCAAAATACAAGTGGGAGGATCCACAATTCCACGCCAAGAGCATGCTCGTCGTCGGCATTCCGCAAATCAAGAAGACGGCTGCATACGACGTGCGCTTCACACTCGACGACGCAGTTGCATATGCCGACCGGTTCACACCGAAGACGATTTCATTTTAACGTTCAATGAGCCCGGCAACCACATCAGAAATGGTTTTGTACCAGACAGAGGACAAGTGGCCACGCATTGCTGCGCGGCTGGAGAACGAAACGGTCTGGCTGACGCAGGCGCAGATGGCAGAATTGTTTCAAACTTCGGTGCCGAACGTCAGCATGCACATCCGCAACATCTTCGCGGAGAGCGAATTGTCGGCGGCAGCAACTCTTAAGGAATTCTTAACAGTTCGACAGGAGGGAAGCCGGCAGGTGTCGCGCTCGGTGGAACATTACAACCGCAACGTGATCATTGCCGTGGGCTACCGGGTGAAGTCGCACCGGGGCACGCAATTCCGCCAATGGGCCACGCAACGGTTGGCTTGTGACAGCGTTTTGGGTACAATATTACCCAACGGACAAGATCATGAAAGTAACCTACGACCCGCAGCATAACATCGCCTATCTTCGGTTGCACGAGAAGACGGCGCAGGTGGATACCATCCGGGTCAGTGATGAATTGAATGTGGACATCGCGCCAGACGGAACCGTGTATGGCATCGAATTGCTGAACGCCAATGCGCAACTGACGGCGGAAGATGATGGCAATTTGGTGGTGATCAACGAGGCGCTCGGCCAGAGACAGGAATTACCCCTGGCTGTGCATGAGGCACAAGCCGAATACAAAATTTCAAAGAAGCCTCGAAAGTGAACCGGTGTCCGCCACAGAATAGGGCACGATAGCACCACCGCGGTGAACGAGAATGCCGACCCACGACATCATAGATAATCGCACCGAGAAGCTGGTTGACCATCTCAACCAGATGCTCGGCACGAGCGCGCGTGCCCGCTTCGCAGTCGGGTACTTGTTCCTCTCCGGTCTGACCAGTGTGGCATCGCGGCTGTTGAAGATGAAGGAATTGCGGCTGTTGATCGGCAATACGACCAACAAGGAAACCGTCGAAATGCTGGCCGAGGCCTACAAGCGGCTGGACCTGGCCGCCGAGGAAATCGAGAAGCAGGCGTACCCGAAGCGGACTGAGGCTGGCAAGATGGCCGAAGACACGGCCGGGAATCTCCGCAATGCCGTTGAGTGGATGGATCAGACGGACGAGGCGCAGGACTTGATTGCCGGGCTGATCCGCATGATTGAGGAAAAGCGCCTGCACGTGCGCGTCTACACCAAAGGCCGGCTGCATGCCAAGGCGTATATCTGCGATTACGGTGAAGTGTTTGACGCCAGCGGCAAAACGATTGACCGGCACGAAGAGGGGATCGCCGTGGTCGGCTCGTCGAACCTCACCTTGGCCGGACTGACGCACAATACCGAACTGAACGTGGTCGTTCAGGGCAATCAGAATCACGACGAACTTGTGCGCTGGTTTGATGATCTCTGGAAAGAGGCGCAGGAGTTTGACGAGACGCTGATGACCGAACTCAAGGAATCTTGGGCGGCGGCACAAGTGCGGCCGTATGACATATACATGAAGACGCTCTACGCTCTCGTGCGCGACCGACTGGAGAGCGAAGATGACCAGGAATTGCTGTGGGACGACGACATTTTCGGCAAGCTGGCGAGTTTCCAGAAAGTGGCCGTCCGGCAAGCCATCCAGATGGCGCGGGACTTCGGCGGCGCGTTTGTGGCGGATGTGGTGGGCTTGGGCAAAAGCTACATTGGCGCGGCGATTGTGAAGCACTTCGAGCGTACCGACCATGCCCGGCCGCTGATCATCTGCCCGGCTGCGCTGGTAGAAATGTGGGAGCGCTACAACGAGGTCTACCAACTCAATGCGCGCGTGCTCTCGATGGGCTTCCTGCGCGAAGATGACACTGCCGGCGTTGCCAAACTCCTTAACGAAGTCAAATTCAAGGATCGCGATTTCGTGCTGGTGGACGAAAGCCACAACTTGCGCCATCCCGACACGCAGCGCTACAAAGTGGTGCAGACATTCCTTTCGACCGGGCGGCGTTGCTGTTTTCTCACGGCGACACCTCGCAACAAGAGTGCCTGGGATGTGTATCACCAGATCAAGTTGTTTCATCAGGACGACCGGACCGACCTGCCGATTGATCCGCCACACCTGAAAGAGTACTTCAAGCTGATTGACAAGGGGAAGCGGAAACTGCCTGAATTACTGGCGAATATTCTTGTCCGGCGAACGCGCCAGCACATTCTGCGCTGGTACGGCTATGACGCCGAAACGCATGAACCGGTTGATCCCAACAATTTTGCGGACTACCTGCACGGCACACGCAAGGCATATGTGCTGGTCGGCGGCAAACACCAATTCTTCCCCAAGCGCGATCTGGAAACCATTGAATACAGCATCGAAGATACCTACCAAGGTCTGTATCAAGAGTTACGCGGTTATCTGGGCAAAGCCCGCAAAGGCAAACCGGCAAAGGTTGTCCCGGATGGCGAACTCACCTATGCACGGTACGGCATCTGGCACTATGTCAAACCCGAAAAGCAGAAACAGGAACCGTACACCAGCCTTCAACGCGTCGGGGCCAGCTTGCGCGGTTTGATGCGCATCTTGCTGTTCAAACGGTTTGAATCGAGTGTGTACGCCTTCCGCGAGACGGTACAACGGCTGCTGAAGACGCATCAGGCTTTTATCGCCGCGCTGGACGCTGGTTTCGTACCGGCCGGTGAGGACGCGCAGTACATCCTATACGAAAGCGACATCATTGAGGAAGCCGATCTTGTCGACGCACTCCGCAACGTATCGCAACGCTATCATGTGGCGGATTTTGATGTCAAGACGCTGCGCCAGCACATTGAGCACGACATTGAATTGCTGAAGAAGATTCTGAAATTGGTCTTGCCCATTACGCCGGACAAGGACGCCAAGTTGCAGACCCTGAAAAAGCGGCTGGCCGACAAACCATTGAAAGGCGCGAAACGACTCATCTTCACCCAGTACGCGGACACGGCGAAATATCTGTTTGCCAACCTAAACCCCGATGGCAAGCACGCGGACATTGACGTCATTTTCAGCGGTGACAAGAGCAAAGAAAGAATTGTCGGTCGCTTTGCGCCGAAAGCCAACCCCGAATATCGTTTTGCCAAGGACGAGACGGAACTCATGATGGTGATTGCGACCGATGTACTCGCCGAAGGGTTGAACTTGCAGGATTGCGACAACATCATCAACTACGACCTGCACTGGAACCCTGTCCGCTTAATTCAGCGGTTTGGGCGCATTGACCGTATCGGCTCTGAGCACGAACGGATTTGCGGCTTCAACTTTCTGCCGGAGACCGGCATCGAAGCCAATCTGAAACTGCATGAGAAGCTCGAGCGCCGGATTCAGGAAATTCACGACACCATCGGTGAAGATTCCGAGATTCTTGACCGAACCGAGAAGTTGAACCCGGACGCCATGTACGCCATGTACGAGACACGCGGCGGCGCCTCGGCGCAGATGGACTTGTGGGGCGGCGCTGACGAGGAGTTCCTCGATCTGAACGAAGCCGAGGAAATCTTGCGCCAGTTGCGCAAGGACAACCCGGGCGAATATGAGCGGATTGCCAGTATGCGTGACGGCATCAGAACGGCACGGCCATCACTGCAACGCGGCCTGTACGTCTTCTGCCAAGCGGGACGTTATCAGCAATTGTTTCTGGTCGATGACAAGAACGAGATCGCGTCGCGCGATATTCCGCGGGTCGTCGGCGCGGTCAAATGTGCGCCCGATGCCAAAGCTGCGCCATTGCCGGCGGGTTACAATAAAACCGTCATGACGGTGCAACGGACGTTTGCGGAAGAAGTCCGCCATCGCCAGGCGGAGCGGAACTACACGGCGAGTCTGACCCACGGTCAACTGTATGTCCTGAGGGAAATGCGCATCCTGTTTGAAGCCACGCAGGAAGAGGACATCAAGCAAAACATCAATGTTCTGGAGAAGGTCTTCCGTGGCGCGCTGACCGGCGCGGTGAAACGGGAACTGAACCAACTGCGGCGCAGCAGCGTCACTGGCGAAAGCCTCTTGAAGAACTTGATCCGAATCTATGACCAGCACAATCTGAAAGACGTCGCAGCCCGGCGAAATCTTGAGATGGAAGAACGAGCCGTTCCCCGGATTATCTGCAGCGAAGCGTTTGTGTGAGTTCGATATTGAGTGCGCAGACGAACAAAACCGTGCTGGTTGGCATGAGCGGCGGGGTCGACTCGACCGTGACCGCGTGCTTGCTGCGCGCGCAGGGCTATCAGGTCATGGGCGTGACGATGCAAGTGTGGGACGGCTCCGTGCCGCTGCCCGACACCGGCCGCTCGGGCTGCTTCGGCCCGGGCGAGGTGCGCGAGCTCGAGGCAATCCGCGCGCTGGCCCGACAACTTGGCTTTGAACATGTCACGCTCAATCTCGCCCAGCAATATGCGCGCAGTGTGCTGGATTACTTCCGCGCCGAGTATTTGCGCGGCAAGACGCCGAACCCGTGCGTCGTCTGCAATCACACCATGAAATTCGGCGCGCTGCTCGACGCGGCGCGCGCCCAGGGCATTACCTTTGATTATTTCGCCACCGGGCATTACGCGCGCATCGGTTTTGATGCTGCGCGCGGCCGGTATCTGCTGCGGCGCGGCATTGACCCGACCAAAGACCAATCCTATTTTCTGTCGCAATTGACGCAAGAGCAATTGCGCTTGGTGCTGTGCCCGCTGGGCGAGATGACCAAAGCAGCGGTGAAGGCCAAGGCAATCGAGTTTGGCCTGCCGCAGTTGGCCGCGCGCCCGGAAAGCCAGGATTTTATTGAGAGTGACAATTACGCCGCGCTGTTTGCCGGTCGCGCAATCGAGCCCGGACCGATATTTGACACGCACGGCGTTGAGCTTGGCCGCCATCGCGGCATTGTCTATTACACGATTGGCCAGCGCAAAGGGCTTGGCATTGGCGGCGGGACCGGCGAACCGTATTATGTGGTGGCCATTGATGCCTGCCGCAATGCCGTGATTGTCGGGCGGCACGACGAGGTGATGACCTGCGCCTTGGAAGCCGGCGCGCTGAACTGGATTGCGCTGGCGGCGCCGACTGCGCCGTTTCGCGCGACGGTGCGCATCCGCCAGCAGCACACGCCCGCGCCGGCATTGGTCACGCCGCTTGATGCGACGCGCGCGCAGATTGTATTCGATGAACCGCAATTGGCGATCACGCCCGGGCAGGCGGTCGTGCTGTATGACGACGCGGTCGTGCTGGCGGGCGGATTCATCGTGTAATCAACTCTTGCGCAACGCGACAATTGTCACATTTGTTTGCGGCCAACAGACACGGTGTACACTCACACTAGTTTGTGATATACTAATAATAGAACATTAATGATGGCGCGGCAGGCCTAATAAGGCTGGCCGCGCAGTAATTCACTACTGGACGACACACAAAATGAAGTTGCCGATCAATTCAATCCGCGGGCTATGCGCCTTAACGACCTTGTTTACCGTTTGCATTGGACAATGCGCGCCGTCGCTGTGGGGACATGGCTATCCATATATTGTCACGCTTGAAGACAACGCCACGCTGTATTCGCAGCGGTATGCCGTGGTGGCCTATGACGCGCCGCCGCGGGCCAAAACCGGCGGCGAGTTCACCTCGCGCTTCATTTGGCAGGACCTGTCGTTTGCCAATGTCCTTGCGGGTGGTTTGGCGATCGGGAATTTCTGGCCGAATGCGCCGGCCAGCGGTGCGGGCACGGAGTATCTCGCGCTGGCGCGCCGCGCCGGCGCAAGCATTTCGGTTGAAGTGTATCGCGCGCCGGGCGTGTTCAGCACGCGGCCGTGGGATCTGCAATCCAGCGCGCTGTTGGTGGACAGCGCGGCGGAGAACGGCTCGAATGACCTTGTCTGCGTGACCGCCGGCGATGTCGTCGCCGCGTATGCCGGCGCCGAGTTGCTGCTCGTGCAAAGCACCAGCGACAACTACACGAACGATCCGCGCGCACGTCTGCTGATCTATTCCGCGCCGACGGCGACCAACCAAAACAATTGGATCTTGCGGTACAGCATCAGTTCGAGCGCGCTGTTTCCGCCGGGCGAGCGCGTGCTTGGCATAGCCGCCGGCGATTTCACCTATGCCGGGCGTGACTGGCTGGCGCTGCTGTATCAAAGTGGGCCGAACAAGATCGTGCGCTATTTTGATGTGGC
Source organism: uncultured bacterium (assembly GCA_964397565.1). Classification (GTDB taxonomy): domain Bacteria; phylum Auribacterota; class UBA3054; order UBA3054; family JAPLST01; genus JAPLST01. Next base: position 44,141 of record CAYNJC010000014.1, read on the forward strand.
GAGTGCGCCAACGGTCACGGCGCGCGGCACGGACACACGCGATTTCAGCGCAGTCGCGCCGTTTGGGCTGGCCGCCGCGGATTATGTCAAGGAATATCAGAAGGTCGGCAAAGACTATCTGACGACGCTCGAACCGCAGACCAGCGTCTACCAGCCGCGTGTCTACAGCAATTTATTTGTCGGCACGCCGACGTCACTGCCGATGATTGCCGGCCGTTTGAACGCCGGCCTGGCGGTGTACACCAACGCGCCGCGCGCGACCGCCGCCGGCCGCATCTTTGGCTACTTGTTGTATCGCTATGATTATGCGTCGCAGCCGCGCGAGCCGAATCAGCCGGCGGGCACGAAGGATGCCGGGATCTCGTACATCGAGCGCTGGCCGCTGTACAGCAAGAAGCAGACGCACAGCTCGTTCAGCACGCACTACGGCTGGCCGTTGCCGGGTGAAGCGATTTGGAACAAGGTCGTGCTGGAGAACACCGGCACCGCGCCGACGACGCCCAGCACCTTGCGTCTGTCGGCCTGGTTCAACACGCCGTATCGCAACGCCGACACGCATCCGCTGGCGATGACGCGGCCCGACACGCAACTGGTCATCAACGTCTCGCTGCCGACGTTTCTTACCGGGGTTTCAACGCAATATGCCACGCAGATCGCACTGACCTATTACACCAACTGGCCGTACCAATTCGACAATTTCTCGCCGGTTCGGCGGCTGATCATCACGCAAGAATTATGGAATGTTGTGCGCTTGGACAATATCGGCGGCGCTGCTGATGACGCCTGCGAGCGCAACAATCGCGAGGAGATGGCGGTGCACGCCTGGACCCTGCATCCGGTGTTTTATCCCAAAACGGCGTTGAATAACAATGCCAATCCGAACGTCACCGGCGATCCGCATTCGTATTTCTACCTGGCGCGCAAACTGTGCAATGCGATCCAGACGTTTTGGGAACGGTCTGGCACGACCAGCAATCAGGACATTGCCATTCGCGTGAATATGATGGGCTACGAGCTCGACGATGTGGACAATGTGCATCGCAGTTGGGTGTTCAACGGCACGAATGTGTGGGATTACTGGGAAGGGTGTCGCGGCTTGGATTTCAACAGCAGCACTTCGCCCTACGGCTATCCGTACGGCGTCTGGTTCGGGCACGGGCAATGGCAGCGCATGTGGCTGGACGCGGAAGGTTGCGAGGGCCACGAGACGACCCATTTGTTCCACCAGATGGGCGACTTGTACCAGTACCAGGTGTATCCGAGCTGGGGCGCGGGCGCGCTGCTGGGCGACGGGCGTCCCCTGCAAATCCGCACCTGGGCGGCGAATCCGGATGTGTTCTCATCGGACGCGCGCCAGAGATTCTGCAAAGGCACCTGCGACATTCATGTGCCCTCGGTTGGCATGCGCAATCTCGGCACCGACAATTGGACGAGCATGTCGCCGGAGACGAACATGACGCGCGTGCTGACGCGCAGCGGCGTGCCGCTGCCGGGCGCGGTCGTCAAGGCCTGGGCCTACACGGGCAACACGACGGCCTTCCTGAGCGCGGGCACAACGATTGCAGACGGCACGGTGGATATTCAATATCCGCGGCGGCCGTTCAGCCGCACGCGCGACAACATTCAGGGCTACTGGCATTATAATGATGTCTCGGCCGGCAAGACCTTGTATGTGACGATTGATCTGCCGGGCTACAGCGATGGCTGGGCTTGGCGCCAGAACGACCGCGAGTACATGCAATCGTCCACGGTCGGGACGGCCAGCCGCGCGGCGCTGAATCCGGCGCTGGATGTCTGGGATGTGCCGACGCTGTACGAGCCCGGCGCGCCGGCGTTTGCGCGCGCGGCCGCAGTCGTGGTCGAGGGCGCGCAGGTGCGCATCACCGCGGGCGCGCAGGCCGGCAATGTCTATCGCGTCTACCGGCGCATCTTCCCGACCTATGTCTTTGAGTTGGCGACTGTGCTGACCGCCGGCGCGAGCACGGTGACGCTGACGCCCTCGCTCGGCGGTGCGACCCGCGCGATCCTGTATCTCACCGAGCAGGGCGCCGGCCTTGAGAGCAATCCGAAGATCTTCCAGATCGCTACGATCGGCAATGCTGTCGGCCTGACTGCGCGCGATGCCGAAACCATGTTCCTGGCCTTGAATGCCGGCACGGCCGACCCGATCATCTCAATCTGCCGCGGCAGCGAGCCGTTCGCCGAAGTCGCCACGCATTTCTTCTTTGGCCATCGCGCCATCAAGCCTTATTATCCGAGCGACCAATCGCGCTTGCTGATGACGTTGTCCTCCTACACCGAGTACAGTATCCCACCGGTGTATGTGGCATGGTGCGAGAAAAACTCCGAATTCAGTTACCGGACCTACGATATTGATGGTAATGTCGCCGGCGGCTATGGCACGCTGGACACGGCACCGCAACAACTCCTGACCGACAACGGCAACAACTTTCTCGGCAAGCATGTGCAGGTCGGCGATGAAGTCGCCGTCGGCAATGTGCGCACCAGCATTGTCGAAGTACTCAGCGCGACGCAGGTGCGCTTGGCCAGCACGGTCAAAGCCGGCGGCGGCGGCACGGGCTATCAACTGATGCGCACGGCCGGGCGCGCCGGCACCGGCACGACCAATCGCCAGGTCGCGACGACCGTGCGCGGCCTTGGGCGGGTCACTGCGCCGAATGGCACACCCCACATTGGTGTCGCCGACATGGGCAACGCGCGCGTGCTGATCTGGGATGAATGGACGAAATACATTGCGCACTATGCCACCAATGGCTTTGCGCCAACGGATGTCGACGCCGATCCGCTGGAGCCCGGCGCATTCTTTGTGATCAGTCGCAGTACCGACAAGAAACTGTGGCGCTTGCTGTTTGACGGCGCGGCCGTGACCGCCGATCGCACCTGGAGCATCGCCAGTCTCGGCAGCGACACACCCGCCAGCTCGCAGCGCCAATGCGGCCTCGCGGTCGTGCGCGGCGCCAATACCACGCGCCTGATCGCCATCAGCGATTACGCAAACAAACGCGTCTTTCTGTATGAACTAACCACCAACAATGTGTTGGCCTTGAAACAGACCATCACCGCGCCGCTGCCGCCCTTCATTGCGGCGACGCTGCAGGGCCCGACCGATGTTGAATTCCTCGATGACCGCGTGCGCGGCATCGCCCAGCTGTACGCGGCTGACGGCGGCACACGTGTTGTCAAGCTGCTGGCGGACATCGTCACCGAGGTCATGCCGCCGGCGATTGATGTAACCAATCAGACCGCGTGGGTGCCCTATGAGACAACCAGCATCAGCATCGGCGGTACCAACGGCGGGCAGGTCGTCGGCATGATGAGCTGGTCGAACGCGTTGACCGGCGTCGACGGTTTTTTCGGCGCAGCCCCCGCGTGGCAGATTGCCGGCATTGACCTCGCGGTGGGCGCAAATCTCATTACCGTCGCCGGTACCAATGCGGCCGGGACGCGTGCCAGCGACAGCGTTCAGATCACACGCATGGATACCAGCAGCGGCGTGCCGTATGTCGCGCTGCTCAGCACCAATGCGACCTGGCCGTATGCCATCAGCACGGCCAGCGTGCACGGGACGAACAACGCGTTTGTCGTCGGCAGCATGACTTGGGAAAACGAGCAAAGCGGCGATCGCGGCGCGTTGCCGGCCAGTCTCGTGTGGAACATCGCGGATGTTTTCTTGACCATTGGCGACAATACGATTGTCGTGCGCGGCACGAACGCCTATGGCCAGCCGGCCAGCGATGCGATTACCCTCACGCGCCTGGTTGAAGTCTCGACCGCAACGACGGTGAACATCACCTGGTCATCGGTCACCACGCCCGAGGCCAGTCGCGGCGGGGTGAAACTCGGCTCGGATGGCCGTTTTCTCTATTGCCTGCCCGGCAACAACACACGCTCGTTTCTGCGGTATGATCCGCAGAGCAATCTCTGGGCGACCATGGCACAGCACCCCGGACTGGCAAGCCAGGACTCGACCGACAACAATACCGGCCTCGAATTCCGCGATGGCTTTTTCTTTGCCACGTTGCGCCACGCGACCATGACCGATGACTGGGGTAACGCGACCTATGGCATCTTCCGTTATCACGTTGCCGATGATACCTGGGTCGAGCTGCACAGCAACATCGTTGCGCAAGGCACGCTCTACGCACCCACCAGCACTAATGTGTTATACACCAACGCCGGCGCGTGGAATAATTGTCTGGTTACCTTGGGCTTCATTGACACGGTCTGCACCTCGATCGTCGCCGCCGGCGATCACGGTTTTCTCGGCGACACGCATCGCCCGTTCAGCTGCCAGGACTGCGGCTCACAGGGCAATTGGACCAAACGCTTCGACACCCACTGCGCCGCGTTTGACAACTATGTCTACGGTGTCAAACAAGACTGGAACGGCGGAACCGACGCCAGCGAAGGCGATGTCCTCTGGCGCGTGCAGAAAAACGACATTCGGACGGGGACGGCCATCGCCCTGACAAATCTGCCGTGGAATCCGGGCACGGGCTTGTCCTGCGTTTCGACGCCGGCGCTGCGCGCGCTGACCAAAAAAGATGAAGTGGTTGTCGTGCGCGGACAGGGGATTAACGCCAACCAAGACGGCTGGGGCGAAGCCACGCCCGACCTGGCCGTGTTTGTCGTGGGCACCCGCACGTGGCGGATGGCCACGCCCTTGCCGACCGACACCGGCTGGGGCACCGACATCAGTGAAGTCGGCGGCGAGATATTTGTCAAAGTGCAAAACGACACGGTGCTATACCGCGGCACGGCGGTTGACAGTGGCGGTGACACCCAACCGCCGGACGTGCGCGCCGATGCGCTCAGCTGCCCGGCTGCCGGCGCGTTGCTGGGCACCGGCATGCCGACCCAGATTCGCTGGCGCGTCCCGCATATCACCGACAATTACGACGGCACCAACTGCATCATCACGCGCCTGAGCGTGCTGCGCAGCAATGATGCGGTAGAAGTGGCGCTGATCGCTGAAGAACTGCCCAGCGCCAATGGTGCGGCGAACTGGACGCCGCCCGCCGCACTGGCCTCGAACAGCGTCTGGTATGTGATGGCGCTGACGGTGCGCGACCTGTCCGACAATGCGACCAGCGTTGTGTTCGCAGCCCAGGCATTCCGGGTCGTGCCGGCCGACACCCAACCGCCGATCATCGGCGCGGACGCGTTGCTGTTTCCCACGGCGCACGTGGAACTGTATGCGCAAGTCATGACGAGTGTGGTCTGGAACGCCGCCAGTATCACCGACAATGTCGACGGCATCAACTGCATCATCAGCCGGTTGGCCGTGATCAGCAGCAACACTGGGCTGGAGGTTGCGCTGGTGGCGACCGATGTGCCCAACCTGACGGGCGCCGCCGGATGGCTGCCGCTCAGCGCACTGCAAGCGCCGGACGTGCAATATGCCATCGCGTTGGAAGCGCGCGACCAGGCCGGCAATGCGGCCAGCAATACGTTCTGGCAGCAACCGTTCACGGTCGTGCCCGAATCGGGATTGCTGCTGTCGGCTGGCCTTGTGGCCCTTTTGATGAAGCGGAGAGTTGGCGAATAGTGCATAGCGATTGCTGAATGAAAAATGTTGAAGGTCGGCAAGCGTGGGCGTCAGCGTCAGCGCCGCGCCGCGCTTTCTTCTTGTGCTGCACCGATCACTGATCACTGATTACTGATTACCGGCAAAACGGGCAAGACAAGCCGTCCCAGATCGCCGTCTGCATTGCATTTGCCTTTCCGGGTCATGGTGTGGTATAATCCCCCCATGTAGTATACGCTAACAAGAACCATGGTAATTATTGATGAACACGACGCCTGACAACTTGATGGAATCACGAGTACGAATTGTGCTACGCCGGCACTTTCGCGAGATGCCGATTGACATCATGCGCGGGACGGTCACGCAGGTCAGTGCGCCGGGGTTAACCATCAGCGGCCGGCACTTTCAGGAAGTGCGCGACAGTGTCAGCGGCTTGTATGAGGAAAACCCCTTGGCGCGCCACAACAAAGTGTATTTCATCCCGTACAGCTCGATGAAATACATTGATGTAATTATGCCGGACTCGCCGGAAGCAGAACGCGCCGATCGGGTGGAGAACAATGATGTCCTCGCTGCGCCCATCAAGGAATACGTCTTTGCGTCGATAAAAGGCAAGAAGGCAATCTAACCCGGGTATGGCCCTGGCATGCTGGCGCAGCTTGGACGCAGTCTGCTTGACTTGGTCTATCCGCCGCGCTGCGTGCTCTGCCGGGCCGCGCCGGCAGATGACGGACGGGCGATCTGCGCTGCATGCGCCCGGCAATTACCGCTGCTACGCGGGGCGCAATGTCCGCGCTGTGCCCGCCCGATTCACACGCGCGACGGGCACGACCAACTGTGCGGCGTCTGCCGTCTGCATCCGCGCGCGGCGCTGGAACGCGTCGCCGCTGCCGGTGAGTATTATGGCGGGGTGCGCGCCTTGATCCACTTGTACAAGTACCGGCGCTGCCAATTCCTGGCAGCCCAGTTGGCCTGTCTGCTGCGCGATCGGCCAAGTGTGCACGCGCTGCTGGCCGACGTGGATTGGCTGGCGCCAATCCCGCTGCACTGGATGCGCCAGCGTTGGCGTGGCTTCAACCAGGCGCGCGAAATAGGCCGGTACTTGATGTGCAGCTTTGGCGTGCCGCTCCTGCCGGCCGGCGATTTCCGGCGCATTCGCCGCACCACGCCGCAAGTGCAGCTCAACGCGGGCGGGCGCGCGGCCAACATTCGCGGCGCCTTTGCGGTGCGCAATGCGGCGCGCATTCGCCAGGCCCGGGTGGCGTTGCTGGATGATGTGCTGACGACGGGCGCGACCGCCAATGAGTGTGCGCGCACCTTGCGTGCCGCTGGCGCCACCAGCGTCAGCTTGCTGGTTGTTGCCAGATAAAGGAATGAAAAAGATACTGACACTAGTGGTTGTGGGCGCCCTGATGGCCGCGGGGGTGTATGCGTACATCGCCTGGGTCAATGCCATGCGCGAGAAGCCGCATGAAATTCCGTTGGTGGCCGCGACCAACACGACCATCGTTTCAATTCTCGAGGAAAACGGGGCGATCCGCCCGCGCAACCAGGTCATCATCAAATCCGAAGTGAACGGCCGGGTCGAGAATGTCTACATCGAAGCCGGCGATGTGGTCACGGCCGGGTGCGTCTTGGTCGAATTGGACAAGATTGATCTGCTGAACAAGCGCCGCGAACTGGAACTCGATGCGCGCGAGTCCATGCTGCAGCTCGAAGGGGCCCAGCTCGATTACCAGCGCAATCGCGAACTATACCAAGCCAAATTGGTTTCACCGGATGTCTACGACCGCATGCGGATCGAGCGCGACTTGAAAAGCAATCGGGTTGAGAAAATCCGCTCGCAGATTACGACGGTGGATGACAACTTGCGCAAGACGACGATCAGCGCGCCGATGCGCGGCACAATCTATGATCGCGCCATTGAGGTCGGCGAGGTGGTCATTGGGGCCAGCTCGGTGTCGTCCGGCACGGAGATGATGAAGATCGCGGATCTGGATCTACTCGAGGTGCGGGCGCTGGTCAATGAAGTGGATATTTCCTCGATCAGCACCGGCATGCCGGTCATGATTTCGGTCGAGAGTTTGCAGGGCCACGCGTTCCACGGCTCGGTCGCGCGGATCGCGCCGGCGGCCAGCACTGACAAGCAAACGCAACTGCCCCTGGGCTTTGAAGTTACGGTCCTGCTGGATGCGCGCAACACCCAGCTCAAGCCGGGTATGACCGCCACCGTGCTGTTCACCCGCGGCGTGGCCAGCAATGTCGTGGCGGTGCCGCTGCCGGCCGTGTTTTGTGACAACTATGAAGTCGCGCCCTCGGAACAGCAATTCTACATCTATGTCAAGAACGCGACCAATTTCATCAAACACACTGTCACGATTGGCGTGCACGATCTGAAACATGTCCAAATAACGAGTGGCCTGACTGAACGCGTCATGATCGCGTTGGAACGCCCGCTGCCGGCCAGCCCGGCGAACGATCGTGCCGCAGAACCGCAACGCGCGCAACACTAATTCAACCGTGAGACCATCCATGCGACAGACTGTGACAATGCTTGTAGCCGGCGCGATGCTGGCCGTGCTGCTCGCCGGGTGCGGCACGATGAACGTGGCCGTCACCAAGGCGCCCGGCATCCAACTGGCCGGCCGCTACAAATTCAGCGTGAACTTCGACGTGCACGACCCGGACGGCAAGAAGATCACTGAAGAAATCATGCAGAACGATCTGGAGCGCTGGTACCAGTTCATGGAGCTGGTCAGCGCGACGCGCGCCTCGTTCGAGGATCGCGGCTATCAATGGGTCAGCGATCCGACCGAGCCGGCGGATTTCGTGGTGGACATGTGCTTCACTGCGTTTTACTCGGCTACGCTTGACGAGGAACGCATGAACACGCAGAAACTGGCGACCTTTCTAGTCGGCCGCAAGACGGGCGACATCTACCAACACTTGGTCGTGATTGCGGCACTGGGGCGCGATCCAAAGTTGAAATCCAGCGATTATGTGACAATCTGGGAAGGCCGGGCCACGGCGCAAGATGACCAAGAGGACGCGCGCCTGTGGGCCTTGCCGCTGATCGGCGATATTGTGGAAGCCTTTCCCGAGGTCGAAGTGCGCGCGCCGTAAGCCAGTTCCGGCGATCCCGCCGTCTTACGAATAGTGCGGCGGCGAGAGCTGTCCTGCGCCGCAATAGGAGCGGCTTCCAGCCGTCCCGTCCGCCGCTGGCGGGACCGCGTCTATCTTGAAGAGGCCGTGTTTAGAGCCCGCTGCAACGTGGCCAGATTCTGGCGCATGATCGTAAGATACGCGTCTTTGGTCAAGGGCCCGGTCACGGCCGGGTCGAGCAGATATACGGTTGCGCCGCATTCGCGTGCGATCGTGGCGGCAGCGCGCGCCGAGTATTGCGGCTCGGCGCACAGTGCGGTGACGCCGGTCTTGCGCACCAGTTGGATGGTCGCGGCCAATTCGCGCGGGTTCGGCTCGCTGCCCGGCTCACGTTCAATCACCGCCGCGATCCGCAGATCAAATTCGTGTGCAAAGTAAGGGAAGGCCTCATGAAACGTGATGATGGTCCGCGCCGTTGCGCCACTCAAGCCGGCCTGCATTTCTGCGCGCAAGGCCGCCAGTTGCGCGACATAGGCGGCGCAATTGCGCTGATACACCGGGGCATGGCGCGGGTCGCGCATGGCCAGTGCGGCGGCAATTGTGCGGACTTGGCCGATCGCCCCGCTGATGCTGACCCACACATGCGGATTGACGCCGTGCTCGTCGCGCAACAGATTCAGGCCCTGGCTGGCGCTGATAACGGTCAGATTCGTTGTGTGTTCGATGACGTTGTTGAGAAAGGACTCCATGCCCGCGCCATTGACGATGAACACATCGGCATCGGCCAGGGCGCGCAGCTCCGCCGGCGTCAGTTGATAGTCATGCAAGCAACCCGTGGTCGGCCGCGTCAGATTCTTGAGCAAGACGCCGGGCACACCATCCACGATGTTTAACGTGCTGATGTAGAGTGGATAAAACGAGGTGACGATCCGCAAGGGCGCGGGGTTGGTGGCTGGGCCGGCCGGCGCTGCGCCACGGGCCAGAACGCTGGCGCCCAGCGCCATCAAGCCCGCCCATACGCAATGATGGCAACGCAGCATACTATTCCTCCTCATGGCAAACACCACAATGCTTTCGCAACAGTAAAGTGGTGCGCGGAGGGAGACTTGAACTCCCAGGAGCTTTCGCCCACTAGCACCTCAAGCTAGCGTGTCTACCAATTCCACCACCCGCGCACGCGAGATCGGCGAACGTATATTGTACGGAATCAGGCCGCGAAAGTCAACCGATTCAGAGGAGCGCCAGGTATGATCCACCCACGTGATCGCTGCCCCCGCAACGCGTGCCGCAGCGCGTCGCAAATTATGGTAGAATTGATATATGAACATCCCGTGCCTACTGCGTCGCGCCTTCATTCACAACCGCGTGTGGCACCCGCTGGCTGTGCTGATCTGCGGCAGCGCGGTTGCCTTGGCGGTGAATGATCCGTCCTACAATGCTGATTACCGCGCCGCCGCGGCGGTGCTCGATACCGGCAGTGTCGCGGTCGTGCGCGTAACCATGGCGGCCGCGGATCTGTCGCACATGCTGACCGATGTCAACACCAATATCTACTATCTGTGCAGCATCCAGTTCAGCAATCAGTTGGTTGCGCTCGAGACGGTCAGCAACGTTGCCATCCGCTTGCGCGGCAATACCTCGCGCACCGCAACCAAAAAATCATACAAGCTCTCTTTCAATGAATATGTGCCCGGACGCAAGTTTCACGGCCTGCGCAAACTGAATGTGAATGGCGAACACAATGATCCGTCCATCATGCGCTCGGGGCTGTGCTGGCATCTGTTCGATCAAGTGCGTATTCCGCATTCGCGCGCGGCTCACGCGGAATTGTACATTAACGATCAGCTCTTTGGGTTGTTTGCCAACATCGAGCAGGTGGACGATGAGTTTTTGCAGGCCTGGTTCGGCTCCGACGCCGGCAATCTGTTCAAGTGCCTGTACCAAGGCGCGCCGGCGGAGTTGATCTATCGCGCCGACGGCCGCTATGACCTTGTCGGCAACGGCACCACCTATGTCCTCGAGACCAATGAAGCCTCAAACGATTTTCGCGACTTCGCCCAGTTCGTTGCCTTGGTCAACACGAGCGCGATTGCGAATCTGCCCGCCGCGCTCGAGCCGCTGTTCAATGTCGAGGATTTCTTGCGCTGGATGGCGCTCAGCGCCCTGTATGGCAGTTGGGATGATTACCGCTATCTCGCCAATAATTTTTATTTGTACCACGATCCCCGCGCGGGCCGCTTCCAGTTTATTCCCTATGATTACGACAACACCCTCGGCATTGATTTCTTCGGCATCAACTGGGCCACGCGCACGCTGAACAGTTGGGACAGCAGTCCGCGCCCGCTCTCAACCCGCATTCTGCAAGTACCGCGCTATCGCCGCCGCTATAATCAATTCCTGGCCGACTTCAGCGCGAACGTGTTCGCCCTGTCCAACGTCAGCCCGCGCGCCGTGGCCATGAAGACCATCATACAGACTGCCGCCCAACGTGACTATGCCAGCGTTGCGCACGATTGGGGCTTTAACCTGGCCAGCTTTAATGCGGCGCTCACTGCGCCCACGTCGTACAGCACCGCCAATCACGTCACCTTCGGCGTGCTGCCGTTTGTCAGCACCCGCGTGGCGCGCGTCGAGAGCCAACTCGATCCAATGATTCTGGGCTTGAATGAAGTGCTCAGCTCGAACATCACCAGTGTGACCGACGAGGGCGGCCGGCATGTTGCCTGGCTCGAACTGTACAATCCGCGCCAGACCGCGGTGTCGCTCAGCGGATTGCATTTGACCGATACTCCCGCGTTGCCGACCAAATGGGCGCTGCCGGCTACCAATGTGCCCGCGCGCGGCTTCCTGTTGCTGTGGCTCGATGGCCATCCCGAGCGTGGCGCGCTGCATGCCCCCTTCGGCGTCGGCGCCGCGCCGTTCCTGCAATTGCGCATCAATACGACCAACGTGCTCGACCAACTGCAGGCGCCGGCGCTCAGCGCGGATCACAGCTATGGAACCTATCTCGATTTCGGCAGTGGCGCGCGCACGTTCATCACCCCGACACCACGCGCCGAAAATCTGTTGCTGCCCGCGCCGGTGCCCGCCCTGCTCATCAATGAATTTCAGGCGGATAACAAGACCACGATCACCAATCCGGCCAATGGCAGTTGTGATGACTGGATCGAGCTCTGGAATATCGGCGCCACGCCGGTTGATCTGCTCGACCTGTATCTGTCGGACAATGCAGCGACGCCGACCAAGTGGCGTTGCCCGAGCTCACTGCCGCTGGCGCCGGGCCAACATTTATTGCTCTGGGCGGATGGCGAACCGGCCTACGGGCCGCAACATTTGTCGTTCAAACTCAGTGCGGATGGCGAGGAACTCCTGCTGGTCGCCAGTGACGGCACCAATGTGCTTGACGCCGTCCAATTCGGCACGCAAGCCGCGGATATCTCAAGCGGACGCTATCCCGACGGCGCCGGCGGCGCGCGCAGCAATGCGGCCTTTCAAACCATGGTGCCGACGCCCGGTAAGACTAACGTACCCGAGCCGGCGGCGGGTCTGTTCTTAGTCGCCTTCTTTGTGCGCCGCGCTGTCAAGGTGGGAGCGGCCTCCGTGCCGTGAATCTGAGCAGAATTGTCTCACCGCAATAATAACATTGCAAGGTGGCCTGCGGCATCGCCTGCCTAATCGTCAATCACATTTAGGAACGCCTTCAGCTTGTCGCCGAGGTGACGCGCGAGGTCCCTTTCTTGGTCGTGTCAAGCGCGACGGCATTGCCGCCGATTGCATCGGCGGCTATGCTGCCAAGGCGGGTGAGCGCCACGGCGTCTGTGTCTGAATCTTTTCCTTAGCGCGCTATGCGCTGCATGGCATGTTCACCCACGGCGCCTGTCTGCCGTACCCGACACAGGCAGGTTGTGCATCTGCCCGCAACTCGCCCAGCTCCGCGTTCATTGCCAGTCATGATTGGCTTACACTTATGCGGTGTTGCGAGTCGCCGAATCTGGGCCTCAAAAGCCCCTTGCAATCCTGAAAACAATATGCCATAATGACTACAGCGTAGCAAAGACATCGTGTCCGGGAAACCGGTGGCGATACACAAAACCTTATACAACAAGATGATTTCAGCCTGTGACGAGATGCAATGCACGTACTGGTGTTTCATGTTAATCAGCACTATTATGGCATACCGCTTGAACACGTTGATTGCATAGTTCCCGCCGTGGCAATCACGCCTGTGCCGGAATCGCCGCTTACAACGCTGGGCGTGATTAATGTGCATGGCACAGTGATGCCCGTAACCAGCGCGCGCCGGTTGTTTGGCCATCCCGACCGGGAACTGTGTCAAGCGGATCAGATGATTGTCATAGCGAGGCCGTCACCGCATGTTCTGCTGGTGGATGACGTTGCAGCAGTTGTTGAATATGCGCCGCAAGACGTTACACCCCCTGAACCGGGCGTGCATGCGCACGGTTTAATTAGCGGCATTCTTCGTCACGACAACGAATTAATCTTGTTACTCACCTAATCCCGGCGGGCATGCTTTCAACGGTTATGATACCCGTGTGCCAAATCAAGGCGGCGCCACTCCTGCAACTGACGCCTGCGCAGGCAAATGATGTCAGTGTGTTGATTGCGCGCACCATGGGATTGCACTTTCCGGCAGAGCGCCAGCGTGAGCTTGAAAGCGGCATGCGTTCGGCTGCGCGCACGCTGGGCTTCGGAAACGATGTGGCCGTGTTGTGCGCGTGGTTGCTGTCTGCGCCACTAACAAAAGAACAACTACGCGTACTTACAGAACATCTGACTATTGGTGAAACCTACTTCTTTCGCTATCGCGAACAGTTTGAATTCCTTGAAAAATGTATCCTGCCGGAAGTGATTGAACGCCGCCGTAAGGATAAATGTCTGCGCATCTGGAGCGCCGGATGCAGCACCGGCGAAGAAGCGTATTCACTGGCAATTGCGCTGCAACGCAGTATGCCACAGTGGAAAGAATGGCATCTGACTATCCTGGCCACCGACCTGAATGCCGCGGCCATTCGAAAAGCAACTGAGGCGCACTACGGCGAATGGTCGTTCCGTGACGCGCCGCCATGGTTGAAAAGCACCTACTTTACGCATGGCACTTCGGATAAACTGCGGGTGGTTGATGCGGTGCGGCACATGGTCACATTTTCCACCATAAATCTGATTGCTGATCCGTACCCATCGCTGCTCAATAATACGACCGCGTTGGACATTATCCTGTGCCGCAACGTCATGATGTACTTTGCCCAAGAGCAGATGAACCATGTGCTGGCGCGCTTGTATCTTTGTTTGTCTGAAGGCGGCTGGCTGCTCGTCGGGCCAACCGATGTGTTTGGTGTGCAGCGCGCCCCCGTTCCCTTTGCTGAATCAGACCAGCTGACCTGCTTCAAAAAAACATCCGCAGTGCCGCCGGCCGCGACACTGCTGATGCCGCACACTGCACAGGCTGCTGCGCATCCGCATCCGCCACGCCGTGCTGTGTATGCGCCCACCCCCGCCGCGCAGCACGACACGCAGGAATCACTGGCGCAAGCAGTGGTAGCCGCGGAAGCCGCGCTGGCGTGCGGGAAATTTGATGAAGTGTGCGCGTTGCTGAAACCGCAGGTGTCCGCCGCGCGCGCGCATCGCGGCGAAGCATATTGCACCGCCTTGGCGCTGCTGGCGCGCGCATCCGCCAACAGCGGCATGCTGCAGGATGCACTGCAGTGGTGCGACAAAGCGATTGCGGCGTCCGCCACGGATGCCCGGGCCCATTATTTGCGGGCCACTATTTTGCTGGAGCACGGCGACCTTGCGGAAGCCGAGGCAACCTTGCGGCGCGTGCTGTTTCTGAATCCGCAGCACGCGCTTGGCCATTTTACGTTGGGCACCGTGGCGCGCATGCAAAATAAGCTGCACGCTGCGCAACGCCATTTTTCAAATGCCATGACTGTGCTGCGCGCCTTGCCGACGGAAGAAAGCGCGCCGGACGGTGACGGCATTACTGCGGGCAGACTCGCGGAGATTATTTCGGTAATGATGCTCACGAAGGCGCGTCATGACGCATGAGACTGAACAAGCAGTGCTGCTGCGGCGTGCCTGTGCGCTCGCACGCCCGTTGCAGGAGGAAGAAAAGCGCACAGACATGCTGCAAGTGGTTGAATTCATGCTGGAAAACGAACGCTATTGTATTGAAGCACGCTATGTCCGGGCTGTGTTGCCGCTGAAGAATTGGACAAGCTTGCCGGGCGCGCCTGCGCATATTGCCGGCGTGATGAATGTGCGCAGGGAAATTATTGCCGTGCTTGACGTGCGAGTTGTACTGGGGCTGCCGCGCACGGTTGCGGAACAGGCGCATACCGCGCTGATTCTGCATAATGACACGATGGCATTCGGCATTGTGATAGACGCGCTGTGTGGCGTGACATTTCTTAATCGCGCAGACATCGCGCCTGCGCTGCCGACACAAACGGGTACGCGCAGACACTATGCGCTGGGCATTACCAATGCGCAGCAAGTGGTGCTTGACGCGCTGCAGCTGCTGAACGACCCGGCTTTGATTGTCGATGAATCATCAACCGTATAAAGAATAGCATATGCCAAGGAGCTTTCCATGAAGAATCTGCAGTTTCGCCTAAAATTAATGGTGTCATTTGGCATCCTGATTGCCCTCGCGCTTATCCTGGGCGGATTTGCCGCCTGGCGCATGAGCAGCGCCGGCGCACGCTGCAGTCGACTCGCGCAATGGGAAGTGCCCGAAGTGGTGTTCAGTACAGAGATTGAACGCCAAGCGTTGACGTTCATGTATTGGGTGCGCGGCTATGAAGCGAATCGGGACCCGGTGTTCTTGCAGAAGGGGCTGGAAAGCCTGACTAATTTGTATGCCGTCCTGAACACGACGCGCGCGCTGGCGGAGTGCTATGCGAATGAAGAAGTGCTGGGCGGTGTTGAAATTGCCGAAAACAATGCGCGTTATTTTGAAACATTGTTGATGAACACGGTTACGAACAACCATGCAATGGCAGAGAAGCGGCGGCAGCTTGACGCCGCCAATAAAATATACATGGATAACTGCTACGCCTTCCTTGATGTCCAGAATAAAAACATGGTAAAGGAAATGGCCGCCTGTGCTACGAATCACATTGAACTACGCGGCCTCATTGACCGCGTCAATCTGGTGAACGATATCATCGATGTGGGCAACACGATTCGCATCAATTGCCTGCGCGCGGAGATGGAAGAAGATACCAATGCGGTTGCCGCTGTCGCGGAGCTGTTTGCACGAGTTGAACAAGACGTGAAAACAATCGAGCCAATGGCGGCGGCAGATCAAATGACGCAGAATTTGACGAATGTGCGCGCCGCCGCGCACGCGTATCACACCTGTTTCCTTGATTTGATGAATGATATCCAGATGCAGCACGATCTAATGTTTTTGCGTGCCAAGAGCGCGGAAGCTATTCTCATAACCGCACGCGAAAATGCCGCGGACGGTGTCACGCAGGCAATCACGGTGGTGAATGCCGCCGCGGATCAGCTGCGCGCTACATCGTTGATATTGTATGTGGGGTTGGCGTTTACGGTTGCGGTCAGTATGATCATCGCGTATGTGCTGGCAGGCATGATTACCCGCTCGCTTGTTCATGGCGTTGCGTTTGCTAATAAGCTCGCCACGGGTGACTTCACTACCGCGTTTGAGATTAACCAGCGCGATGAAATTGGTATGCTGGCACGCGCGTTGAACACGATGCGCGAAAGCCTGCGTGCGCAAATTCAAAAATTGGTTGAAGTGATAACAGTATTATCATCATCCGCCGGCGAAATCTCCACGACGGTTTCGCAAATGTCGGCGTCCGCGTCGGAAACTGCTGCGTCGGTCAGTGAAGCAACCACCACCATTGAGGAAGTGAAAAAGACGGCGGAACTTGCCACGCAAAAGGCAAAAGAAGTTGTTGACCTTGCACAGAATACTGCGCGTGCCTCGCAATCCGGCGAGGAGGCTTTGCGTCGTACCATTGATTTGATGCATAAGATTCGCGAGCACATGGAAACGGTTGCTGCCGGTGTGGTGAAATTGAGCGAACAGTCGCAAGCCATCGGTGAAATCATTGCGGCGGTGGATGACATTGCTGGACAATCCAATTTGCTGGCAGTCAACGCGGCGATTGAGGCGGCCAAAGCAGGTGAACACGGCAAAGGCTTCGCGGTTGTGGCGCAAGAAATCAAGAGTTTGGCTGAGCAATCCAAACAGGCTACCGGCCGCGTGCGCACTATCTTGAGTGACATACAAAGAGCAACCAGCAGCGCGGTCATGTCCACTGAACAAGCCACAAAAGCGGTGGATGCAGGTGTTGAACAATCCGGGCGCACGGGTGATGCTATACAGGCATTGACGAATGGCATTCAAGAATCGGCACAAGCAGCATCGCAAATTTCCGCCTCTGCGCAGCAACAGTTCATCGGCGTTGCGCAGGTGACCCTGGCGATGGAAAGTATCAAACAAGCCAGTGAACAGAATGTGGAAGGCACGCAACAAATGGAAGTTGCCACGCGCGGCCTCGACCAGCTTGGTAAACAGCTGCGTGAATTGGTGCAACGCTATCACATGTGATGTACTGTAATAGTATGATTGACCAGCACGAATTTCTGGAGTGCTTGCGCGCCACCTTTAAGGTGGAAGCGGACGAACATATCGCCACGCTGACCAACGGGCTTGTGGCGCTTGAACAAGCGGCCGACGCGGCCAGCCAAGCGGAAATGCTGGAAACGGTGTACCGCGAAGCGCATAGCTTGAAAGGCGCTGCGCGCGCGGTGCAACGGCGCGACATTGAACATGTCTGCCAAGCGCTTGAAACGGTTCTTTCGGCATTGAAACAACAGGGCATTCAGCCGTCGTCTGCGTTGTTTGACGCCTGCCATCGCGCATTGGATGTAGTCGTGCGATTGCTGGATGCCTGTGAAGAGGAACTATCAGCCGATACTGAAGCGCTTGTCACACAGCTGACTGCGTGTGTGCCGCAGGAAATCAAAGCCAAAAAACCGGTGGTGCTGGTTGCGGTCGCTGCAGCCCCCGCGTCGTCACCTCCCGCTGCGCAGCCGCCGCCCGCTCTGCCTGCCACGCATGACGGTGTGTCCGCTGCGCATCGCGCACACGACCCGCTTTCTTCACATAAAACCATGGCGGCAGCGACCATTCGTGTCGCGGCAATGCGGGTGGATGCTATCTTGCGTCAAGCTGAAGAATTGCTTACGGCAAAGCGCTCCACCGAAGACCGCGCGGCGACGGTGGCGGAACTCGCGCACATGCTTGAATCATGGCAAAAAGAATGGCGGCGCTTGCAGCCGGAAGTACAGCGCGTTCAGCAGACGGTTGAAAGTGCACGGCGCTTGGCTGGGCAACATGTGGCGCCGCTTCCGTTAGACACCCTGGTTGAATTTCTCAGCTGGAACCAAAGCTTTGTCCACACCCTGCAAACCCGCATGGGCAGGCTCTCCCATGCTGTTCAACAAGATCAGCGTGATCTGAGTATGATGGTTGACCGGCTGCTTGAAGACACCAAGCATGTGCTCATGCTGCCGTTCACGGCATTGACGGAGTTTGTGCCGAAGATGGTGCGCGATATTGCCCGCGAGCAGGCTAAAAAAATTGAAATATTCCTCTCGGGCACCGAGATGGAAATTGACAAACGCATTCTTGAACAGCTCAAAACGCCCCTGATCCATTTGCTGCGCAATTGCGTTGACCACGGCATTGAAACGCCCGCGGAACGTCACCTAGCTGGCAAACCGGCCCAGGGAACGATTGCCCTGCATGTCAGCCAAGCTTCCGGCAGCAAAGTGCAAGTAGTGGTCACGGATGACGGCCGCGGCATTGATGCTGAACGTGTCAAGCGCGCTGCAATTGCCTCCGGCGCGTTACCTGAAACGGATGGCGCGACACGGTCATCCAACAATGTGTTTGACGTGATCTTTGTCTCCGGTGTGTCAACCAGCCCGACGGTAACGGAGCTCTCCGGCCGCGGCTTGGGCATGGCGGTGGTTCGTGAAGGAGTGGAAGCATTGGGCGGCACGATCTCGGTTGATAGTGTGATGGGAAAAGGAACGACGTTTACCATTA
The DNA here is from genome assembly GCA_964397565.1 of uncultured bacterium. Lineage (GTDB taxonomy): Bacteria > Auribacterota > UBA3054 > UBA3054 > JAPLST01 > JAPLST01. The sequence continues at coordinate 62,905 of CAYNJC010000014.1, forward strand.
TTCTGCCATTGACGCTGGCAACCTTCCGCGGCGTCGTGGTGCGCATTGCCGGTCGTCAATTTGTCCTCCCGCTTGCCCATGTCGTGCGTGTTGCGCGCATGCCGCGTACAGAGCTCTACACGCTTGAAGGCAAACCGGCAGCGACGATTGACGGACACGTGACGGCGGTGGTTGCGGCGCACAGTGTGCTGGGATGCGCGTCTGATAATACCAATGAGGATCCTGAATATGTCACGCTGGTCGTGGTAACGGCGCTGCAAAAAAGGGTTGCGCTGATTGTTGATCTGGTCGAGCATGAACAGGAAGTGCTGGTCAAACACTTGGGACGCTTGCTCATGCGCGCACGCAATTTCAGCGGCGCAACCATTACCGGTTCGGGAGACATCGTGCCGATTGTGAATGTGATAGACATCATACGCATTGCCACCGCCGGCAGCGCCTACCCTGCCGTGCGTGCGCTGCCTGCTGAAGAAACAAAGAGACATGTGCCTTCTATTCTGGTTGTGGAGGATTCCATTACGTCGCGCGTGTTGATCAAAAATATTCTCGAATCAGCAGGCTATAACGTGCGTACGGCAATTGACGGCGTGGATGGTATGACGCTTCTGCGCGAAGCGCCCAGCGATGTCGTTGTTTCGGATGTTGAAATGCCGCGCATGGATGGCTTCATGCTGACCCGCTCGATTCGTGCTGACGCAGCCTTGGCGCATGTGCCCGTGATTCTGGTGACCGCATTGGAAACGGCACAGTATCGCGAGCAGGGGATTGACGCAGGCGCGAATGCCTATATTGTCAAAAGCAGTTTTGATCAAAGTAATTTGTTGGCCACCATACGGCGATTTGTGTAACATCAGGAGGATGGATGATTCGTGTGCTTGTTGTAGAAGACTCCCGGGTTATGGCCGAGTATCTGACGCATATTATCAATGCCGATCCGGATATGACAGTGATCGGCGCTGCGTGCAATGGCGCTGAGGCAGTTGAACGCGTGCGCTGTGAGAAGCCGGATGTGGTCACGATGGACACTGATATGCCCGTGATGAACGGGTTTGAAGCCACCCGCATCATTATGGAAACGGTGCCGGTGCCGATTGTCATTATCACCGCCAATTGCAGTTCGTCAGATGCCAAATACACGTTCATGGCAATCGAAGCCGGCGCCCTCGCCGTGCTTGAAAAGCCGCACTGCCTCAGTGACGCGCAAGGCGCCGTCGGCGCCGCTGAAATTGTGCGCACCGTGAAATTGATGTCGGCAGTGCATGTGATCCGCCGTTGGCCGCGTGCGGCGACTGGGAAAAAAATCAAGACAGCACCACACAGTTCTGCCGCGCCGTCGGCATGTCGCATTGTCGCCATCGGCACATCGACAGGCGGCCCGCCTGTGCTGCGCACCATTCTCTCACAAGTGCCGCGCGATATTGCCGTGCCGATTGTCATTGTTCAGCACATTGCTCCCGGATTTCTGCCGGGATTAATTGACTGGCTGTCAAAGGATACCGGTTTTCCTGTCCATATTGCTTCGCATTGCGAACGCCTTCTGCCCGGCCATGTCTACATGGCGCCGGATAATTATCACATCAGCGTGCGCGGCGATTACCGCGTCGTCTTGAGCGATAGCCCGCACGAAAATAATATGCGGCCCGCGGCTTCGTTCCTGTTCCGCTCGATTGCGCGTGAATTTGGCGGCAGCGCGATCGGTGTGCTGCTGACTGGTATGGGCTGTGACGGCGCTGCTGAATTGGGCGACATTAAGCGCGCCGGCGGTACGACGATGGCGCAGGACCGTGATTCTTCTGTGGTGCATGGTATGCCTGGCGAGGCAATAAAAAGGGGTTCGGTAACGCAGGTGCTTGCGCCGGATGGAATTGCTGCCGCGCTGACACGCATGCTGCCGCGCATGCAACCGCCCCAGCCTGCTAGCGCGGGAGGCACGCGATGAGCCGACCACTTTCTGTTCTAATTGTTGAAGACAGCCGCACGCAAGCACTATTGTTGCGTTGTATGCTTGAACAGGCCGGCTGTGTCCCGTGCGTTGCTGAAAATGCGATGGTCGCGCTTGACTGTATCCATGCCGCTCTGCCGGATTTGATTGTCAGTGATGCCAATATGCCCGGCATGTCCGGCATTGAACTGTTGAAAGCACTAAAGCATGATGCGACCACCCGCGCGGTGCCATTTGTCCTGATGACGGCGTCCGACACGCCAGACGTTGCCGATGCCGCGCGCGCCGCGGGCGCGCTTGCGGTCATTGAAAAGCCCATTTCGCCAGAGCATCTGCACACCCTCATTGCCACCCTTAGTGCCATGTCACGTCCGGAATCGCACGCATGAACGCGCCCGTTATTCTTATCGCCGAAGACAGCCCGACTCAAGCAGAACTGTTGCGCCACACACTCACACAAGCGGGATGGAATGTCACCAGCACCTGCGATGGCCAGGAAGCACTTGCAGCTGCGCGGCAGATTCGCCCCGCGCTCATTGTCAGCGATATTATGATGCCCGCGATGAACGGGTATGAACTGTGCCATGTGCTCAAACAGGACGAGACCCTGTCGGCAGCGCCGGTTATCCTCCTGACGACATTGAATGAACCGGGCGACATTATCAAAGGCCTTGAATGCGGCGCAGATGATTTCATGACGAAGCCGTACGATCCAATTGCGTTGATTACACGGGTGCGCCGTTTGCTTGAAAATCCTCCGCCGCGCGATGCCCAGGTGCTTGAAATTGTCCTCCATGGCACCACCTGCACCATCACTGCCAGCCGTTTCCAAATCTTCAATCTGTTACTGGCGACCTATGAAAGTGTGGCGCAGAAAAACGAGGCACTGCGTGAAGCCAACAAACGGCTCGAAGACGCATTGCACACGATCAAAACCTTGCGCGGCATGATCCCTATCTGCTCCTACTGCAAAAAGATCCGTAATGATGGCGGATACTGGCAACAGGTCGAAGCGTATGTCGCTGAACATTCAACGGCCTCGTTTACGCATGGCATCTGCCCGGAATGCGAAAAGAAATGGCTCGCGGAATGTGCAACAATGAAATGAGGTGAAGAATAGTCCCGTGGGTGTCTGAGAAATCCCGTTACCTATCAAGCACGCGAAATGCAAAACACGGGCGCCTTACTGCGCGGGCTGCTGTATGATCTGTCACGCATCAGAACCAGTACTGACAGTGATTGCCTCGTGGCCTATTTGCGCAACGTCGCCGCAAGCAGTGTGCGGGCAACCGGCTCATGATCAGCCACCAGAATTGTTATTCTGGTGCGGTGCGGTAAGGACATGAAGGAGCGTGTCCCATTCAACCTGCACTTGTTTACAGGCCTGCTCCAGCCGGATCGCCAGCAACGCTGCCGCGGCGTGCTCTGCTGCTGCCGCCGCATTGCGTAATGCATGCGTGGCCAAATTTGCTGACATGCCATGTAACGTGTGCGCGGCTGTGTGCGCGGCAGCATACGCATGCTGTGCGCTGGCTGTTTGCAGGGTGTGAATGAGCTGCGGCGCTTCAACAATGAACATAGCAATCAATTGTTCTGCAAGGGCAGCGTCTTCGCCTGCACGGTGCATCAGTTCTGTTCGATCAAAAATGGCGACGCTGATGCAATTATCCATTACCACACCTGTCCAAAATGGCTTCCTGAATGTTAAAGTGGGACGCCAAGTTGATGGAATTAAGGTTGCATGACCATCTCTAACCAACAAGGCATTCTCCATAAAATATAAGCATATTTTCGCATTAACGCTGTGCATTGTCAACCGGGGCGTGCTCTGTTGTTGCAAGCAGATAGAAATGACAGGGTTTTGTAGGGTGAGCGCAGGCTGCGCCACTGGCCGCGCGGCACTGCGTGGGGGTCATCGTCATTGCGCAACTTCATCGGTCGTGACGGCGCGGTGGCGGCGCCACCCGGTGTGTCAGTGCGCCGCGCCCTCTATCGCCGCAACTGGGTGTTCAGGACGGATGGGCCGGATTGCAGAATTTCCTGGAATTGAGTATCATACTAGTGATGCACTGTGGCAATTACATAGTGATGGCGCTGCTGGTGCTGGCGTGCGGGGATCCGCGTGCCTACGCACAGGCTGCGGTCGTTTCAGCGGCCCGCACGGTCGTGCGGGCCGCGGGCAACACCTTGGTGGTGGCGCAGCCGCAGGGCGCGCAGACGAACGTGTTAGCCAGAGTCAGCGCGACGGCCGACACGATTGGTCAGTATGACTGGCAAGGCGATGCCAGCGGCACGGTTGTCGTCGTCTGGGAAGACTGCCACAGCGATGGCAGTGACAGCGATATTCGCGCGCAGCTGTTTGACGCCGCCGGCAGGCCGTGTTGGGGCACAACGCAGGGCGTCAGTGTCAATGAGTTTCGCGGACTGCAAACGGCGCCGCGCGTGGCCGGCACGGCGCGCGACGGCTTTTATGTGGTTTGGCAAAGCGACAGTGCCGGCGGGCAGAATCTGAACATTTGGTGTCAGCGGATGACGGCGGCGGGCCAAGCGGCGTGGAGTGCGCCGGCGGCCGTCTGTACCGACCCGACGATGCAGACACAGCCGGCGGTGGCGGTAGACCAAGATGGCGCGGCGTTGGTGGCGTGGGTTGACTATCGCCACGGGAATGCCGACATCTACGGCCAGCGCATTGAGGCCGATGGCGCGCCCTTGCTGAACGAAGACGGTGTGGCGGTGGAATTGGCGCCGGGTGACCAGACGAATGTCCGTTTTGTCGGCGGACAAGCGCACGAACTGACCATTACGTGGGATGACCATCGGGTCGGGTTTGCGACGCCGGTGCGCGTTGAAACCGATGTCAGCCGTTTACCCATTCCGGAACCATGCGGCATGGCGTTGCTGGGCGCGGCCCTGGCGGGCTGCGCATGGCGGGCACGCCTGAGCGCCGGACGTTGATGGGCGGATAGCCGCGCGGATGGTGCGCGAGCGAGTGCGTCCATGGCAGCCCTCACGAGAATTATGAAGCAGGCACGCACCAAAACTGCATTCGTGCTGGCGATAGATATCGGCGGCACCAACATCAAGGCCGGTCTGGTTGATCGGGCCGGCGCCATTCGTCACATGCTGCATCGGCCGTCGCATGCCGCGCGCGGGCGCAACGCGCTGCTGGCGGTGTTGGCGGAGGTTATCGCCGCCCAGACGCGCCGGGCGCCGATCGTCGCGGTGGGCTGCGGTTCGCCGGGCACGATCAATCATGACACCGGCATGGTCACGTATATGCAAGCCCACATGCCGGGGTGGACCGGCACGCCGTTGCGGCAAGAGCTCGAGCGCATGGCGGGTGTGCCGGCGACGGTGGACAATGACGTCAATCTGGTCGCGTTGGGTGAACACTGGAAAGGGGCCGGCCGCGGCACCCGCTGCCAACTATCGCTGGCACTCGGCACCGGGCTGGGCGGCGGCCTGATTGTTGACGGACGCATTTTCCATGGCGCCGGCGGGCGCGCGACGGAATTCGGCCACATGATTGTGCGGCCGGGCGGTGAGCCGTGTACCTGCGGCAATTTTGGCTGCGTCGAGCAATATGCGGCCCCGGGCGCGATGGCGCGCCGCGCCGCGCATTATCTGACGTTGGGTGTCCCGAGTGTGCTGGCGCGCTGCACGACCATCAGCGCGGCGGACATCATCAACCATGCCGCCACGGATCATCTTTGCCGGCACGTGTTCAAGGATGCCATTGACGGACTGGCTCTCGTGATTTGGAATTTGCTGCAAGCGCTTGACCCGGATGTCATCGTCATTGGCGGCGGTTTGGTCAAAGCCGGCAAAACGGTACTGACGCCACTACGCGCCGCGCTGGCCAACTACTACAATCCACCCGAGCTGACCGGCCGGGTCATCCTGAAATTGTCAACCTTGGGCGACAACGCCGGCATCCTGGGTGCGGCGCGCTTAGCTTGGGATTGGCTGGAACACCGGTAACGGCGTGGGCGGCATGCGCAAGCACTGGTTGCAGCCGGAAATAGTGCTGGCCTCGCGCTCACCGCGCCGGCGCGCACTGCTGCGGGTACTGCGGGTGCCGTTTCGATGCGTGGTTGGCGCTGACGAGGAAGACAACCAAACGCAGCTGCGGCCGCATGCCCTGGTGGTCCGACACGCGCGCGCCAAAGTGGCGGCGGTTGCCGCGCGTGTTCGCCGCGGCGTGCTGGTCGGTGCGGACACCTTGGTGGTGCAGGGCACGCAGGTTTTTGGCAAGCCGCGCTCGCGCAACGAGGCTTATCGCATGTTGCGCGCGCTGGAGGGCCGCAGCCACAGCGTCTACACCGGCGTGGCCGTGCTGGACTGCGCGACCCAGCGCTGGCGCACGGCCCATGTGCGCACCCGGGTGACCATGCGCGCTCTGACCACGCGCGAGATGACGCGCTATTTTTCCCTGGTCAATCCGCTCGACAAAGCCGGGGCCTATGCCATTCAAGAAGCCGGTGGCATTGTGATCGAGCGCATTAACGGCTGTTACTACAATGTGCTTGGTTTTCCAGTGGCAACCGTGGAGACGTTGTTGCGCACCCTCGGCTATTCCCTGATGATCAGCGCCCGCGCGGGTAACGCCCGATGAAGATTATCCTTCGGCCCAATACGGCGCAGCAAGATACCCGCGAACTGACCCGCAGTGCGACGATCGGCGCCGCGCCGGAAAACGACATCGTCCTAGACGATCCGTCGGTGCGCCCGTTTCACGCGCGCCTGGCGTGCGAAGCGGAGGGGTGGGTTCTGTATGATCTCGCCGGTGGTGACCGCGTCTTGGTGGACGGCCTGCCGGTGCGGCGCCTGCGGCTGACGCGCGGGATGACGGTGCAGGTCGGCGAGGTGGCGGTGTTGATCTTAACCAATGAGGACGAGCCGGGCGCCGTGCCGCTGGTGGCGGACATGGTGCCGGTTACGCATGTGATGCAGTACGCCGCACCGGCCCGGCACATGGCCGTCGCGCCGTACGCTGAGGCGGGCATGCCCGCGCTGTCGGCCCAGCCGCATATTTTGCCGCGCTTGGCATTGATCACGGCCTTGTGTGGGCCGCTGCTGCTGGGTGTGGGCTGGTTGGTCGGCTTCATCATGGCCATGCTGGCCTTGCTGCGCATGCGACATGAGGATGTGGCGCGGCGCGAGCGGCGCATTGCCTGGTGGGCGATTGCAGTGAGCGTGCTGTGGGTGATCCTGCTGGGCGCGCTGATTGCTTGGGCGGGCTGGACCGCGTATGTGAAACTGCGCATCGCCAACAACGAAGCCGCGGCGAGCGACCGCCTGCGTCGCATCGCCCTGACGCAATTCTACGTCAAGGACGCCGACATGTTCGACGCCGACAATGATGAAACCGCGGAATACGTGCCACTCGAACGCTTGGTGGCAGCCGGCTATCATCTGCTGCCGAGCAATCTGGCCGCGGTCGTCGAGTATGGCGGCTATTACTTCACGTTGCTGCGCGCCGATGAGACGGCGTTTGCCTGTGCGGCCACACCGCTGCGCTATGGGTTAGACGGGCGGCGCTCATTCTGGGTTGATGAACGCGGGCTGCTGTATGCCCGTGACCATAATGGCGCGCAGCTTGACAAGACGGCGGTGAGCATGCTGGAGCCCGCCACGCACGAATCGCTGGTGGTGGAAATGGCCGAGGAGTTGGCGGGCGACTTGGCGCGCGCCGCCGAGCAGGCCTACAAGAAAGGCGATTACGCGCGCTGCAAGCGGATTATCACAACCGTTCGCCAGAGCTTCCCCAGCAGCCGCGCGACGCAGCGAATCAGCGCTCTTGAACAAAGCGCCGATCCATTCCTGGCGGAATTTCACGCGCGCGAACTGCTGGAGCATGCCGAGGAATTGCTGCGCCAGAACCTGATTGATCCTGCGCTCGAGATCTTGCGCACCATTCCGCGCCAGTTCGCCAGCGCCAGCAGCGCGCCGCAGGCCGCGGCGTTGCTTGCGCAGCATAGCGACACCCGCGCGCGCCAGTGCATTGAACAAGCCGAGCAATTGCTAAAACAGGGCAATCCTGACCAGGCCCTGCTGGTGTTGCAGGACATTGTCCAGCGCTATCCCGAAGCCATTGCCGCCACCACCTTGAAAGACCGCATTGCCGCCTGCGAAGGGGAAGTGCTCAAGACCTTGGACAATGCCGCCGCCAAACTGTTGGCGGATGCGCGCGCCGAAGAAGCCGCCGGCAATTACGAGAACGCCTACTCCATCTACTTGTCGGTCAAGAACCGCTATGGCCAGACCACCACCGCCAGCGGCATTGATGAGATTCTGGCAAAGAACCGCCGCATGATTGATGAACTCGAGGCATCCCGGCTGATTGATGAGATTCTTAAGCTGAAGCCGGAAAGCGAGGCGGCGCGGATCAATGCCTTGATGGATTTGCTGCGCCGCGGCTACGCCCGCACCGAGCGCTTCACCAAAAACGAAGCCACGCTGAACACCCTGCAACGGACCTGCAACGCCCTGCAGTATGTCACGGCGGCGCGCGATAGCCTGGCGCAAAAGAGCTATCGGGCCGCCCTGGCCAGTCTGGAACTGGCGCTGGTGGAAGACCCGAATGTCGCCGTCACCATGCGCCAAGAACTCGAGGAATGCTATCTGCGGCTGGGTGATGCCGCGTTCGAGAACCAGGATTTTGTGCAAGCCCTTGATTTGTATCAACAATATACCAAACTGCAACCCAAGGTCACGCAGTTGAACCACGCCAAGCTGATGCACTGTTATCTGCAACTTGCCAAGATGAAATATCAGAAGGGCGACTATGGCGAGGCCGAGAAATGCCTGCGGGCTTGCGGCGAGCGCTACGGCGCGGATGCGGAGTACAACTTTCTGTACGGCTGCACCCTGATGAATATGAAAAGCTGGCACGAGGCCGTGGCGCGCTTTGCCGCGCAAACCAGCACCAATTCGACGCATGCGCGCGAGGGCCGGGTGTATTGGGCCTATTGCCTGTACCAGCAAGGCAGTGCGGACGAAGAGCTGCTGAAGTCGGTACTGGAGTATGACGCGGATTTTGGGCGGCTGCTGCAAAGCTATGAAATTGTCTTTGCCAGCAACGTGCGTACCGGCCTGTTTGCCACGGCGAGCAGTGTGCCACCCGCGTCCACCGGCACGGTGTTGTTTATGGAACTCACCTTGGAGGTCTGCGATTATCTCGAAAAACTGGCGCTGGAAACCGAACGCTTGATGCAACTGGAAAAGGAAAAGACCGATGAGCGCATCACGCAGCGCAACAAAGTGCGCGCCCTCAGTCAGGACTTGCCTAATCAGTTGAATGTGGTGCGCGCCAGCGCTTCCGCCGAAGCGTATCGCAAACAGAAAATTCTGGAGCGGGTGCGTGCCGTGCGCAAGACGTTCGCAACCTTGTCCAGTGGCCTGCAATATCTTGCCGAAAAGTCACACGCGCCAGCGCTGATCAAGTTCACGAACCAGATGGGTGATAAAGCCGCGGCCTTGCGCAAAGCCGAAGACGCGCTCAGCTTGTATGTCGGCTTGGAAGAACAGCGCCGCCGGACGGTGATTGCCATTATTGAGAATTTGGTCAGTACCATCAAACCGACGTTTGTGAATGCGACCGTGATCAAAACGCGCATCGATGATCTGCGCAACTTGTACAGCTCGTCGCGCGAGACGGAACTGGCCGTGCAGGCCTTGCGCGCGATTGCCGAAGCGTATGCCATCGTGCCGGCCCCCGCGCTGTTAACCTCGTCCGACACGGCCGTCGATGGCACACCCCCCTGAACGCGCCCGGCGATGTGCGGACCACGCCCGGTTCTGCTCTCGTATGCACCCGCGGAGAATACCCTGCATGTTCTTGGTAGCCTGGCGATGAAACTACTGATTGCTGATGATGAGCCGGGTATTTGCATGTTCCTGCGTGAGGCAGCCAAGCGGCAGGGCCACGTGGTGGAGTGCGTTGGTGACGGCACGGCGGCGCTTGCGCGTCTCACGGCGGAATCATACGACGTGCTGCTCACCGATGTGCAGATGCCGGGCATGGATGGCTTCGCGCTACTGAGCGCGGCGCGTGCGGTGAAGCCGGACATGATCGCGGTCATCATGACTGGGCATGGCACCGAGGAATGTGCCATGCGCGCGCTGCGCCTGGGCGCCAACAACTATTTGCAGAAGCCCGTTCGTTACAAGGAGCTGCGCGTCCTGCTCGCCAAGTATCAGGACAGTATCACGCTGCACTCCCTCGACCGGCATGTCGCCCTGCTGGTCACCCACAAGACCATGATCCTGACGATGGACAACACGCTGCCTTTGGTTGCACATGTCGCGGAGTTCCTGGTGCGCGAGGCGGGCGACACGATTGCCGGCGCGGATCGCATGGCCATCAAACTCGGCTTGGTGGAACTGCTGATCAATGCCATCGAACACGGCAATCTCGAAATCTCGTATGCCGAGAAGATGGCGGCGCTGGAGACCACCAACGGTCTGACCGCGCTCTATCAAGACCGGCTGAACCGCGCGTCCCTGGCGCAGCGCCGCGTGACGATTGAATTCTGTGCCGATGCCACTGCGCTGACCTGGACCATTCGCGATGACGGCGCCGGCTTTGACTGGCGGCAGGTCATCAGTCCCTTGGACCAGGGTCACCACGGCCAGTTGTGCGGCCGCGGTATTTTCCTCTGCAAAATGAAGTTCGACGAGCTGCGCTACGAAAGCGCCGGCAACTGTGTGCATGCCATCAAGCGGCGTGCCACTGCGCCCGCCTGACTCACTGCTTCACGCGCACACGATAGGTGCAGTCCACCGTCGCGCGGGCTTTGACCGGCACTTGGAAGACGGCCGTCGCCGCATCGCGTTTTTCATAGGGCTGCGAATTCTGCTGCATCGTCCAGTCGCCGCCAATCGGCTCGACCAGTTCGACCAGGATGTCCTCGTCTTTGTGATTGCGCAATTGAATGGTCCAGGCGGTCTCGCACATGGTATCGCTCAGCTTAGTGTAGTCCGTCTGACGTCGTTCCGCGACAATATCAAACGCGTTGCCGAGTTTCAGCGTGATGCGCTCGTCCTTGGGCGTGTGGTCTAGATTGTCCTCGCCGATAAACTGGTTGTTGCCGCTGGCATCGGCTTTATACACGCGCACAATGCCTTTCGGCAGCGGCATGCCCAGGCCTTGTGCCGTGCTGTTGGTGAAACTGACAAAAACGCCGACCGGCATCCGCTGCAGCGTGCCGCCCATCTGATTGCGATACCAGTATTGCTCGCCGATGCAGCGATAGGTTTTGGCGATGGCCACGTCGCGTGCTTCCAACAGCGAAAGTTGCTTTTGCTGGTTCTGCTTGAGGGTGCTGGGGCGCTGCAACGTGTACAGATGATATTCGAACAGGCCTTCTTCCGCAAACGCGCGCGGCGACGCGGCGACGGCCATTTCCATCAGCATCTCGCCTTTGACACGTCGCGGCGCGGCCACGCGCTGCACTTCACCGGCCACCAGCTTCACCTGCGCATTCTGGAAAGTCGCGCCGCAATTGTTGTTGATCGTCACCCAGCCGTTCAGATTGCAGCGCGCGTCATTGGTGGTAAGCACGGCGACATAGTCGGCACGCCAGTCCATGCCGCCGGTCATGTAGTTGGCCACGATCGTTTGCGGACCGGCCCAGCGATTGGCCAGCAACCAGACCAAGGTCGGCTGCGCGACCAGATTTTCGGGCAGGGCCACCAATTCGATTTCCTCGTCCGGCCGATTGATCACAATCTTGTCACCGATCTTGAAAATCGGCTGGCCGTTGTTGTAACTCAGCAACTGGGCCTGCACCGGAATGCGCGCGTCCTTGTAATCGTTGCGCTGAATGAGCGTCAGAGTCTGGCCGACATATTTCTCGAGCAGCTTGGCGGGCGAGAGCAAATCGTACTCATAATTTTGTTCGAGCACGGTCAATTGGGGGCCGGCCGTCAGCGGGTCAATCTGCACGGTTTCAGGCTGAATGGCACTGGCGATTTCCATGAAGCGCAGCGCGACCTCGCCGGTCGGCAACGTCAGCCGGCGCTCATCGCGCACCACACCGAAGCCATTGTGGTAAACCGTGACGGCCACTTTGGTTTGCTCGGCCAGCGTCGAGGTGAGATTGGTAATTGCTTGTGCGCTGCCCAGCGCGGTCAGGGCCAGGAGACAGATCATGCGCGGGATACAAGCGTTCATTGCGGCTCCTTGTGTGCAGCGGGTGAAACGGCAGGCTTGGTACAGATGGCGGTGACCATCAGGTCGTCGCCGGCGGTGTGCCATGCGACGTCCTGTAACTGCAGTGCGTCGGCCATGCGCGCAACGCCGCGGCCGGCGAGCGCACTCGGCGCGGCCGCGCCGCCACACAGCTTCGGGGCGACAAAAATGGTGGCGCGGTTGACCAAGCCCGCGTCAAAAAAACTGCCCAGCACGTGCGCGCCACCCTCGACCAAGACACTGGTAATGCCCTGCTGCGCCAGGCAGGTCAGCAGCGCGCGCAGCGCCAGGCCATGTTCGTCGGCGGGGCAGGGCATGATCTGCGCGCCGCTTTGCGCCAGCGCGCTGACGGCCGCGGCGGGTGCCGCCGCACCACACGCAATGATGGCCGGCGCGCCATGCAGCAGTGCGGCCGTCCCGGGTGTGCGCGCGTGCTGGTCGAGCACAATCTTGCGCGGCTGGCGCCAGGTTCCGTCGAGCCGCACATCCAGCCGCGGATCGTCACGCAGGACGGTGCCGATGCCCACCAGCACGGCATCATATTCGGCGCGCAGGCGGTGCGCTTGGGCGCGACTGGCCGTGCCACTGATCCAGCGCGCATCCCCGCTGCGGGTCGCAATCTTGCCATCGAGGGTCATCGCCCATTTGGCATGCACGAAGGGCAGGCCGGTGCGCATGAAATGAAAGAATTTCTCGTTGAGCAGCGCGCAGGCACGGTCGTCGATGACGTCAACCGCAAGGCCGTGGGCGCGCAGCAGCTCGATCCCGCGGCCACAGTGCGCCGGGTTCGGATCAAGACTGCCGACCACCGCGCGCGCAATGCCGGCAGCCAGAATCGCATCGGTGCAGGGCGGCGTGCGCCCGTGCGTGCAACAGGGCTCGAGCGTGACATACAACGTTGCCCCGGCCGCGCGTGCCGCCGCCGCACGCAAGGCATGCACTTCGGCGTGGGGCTCGCCCGCCCGCAGGTGCCAGCCCTCGCCCACGACCGCGCCGGCGTGGACAACGACCGCGCCCACCATCGGATTGGGCGAACAAGAACAGCGCCCGTGCTCTGCCAAGTCACGCGCCTGCGCCAACCATTGCTGATCGCTCACTGATAATACCGCAGTCACGACTCTAGTATATCAATTTTGTTGTTTGCACTCGCCGCCGCGATCCGTTTGCGTCCATGTCGAAAATGTGGTATACTACTATCATAGCATGCACAAGATATAGCTTGTGCGTCACAGAAATGAGACAACCACAATGAATGCAAAAATTGTTATTGCAGCAGTGCTGAGTATGACTGCCGCCACGCTGGTCTACGCCGGCAATGTGATGGATAACGGCACGGTGCGCGTCGAAGTCAATGGGGATGGCGCAATTGGCATGCTGCAATGGCCGCTCAGCAGTCCTGATCACATCAGCGATTGCTCGCTGCGTCTGCGCTATAGCGGCGCCGTGCAGGAGACCTTTGAGTATCCCGACACGGAGAAGTATTATCCGTCGCTCAATCTGTTCACCGGGTACGGGCGCGAATACGGCTCGAATTTGTTTGTCGTCTCGGCATCGTTTCTGCAGACCGGCAACAGTTACATTGATCAGACGATCGTGCTGATCCCGCGCGTGCCGCAGGGCACCATGACGTTTTCCTACTTCATGGATGCCGACGTGCAGGGCACCAAATCGAATGACGTCGGCTACTATGAAGGCGCCAACAAGATGGTGGCACAAGCGGAAGGCAGCACCTGCATCGGCTTTGTCGCCGACAAAGCCGGTGTGGAATCGTCCGATTGGGCGGTGGCCTATCCGCCGGATGTCAACAATCAGATTGCCAATTCCTTCCTGAATCTGCCGCCCGTCAACAATGAAATTGACATGGCCACCGCGGTCGCGTGGGCGCCCAACGCCGTCGGTTCCGTGCCGCTGACGTTCTACACGCGCCTGATCGCTGCGCAAGACACTGCCGCCGCCGCCGGCATGACGACGCTTGAGACGAGCGACACCAGCCGGCGCGTGCATGTCGTGGGCAACGACCGCATCACCGTCAGAGTCGCGCGCTTTCGCAACAACTTCAAGAAGCTCGACCGCGATACGCTGATGTTCAAAATGGACGTGGATCTCAGCCAGTATGGGTACGCGATCACGAATTTGTTCAATACGGACGTCTCTGTGTTTGTGGGCGACTACTTCGGCATTACGCCGGTGGCGACGCCGTTCAGGGACAATAGATTCAAGCAGATCTACAAGCTGAATGACGGGGCGTACGGCCGGCGCAACTTGACCATGACCTTGAATGTGCAACGCCATCTGCTGCGCTTAGTCTTGAATGTCAGCCGTACGGGGTTGCAGGGCGCGACCTATGTCACGCCGGCGTCACCGGAAGGCGGCGACATGTATCTGCCGGTCACGATTATTCTGACGGGTGAATCCTCGGCCGACACGCTCAAAGGCGGTCGGGCATGGATCATTCCGAAGAGCATCCCGATGGCGTTTACCAAGAAACCCAACGCGGCGACCGGCAAGCTGTAACACAGCCATGGAGCAGCAGCAGCGACCGGCGGCCCTCCACAAGCCGCGTGTGCGTATGGCGGCCGCTGAGGCGGTCAGCGCCACTCGCGCCGTGCTGGCACACATGCAGGTGCACACGGTCTGTCAGGCGGCGGCGTGTCCGAATCGTTGGGAGTGTTTTGGGCAGCAAACCGCCACGTTTCTGATTCTGGGTGATGTCTGCACACGTGGCTGCGCCTTCTGCAATATTCGCACGGGCATACCGCAACCGCGGGACGCCGATGAGCCGCGCCGGGTGGCAGCCGCCGCGCGGCAATTGGGCTTACGCTATGTGGTGATCACCAGTGTCTCGCGTGATGACTTGGCCGACGGCGGCGCCGCGCAGTTCGCCGCCACTATTCGGGCCGTGCATGCTTGCCTGCCGGACGCGGGCATTGAAGTGCTCACGCCGGACTTTCAAGGCGATGTGCGCGCGCTCGGTGCAGTAGTGGCTGCGCAACCGACGGTGTTCAACCATAATCTCGAAACGGTCGCGCGTTTGACGCCCGTGCTGCGCAGCCAGGCCAGGTACGCGCGTTCGCTGGCGCTGCTCGAACATGCCCGGCGGATTGCGCCCCGGATGCCAACCAAGAGTGGCTTGATGGTCGGCGCCGGCGAGACGGATGCCGAGTTGCAGACCGCCTTGCGCGACCTGCGCGCGGTCGGCTGTTCGCTGGTCACCATTGGGCAGTATCTTGCGCCGTCATCGCAGCATTACCCGGTGCAGGCGCAGATCACCGACGCGCAATTCGCGCAATACGCGGGATGGGCCCGCGCGCTTGGTTTTCACGGCGTGGCCTGCGGCCCGCTCGTGCGCAGCTCGTATCACGCCGCGGCGTTGCAGCAACAACGATAAACGATGAACGATGAACCACGAACGATGAACGACGAACAAGAAACCATCAACGACATGCCTGACGAGACGGCGCCACCCGCCGAGAGTCCGCCGGAACTGGCGGTGGTCTTCATCGGCGCGCTGGATGACTGCAAGGAAACGCTGGCGTTTCTGACCGGGCAGGACGTGCCGGCCATGCTGCACGTGGCCGAGTTGATCCGCCCGGACTTGCGTGCCCGTGGCTATTATCTTGTTGCGACGGCAAGCGGCGAGGGTGAGCGGGCTCGCGCACTGATCGAGGCCCATTTTCACCGCACTTTCAACATCACTACTGCGACACCCACGGAGGGCGAACCGGAACGCTGCCCCGCCTGTGACGCGCTGCTGCCCAGCGGCTGCGCCACCTGCCCCGATTGCGGCCTTACCTTCGAATAAGTGTCAGGGTCAACAGACCTGCGTGGTGCAGGTGCGGTCCTGGCCTTGCCGGATTACAGCAGATAGTATCCGCAGACGCCGCCGATGCCGCCGATGCTGAAGCGCAGCATTACTAGTTGTCATGCCATTTGTGGCCGCGGGCGCCTGCTTGGAGCTGGCTTGGCTAGTCCCGCCAACGGCGGCGATCCCGTCAACGGCGCGGATGACCGCGGCTGCAGAAGCCGTCCTCACCGCGGGCGGCTACAAGGACGCTGCAAAGTAGAAAGCGCTCTCATTAGTACCACCGCAATTGTGGCGTGCGGTGCCTAAGTGGGCAACACGCGCCAGGCACTTATGGGTAGCAGCGATCGAGCTGATCGAGCAGGCGGCGGGCGGCAGTCTCGGTGGGCGTGCGGGTCATGATGAAGATGCCGGCGCTGCCGACCGCGTTGAACAAGGGCGCGATCTCGTCGGGTTTGACAAAGACGGCTTGGACACTCTTGCCGGCCGCGAGGATTTTGCGATAGAGATCATACCATTGCGGTGAGCCGCCCCACGGCGCGCCCGGTTCGGGCGTCCATTCAATGGCGTCAATGCAGTCCATGTGCAGAAGCGTGTCGAGATGTTGCATGGCCTGACTGCCGTCGAGATGAAACAGGACAAAATCAAATTGGGCACATTGCGCCTCGAGGCCCGGCCGCACTAGCTCGTCGAACATGGCCGGTGAAAGCATCGTGGCCAAGTCACATTGAATCTTGGCCGTCTTGCCCGGCGCCCAGACATCAAAGACACTGACACAATTGCCGCCGCGCGCATCGCGTACGAGCGCGTGCATCCGCGCAAACGCTTCGTGGTACAGCACGTTCAATTCGCGCACACGCTGCAGCACGCCCGCCGGGTCGAGCGCCATGTCCAGCAGTGCAGCGGTGGTGCCACGCAGCGCGGCGAGAATGTCAATATTTTCAATCATGTCGGGCACGCTGACAAGAAAGCGCCCCTCAGCCTGGGCGACCCCATGGGCGATGATGGCCATCTGCTTCTGCCACCACGGATTGGCCTCGTCGAAACGCAACGGCGGTGGGTCGGTCAGCGAGCTCATGCAGGGCTGGAACCAGACCGAATCGTCCTCGAAGGTTGGCGTGGCGCCGGCAAAAGCGGC
This sequence comes from uncultured bacterium, assembly GCA_964397565.1. Lineage (GTDB taxonomy): Bacteria > Auribacterota > UBA3054 > UBA3054 > JAPLST01 > JAPLST01. The sequence goes on from CAYNJC010000014.1 coordinate 79,982, forward strand.
CAGGGTACACGGACCAAGATGGGTGTCGAAATAGGGAAACGCCGCGCCGCCGTAATAGGTGTGGGCCATGGCGTACAGCGCGGATTCGAGCCGGATGTGCGGATCCGTCCAGACGAGAGCATGTGATGGCGGTGTGGGTACGATGTGCGCGCCATTGGCCAAGCCCGGCGGGCGCGGCGCGTTTGGCTGGCAGAACGGCAGAAAATAGCGCGGTGGCGCGAGTTCGGCCCACGGCGTGTCCTTCGGCGCCATGACCGAAACGGCCGGCCCGGCATGCCGCCACCAGGCTGTCAAGCGCTGCTGCGCGAGGGTCCAATCATCTTTCCACATGGTGTGTTGTTTGTGGCTATGCAGTTATCTGATACGTGGCGGTGCGCTTCAGCCTGCGCTGTGCAACTCGGCGACGAGCATGGCCGAGCGCGGATGGACGTGCACGACACTGCGTTCGCCCGGCAGCGCATACAGCGGTTGCGCCGACGCCAAGTGGGCCGCGACGTACACGTGCCAGCCCGGCGCGGCATCTGGCAGCACATAGCTGAACACGTCTGCGGCCGGGTTGATCAGCAGCAAGGCGCGCCGCCACGAGTCGCCGGTATTTTTGTTGTTAAGTTCTGCAACCAGGAACGGCGGGCGCACGACGCCGAAAAACAGGCGTTTTTCAACGTCCTCTTTCGAGGGCAGGCGCAGTAAGGGATGCGCGTGGCGGAGGGCGATCAGGCCACGGTAGTAGTGAAACAATTCGAGGTAGTGCGCTTTGTCGTCCCAGCGAATGTTGTTAATCGCATCGCCCAGATTGTAGCTATTATGCGCGCCCAGTTTTGAGCGGAAGAAATCCTGGCCAAGATGCACAAACGGCACGCCTTGTGCGGTCAGCACGAGCAGGCCGGCCAGGCGCGCCATGGCGACGGCATCCTCCTCGGTGAGTGACGGCGCGTAGGCGCGGATGCTCAATGCCAGCCGGTCGCGCAGCGTGCGATTGTCATGACATTCGACATAGTTGATGCTCTCATGCGGCGCATCGGCAAACCATTCAAGGCTGCCGGCGAGGCCGCGCCGGATGTCCGCGCGGTTGCGGCCATCGAGCAGAAAACCGGGCTCGTCGTTGAAGACATTGCCGACGATGGCGTTGCGGAAAAGATCATTGAAGCAACTGAAGCCGGCGTTTTTCTGGGTGCCCTTGGCGGTGATTTGAATGGGCGTTTCACCGCCGGCCCATGGCTCGCCATAAATAAAAATGTCGGGTTTGATCGCGCGCAGGGTGCTGACAATCAAACGCATGGTCTCGCGATCCATCAAGCCCATCAGATCAAAGCGGAAGCCGTCAATACCGTAGGCGCGCACCCAGTAGGTCAAAGAATCCAGCAAAAAGCGGCGGGCCATGCGGCCCTCCGCGCGGAACTCATTGCCGCAGCCGGAGCCGTTCCAATAGTTGCCGTCGGGCCGCGCGCGGTAGAAATAATCGGGCGCAAGTCCGTTCCAGTGCACCGCCTGCCCGGGCGCTTCGCTCGAGTGATTGTAGACCACGTCCATGATGACTTTCAGGCCGGCACGGTGCAACGCATCCACGGCCTGCTTGCATTCGCGCACGGCGGTGGCGCCGTGTCGGTCGGACGCATAGCTCGGCTCCGGCGCGTTGAAATGCATGGTCATGTAGCCCCAGGCATGCGTCACCACGGCATCATCGAGGTCGATCGCGTGGATTGGCATGAGCTGGATGGTGTTGACGCCCAATTCCCGCAGATGGTCGAAGCCGGTGGCGATGGCGGCATTGGCCGGCAAACTGGTGCCGGCTTGGGCGAGGGCCGGAAACGTGCCCGGCTGGGCTGCGCCGGCCGACGGGTCATTGGTCAGGTCGCGCACATGGATTTCATAGATGACGGCCTCGTTGATCGAAAAGGGCGGCGCGGGTGTGACGGCCGTCGCATCATCAATGAAGATGCCGGCGAAGGCCTGCCGGTCGATGGCGCGGGCATACGGATCGAGCACCGTGACCGTGCGCGCCGGCGCTTGCATGAGGATGGTTTCGAGGCGGTAGTACCAGCCGCGAAAATCACCGGCCAGCTTGAATTCCCAGACGCCGTGGCCGGCGTAACGCATGTCGTGCCGGTGGGGTGAGCTTGTTTCGGCGGCGGGCAGTGGGGGAGCGGGGCAGATCAGCACACGGACGGATAGGGCCGCCGGCGCCCAGACGCGCAAAAAGACATGGGCGGCGTCGACGTACGGACCGAGCGGCAGGTCGCAGTCATAGGCCGGATCATCCAACACATAGCGCGGCGTAATCGGCCCACTGCGTGCGCCGGCATAGGTGACCCAAAGCTCGTCCGTGCGGATGAGTTCAGGGTCGAGTGGTTCGGCGACGGTGATCACATAGGTGCGCGCCCGGCCGCCCTGTACGTTGTACGGGCGCAGCGCGGTGCAGGCAATGCACGTCTCGCGCTGATGGACGACCAGTACTTTAGTCGTGACCTGTGTGACCGGCAGCGTCATGCTGAAATTCACGCACAGTTGCGTGGGCGTATCGAGATACGCAATTTTAATGCGTGGCTCAAGCGCCGGTTGGGTCACGTACACTTCCTCATCACCTTCCAGAATGAACACCTCGTTGCCGAGTGTGACGTCCCAAAAACGGTCCGGCCCGTCTTTGGCCATCCACGCGCCGAGTTTGGGGAGCAAGCCGATCCGATTGTGGACGCGCGCCAGCTCGCCCAGCTCGAAGATGAGGCCGAATTCGTCGCGCGCCATGGGTGCCAGCTCGTGCGCGCTGGGTTCCTGGCCGGGTAGCCAGTGCCACAGGGTCCAGCCCGCATAATCCTGCTGATGGCGATGATAGTGCACGCGTACCATGGTGGCCTCGTTGCTGCGCTGATTATCTGCCGCCGAACAACACGTCACGCAGCCAGGTCGAACAGCGCGAAAAAACGTCCTGCGCGGAAGCAGCGGCGTGGATTGACGCGGTCGTCACGACATTGGTATCCGGCGCGGGCGCCAACACCGGTGCCTCGTTGGTCGCCAACGTCAGCCAGTCCGCCATGATGTCAATGGCTTCCAGGACGACCACATCGTTGGTCGCGGTCGGGCGCGGCAGGGTTAGATCTTCGGCCAGAGTTTCAGGATCGGCGAGCGACTTGTTGGTCGAGACATTTTCGACCAAGGAGGCAATTGTCACGCGGGTTTTGGCGCGTTCGCGGGTGATGCGCGCAATGCTTTCCTGCGTTTTCTTGAAGCGCTCCTGGCTGGCAACGCGCAGTTGCGACATGTGCGCCAAGCGCGCGACATCGGCTTCGTGCAACGGCTCCCAGGCGCCGTGGCCGCCACCGCTGCGTTTGCTGCTCGACAGCGCGCCGCTGACTGATTGGGCCGGCAGGGCGCTGTCCTGATAACGTTCACCAATGTCGACCGCCGCCAACTCGGACGGCAAAACGATCTCCGGAATCACGCCGCTGTGCTGCGGCGAGCGGCCGCTCGCCAGAAAATATTCGCCGACGGTGATCTTCAACGCGCCCAGCTTGGCCGGCAAGGGGATCACTTGTTGGATCGTGCCTTTGCCAAAGGTGTGATCGCCGCCGACCAACAACGCGCGCCGGTAATCCTGCAGCGCGCCAGCGACAATTTCCGCGCCGCTGGCCGTCACCCGGCTGACCGTGACAATCAGCGGCCCGCCGTAGCAGATGGCCGGGTCGCTGTCGCGCAGCACCCGCCGGGGATTCTGAATGTCGCGCGAAATAACCACATTGGCCCGCTGCAGGAACAGGCCGGCCGCATCCACCGATTCATCCAGCGAGCCGCCGCCATTGCGCTGCAGGTCCATGATCACCCCGTCTACGTCACTGGTCGCGCACTGCTCCAGCAGGCGCCGCACATCCGCGACCGTCGAGCGCTCATACTTGCCGAATAGTTGCTTGGTGGTGCGGTCAAAATAAAACGACGGCACATCCAGCACGGCCACGCGCAACGCCCTAACCTGCCCGGCCTCATTCGTGCGCACGATGTTGACAAACTCGACCCGCGGCGTCATTTCCTGCAAATCCACTTTGTCACGCGTCAGGGTCACCTCGAAGGGCCCGCCCGCCGCTTTGCGCAGCAGCTTTAAGCGCACGATCGTGCCCTTCTTGCCGCGGATCTTCTTGACCACGTCGCGCAGATCAATGTCGTAAATATCGACAAAGGCACCCGTGCGGCCTTGCGCGACGGCAAAGACTTTGTCGCCCGCGCGCACCAGCTTGCTGCGCTGCGCCGGCCCACCCGGCGACAACGACTTGATCTCCGTCACGCCATCCTCCTGGCTCAACACGGCGCCGATGCCCTCGAGCGAGAGCGACATGCTGATCTCGAATTCATCGTTGTCATCCGGATTGAAGTACGAGGAATGCGGATCGAGCGCCAGGCAAAACGCATTGACAAACAAGCTCAGCCGCTCGGCGTGCGAAAACTCCGTGAAGATCTTTAATAGCCGCGCCTGCCGGCGCTGCAGCTTCACGACCGCGCCGGTGAACGATTCGCCGCCGGCCATCAAAATCGCCAGCGTCAGTTGCACGTTGTCCTCCATCGCGGCGGTACGTGCGGCGGGCGTCGCCGGATAGTCGCGCTTCTTGGCGTCGGCAATGATCTCGCGCTCGCGCTCGAGCCGGGTCCACGGGCTGGACAAATACGCCAGCGCATTCGAGTTTTGCTCGGTCGTGCGCATCAGGAACAAGGCATACACGCCGGTCACAAACGACCAGGTGCCGCGCGCATATGCCGAGGGCAGCGCGGCCCGCAGGGCATAGATGTCCTCGACATCTTGTTTGGTAAACACGCTCTTGCCCGGATCGAGCAATTGCACGAGATTCGAGAAGGTGCCCGCGGCAATCTCCGGGGTCAACTCTTTCTTGCTGACGTGCAGCTTGAGGGTGCCGGCCAACAATTGTGACAAGTGCGCTTCGTGCAGCGTTTCGGGCGGCACGGCGTCAGCCGCGTGCGCCGTGATGGCCGCGGCGGCAACAAAAACACTTAACAGGAGCGGGCACGCCATCCGGCGGCCGCGCGGGCGAGTGGGATGTATCATAGGATCAGGCGGTGGATTCAAAAACCAAACGTTTAATAGTCGGTTGCTTCTGTGATTGATACTCGCGGATTTGAGTCAGTAATTCCTGCACACGGTGCGGGTCACTGGTGCTCTGCAACTCTTTCTGCAAAACAGCAATCAGCGTATCATAGTCATTATTATGCAGTATTTTGATGCAATCGTCAAGGGCATCGCGCCACAGGTCGCCGGCGTCGGGTACGCGACTGAGCGCTTCGGTGATCAGGACGGCCTGCTCATCGCTGCAGGACGAGAGGAACGATTCAACCCCGCGCCACTGTTCCTGCGCCTGCAGTTCGTAGGCCGCCGCGATCAGCGCGCGCGCCGCGGGATGCTGGATGAATTGCGCATCGAGCTGGGCGCGCGCGTGCACCAGCGCGTGCGGCTCGCGCAGCAGCAGCGCCAGCAACTGCAACTCGACCGGCGTGGGTATGGCGGCGCGGGCCGGCGCGGCCGCCGGGCGGGCCCGTTCGCGCGGCACCACGCCACGCCGGTACTCGCCAAACTCACGGCCAAGGCGCTCGCGCTGCACGCCCAAAAAGCGCGCCAGCTCGTCCAGGTAGCCGTCACGGATCATGTCACTGCCGAAGCGTGCCAGCAAGGGAAAGACCTCGTCACACAAGGCGCGCTGGCCGTGCGGCGTGCGCACGTCAATGCGCGCGGCCAGGCGCTCCAACAAAAATGGAAAGAACGGCTGGGCCGCATCCAACAGGTCGCGCAGGGCATCCGCGCCATGCGCGCGCAAAAACGAATCGGGGTCTTCACCGCCCTGCAACGACGCAATGAAGACATCCATGCCTTGCTCGACCAGCACGCTGATGCTGCGCTGGGTCGCCTCCTGACCGGCGGCGTCGCCATCATACGCGACCACCACTTTGCCGGCGAAGCGCTTCAGCAAGTGGGCCTGCTCGTCGGTCAAGGCGGTGCCGCAGGACGCGACGACATAGGTAAAACGATGCTGGGCCAGCATCAGCGCATCCATGTAGCCCTCGCACAAGACCGCCAGGCCTTTTTGTTGAATGGCGCGTTTGGTCAGGTGGATCGGATACAGGATTTTGCTCTTGGTATAAATCGGGGTCTCGGGCGAATTCAAATACTTGGGTTCGCCCGCGCCGACGCTGCGTCCGCCAAACGCAATGACATTGCCCTGCAAATCCCAGATGGGAAACATGATCCGCGCGCGAAAACGGTCGTACAGCGACGTGCCGTCGTCATTGCGCACAACCAGGCCGGTCGCCAGCAGCTCATCATCGCGAAAGCCCTGGGCGCGCACGGCTTTGAGCAAGGCATCCCACGTGTCGGGCGCATAGCCCAGGCGAAAGGCGCGCAGCGCCGCTTCGTTCACCCCGCGTTGCTGCAGGTACTCGAGTGCCGCGCGGCCCTCGTCGCCGGTGTGCAACTGCGTCTCGAAAAATTGCTGGGCGGCCTGGCACACCGCGCACAAACGCTGCTTCGATTCGCGCCGCTGGGTGGCCATCTCGATCGCGTCCGCCGCGCCCTCGGTCTCAAGCGGAATGCCGGCCCGCTGCGCCAGCACCTCCACCGCCTCGACAAACGACACGCCGTCAAATTCCATCACGAATTGAAAAACGTTGCCACCCTTGTGACAGCCAAAGCAATGAAAGAAGCCTTTGTCCGGCGTGACATGAAACGAGGGCGTCTTTTCATTGTGGAACGGGCAGAGCCCTTTCAGCGTCTTGCCCGACTTGCGCAACGGAACGCGCTCGCCGATGACCGCTTCGACCGGGTTCGCCAGCCGCACGCGCTCCAGGAATGCTTGCGAGAACTTGGCCATTACATATTCTGCACAATCAGCTGGCCAAACGCCGAACATTTCACTTCCGTCGCACCGTCCATCAAGCGCGCGAAATCATACGTCACGGTCTTGTGGGCAATCGTTTTCTCAAGGCCGCGCACGATCAGGTCGGCCGCCTCCTGCCAGCCCAGAAACTCAAGCATCATCACGCCCGACAAAATCACCGAGCCCGGATTGACCACGTCCTTGCCGGCGTATTTCGGGGCGGTCCCGTGGGTGGCCTCGAAAATCGCATGGCCGGTGACATAATTGATGTTGGCGCCCGGCGCGATGCCGATCCCGCCGACCTGCGCCGCCAGCGCGTCCGAAATGTAGTCGCCGTTCAGATTCATCGTCGCCAGCACATCAAACTCTTTGGCGCGCGTGATCGTCTGCTGGAAACAAATGTCGGCGATGACATCCTTGATCAGCAGCTTGCCGGCCGCCAGGGCCGCCTTCTGTTCCGCATTGGCGGCGTCTTCGCCCTTCTCTTTCTTAACGCGCTCCCATTGCGCCCACGTGTAGACCTTGTCACCAAATTCGCGTTCGGCCAGGGCGTAGCCCCAGGCGCAGAAGGCGCCCTCGGTGAACTTCATGATGTTGCCCTTGTGCATCAGCGTGATGCTGCGGCGCTTGTGCGTCAAGGCATACGTGATCGCCGCGCGCACCAGCCGCTCGGTGCCTTCTTTCGAGACCGGCTTGATGCTGATGCCGGCGCTGGCGGGGAAACGAATTTTCTTGTATTCCTTGGGAAAATGTTGCTGCACCAGCGCCAGAAACTGATCACGCTCGGGCGTGCCGTCGGCAAATTCGAGCCCGGTGTAAATGTCCTCGGTGTTCTCGCGGAAGATGACCATGTCGACATCCTGCGGCCGCTTGACTGGCGAGGGCACGCCCGTGAACCAGCGCACCGGCCGCAAGCACACATACAAATCCAGCATTTTGCGCAAGGCCACATTCAAGCTGCGTATGCCGCCACCAATCGGCGTAGTCAGCGGGCCCTTGATTGCCACGCGCTGCTGCACGATCGTGTCAACCGTCGCCTGCGGCAGCCACTCGCCGGTCTTCTTGAATGCCTTCTCGCCCGCCAGCACTTCCAGCCACTCGATCCGGCGTTTGCCGCCATAGGCCTTCTGCACGGCGGCATCGAAGACCGGTTGTGCTGCGGCCCAAATATCCGGCCCGGTGCCGTCGCCTTCGATGAAAGGAATGGTCGGATTGTCCGGCACGCGCAGCCGGGCATGGTCATCAATTGTGATCGTCGCCATGGTATACGCCAGGGTGAATGTGGTTAAAAGTGTACTGCAGCACTATTATAGCAAAATCACACGGCGGTTGTAGACGCGCCAGTGCGGTGCCGGTGTTAGCGTGACTATCGTTGCGCCTTCGCCAATGCCAAACTTCCGGCTGGCCCGCATTGCAGCGCTGTGCAGACCGTGTGAGCAATAATCATCAATGCTGCGGCACCCAACGCCTCGACTGTGGAGCTTTGACGTGTGACTATACTCTGGACGCAAGCATACACCGCTTGATGGTTGTCGACCAGGCCACGGCGGAAGCAAGACGTTCAATAGCCAAATTCAACGGCAAATCTGTTGTGAATTGAATGTCCTTTGCACCGAACAGCACAGCAGCCAGTTTGGTCATCATCGTAACACCCAAACATTCGGTTATTGTTTGTTGTGGATCAAACAATTACTAATGCACGCGCATTCTACTTTGCAGCATCCTTGTAGCCGCCCGCGGTGAGGGCGGCCTCTGTAGCCGCGGTCATCGCCCGCGGCTACAACAGATATCATCGGCAGCGTCCGCGCGGCGTGGCGCGCTCACCGTGGTGGAGTCGCCGCAGGGGACAACGGTGCCGGTTTATGTAGAGAAATTGTGGCAAATTTGCATTTTCCGGGCTGATTTGCTATACTCTTATGCGGTTTGTTGGAAATTCATGAACATATGCGACCTGTGCGCAGGGGCGTGCGGTGTTGCGCTATTCTATCATGGCGATGAAGACAATTGTTTTGTATGCATTGCTGGGGCTGACGCTTGTCCTGGGCGCGTGCGAGCGCCGCACGCTGCAGGTGCGGCATGTCCTGGAGCGTGCCGCCGCGCTGAGTGAGGCGGAGCAGTATCAAGATGCGGCGCGCTTGTACCAGAAAGCGCTGACGCTCGATCCGCAGTGCGAAGAAGCCGCGCTGCAAGTTGCCTTCATTTATGACGACTGTTTGAAGGACAAGAGCAATGCGGTGGTGGCCTACGAGCATTACCTGACGATTGCAAAGAATGATGCGGCCCGCGCCAAAGCCCAGCAATGGTTGATGAGTGCGCGCCAGGCCGCGTCCATGCCGGCGGCAGCCGCCGAAACCGTTGCCGCGCCGACCACTGCCGACCGGCGCAACCTGGCCGAACAGCTGGCGCTGAAAGACCAGCAATTCGAGGAAATGCGCCGCCAGTTGATCGAACGACATGAGACGCGCGTCAACGCGCTCAACGACGAACTGACCGCCGCGCAGACCCGCCTGCAGCAGATGGAACAAGTGCTGGCGGTCGACGCGACGGTGACCAACGCGACCTATATCCCGGCCTTGTTGGCGCGCCTGGCCAGCAATGAGTTTGTCATCGCGAGCCTGCAAGAGAGGCTTGCACTGCAAGAGCTGCCCACGCCGCCACCACAGACGGACGGACCAGCAAAGGTGGCGGAGCTGCAGCGGCAACTTGAATATGCCCAGGCGCGGGCGCGCCTGAGCGACAGCTATATTGCCAGCAATGTCGCGCTGAGCCTCGAATGTGCCACGTTGACGCGCACGCTGGCGGCGCTTGAGGAACAGCGCGCAAACCATGGCGGATCTGTGCTGCAGGCCGACACCAACGACCTGATGGCGCTGCAACGCACGCTGGCGGCCTACACCAAGCCGAATGCGGACGACGGCGAGGTGCTGCCGACCGGGCTGCACGAATTGCAGCAACAGTATCAGAGTTTGCGGCAGAAATATTTGGACGAAGTGGAGTACCGGCGCAAACTCGGCAATATGGTGGTGCGCCTGCAAAACGAAGGCGGCCCACCGCTGCGATCGCAGACAGCGACACCCATGCCCGGTGCCGCGCGCGTGACGACGGCGCGCGTGGGTGGGGCGGATCAGACATTCCCGCACACGCAGCCGGCCACCGCGCGCGTGCGTGTGCCGAGCGCAGCGCCGGCGCCACGCAGCGTTGTCGCCCGTCCGGTGCCGGCGACACTGGAACCGGTCACGCTCTCAATGACCGACGCACGGTCGAGTACGGCACGCCGCACCTATGCGGTGCAGGCCGGCGATTCATTGATGAAAATTGCGCGCGACATGTATGGCGATGCGAGTCTGTGGACCAAGCTGTTCTATGAGAATCGCGACACGCTCGATCGCCCGAACCAACTGCGGGTCGGGCAAGTACTGCGCGTGCCGTAAGGCAAAGCAGATCGGACGGATCGGACAGCTCAAGCGCGCAATTGGCGCTCGGCGTCGACCACGCCGCGGTCAAGCATGATGCGCGCGTCGCGCGCGGTGGCGCGCAGCTTGTCGGACGTAAAGGGCGCCTGCTGCAATTGGCGCAGCAGTTGAATCACCATCCGCAGGTAGCGCACCAATTCACCCTCATCAACGCCGCAGGCTTCGACGGCATCGGTAAAATCGCCGCCTTTGATCCATAATTCGATGGCGCTACCCAATTGTGGTTTGGGCGGTGGCGCGCCGGGCTCGATGTCATGCTTGTCCTCGATGGCATGGATGGTGTGAAACGAGCGGCTGAGCTCGCGCGCGACCCAGCCGAACTGGTGCGGTATACCGCGCGCAAATTGGGTCTTGGGGCGCGGCTCGAACACCAGGCAGGACAGCGCAAAGGCCAGTTCATGCTGCGAGAAACGATCGAGCAAGCCCTGCTCGAACAAGTGCGCCAAATACAATTCATAGCCAAACATCCAGCGCGCAAAATTGCCTTTGCTGGTCAGCGTTTCATGACGAATGCAGCCGGCATCCTTGAGGACATTGAGCCGGTCGAGGAAGCGTTGGCGCGCGCGTTTGCGTTGCTGCTTCGAGGCTTGAAAGCAATGCAGGGTGCGCGGGTATAATTCGAGCACGCGTTCGCCATAGCGCTCATACAAATTGAGGATGGTGGCGTACGAGGCGTTGAACTGGCTGATGACCGGCTCGGGCTGGCCGAAGAGCGAGTATTGCACGTCGTCCAGCTTGACCTGGGTGGGCACGAGCCGGACATAGACAAAGCCCTCGGTGTCCATGCCGCGCCGGCCGGCGCGCCCGGCCATCTGGTAGAAATCGCGCGGGCGCAAGGGGCCGAAGCCGGTGGCGTAGTATTTGCGCAGCGAATCGAAGACGACCGTGCGGGCCGGCATGTTGATGCCCAGCGCGAACGTCTCGGTCGTAAAAATCAGCGGAATCAATTTGGCGTTGAACAACTGTTCGACGATTTCCTTGAGGGTTGGCAACATGCCGGCGTGATGATAGGCGACACCGTGGCGGATAAAGGTGTGCAGCCGCTTGGCGGAGGGCTCATGCAGCACGCCATAGCGTTCGCACAGCAGGCGATAGCGGCGCTCGATCTCGATCTGCTGCTCGGGTGACAGGAAGGTGTAGCCGAGGACTTCATCGGCGAGCTCCTCGGTACGGCGCCGCCCAAACGCAAAATAAATGCAGGGCAGTTCATCCTGCGTGCGGATGGCCTTGACCAATTGACTGAGCCGGTTCGGAATGACGTGGCGTTCGAGCCCGCGCTGATACCGGCCGCCGCGAAAATGGCGATAGCCGTGTTCCTTGACATCCTTCCAGCGCGTGAAAATCTCACCCTGGCACTGATACCGGAATTGGAGCGGCACGGGGCGCTTGGTCTCGATCACCACCGTGGTGGGCCGCTCCAGCACCTGTTCCATCCAGGCGGCCAGTTCGTCCACATTCGGCACGGTGGCGCTCAAGCACAACATGCGGGTGCGCGCCGGGGTGAGCATTAAAGATTCTTCCCAGACGGTGCCACGCTCTTCGTCATCGAGATAATGGACTTCGTCGAAAATGACCCAGGCGGCATCCTCGATCTGGTCAGGTTGATCGAGCACGGTATTGCGATAAATCTCGGTGGTCATGATGCGCAAGGGCGCGCGCGCATTAATCGCCACGTCGCCGGTGACAATCCCGACCAGGTCACCGTACTGGGCGGAAAAATCGCGATATTTCTGATTGCTGAGCGCTTTGATGGGCGCGGTATAGATGACCGGGCGCTGCTGGGCCAGCGCATCGGCGATGACATAATCGGCGATGACGGTTTTGCCGGCGCCGGTCGGTGCGGCCACCAGCAGCGAGGTCGTGCCGGCGACGGCCGCGATGGCCTCGCGCTGATAGGCGTCATACGGGAAATCGTGCAGACGCACGAGCTGGGCGGCGGGCGTAGTGGCGACGGCGCTCACAACGTGTCGGCAGCGATCCGTGGGTACAATTCCGCCCAGGCCTGGTCCGCAGTCGCGCCGCGCGCGAAGAGCGCCTGCAAAAATTCGAGGCGCGGGCGCAAGCCGGTGTTGTTGGCCACCTGAATATTCAGGCCGGGGCGGGCGTTGGCCTCGATCATCATCGGGCCATGCTGGGCGTCGAGCATCAGATCCACGCCGATATACTTGAGCGGAATGTGCGTGGCCAGCCGGCGGGCGGCGTCGACTGCCGCCGGCCAATCGGGCACCTGCAAGCCCAGCAGATTGGCGCCGGTATCGGGATGGCGCGTGATGTGGTCGTTGTGGCAGACGGCTGCGCGGGTGATGCCGGTGGCAATCGCGACGCCCAGCCCGACGGCGCCTTGATGCAGATTGGCGCGGCCGTCCGAGCGCTTGGTCGGCAGGCGCATCATCGCCATGACCGGCACGGTGCGGAAGAGAATAACGCGCACATCGGGCGTGCCGCCGTAGGCAATGTCCTTGAAAAACACATGCGGGAAGATGCGCTGCTCAATCAGGGTTTGGTCGGGCAATTCACTGAGCGAGTACAAACCGGACAAAATCGAGGTGACATGAAAGTGCAGATCCATGGTGCCGACGTGGGCGCCGCTGGGCTTGCGCCATGTGCCGTCCTTGTCGCGTTCGAGGACCAGGACGCCGCGGCCGGCAGCGCCGCGATTGGGCTTGATGACAAAGGTGTTGTAGGTGGTCGTGACGCGCGTCAGTATGCGGGTGATCTCGCCGTAATAGGTCACTACGCCATAGGTCTCCGGGCAGGGGACGTGGGCTTCGGCGGCCAGGGTCTTGGTCCTGATTTTCTCATCCACCAAGCGGTAATGTTGGCGTGGATTGCCGGGCGCAATATAGCGGGCGTTGCGCCGGTTCATGCAAAGAATATGATGGGCGCCGAGCAGGCGCAGGTATGAATTAAGTTTGGTTCCCATTGGCCAGGGCGCGGAAACGGATGAATTCTGCCAGGCGGAAGCCGGAATAGCGCCCGATCAAGAGCATGATCGCGATCACCGTCAGCAGCAGCTCCGGCATGGCGAACATGAGCGTGGTCAGGGTTTTCCAGCGGAAGACCAGACAAATGACGACGACCGAGGCGAGCGTGCCGAGCAGATGCTTGAACATGTTGACAAAGCCGTCTTCGAGCTCAAGCAGCCAGCAGCGCTCGATCGACATGGTCAGGATGACGACCGGCAGCAGGCCGACGATCACGCCCAGCTCGGTCTCGAACCGGTCGGTGATAATAACGAAGACGATCATGCCGATGATGACAAACGTCAGCATGACCGACAAGCGTGGCACCAGCAGCAGTTTTAAGCCGTCAACCAGCCAGCGCACCAGCAAGCCGAGCAGAATGAAGGCCAGCAGCGTGGCGATGCCCCAGCGCAACGGGGCGAGATGGATGCCGATCGAGATGAGGACCGGCGCAAAGGTACCGAGCGTGGGAATGCCGATGATATTGCGGATGATGCAGACGACCAGCGCGCCCAACGGAATCAGGAGCAGAAAGCGCAGCGCCCACTGGCCGTTCGGCGACAAATGCGAAAATGAGGCGACCGTGGCAAGCTGTTGCCATTGATTGGTGCCGACATTGGTGTCGCTCTCGAGCGCCGCCACCCGGAGAATGGTGAAGCTGTAGTTGAGCGCATCCATGTAGCGATGTCGGATCAGCGGGTAATCACCGCGGTACAAGAGCAGGTAATTCGAGGGCATGGTCTGATAGCGGCCATTCAGCGGGCAATACGGCACCCAGCGATCATTATGCCAGACTTCCACCCAAACATGTGATTCGCGTTTGATGCCCTCGTTGAGGATCAAGCCGCCGATCACGCGGGCGGGGATGCCGCAGGCGCGGCAGAGTGCGACCATCAACCGGCTCTTGCCGCCGCAATCGCTTGCGCCAGTGTTCAACGCGGTGATGGCGTCCACCGTGCCGGGCACATAGTTGTTGAGCATGCGATAGGTGCAGAAATTATAGATGGCATCGACCTTCTTGTCCGGGTTGGTGATGTCCTTGGTGAGTTCATGCGCTTTTTGCTGAATCAGCGGGGCGGAGGCCTGAATCTGATCCGTACTGGCCAGGCATTCCTGCAGTAACTTGGCGCGCTGTCTCTTGGGCATCGGCGCCGAGGGCGGCTCGTCCGGCTGGGCCTGGGTCACAAAACTGACGGACATCTCCTTGGGACCTTTGACGCCGGTGTTTTGCCACAAGACAAACCGGTTGCGCTCGTTGCCCTCGGTCACAAAGTGGTGGGTCATGCCGGTTTCTTTGAACTCTTCGGCCGTGATTTGTTGGGCGTCGGACTTGGCCGGCAGCAGCAGCTTGACATACGACTCTTTGCGTTTGGCATCGGCGTTGATGCGGATGTTGACGCGCCAGCGCGCGCCCTTGGTCAGGCCCGACAAATCGCCGCCAAGCAACCAGTAGCGCGTGCCCGCCAAGCCGCCGCTCAACGCCAGCAACAAGCACGCGCTAATGACAACAATACGAGTTGGACGATCCATAAAACGTGGTGGTGGATTAGTTCAGCGACAATGAAAATGACAGGCGGTCAAGCATGCTGGCAATGACGATGTGGCAACGGATATGGCCCGCGTGGGCCGCGCGGGCGCGGGCGCCCGCCGCACGACTATGCATCGTCTTCCTCGTCCAGCTCCGCCTCGCGCCAGCTCACCCAGAATGAACAGAACTGATGCCATGATTCCGGACACTCGACAAAGAACTCGCCCAAGACTTCGAGCAGCGTGTCCACGTCCTCGTCAACTTGGGCAAGCAAGTCCTGCAATCCATCGTGCGGGTCTTCGCTAATGCCGTGATCAGAAAACATCCATTCATTCATGCCAGCAACCTCATGAAAACATAGTAAAATAGCGTATCTGCGTTCATCATAACATATAAAAAATCAAAAAGCAAACCGAATGGCACGGGTGCGGGTTTGGCACGTCTCTTATGCCGCGGCCCGGTGCCGGGCCGCGCGGATGGCGTTGCGCAACAACATGGCGATGGTCATCGGGCCTATTCCGCCCGGGACCGGCGTGATGGCGCCCGCCACTGCACTGACGCCCGCGAAGTCAACGTCGCCGACCAGGCGATAGCCGGCCTTGGCGCCGGGATCGTCCACCCGGTTGATGCCGACGTCCACGACCACCGCGCCGGGCCGCACCATCGCGGCAGTCAGCGTGTTGGGCCGGCCAATCGCGGCGACGACGATGTCGGCCTGGCGCGTGTACTGCGCCAGATCGCGCGTGCCGGTATGGCAAAGCGTCACGGTCGCGTTCGCCCCGGCCCGCTTCTGCACCAATAGATTCGCCAGCGGCTTGCCGACGATATTCGAACGGCCCATGATGACCACATGCGCGCCGGCTAGTTCAATGCCGTTCTCCTGCAGCAGAACCACCACGCCATACGGGGTGCAGGGAAAAAAGCCGTCGGTGTCACCAATGCACAACTTGCCGACGTTGACCGGATGAAAACAGTCCACGTCCTTGCGCGGATCAATCGCGGCAATGATAGTCGCTTCAGTAATGTGTTTCGGCAGCGGCAACTGGACAATGTAGCCGTCCATCGCCGGATCGGCATTCAGCCGCGCAATGAGCTGCAGCAGCTCGGCTTGCGTCGTGCTGGCGGGCAGCTCGAAGTTGTGCGAAAGGATGCCGACTTCGGCGCAGGCCTTTTTCTTCATGCGAATGTAGGCCTGCGAGGCGGGATTATCACCGACCAGCACAAAGCCCAAGCCGGGCGTGACGCTGTGCGCGGCCAGATGGCTGACCTCCTGCGCCATCTGCACGCGCAGCCGGCGCGCGGTTTCATTGCCATCCAGAATACGGGCGGACATGCCGGCTCCTTACTGCTTGCCGTCGCGCGCGGCGGTGATGTACTCCATGCAATACTCGTCCAGGCCGACCAGCGCGCGGGTGGCAGCCATGATGCCCATCATGCCTTCGGCGGTCGGGTCAATAATGGCGCCATCCAGGCCGGCCTCGACCAGCAACGCGAAAAACGCGCGATTAACATGAATCCGGTTGGGCAAGCCGTACGAGATGTTGCTCAAGCCGACCATCGTGTGCGCGGCCGGATACTTGGTTTTGATATAGCGCACGCCCTCAATGGTCATGCGCGCCTGCTCGGGATTGGTCGAGATCGGGCGCACCAGCGGGTCAATGTACATCCGCTCGAGCGCGATGCCTTCGGCGGTCATGCGCGCGCACAGCTCGTCAATGATGGTCTGCCGGCCTTCGAGCGTCTCGGGCATGCCGGCGTCGTTCATGGTCAGGGCTATGATGCCGGTGTTGTATTTCTTCACCAGCGGCAGCGTGTCGGCCAGGCGCACGGTCTCGGCCGTGGTCGAGTTGATAATCGTGCCGGGCCGGTTGCACACCTGCAGCCCGGCTTCCAGCACCTGCGTTTGGGCGGAGTCAAACGACAAGGGCAGCGCGGTGGCACTGCTGACGATCTCGGCCAGCCAGCGCATGTCTTCGAGTTCCTTGGCCGGATCGGCGCCGGCATTGACATCAATATGGGTGGCGCCGCGCGCCTCCTGCTGGCGCACTTCGTTGCGGATGAACTCGGCGTCACGCGCCCAGGCTTTCTCGCGGATCGACTTGCGCGTCATGTTGATGCGCTCGGCTACAATCGTCATCATGGCGTGGTGCTCTCAAGTGGTTAGCGGTGACGCAAGCAAAACTACAAGTACATTGGCACAAGTATACCAAAAACAAAGCGGACGCGTTGTCAAATGGCATTGCAACGCCGCCCCGCTTGCGCTATACTAATGGCCATGAGGTATCCGACGGTCTATGAGGTGATCGTGATTGGCGCGGGCCATGCCGGCTGCGAGGCGGCGCATGCCGCCGCGCGCATGGGCTGCCGCACCCTCTTGTTGACGATGCAGCTCGACACCATCGCGCAAATGTCCTGCAATCCCGCCATCGGCGGCCTGGGCAAAAGCAACCTGGTGCGCGAAGTCGACGCGCTCGGCGGCTTGATGGGCTTTGTGACGGATTACACCGGCATTCAGTTCCGCATGTTGAACACCAGCAAAGGCCCGGCCGTCCAAGCGCTGCGCGCGCAAACCGATCGCCACGCCTACAGCCGCATGATGAAACGTTGCCTCGAAACCACGCCGCTGCTCGATCTCAAACAGGGCATGGCAACCGCGCTGCTGACCGATGCGCAGGGTGTGACCGGCGTCGTGTGCGCCGGCGACGTCGCCTTCACTGCGCGCAGCGTGGTCGTCACCACCGGCACCTTTCTGCACGGCATGCTGCACATCGGCGAGCTGATGCTGCCGGGCGGCCGCGGCGGCGAACCGCCGGCCATCGGCTTGTCGGATTCCTTGCGCACGCTGGGCTTGCAGCTCGGCCGGCTCAAGACCGGCACGCCGCCGCGCCTGGATGCGCGGACCATTGATGTCACCCGCATGCGCGCCCAGGCCGGCGATCCTGATCCCGCCGCATTTTCCTTTCAGCACCGCACGCCGCCCGCCCTTGCGCAAATGCCACAGGTACCGTGTCATATTACCCACACCAGCACGCAGACCAAAGAAATCATCGAACGCAATTTGTCGCGCGCCCCGCTCTATACTGGCCAGATTCATGGCGTCGGCCCGCGCTACTGCCCCTCGATCGAAGACAAAATCAAGCGCTTCGCCGACAAGGACACGCACCTGGTGTTCATCGAGCCCGAGGGCTGCGCCACCAACGAAGTCTATCCGAACGGCATCTCGACCAGTCTGCCGCTGGATGTGCAGATCGAGCTGGTGCGCTCAATTGTCGGTTTGGAACAGGCCGAGATCATCAAGCCGGGCTATGCGATCGAATATGATTATTGCGACCCGGCCGATCTGCGCGCAACCCTCGAATCAAAAATCGTCCCGCGCCTCTTCCTAGCCGGACAAATCAACGGGACCTCCGGCTATGAAGAGGCCGCGGCCCAAGGCATCCTGGCCGGCATCAATGCCGCTGCCACCGTCCGCGCCCGTGAGCCATTGACACTCGACCGCAGCCAGGCGTATCTGGGCGTCATGATTGATGACCTGATCACGCGCGGCGTGACCGAGCCTTATCGCATGTTCACCTCGCGTGCCGAGTATCGCCTGATCCTACGGCAGGACAACGCCGATGCGCGCTTGACCGGGATTGGCCGCCACTATGGCCTGATTGACGACGCGCGCTACGCTGCCTTCACCCGCAAGCGCGCCGCGATTGAAGCCGAGTTGACCGAGCTGCACACGCGCCGCAAAGATGGTCAGCCGCTAACCAAACTCCTGGCTGCGCCGCAAACAACGCGCGCCGACTATTCAAATTTGCGTGGCGAGGCCGCACCGGCCGTGCTTGAAGATCCAGCCGTGCTGGACGCCGTGCTGATCGAATGCAAATATGCCGGCTACATCGAGCGCCAGCGTGCCGTCATCGAGAAATTCGCGCGGCTGGAGAAAAAGCGCATTCCCGCCACCTTTGATTACAGCGCCGTGCCCGGCATGCGCATCGAAGCCCACCAGAAATTCACGCGGGTGCAGCCGCAGTCGCTCGGCCAGGCCAGTCGCATCGAGGGCGTCACGCCGGCCGACATGACATTGCTGGCGGCCTTTCTGGCGCGCGGCGCGCGGGCGGCAAAACTGGTAGAATCTGAATTAACAAACCAAAGGGAGACAGCGACATGAAAGACCTGAAGAACACGAAGACCGAGAAGAATCTGCAGGCAGCGTTCGCCGGCGAGTCCCAGGCGCGCAACAAGTATACCTACTTTGCGTCGGTCGCCAAGAAAGAAGGCTACGAGCAGATCGCGGCGCTCTTCCTCGAGACGGCCGAGCAAGAGAAGGAGCACGCAAAGTTGCACCTCAAAGCGTTGAGTGGCATTGGCGACACGGCCGCGAATCTCAAAGCCGCTTCAGCCGGCGAAGGTCATGAATGGACCTCGATGTATCCGGACATGGCCAAAGACGCCCGCACGGAAGGCTTTGAGGAGATCGCGCGCCTGTTCGAGGGCATTGCCAAGATTGAGAAAGAGCATCAACAACGCTATCTGGCCTTGCTGAAAAATCTGGAAAGCGGTGCGGTGTTCGAAAAGGCGCAAAAGGTCAAATGGCGCTGTCGCAACTGCGGTCTGGTCTATGAAGGCACCACGGCGCTGGAAAAATGCCCGGTCTGCCAGCACCCCAAGGCCTACTTCGAGATCGTGCCTGAAAATTACTAGAAGAATTGAACAAGGAGTAAAAGAGTCAAGGAGATAGAGGAAACTTTTAGCAGCGAAACAATTCGTGGTGCGGCACGGCAGTGTTTGCCGTCTGCACTGTTCCAATTCATTTATAATTTATTTCGCTGCGAAAGAGATTAGCCGGTTCAATCGACACTTTTTGTCGTTTGTGGCGGCAGCCGGCTGCAATGTGGCGGCACTCTGGCCCACACGAGTCCGATAACTATATCCAAAGGCTTGCGGTAGAGCTTGCATTACTACATAATGTTGCCCCGAACCCCATGCCGTCGCACGCCGTCCCACATCGTACAACTTGCTCAACCAACCACGCCATCTAGACATCACATGCCCGTCGGCATCCTTAAATAACGCCGTTCATGCATGACCCATCTCTGTCGACGGACTGTCAGAGCAGGTCATTGTGACACAGCCGGTCGTTATAACCTGTTTATTATGCAAGGCAAACAGCGTCAAAACATGAATTTTACTGTATGCGCAGGACTGGCATACTACCTGCTCTTTATACCAAACGCCATCGTGTTTTGATGGCAAATTAATAAGTACCAAAGGTACAATGATGAAACCTCACAATACCACCCATGGCGTCTTCCACATACTGCTTGTTGCACTTGTGATCCTCGGACTACTGGGCGTGCTTTCCGCCTGCAAACCGCATCCCGTCAGCTGCAAGCCCGCACCAGCCGAGGCCAGTCCGGCGCGGCACGCCGAAGACACGCAGGCTGTAACTGCCGACACGACCACCCGTGCTGATCGTGACGCAGATGATGCGGATGCCAACGCGCAGGCCGGCGCCAGCATGCAGGCGACTAGTACGACTGACGCATTCTATTACAGCGATGCAGCGCAGGCAAGCAACACGGTTTCCGCAGTTCTGCAGCGTTTTACAGAGCAGCGCAAAGAGCAGCTGCAACGTCTAGCTGAATCACTGGGGATTAAAGTGCCGGCAGCATTCGATATGTATCTGGAGGCCGTTAAAGGCAACGACTGGAATGTGGCTTCAAACATGTACGAGCAGCTTCGCCTCTTCTGTGGCCAATATGCAGACTCGGTTGAAGACGCAGAGATTCGCACTCCGCTCTGGCAGGCGATTATGGAAATACATTGGGCGTGGGAATACGCACATGCGTGGGGTCCGGTTGGTACACTAACGTACGTGCAGGAGTTATACAAACCGATTACTGAAAACAGTCTTTACCTCGGCGGCACTGATCCTGGACGTTTTCTCGCCACCGCGTTTCAGAGCGAAGTAGCCCGAAACGGCATAGCCATCATGACGCAGAATGCGCTGGCGGACAACAACTACATTAAATATGCATCTGCTATTGCGCTTCAGGGCAGCGGCGCACCCGCAAACTTGACGCAGGCCGAATTCAGGAAAGGGTATGCAGACTATGCAAAAGAAGTAGAGCAACGACGCGCCAATGGCGAAACCGTTGACGGCATAACTATTGCAGGCGGCAAGATTACGGTGTACGGTATCGCCGAGGTGATGCGTGTCAATAGCATCCTGGCGCGAACGTTGTGGGAGAAAAACAAGGACGCGCATGACGTGTTTGTTGAAGAAAGCTTTGTGGTGCCATGGATGTATGAGTATCTTGAACCTGCCGGACCAATCATGAAGTTGAGCCGGGGAAAAAGCGAATTGACCTCCGACAAGGTTAACCAAGATTCTGCCTATTGGGACTCCGTAGAGTGTGGGTTGGTGCCACATGTAGGTGATCCACTGAACCTCACATTTGCCAAGATGCGTAGTGCCATCGCCGGCTTGTATGAAAACAGGAATATGTTGCGTGAGGCGGAACATGCATATCAGCAAGCAGTGCGTCTGGCGCCGGCCGCGGCTGAACCGTCCGTACGCTATGCCGCAATGCTCGCCAATGTGGGCCGCTACGACGAGGCTCACGCTATTGTCAACGAATGCCGGCGTTTCAACCCGGACATGCAAAAGCTTGCGGACTTCAATGCCCAGCTTGATCAGATACAGAAACAGAAACAGAAACAGAAACAGGCTGGGCACTAAGTGCCTATGCGTAAACACAGGACAAAGAAGGTCATGCATTGACAGTTGATTCTGCTGAAAAACCCTGACAGCCGCAAAACGAAGTTTATGAACAATGGCGACGGTTGGAAAGCAGCCGGGTTTTTCAGCAGAATTGATGGTTGACGTTCTTGCGAGCTTCTGCAAGTGCCGACGCCGGCGTGCGGTGCCAAAGCACAGTTGCCGCGGAATGCTCTCACAAAGGCACAAAGACACGGAGAAGCACTGAACAATGCAATGCAATTGGTTCATGGCGAATGAGAGGCCTCAATTGTGTTGAAGCAACGACCACATAAAAATCTCGGTGCTGCCGCAGCCCTCTGTGTCTTTGTGCCTCCGTGAGAGGAACGCTGCGCTGGTCAATCGACATGTTTTGTCGATTGCGCCGGCCGCATTATAAATTCATTCGCCGCAAATTCTCGCGCGGCGCGACAATTTCGAAAGCGGCCCTCGGCCGCATGCAATCCATCGGCGGCATCTGCGTAA
Source organism: uncultured bacterium (assembly GCA_964397565.1). Taxonomy (GTDB): domain Bacteria; phylum Auribacterota; class UBA3054; order UBA3054; family JAPLST01; genus JAPLST01. The sequence continues at coordinate 102,046 of CAYNJC010000014.1, forward strand.
TCTGCGGATAATCAATGCTCCGACTGCGGACAGTGCCCGTCAAGTGCATGGGTGCCGGGCGCGTAATTTGAACTTACGGTGTTACTAATGAATGCGCTTTCTACTTTGCAGCGTCCTTGTAGCCGCCCGCGGTG
>CAYNJC010000015.1:0-100418 GCA_964397565.1 uncultured bacterium
TGGCTGCAGCTTAGTTAACGCAAAACTGTGTACGGGAAACCGGTGGCGATACAAGGGATAAGTATTTGAGTAATCTCAATGGCCTCGAGCGTGACTGCGGGTTCATGGGGTATCAGTCGGTACTTCAGCAAGAACTGTCTTGGCGTGACTTGGTTCCAGAGGGATGGACGCCCGAAATGGCACCAGCAAGTGGCCTTAAGAGACGTGACAGTGGGGGCAAACGTATTTGTTGTAGTCAGTTTGGCCACTGGAGCGTGTGGCGGCGCGATCCCAAGTTCAACAATACAACAGATCCAGCTGGCTTCAGCTTCCTCTTTTTCTCAGAGGAGATGTCTGTCATCTACCAAGGTCTGTATTGCAGATTATCTGTCGCACCCAATATCCTGGCAATAATACAACCGGGTGCCATTGGCGGAGAATGGGAAAACGTAACGTCCAGCGACTCCTTTTTCAAGAAAGTTGTGGCATCCAGCAAAGCCGGGTTGCCTGAATACCTGCTTTATGGTGGCTTCGGGCGGGGCTTTTATGACGCCGCCTGCTGGGATGAATATCAGGGAGAACGATTGGCTCAATTACCAGAGCGATATGCCGGGCTATGGAAATTAAATACCACGAACAATACAACTCACTAAAAGGAGACAATCATGCAAGTGACCATTGCACATTTCGTATTCTTGTTTGTCGGTTTGTTGGCAGGAAGTCTTGTCGCTTGGCTTCTGCTGAGGAGCAGGATCGCACTGGCAGAAGCTAATGGGCGCGCTGCTGGCGAACTCGAGCGCACTGCATCCACGGCGAGGATTGCCACACTTGAGGAGGCATTGCAGAACGAGCAGAGGCAGGCGCAGGAGAAACTGGCCCTTCTGAGCGAGGCACGGGAGCAGTTGACCAACCAGTTCAAAGCACTGGCGGAAGAAATCCTTGACGCGAAAAGCAAGAAGTTCACCGAGCAGAACCAGACAAATCTCACGCAGCTTCTCACGCCGTTGCAGCAGAGGATTGCCGAATTCAAGACAAAGGTCGAGGAAGTCTATGTCAATGAAGGCAAGGATCGCAGTGCGCTGGCCAAGCAAGTCGAGATGCTCACAACCTTGAACAACACCTTGAGCCAGGACACGCAGAACCTGACAACGGCGCTCAAGGGAGATAGCAAGGCGCAAGGCAACTGGGGCGAATTGTTGCTCGATCGCGTTCTTGAAATGACCGGACTGGTGTGCGGGCAGCATTATGATCGGCAGGAAAGCGTTGCTGGCGAGGATGGCACCACCCGCAACATTCCCGATGTCGTGCTGCACATGCCGGGTGACCGCCATCTGGTGGTGGACGCGAAGATGACCCTGCCAGACTACAGAGCCTACGCCAGCGCGGAAAACGAAGACGACCGGGCCAGTGCCTTGAAGAAGCACCTGACATCCATACGCAATCATATAAAGGGCTTGTCGGAGAAGGAATACCAGAAGCTCTATGGCTTGAAATCACTCGACTTCGTGGTCATGTTTATCCCGCTGGAGCCTGCGTTCGGCCTCGCGGTGGTCAGTGATCCCGACCTGGTCTATGAAGCGTGGCAGAAGAACGTGCTACTCGCCAGCCCCAGCACGTTTCTCTCCGTTGTCCGCACCGTGACGAACTTGTGGAGACGCGAGGATCTGAGCAGAAACGCGCAGGACATATCGAAGCGCGGCGCGGAATTGTATGACAAACTGGTGGGATTTGTGGAAGATCTCCAAAACGTTGGTGCGAGCATCGCAAAGGCCCAAGAGAACTACGACAACGCGCTGAAAAAGTTGTCCGAAGGCAGAGGCAATCTCATCCGCCAAGCCGAGTTGCTCAGAACTCTCGGCGTCAAACCGAGCAAGTCGCTGCCTCCAAAATTGGTTGAAATCGCAAGCGAGGAAGTACAACCAATAGCATCACAAGAAACTGCAGCAAAGAACGAGTTTGAGGAGACGAAGTATTGCGAATGCGCGAAAATAGCCGGAACTGACAAGACACACTGCCAGCGGCATCCTGATAAATGTCCTTCATGCTTGCAGAAAAGGCCAGCTATTGGCGGCCCCGACGATTGTCCGAATTACAAGAGACTATGCGAAATATGCGGCATCAACGCGAGACCAACGCCATAAGATCTGCTGTGCACATAGCTGGGCTTCAAGAGCCTCTTGTGGCGATACATTATTAACAAATAATAATACGAGGAACAACAAATGAGCACATTCAACATGTTTACTGTTCTCGGCAAGGATGATAAAGAGCTTGTTCATTCTGCATTCTTGTGTTTTGCCCTAAACAAAGCACTCATAAAAGACATGTTCGATGTGGATATTGATAATCCAATACTACATTCAGAAATCAATCTAAAAGACCATTATGGCAAATTACTTAAGCAAGACGGGGAACAAGAAGATGACAAACAACGCACAAGACTAGACATACTCATTGAATCCAAAGACAAGTCCCAAATAATCGCTATCGAAAATAAGTTTAAGGCTTTTCCGTCTGAACATCAGCTGCAAGTATATGATAAGAAATTAGACAGATTGACTAGCAAACGAATCGCACGTATTCTATTGTGCTTCAATGCAAAGTACAGCACCTCTAATAATAAGTGGAAAGTGAAAACATATGAGCACGTGTTGAATATTCTCAATCAACACAAACATACATTCAAAGGAGATGAGCTTGTTCTAGTAAATCATTATATAGCGTTTCTCCAAGATTACAGCACTGCGTACATCAGACTACACTCACAGCCGACACTTCTGCATAGCTTTCTTTTAGGCACAGCACAGGACGCAGCGCAGGACGCAGCACAGGAACTGCTTATACGACAAGATCTGAGAAACTTTTGGATGGACTTGCTGCACAGCGAACTCGAGTGGGTCTTAGCGCGCAAGCGCAAGGATGTGTTCGCGTTTTCGCGCTTTCAGTCTACCACGCATGGAATCAACATCACCCCGAAATTGCAGGCATGGAGAAATCCGCAGCATGGTGAATATGTTCTCCAGCTACAGGGGAGGGAACTCAAGTTCTACTTTCATCTGAACGATTCCTCATGGAGTGAAGCGAGAAAGCAACTCGAAGGTGTGCAGCGCCTACTTAAAAAGCAGCCAAGTGTTTTCGCGGAAGCCGAGTTTAAGTCACTTAACGTGAACTTTGGGCGTAAGAGTTGTTTTGTTTATAGAGAAGACCTTGTCTCATTACTCCCTCCTGAGACATTTACCTTAGACAACATTGCAAAGTATATCCTGTGCTTTTATGATAAGATTAATAATGCGTTAGGCTGGAAGTAAGTGTCATCCCGATGATGGTCCGAAGTACAAGGACTTACTCGAAATATGCCACAGAACAAAATAGCCAACGCCAAGGGCTGACGTGGATTAGTCCCGCCGACGTTGGGATGTGAGCGCGCGATTCAGTGGCGCTGATGGCTGTCCTTTCACGGCCTTAATGGCGCTTCTAACTATCCCTCCAATTTCATTTAGAGTAGCGTTAGAATTGGCATTGTTTATGAAATGCTCTAGATAAAACATGCGGATATCTTGTAGTGTTCCTTGCCACAATCCACATTGATTATTGCGGGTCCTGACACTTCGTATTAACACTAAGTCGCGACAATGTTCATTCACCCATGTCTGCATGGATCTGCCATGTACAAATACGCAAAGCGGTTTGCATTGATTTAGCAATTGAGCGAGCGTCTCATCCCATACCGTGTTTATCCAATGTATGAGTCTAGGGCCCAGTCCATTCTGCTCGAATGTGCGAAAATACTGAGAATAATATGGGCACCAGTCCAAGTTTATAAGTTTTCTCTGCAAGTCTGCTCTACAATTCTCTATCCGCCAATCATTAATAGGTATAATCACTTTCCATAAATTCCTGAATACTGTGTGTACGTCCCCGGGCGCGCTATATTCAGCAAATCTGTTTTTGCAGAAATCATACCACTGATCGAACGTCATATTTTGTTGCTCTTCTTCGGTCACATTAGGAGTGTATCTGGGATTCAGGCTTATTGTCACAATCTTACCTGTTTCTTGAATGTTGCCCGTGAAAAAGCATGGGCGAACATTATTGTTTACCATCAGCTGATTGCGAGTTGCCCGATTGAACTCATCAACTGCCGCAGTATCGGGATTCTCGTCGATATACCTAAGCCGTGCTCTCATCTTAATCCTCCTAATGTATCTTATTAGCCGGACAATCTCTTGCTCCAACGCGCTACGCAGGTCACTCATGTCTTTCTTGTTAGAGGGTTGCTTGGTGCCGATATTGTTCCTGACCAGCGCCAGCATATGTTCAACGTCAGGATGGGGCATGGAGTCGTCTGTGGGTTACATGGCTCATATTATAGCGAAATCTACGTGTGTGCGTGTTACATGGTGTTCAATCACCTAATAGCCGTAACAGCTTCTTCACTTATCACTTGGCGCTGAATCATAATGCATAGTCGTGTTGCTGATTGAGGACGTGGGGACCAAGGTGAACGTCGCTGCTGGCATTGGATTGGTCGCATACCAATACACATCAACTCCGGGGGTCCATGAGGCATCTTCCAACCAAGCATGTTGACCGTCGGGTGAACATACCAGCACGACCACGTGTTCTGCGTCGTGCCAGATCTTGACTGGCACATTGGTGAAATACTCCTGCAATTCCGGCTTGTCGGCGATAGCGGCGGTCAGCAAGTCGGCATCGGGCACTTGTTCACCCCACAGATATTCTGCTTGAATGGCTGGCGTCAACTTCATCAACGGCGTTACAAGTTCATTAGGATGTGGTTGCTGTGACAATGTCGAGCAGCCCGCCGCGGTTAGCAATATAGCGATGCACACCAATCGAACTGTCAATCTGATAATTCTCATGCCTGACCCCAAAAAAGAAAACGTTCGCCGGCCTTACCAGTGTCGAGATCACCATTGGCGAGTGTGAATAACTCGGGTTTGCCTTGATCCAGTGCTTGTCCGAGCTCTGACCACATAGATTTCACGTTTTCAATTGTGCGTTGAAACACTTCATCGTAGTTAATCACACCGCCATCCGGCGTCTTGAGGTCGATAATATAGCTACTATCAATATCTTCCACAGAAGGATAGGTCCAGCCTGCGGCTTCTACAATACTGCGAGCGAGTGGCGGAACTCTCCCGCCTTCCTCCGCAATCTTGTCAATGAGATTCACAAATATGCTATGCCAACGCGCTGGCTCAGGCGCAGCCGTGGGAGCGCTGAGTCCTTCTTTCATATGCACATCAGACAAAGGAATCGCACAAAGCGCACTTGACCACAATTGATCAATGACAGGATTAAAGCGTTTTCGTTCATTAGGATCGTTGCACGATGCAATGCCACAGTCTCGTATGTACTCCGCGTTGTCGATCTCACCCAAAAGCTTGGCATTAAAGATGTGAACGTCCTGATGCATCTCACACACACGGTGCCGCCTTTTGTTCTGCGCATAGGGTCCGACCCTTTCATTAACGATAGGATGAATAGTCAAGTCTGTGACGAGATGCGCAAGGTAACCAAATAGCCAGGCAATACAACATTTGGCGTCGCACGTTTTCCAATCTTGGGCGTATACAATCGGCACGCAGCGTCGTATGAAATCACTCGTTTTGTAATAGTGCATCATGTTTGCCCAGGCCTGATCTTTGCTGTTCCAAAATACCAATGCAGGATAGTCAGGGCTCACAGACCCAAGTTCGCAGTAATTGAGATACTTAAGCAGGGCGTATTTGATGGGTCTGGTGAGGCCAGGAATTGTATTCAATATCTCTGCGCGGCAGAGGACGTTTACCAGTGTCATATGTGCATATGTGCCAGCCATACATTTACCTAATTAGGACACCCTGTTGCTGTATCAGATTAACGCACCAAGACATAGGGATATTCTCCGCTTTGGGTTCTCACACCAGCATGGTATACTTGGTCGGTATAGTGTCTGGCGCCAAACAAAGACACCGCGCTATACCGCTGATATATTACATTATTAAATCACACACCAGCCACCACTCAGTGATGTTCCGCGCACCAATGCGCGCAGGAAATGTTTCTGTTGCGCCGTGAGGCCGTCGTTAAATTGTCGTCTGCCCATAATGATTCCTGGTGATTATTACAATGTAGATTGCGACTGCGTGGTGTTCCAACTGTGACTATATTCCTACAGGGGCTTGCTTCGCCAATTTGATGATCTGTCTGATGTGTGGCTCAGCGTGGATGAACCACTGCACAAGAGATAATCGATACGCGTTCTTAGCAGGCACCAAGACCACCAGAACAGATTCATATGACTTTATGGATAGTGTCGCAACCAAGACCGCAATTCCTGGCAATGACGTGTGATCTGCATTGACCGCTCTGAGTATTGAGCGCTCGCCTTCAAGCAGTATGGCACCATCGCAGGCGTCACTCGAGTGTATTTTTCGTGAAAGTGCTGAATAAACAGTTGAGTAGGTCCCCTCTAGTTTCAGTGCTTTTGCTATATGGTACAGGTCCTTTACACCGCATAGCTGATACCATTTGCCCTTGCCTTTGGCACTCGCCAGAAGTGGTCTGTATTTCTCTTGTTCAAGAATGCTCTGAATCTCAGCACGCACCTCTGATGTATCATAATTGGTTGCATCCGAGCCCTTGAGGTACTCATCCGAGGCAAGCAACTGTTGGCATTTCCGTCCCTCTTCAGTACTTGCATCAACAAGTTTCTGTTCCTGTAGTAGATCAAGATAATAACGAGCCATGTAGGCCAAGGCACGATCTTCATGCAGTCTGCCGTCTTGTAGTAGGAAGCACAAACTCAAATGAATCTCGAGGAAGACCCTCAAGAGCGCACCGCAAGAATTAGACAGCCCTTGTTCAAGCAACAGGCCTAATGAGTATGAGACTTCTATCATTCTCCTCAAGAGGACCACTACAGACTTAATTGGTTCTGTAATGTGCTGGCAAGAAACAACAGCCTTGAGAAGGTGGGTGCCTTGAAAAGCTGTCTGCTTCACCATGTAGGCAAGAGTGCTCGATAGACCAACTGGCGCGATTCCGTTCTTGATTTGTTCCAGATCTGCCTTTGCTGGCACGAGCAGGTCATCAATAGGAAGTATCGGTTTGTAGGGTGCAGTTACCATTGGGCAGATCTCGCACTGTCAGCTTAGGCTTCCTCTTCTGCTTCACGACCCATGCGATACTTGATGTCGCAGTTGATGGTGAAACCAGTTTGTTGTGTGTGGAACAGACATGCACCACGTGGGTCTGGTGTATTCAAGTAAACGTTCATTTATCATGTCGCCTATGGTATATAATTTGTGCCGCGGTGGCTCGTTGATTTATTCTTCGTACGTCAGCCCGAACACTGTGTCGGTCAACCAGCCGCGAAATGAGGGGTTGTCCTGAAATTGCTTGAACAGTTGCGCGTCGTCGCTGAAGAGCGCCGTGATAACGCGTTTCAGCGCCTTGTCATGCTCAATGCGCGCGTTCTGCCGGTCGGAATTCTTCCTGGCGTTTTGGTACGCTTGATCCGCCGAGACTTTCTTGGGAATCTCATCGGTGATACGTTTCTCCATCCGCGTCGCGTCGGCAAAGAGCCCACCGAATTGGTCGTTGAACGCCTTGATGATATTGGACAGCCGATCCATCTCCGGCTCTGACGTGCGCCCGCCGCCGGAAGTGGGCACTGGCTCGATTTCAGCATTGGCGTCGGGCAAGGCAATGGCCATCGTCGCCTTCTTTTCGGCACGGTAGCTGTCCATGTCAATGGCTTCGAGAATGCCCTTGGCCAAATCTTCTTCAATGGGTGCCGGCAGTTTCGGGATCAGGAACGTGAGGAAGAGCGAGAGCTTTTCCCATGCCTGCACGCCGTACGGCAGAATGGTGGCGAGGAAGTCGTAGGTGCGCGTGAACGCCTTGGCCTTGCCCTTGAAATCCACTTGGCCGTCTTCGTCGAGATCGGTCACATACGTCGCCACACACGCATCAAGGATGGGATCGAGTTTGTCGCGATCCGCACCTTTCAGGTACAAATCGACGAGCGCCTCGACCTGGTCTGGCGCATAGACCTGATGGCTGTCCAAGTCGGCCTTGAGCGTGTGCAGCTTGTTCGGGTCGGTCTCCTTGCTCAGGATGGTGGTGCGGTAATAGTCAGCGAACGACTTCTCAATCGTCTCGGTGTCATTCTGGAAATCGAGCACAAAGACGTCGTGCTTCTTGGGATAGGCGCGGTTTAGGCGTGACAGCGTCTGCACTGCCTTGATGCCGGAAAGCACTTTGTCCACATACATGGTGTGCAGCAGCGGCTCGTCATAGCCGGTCTGGAACTTTTCGGCGCAGATGAGGAAGCGATACGGGTCTTCTTGAATTTTGTCGGCAATATCATTGCTGGGAAAGCCATTCAGCTTCGATTCGCTGACCTTCGCGCCGTTGTATTCCGGCTCGCCCGAGAACGCAACTATGGCCTTGTACGGGCTGTTGATTTCCTTGAGGTAGTCTCTGAACGCGAAGAAATACTGAATCGCCCGGTTAATGCTGCCGGTGACCACCATTGCGCGCGCTTTTCCGCCAATCTTGTTCTGGCCAAGCACTTGCTCGGTAAAGTGGTCCACCATGATCTCGGCCTTGTCACGAATGGCCTTGCTATGGCTCTCGACATAGCAACGCAGTTTTTTGCGGGCCTTCTTCACATCGAACTCGGGATCGCCTTCGACGGTCTTGGCCAGGCGGTAGTAGCTTTCCACCGGCGTGTAGTGTTTGAGCACGTCGAGGATGAAGCCTTCCTGAATCGCCTGCTTCATGGTGTAGCTGTGGAAGGGCCGATGCTTGACGTCGTCACCGACCTGAAAGGGAATGCCGAAAATCTCCAGCGTTTTATTTTTGGGTGTGGCCGTGAAGGCGAAATAGCTGGCGTTGGGCAGCAGTTTACGCGATTCGATGATCCGGTTGATCTCGTCCTCGGTGGTCTCGTCATCTTGCGCTTCGCCACCTTCGGACAGCGCCCGGTTCATCGCGGCGGTGGTCCGCCCGCCTTGACTCGAGTGGGCCTCGTCAATAATGATTGCGAATTTCTTGCCGCGATGTTCATTGCCGATCTCGTCTAGCACAAACGGAAAGGTTTGCACCGTCGAGATGATGATCTTTTTGCCTTGCTTGATGAAGTTGGTGAGCTGTTCGGTCTTTGAGCTGCCTGCGCCGTCCTTGACTGCGCCAATAATACTGCCAACCTGGGCAAAGCCCTTGATCGTCTGGCGAATTTGTCGGTCGAGAATGCGACGGTCGGTGACGACAATGATCGAGTCGAACACATCGGCTCCGTCCTTGCGCAGGCCGATCAATTGATGCGCCAGCCAAGCGATGGAATTCGATTTGCCGCTGCCGGCCGAGTGCTGGACCAGATAGCGCTTGCCCGCGCCGTGCGCCGCGGCATCGGCCAGAATGCTCCGCACCACGTCGAGCTGGTGATAGCGCGGGAAAATCTGCACCTGCTTTTTCTTGCCGGTCTTGGGATTCTCCTCCTCGACGATCTGGGCGTAATTTTCAAGAATGTTGGTCAGGCCCGCCGGCGTCAGGATGCGTTTCCACAAGAAATCGGTCTTGAGCCCATCCGGGTTGGGCGGGTTGCCCGCACCGTCATTCCAGCCCTGGTCGAACGGCAGGAACCACGAGTCCTTCGCATTCCCTTTACTGCCTTTCAGGGCCGTGCACATTGCCACTTTCTGGTCATCCACCGCAAAGTGCACGACGCAGCGGCCAAACTGGAACAGAATCTCACGCGGGTCGCGGTCACGCTTGTACTGCTCAATGGCATCCTCGACCGTCTGCTTGGTCAGGCTGTTCTTGAGTTCAAAGGTGGCGATGGGCAACCCATTGATGAACAGGCACAAATCGAGCGCCCGCTTGGTTTGCTCGCGGCTGTAGCGCAGTTGGCGCGTGATGCTGAAACGGTTGGTGGCGTGCCGCGCGGTGGCCTTTTGATTCTCCGGCGAGGGTGTGCCGTAGAACAGATCAAAGATAAGCGGCCCGTGCTTGATCCCGTGCCGCAGCAGATCAATCACTCCGCGCCGCGTGATTTCACCTTGCAGGCGGGCAAGGAACTTCTGCCGCGCCATATCATGCGGGTCTTGGTAATCGGCGATACCGAGCTTGGCATACTCGTCTGGCTGCGTCGCCAGCAGGAACAAGAAGAGTTGTTTGGTGTCCACGGCATATTCGCGGTCGTAATCGGCCGGGTTGCCTGCCAGCCAGCCGCTGCCGCGATAAGGAGTGCTGGACTCATGTGCTGCGCCGGCTGGCGGAAACGCCAAGCCATCCGTGCCGGTCATGTGGCGCATGATCAAAAGTTCGAGGCCTTTTTCAGTCGTGTCGGTGCTCATGCGTTCAACTTCAGTTGTTTCAGGTAAGGTCGCAATGCCTTTTCCAGACGATCCATGTCTTTGATGATAGTATCCTGTAAGGAGGGCCATTGGTCTTCGGAGGAACGGTAACCCCCACCGCTTTGGGTGTGGCGGATGCGGCAGGCGCGCTTCCCTTCCAGTCGCTCCCAACTCAGCGGTTCGCCGAAGGACGCGTCGATCTCCGCTTTGTGGGCGAAGAGCTGATCGAAGATGGACTTGTTCTCTTCCTCCGCGTCCTTGCCCCGGTCGATGTAGAGTTCGGCGGCGCATTCGTCCTGTGTAATGACGTAATTCAAATTCAACCCGCGAACACCCGAGCTTGCTCCAATCCACGAGTATTCACCCGGCGTGATGTGCGCGTGCAGTTTGTTCACCTTGGCGGAACGCTCGATCAGAGTGGTCCACCAGCGTTTGCGGATGCCGTAACGTTCTGCGATCTCCTTCTTTGTCTGGCCGACATCCTTGGTTTCTTCGGATGGGCCGACGATGAGCGTGAATAACGGTGCGGCGGGCGAGTCGCCGATGCGCACCGCCTCGACCTTCACCATGTAAAAGGCCGCACTGCTGCTTTCGTTCAGCCAGGCTACGGCGGCGACGTGCTCGGGCCGGGGATCGGAGACTATCCAGATTGCGGCCTTCGCGCCCATGCTGGAAAGGTAGGTGATGATCTTGCCGAGGTGATCGTGGTTGCTCTTCTCCAACTGGTTTTCGATGATGACCGTGCCGCCGCCTTCATCCTCCGCCACAAGATCAATGCTGAACGAACCCGCCGCCTGCTCGCGGTCCACGTTCACGAGGTTCAGATCCAGCGCGGTGTTCAGAACGTCGATGTTCTCCTGCAACCATTGCGTGAAGTCGTAGGCCTCGTGCTCCCACACTTTGCGGAGTGGGACACGCTCAAGTTTTCCAATGGATGTGTTGCTCATATTTCGAATTCCTCGCGTTTACGCGCGGTATTTAGCGCGATAGATGAAGGCGAATTTGTCCTCCGCTTCCAATTCTTCGTCGATGACGATCTCGGTGTTCGCTGGCGTTTCGAAACGTGACAGCATGTCGGCTGGCTCGACGAACCCCACTTCTTTCCGTGGAACGCGGACGACCGTCTTCACACTTTGATACTGCTGGTGCAGCAATTGCCCACCCATCAGCGACTTTTTGGTGAAGAATTGCCGAAACTCTGGATCGACTTCAGAGACACGCTGCTCTCCGACCACTCGTTCCAAGGAGGGCTTCGGGCTTTCTGTCAGCCACACAGTGTCAGTAGCTTCCTTCGCCTCCACGCGGAAAACGCCCTGTGAGGGAGTGCTGGAGTGTGGGGTCGGCTCTGTTAAACAGGGCACTCCAACCTTCAATTCTATGACGTAGTCGGCGGCGCTCCAGTCGGCGGAAATGCCGCGATACCGGGGATGGCGCTCGGTGAAATTCAACGCGGTGAGAGTGCCAGAATAGGTTGCCACGGCAGGTGGACGGCGTCTTCCTAACTGAAGCGTCCCGGGTTTATACAGGTAAAGCCAAACTGCAGCCGGGGGGCGCATCGCTTTGTCGTAATCCGTGTTGTCTGGTCGCAGATGCACGAACCAAGGATGAGGCTTCAAGGCGGTGTGGCATTCCGCGTGGATTACCAACGTCTGCTCGGAGGGTAATGGCGGTGGCGGATTGAGCGGATCGAACAGCATCGCCTCCGCTCGGCATTGGTTCAGGTGCACCAGCGCGTCGGTGAACACGACCTCACCACGAGTGCCGTCAACCAGCACCGCAGCTTCACAGTTCACACCCTGCATGGCGGATGCGGTCAGGTTGTGGCTGCCCGTCCAGAGCCGGCACTGCTCGCCCGCTCTGGCAAAGAATACCTTGGTGTGCATGAGTCCCGACCCCACCCCTCGCTCGACCGGCGTCAACAACCCCAGATGAACATAAAGTCTGCCTGGAATAATTGCGTGCAACGCATTCAGGGAATCGAGACTGGTTGGATGATCCCAGGCTACGACCACGAAGGAATCAGGAAGCGTCAGACGCGCGGCGTGGCGCTTCAACGTCTCCACTCCGCCGGGAGTCAAAAACGCACACGCGATAGCCAGTTGATCCGTTCCATGGGCCAGCACCGTGTCCAAGTCCGGTCGGGCTCGATTTCGCGGATCAGCAGCAATAAATCGCACATTCATGCCTCGATCTCCTCCGATTCTGTTTCTTCCAGCTGGTCGGTGGTGGCGGCTTCGGGGGTGGGTTCGGCGGTAAGGGCGGGCAGGTGGGCCGCCGCCTCGCGCACGTCCAGCTTGCCGGTCACAATGTCAGCGGTCAGGCGCGTGCGGTATTCGTTGATGTATTTGATCGTTTGTGAAAGCGACTGAGCGATTGCATACTCTTGATCGAGCAAGTCAGTGATGCGTGCATGCGCAGAATGAGGTGGAATGGGCAACTTTTCCTTGAGAAGCATACCGGCATTTAGCGGCCTATTTCGTCCTGCAGCACCGCGGGAATTATGATCCAGCATCATTGATCCATAAGGAGTTCGCAATATTGCCAGTAAAACTGCGGATGAAGCGTATTCCTTGCGGCCACGCATTATTGGATAGCGATGCGAGGCAACGCATCCAGAATCTCTGGCTCTTGCTATAGCTACTGCGCCCTCCCATGCAAATTGCCCACTGAGCACAAGGTCGCCGTCTTCAACCCGGAAGAAATATGAGTCACCAAGTTCGGAGCTGTCCCTAATAGTTTTGTGGAATATCCCACGGCCGCGATTGAATAGTCCAATCGGTGTGTAACTTTTTCCTGCATGCCTTTCGATCGAACGCGTCATGACTTCTGCTACGGTAGAAAAACGAAGATTCCTCGCGCCTGGCAGCCGCATGGCGTGTTGTGTTACGGTTAAGAGCAATTCACTGGTTAGAACGAGTTCTTTTTTCTTCGCGCGGATGAACCGGTCAATCTTCGCGTTCGCATGATCCAGAAACCGCACGATGGCGGCTTGCTCGTCGGGCGGCGGGAGAAATATCGGAAGACGCTTGATTTCCCCATGGTCCAAATTTTGCCTCAGCCCTGAACCGTAGCGATAGATCGCCTTGGTGAGGTCAAAGGCATTAAGAATCTGGTAGCCATAGTCAGGTGAAACAGCAGCGCGAGTTTCAAGACATAAGTATGCTGAAGATATGATTCCATGATTGCGTGCTAACCCAATGCGCAGGCTGGTGTGATCATTCTGAAGGTCGGTCCCCCGGATGATGATGTTGCCCTCGTTGACGATTTGGTATGTCTCATAGGACTCGGGAACCAATCCGTGTTGCTTGTCGGTAGCTTTCACTTTGATGCGCCCGTAACTGAGCGAGAGCACGGTATTTTCTTTTAACCCAGTGTTTGAAACCTTGTGCTTTTGATATGCAGCTTGACCGGGCTTCAGATCCCAATGCGCCGGAACCTTGCCGAGCCATTCCTGCCCCGACTCCTTGTATGCCGGATACGGTTTGAGGCTTTCGATCACGGCTGAGTTCCTTTCGTGATCTCGCTTAGCAGCCCCTCTGTCTCCTGCTCGACTGCCGCAATGTCGGCACTGATCTCTGCCAGCGTGCGCAGTTTCGGCGGCTGGTAGAAATGGCGGGTGAAACTGATCTCGTAGCCGATCTTGGTGTCGGCCTCGACGAGCCAGGCGTCCGGCGTGTAGGGCAGGACTTCGCGGCGGATGAATGCTTCAATGCCGCCCTCTTCAAGCAGCGGGATCTGCTCATAGTCGCGCAACTCACTGTCGGGCTCGTATTCAACAACAGCGGGCTTGCCTGCCAACGTGGTTTCAAACAGGCCGTTCAACGGATCCGGCTTGACCTTGCCAACCTTGTGTATCTTCTTGATGACCGGTGGCGCGTTCTCGGCACGCCAGCTCACGGCGTTGACGATCAGCTTCAAGTCTGCGGCGCTGAGTTTTAGTTGTAGTTTCTTTAGCGCGGCATCAACCTGCTCCAGAAAGACGTTGTAGTCCGCAAACAGCCCACCGCCCACTTCTTTGAGCAGCAGAGTGGCAACATCCACCAGCGTCGCGTCGCGCTTCCACGTGCCCGCATCCAGGAGTTTCCGTTTCTTAGCGTCGGGCAGAGTTATCTTGGTGGGGACATCGCCGTTTTCCTCATCCTCCGCCTCGCTGTCGCCTTTGCCCCAGTCATTAACGAGCTGCTCCAGTTCCTTACGGACGCCGGCGGGATTCTCAAACAACACGTCGCCCAGTTTGTCATACAGCACAGTGCGGATTTCCTCGTCGCCAGACGCGAAACGGAGTGACTCGATGGCTTTGCGGCTGAACTGGCTGTGGAGCCGCAACGGGCGCTCGACCTTCACTTTCCAGTAACCGAAGGCGGCGTTCAGGAAGATCTTCGACTGCTCGGTTTCCTTGAACTCAAGAAACGCATCGCAGATGCGTTGGATGTCCTCGGGCAGCAGTTCGCAGTTCTTCTTGCCCATGTTCTTGCGCAGCGGGTGGTACCACTGCGTCGCATCAATTAGTTGGACCTTGCCGCGGCGGTGTTCCGGCTTGCGGTTGGTCAGCACCCAGATGTAGGTGGCGATGCCGGTGTTGTAGAACATGTTCAGTGGCAGGGCGACAATCGCTTCCAGCCAGTCGTTCTCGATGATCCAGCGGCGGATGTTGCTCTCGCCCTGGCCCGCGTCGCCGGTGAACAGCGAGGAACCATTGTGGACCTCGGCGATCCGGCTGCCCAGCGGCGTGTCATGCTTCATCTTGCTGACCATGTTGGCCAGGAACAGCAGCTGGCCATCGCTGGAGCGGGTCAGCAGCGAGCACTCAGGATCACCGGCATGTTGGATGATGAAGCGCGGATCCTTGATCTCCTTCTTGCCGCCCATGCGTTCGAGATCGCTCTTCCAGCTCTTGCCGTAGGGCGGATTCGACATCATGAAATCAAACTTGAACGAGCGGAAGGCGTCGTTTGAGAGGGTCGAGTAGGCCGGCCCGCCGACAATGTTATCAGCGTTGTCGCCGTCGCCTTTGAGCAGCAAGTCAGCTTTGCAAATGGCGTAGGTTTCGGCGTTGATCTCCTGGCCGTAGAGGTGCGTGGTAACCTGTTTGCCTTGCGCTTGTGCGAGTTCCTTCAGGGTTTGCTCGCCGACGGTAAGCATGCCGCCGACACCGAGGGTGCCGTCGTACAGAAGATAGGCGGCGGATTCGATCTTGTCCGCGATGGGAAGAAAGATGAGATTGGCCATCAACCGGACGGCGTCGCGCGGCGTCCAGTGCTCGCCGGCCTCTTCGTTGTTTTCCTCATTGAAGCGGCGGACGAGTTCCTCAAACATGGTGCCCATCGAATGGTTGTCGAGTCCCGGCAGATTACCTACAGGGTACGGGCTGAGATTGAAGTCCTTGTCCAGAAACTTGTCGATAATCTGCCCCAATGCGTCTGCCTTCGACAACCGCGGAATCTGGTTGCGGAACTCGAAATTGATGAGAATTTCCTGCACGTTCGGCGAAAAGCCGTCGAGGTAGGCCTCAAAGTCATCTTTGAGTTTTTGCTGCGTGCCGCGCGATTTGAGGTCACGCAAGAGAAATGGCGAGGTGTTGTAGAACGCCTGCCCGGCGGCGGAGCGCAGGGCATCGTCTTGATGCGCGACACCTTCGCGATCCAGGGCGGCTTTCATTTCCAGCACGGCTTTTTTCGTGGGTTCCAGCACGGCATCGAGGCGGCGCAACACGGTCATGGGCAGAATTACATCACGGTATTTGCCGCGCACGTACAAATCGCGCAGCATGTCGTCCGCAATGCCCCAAATGAAATTGGTCATGCCGTTTAACTGGGATGCGTCCACGTCAGAAACTCCGCTGGATAGAACAAACGCCATGCACAATGCTGACAGTCCGTGGCCTCGGCATGATCAAAACCCGCTGTGCTTTGGTATGAATCACTGCACTTCACCATCCGCTGTGACGACCCGAACCGCAGAGCCTTTGCCCGCGCTTCAGGACACGCATTACAGGCAGAAGTATACCAAAACCGCATGGGAACGGCAAGCAATCACCCAACCAAATGAATCGTGTTCGGTTCACCATACCGCCAGGACACCATAAGTCAATGTCAGAATCTGTCAGGAACTTTGTCCGGCCTACACAGTAGCACGTACTATCTCAACATTCATCAACCAAATATCGGCTCGGTTTCTCTATAATGTTGCATAGCTACGCACTACAATTAATCGAAGTGCAGCGACTATTGATGACGTCATATGTCTGGTGGTTTGCGGATTGCGTAGCACTTCTTGACACATTTTGGCATTGGCGACTGCTATACTGGTCGCGAATAACCAGCACACGCGACCAAAATGAACACGCCATCCCAAACAAATGCAGTGCGCAATGCCACCGTGCGCCCTGACACGGTGACCGAACGTATCGAACTCCACGCCCACACGAAAATGAGTCAAATGGATGGCGTGGCAGATGTCAAAGAACTGATTGGCCGAGCAGCATCGTGGGGCCATCCGGCCATTGGCATCACCGACCACGGCAATGTGCATGCCTTTCCTGAAGCACACGCCCTGGGCCGGCGGTTTGGCATCAAGGTTCTTCTTGGCATGGAAGGATATCTGGCCAATGCCCCCAGTACGCTTGTCAAAGAGCTCTTGGCAAACAAGAAAGAATGCCCGGTCTACCCGTGTCATGACGAGTTCAATAGCACCGTGCATCACATCATTCTTTATGCACGCACGCCGCATGGCCTGCGCAATTTGTACGAGCTGGTGTCGCTATCGTACTGCTCGTATAGCTACGGCATGCCTTTGATTCCGCGCGACGTGCTGGAACAGTATCGCGAGGGCCTGCTGATCGGCAGTGCGTGCGCACACGGCGAACTGTTCCGCCTGGTCCTGCAGGCCCACACGGGCACCATCACGCCCGACGAGTTCGGCCGGCGCTTTGCCGCGGCCCAGGCCTTATATGATTATTTCGAGATCCAACCGCGCGCCAACAACTTGTTTTACGTGGCCAAAGGCACGCTGGCGTCGGAAGAGGACATATTGGCGATCAACCGGCGTATCTGCGCCTTGGGCGAGCAGTATGGCAAGCTGGTGGCGGCAACTGGCGACGTGCATATGCTCAAGCCGGACGACGTGCTGTTACGGCGCGTGCTGCAGATCGGCCAGGCCCGGGACGAGGAAATTGATGAAAACGTTGACGCACCGCTGCATTTCAGGACCACGGACGAGATGCTTGACGAGTTTGCCTATCTCGGCCCGGAAATGGCGCGCGTGGTGGTGATCGAAAATCCGCAGCAGATTGCGGCGTCGGTCGAGGAGATCGCGCCGATTCCGTCCGGGTTCCATCCGCCGAAGCTGGAAGGCGCCGAAGACGACTTGCGCCAGATGTGCGCGGCGCGCTGCCGCGCGTTGTACGGCGCGCAGCCTCATCCGCTGGTGACGCGTCGAATGCAGCGCGAACTGACCGACATTATTAGAAATCATTTTGCCGACCTGTACATGCTGGCCCACAAAGTCGCCAAGAAATCACTGGATGACGGCTATATCGTCGGCACACGTGGCGGTGTCGGCTCGAGTTTTGTGGCGTTCCTGGCCGGCATCACCGAGGTGAACAGCCTTGCGCCGCATTATGCCTGCGCGCAATGCTCGTACACTGAATTCGTCCAGTTTGACGAGCGCGGCGAACCGCGCGCGGCACCGCTCGACGGCATCCGGGCCGAGGTCGGCGTGGACCTGCCGCTACGCGTCTGCCCGCAGTGCGGCGCGCTGATGGAACGCTACGGTTTCGACATTCCATTTGAGACCTTCGCCGGTTTCGAGGGCAGCCAGACGCCCGACATCGATCTGCTTTTTGCCAGCGAATATCAAGCGCGGGCGCACCGCTATATCGAGGATTTGTTTGGCAAAGACCATGTTTACCGGGCCGGCACGATCAGCACGCTGCAGGACAGGATGGCCTTCGCCTTTGTCCAGAATTATCTGGAGAAGACCGGCGAGCAATGGTCGCAGGCGGAAGTCAATCGCATCATTGAGGGCCTGATCGGCATCAAGCGCACGACCGGCCAGCATCCGGGCGGCATGATCATCCTGCCGCCTGATAGGTGTATTACAGAATTCTGCCCGGTGCAGTACCCGGCCAACAGTGCCGACAGCGCCAACCAGACCACGCATTTTGATTATCATACGATGGAGGAGCAACTGCTCAAGTTCGATATTCTCAGGCACGACGATATGACGCAAATCCGGTTATTGAGCGAATACACCGGCATGGATATCACCAAGGTGCCGTTGAACGATCCCAAGACGCTGTCGTTGTTTTCCGGCGTGAAAGCGCCGGGCGTGACCGAGAAGGCGATCGGCTCGCGAGTCGGCACCTACGGCATTCCCGAGTTCGGCACTGATTTTATGCGCGGCATTCTGGACGAAACGCGCCCGCAGACGTTCGCCGACATCATCCGCATTTCCGGCCTGAGTCACGGCACCGATGTCTGGCTCAACAACGCGCGCGGCATCATCAAGAACGGCCACGCCACGCTGCAACAGTGCATCTGCACCCGCGATGACATCATGCATTACTTGATCGAGAAAGGGCTGGCGCCGTTCAGCGCGTTCAAGATTATGGAGCAGGTGCGCAAAGGCAAAGGGCTCAAGCCGGACGACATCACGGTGATGCGTGAGCACAAGGTACCGGATTGGTACATCGAGTCGTGCCAAAGAATCAAATACATGTTTCCCAAAGCCCACGCCGTGGCGTATGTCATCAACGCGCTGCGGATCGCTTACTGCAAAGTGCACCAGCCGGTGGCGTTTTACGCGACCTACTTCACGGTCATGCGGCATGCGTTGAACGCGCCGGAGGTGGCCGGCGGCAAGCGTGCCATCCGCACGGCGATGGACGAACTGGAGGCCGTCGGGCGGCGCAAACTGGCGAAGAATGAGCAGGACGTCCTGACGGTGTATGAACTCGCGCTGGAGATGTGCGAGCGCGGCATCCGCCTGCGGCCGGTGGATATTTACAAATCCGACGCGACGCGCTGCGTGATCGAGAACGGCGAAATCATCCCGCCTTCATGTTGTTGACTAAAATGTTGCGACTGGCTACAATACAACATCACGCACCGGATTTGCGCAGAATGGCTCAAAGCACATATCGCACAGGTCACTACCGGCCGGCTGAACGGTTGTTGGCCTTGTTGATCCTTCTTTCCGACCATCGCTGGCATATCACGCGCCATCTCGCCGAACAGTTTGAAACGGCCGAGCGCACCCTTTATCGCGATCTGGACAAAATCGAGAATACCACCAAATTGTCTGTTGAGCGCCAGACAGGGCGCGGTGTTCGGCTCGCGCCGGGTCGCACCTTTGCCGGGCTCGAAGGCGGCACAGAAGAAGCATTGAATCTCATCTTTGCGGTCGTCTTCTCGCCAAAACTTGGCTTTTCTCTGGTTGAGGTTGCGCGCACGCTGGACAAACTCCGTGCTTCCTTGCCCATTGAGCGTACCGCGTGGATTGACTGGCTGAGATCCCGCATTCATTTTGAGATTCCGCTAAAATCACGCGGCGTGCAGTTCATGAAGGTTATTCGCACGGGAATTGTGGAATGCCGACGCCTTCGCCTGACACACATAGGCGTGGGTGACAAGACGCCCGACCGGCATGACGTCAACCCCTATGGCGTGGTGTATCACCATGATGTATGGTATCTGCTGGGATTCGACTGTAAATGCGGCGAACGGCGCGCCTTCCGCGTTGACCGCTTCAAGACCTGCACGTTGCTTGACCTCAAGTTTGTCCCGCCGGAAGACTTTGACGCCCGCGAATACTGGAACCGCAGTTTCTGGCGGCAATACGAGCGCGACGCAGAAACATTTGTGGTAACATTCGACGCGGAATATGCCGACCGTGTGAAGCATTGGAACCGCGTGCAATTGAAATCTCATGCAGACGGTTCCGTCGAGGCGTCGTTCAAGAGCATGAATCCCGAATGGGTAAAGTCTTTCATCATGTCCTGCGGCGAGCACTGCCTCGTCAAGTCACCAGAATGGCTTGCACGCGCGGTGGAAGATCAGGCGTCACGAACAGCAGCAAGATACGCAAACAATCAATCTAAATAGGAGTCGCACATGAGCAAAGCAACAAAAACACAACAACTCTTCGATAAACTTACAGAATGGGGCAATCTGCCTAAGTATCAACTTGAAAGACGAGCTGACATATTCTTCGCTGTCCATTTGAGCGACATACTAAAAGCTGAGCATCCAGACAAGCCTGATATTGACGCAATTATACCAGAGTTTCCTCTCAGGAAAAGACCAAAGTGCTCATCAAACAATGTTGACTACCTATGTGTGAACAAAAAAACAAATACCATGTATCTGGTTGAATTGAAGACAGATATGGCCTCGCTGAACATGAAGCAAAACGACTACCTCCGAAAGGGACTGAATTTGTCATTTCGGGAGCTTGTAGACGACATAATAGAGATAATGAAATCATCAAGTTGCAGGAAAGAGGCAAAGGTAAAATATCATGAATTGCTGCATTACCTTAATGAACTGGAGCTCCTGACATTAGAAAACAAAGAGTCCTTCTGGCGCGGTAGGATAGAACACGTTAAACGCAATGTGAAATGTGAGAATCTTAAGTGGGGTAAGAAGAAGTGCATATTCATACAACCGACTACCACATATGACAAAATAAAAAAGGCAGAGCGCGCGTCCGTTGAGGAGTTTCAACGAAATGAATGTGATGTAATTGATTTTAACTGCGTTGCTAGAGTTCTTGCTGAAATATCATCGCAAGATGAACTAACCGCAGCTTTCTGTGAAACGGTGCCCAAATGGATTCGATAAGTCACAAATACCGATATGCCAGCCTTCATCTCCAAAAGCAAATATCTGAATGGCTTACAGTGCCGCAAGCTGCTTTGGTTTTACTACAATACCAAAGAGCGCATGCCGGCGTTTGATGCTGAAGCGCAGGCGGTGTTTGACAAAGGCCATGAAGTGGACAAGCGCGCCAAACAGCTTTTCCCGCAGGGCATCGAGGTCACATGGGATTTGGGGCTTGAAAAGGGTGTGCTTGCGTCAAACAAAATGCTTGCGCTGCGCAGACCGCTATTTGAGGCCGGCTTCATGTACCAAAACACGTTTGCGCGTGCTGATGTGCTCAATCCGGTTGACAGCGATGGCTGGGAGTTGATCGAGGTTAAAAACCGTACGCGTGTGAAGGATGTTGACATAAACGATATGGCGCTACAATACTACTGCTACACCGGCGCGGGTGTGCGCATTGCTCGCTGTCTGCTCATGCATCTCAAGCGGGAGCAGTTCGGCCGCACGGCACATGTGCCGGACGACGCTTTCGCGTGTGAAGATATTACAGATAAAGTGCTTGCGGCCAGTAAAGATGTTGAGCGCAACGTTACCGAAATGTTGGCGGTAATCAGTGCGCCGGCCAGCCCAGGGATCGCCGTCGGGCCGCAGTGCGACAAACCCTATCGCTGCGTGATGAAAACGGTGTGTGCAGCAGGATGAATTGAAGCGAGCTTCACACTGACCATCGCATATTCGTTTTCCGCCTTGTCGTCATCGCATATATCGCCCCAATCACCCGACATGTGCCTTAGCAAATACTTGATGGCGGTCTCTCCTGCCAATGCCAATGTGTTCAATGCTCCTGGTGTTGCATAGATAGTCCCCGGCTCAATTCGTTGTGTCATACATGCTCCCTGTGGTTAGGATTACTTGACAGTCGCAGGTTGATTGGGCACTTGATATTTGATCTTGCCGAATTCATCTTCGGCCTTCTTGAGCAATGCATAGTACCGGCGAATGTTTTTGATTGATTCGGTATTCGGCTCCATGTTTTTGCCGATCACGCATACCGGCTCATTGTTCAGCGCATCCACGTCAATCATTATGCCTTTATACCCGACCGACAATCCTTCGCCATAATTACAGCCGGAACCGTTATGGGCTGTAAAGGTGACACCCGCAACTGCCAATGCCTGCAATTCGTCATAGGCACCATAATTCATTTCGTTCGGTATGATATCCAACAGCCCATCATGTTCATCGGCATTGAGATTGTCTTTGTCGGCCATCGTGAATCCCATTGTGGTGAGCAATGTGGCAATGTCATTTTGGGCAACGGTAATCGTCACCCAGGTTCTGTCTCCCATACGCTACTCCTTGTGTGAATGTGAATATTTAGATGTGAGCATCGGCAGATACGACCCACATGTTTTATAACGCAAAAGGAGAGCGGATTAAGTTTTAGCTGGAATATTGGACAATGGTGACAATGGTGAAATGGGCTGCGTAAATAATTATTGTAGGCCCTTGCAATTCTGGGAACAAAATGCCAAACTAGTTGCAGCGTACGGTATTCGTTTCACCCGAGAGATGATGCTTGGTATGGTCAGCACGTATGGAACAGCCCAATGCCCCAGCCCACAGGTCAGCCGCAGCCCCGTTGGAACTGGATCTCCCTTTGCTAAAGCCGGGTTGGCAATCGCCCTCGTCTCCTTTTCGATCACGCTCCTGATGATTATATCACTATCATTTCTAAATGCTCCAGAAGGTATTGGAACACTTGCCTCATGTACGATATTTGGAGGATTATTCCTGAACGTGTACATTCTCGCTCCACTCACATTGCTGGTCATACTGATCGGGATCGTGCACAAGTTGATTGTAGGAAAAGAGCGTCCAGCCTGGGGGCGGTTAGGCATCGCTTTCCTTATAACCTGTGTCTCCGTGGCTGGTTCAATGTGGGCGTGGATTATACTGTTCCGAGATTTGCATTAGCGATAGGAGTTCCAACACGCCGTTTCTCGGTACGTCGCTTCGCGCAGCTCACGCGCAGCATTGTGAATATACGCGATGGCAATGTGCGCAATTGGCATGCCGAATAAAGCTCCACTTGAAGCAATATTGATCTGGATCATGCGTGTCATTTCGTTGTGCATTGTATAATTCCAGTTCGTCGAATTTCTCCATTGCATTGCGGATAAAGAACAGGTGATCGAGAAATTCATCCTTTGTGGCCTGAAGCGCATTGTCGAATAAGGCTTTGCCCTGTTTCGTATGTGCGCCTACGGCAATTGGAATATTCGGCCAGCGCGATTCGATGCCGATGTTATAATAATCGTAGTGACCAGCTTCGATCAGGTTGTTGAGGGTGATTTGGGCATTTGTTATTGCCATTGACTTGGTGTCGGCAGAGAGCAAGATGTGGATGAGGATGTGCATGTGAATATGGGGATGGCGGTTAGAAGAATGTTGGTGTTTACATGTTTTATAACGCAAAAGTCGGACGAATTAAGATGTTGCGGGGGAATTGGATGAAGGCGGGAATGGCCAAAAATGGTGATCAATATGGCAATGAAGATGAAATTAGCCGCAGCAGAGGCTGATTTCCACTGGGGTTATGTGGCATGCGCAGCCATCTGCGTACCAGCACCTAGATACTTTTACACCATGTGGCTCAGTGTTTATACACCATAAAGCTTCCCAAACACCCGATTGACTTTTATGCGTCTGGCGACAACTTGAATTACACTTTTTACGTATCCGCGCCTGGGTACGCAAACCCCACCTGTGTTGCGCAGGGATGCAGTTTGCGTTGTCTAACTGCGCATTCTCAGCGTTTCTCATCCGTCGATTTACTAAGTGTCGTAATTGTCGTGGACGTGTTGCACATAGTGTCAAAATTCAGTTATAATGTCCTATGCTACGTTCAGTAGAAATGTCCTCTGATGCTACAATACGCTTCTCACCAGGAAAACCGAGGAGCGCTAATGAAGGAGGACCTAACAATGAGCGGAAAAGAAGTAGACCGATGGCATGCAGTGCGCGACGTCATCGAAGGGAAACTGCGGCAGAGTGAGGCGGGGCGACTGCTGGGGAGGAGCCCGCGGCAGATACGACGGATGGTCGCCCGCGTGAGGCAGGAAGGCAAGGCCGGGGTGATCCATCGGCTGAAGGGGCGTACATCCCCGCGGCGGACCGCACAGAAGACGGTCGCGGCGGCGCAGCAGGCCATTGAACGGCAGTACCAGGATTTCGGACCGACGCTGGCGCAGGAGATGCTGGCGCGGCGGGACGGGATCAGACTGAGCGTAAGCACGGTGCGACGGCTGATGATACGCACGCAGCAGTGGAAGGCCAAACGCGGGAAACGGCGGCACCGTGCCTGGCGGGAACGGCGGCAATGCGTGGGGATGCTGGTGCAGGTGGACGGCAGCGAGCATGCGTGGTTTGAAGAGCGGGGAGCGCGCTGCACGCTGATCATATTTGTGGACGACGCCACCGGGCGGATCATGGAAGGATCGTTTGAGGAGAGCGAAGACACGCTGACACTGATGCGCATGACACGAAAATATGTGGAACGGCACGGCCGGCCGGTGGAACTGTATCCGGACCGGGACTCGATCTATCGGGTGAACCGGGCGGCAACGATTGAGGAGGAACTGCGCGACGACCAGGCCGAGACGCAGTATGTGCGCGCCGCAAAGGAGTTGGACATCATGGTGCGGTGCGCGGGGAGTCCGCAAGCCAAAGGCCGGGTGGAACGGGCGTTTGAGACCCTGCAGGACCGCTTGGTGAAGGAGCTGCGGCTGGCGGGGATCAGCACGCGCGAGAAAGGCAACGTCTTTCTACGGGGCTATCTGGCGCGGTACAACCAACGCTTTGGCGTGGCGCCGGCGGAGGAAGTCGATCTGCACCGGCCATTGCTCAAGGAACACCGGCTGGACGAGATCTTCACGATCCGCACGCCGCGGGTGGTGGCAAACGACTATACGGTGCGCTGCCGCAACCGCGTCTTTCAACTACTCAAGAACCAGCCGGTGCGGGTGTGTCCGCGCCTGCGCGTCGAGGTGGAAATCCGGCTGGACGGCAGCATGCATCTCCGCCATCGCGGCAGGTACTTGAATGTGAAAGATATCAGTGCGGCAGTCCGCGCCTCACGCGCGCGCGCGCCCCACGCGCGATGCTTTGTGTGACGTGCTTGATGACACGGGCACAACAGGACATTTCTACTGAACGTAACCATAGGACATTTCTACTGACTTGCAACAACGTGTTGCACATAGTTGACAAATACGTACGAACCAAGTAGAATATGAGAACTTAAGTACAGGAGTTGGTAATGGGATTGATTGAGATTCTCACAGCGCCACGGCGAATTGCCGAGCTTGAAAAGGAAAAGCAGCAGCTCGTTGCAGAAAAAGCCGATTTGCTCCGCGCTCTTGATGGCAAGTACGTTCTTGACATTGGCGATAAATCAAAAGAAGTCAAGAGACTGGATAATGAAATTTCCGAGAAGATGAAACTTCTCATGCAATCTAGGCATGACATCGAGCAAGCCGAGGCGCAGTTAGGAGACGTTCGTGAGACGTATAAAGAGGCGGAACGCAAGATTGAAGCTGCACAGGCCTACCTACACACGCGAGAATTTTATATAACAGAAAACGCAGCGCTGGAGACAAGGCTTGCAGAGAAGCAATCCGAAATCGTGCAAGCCAAGGAGCAACTCGCGACGTTTCAAAGACAGGCCGAGGGAGCAAAACAAAAATACTTGGAGAAATACGAAGCACTCGTGAAATGCGAGGCGGAAACCAAAAAACTGCAATGCTCTGCGCATGAGGCTCACTTAACAATTGAGGCAGCCAAGCAATATGAACGCAAACGTGAGGAATATGATGCGGAATGTACGCTATTGGCTGATGAACTTAGACAACGCAGAGAAGAAACAGTAAAGACAAAGAAAGAACTTGAATCTACCCAGGCAGACTGCAATAACGTCAAACGGTCTCACCAGAAGAGCAAAGCAGAATATGAAGCATTGGTGAATGATCTGATGAAAGTGCGTGAGAAGCGCCAACACTTGATTGATGAAGACAGCGTATTAGCTAATAAGATTGCCGAATCACGGGAAAACCTCTGTTCTATCCAGAGTGATATAGCAGCAAAGCATAAGGGACTTAAGAAACTTTCAGAAGATATTAACACAAGCAGGAGCGAAATATTAGAGCTGTCAGATAAGAACACAGTTCTGAAAAATACTGTAGAAGAGCTCCAATCGCGCGCAGACAAGCTTTCAAGCAATCTTGAACGTGTTTGCGCAGACGCAGCAGTCATGGCGATTTTAGAAAGCGACCTTGAGGCTGGATATGTTTCTGAATGGGCCCCTGATTTGTTCAAGCGAATGTACCGGTACGATAACACACGAGCGCAACAATGGCTGCTTAGGGTGTTGCCGCGCCACCCACAGCCGGAGTCTTTCCAATTTGATGAAGCATCGCTTGGGTTGACTGTTGATGGAACACCGATTGAGAAACTATTTGCCGCTGTGTATAAAGCCAAACTTGACAAAGGATCATCTGAGAAGTTTCTCGGCGCATGGGAGAAGTATGTTCAATCTTCCCAGTGATTCGCACAGCCTTCTTACTGCTGAGCAAGCGTGCTTTACATATACGTCAAAAGGTAGGCCTTTTGACCAGTACGTGCATCTCATTCACCCTGGCGAAATCGAAAAATGGATTGGCCTTGCTCAAAAAACAGCATTTTCGAATCGGAATCATAGAAAGGAAATGGGATTCAGAGTGGAAGTGTCTGGACAGTGTATTGTCATTCATGCGCATGCAGAAACAATTGTGTGCGATCCGGGGCCTTCTGCTACAGCGATTGTGAATTCTGCCGCATCGGTTGCTGCTTTCCTAATAACACACGCTCATCGTGATCATGTGCAATCGCTTGGTTACCTGTTGTCTGTCAATCCCAAGGCAAGCGTGGTGCTGAGTGATCACACGCTGTCGCTGCTTCAGAATGACTTAATAGAACGTGGTGATTACATTACAGCCCGTCTCCTTCAGGAAAATTCAATTGTTTTAGACACAGACATGAGTGTCATGCTCGCAGGGGTCTCAGTGACTGGGCATGCGGCAGCGCATTGTCCCGGCGCGTTGGCTTATGTGCTTCTCGACCCTTGCTCCGGGCATTCTATTGTTGTCGCAGGCGAAGGCGCCCTGCGAGATGTTGGTGGGTTTGTGCCAGCCCAGTTGGGTGTTAATAATGTTGCCTGTCTTTTTCTCGACGGTACACATGCCAATGCGACAGGTCTCCCCACAGGAAGCTCGGATTTTAATAGACGGTCAATTCAGACCAGCATAGAAGCCGCGTATCGAGATCAGCGCACGCTTGTCTTTGCGACGAGCGCATTGGGTGAGTTTCACGAATTATACACAGCCTGTGCCATGCACCAACGCAATGGCGGTGCAAGTAAGTATCCCCTTGTCACAGCTGGCCTCGCGCGCGCGCATAGACAGTCAATCACCACGCCGCCTTGGGATATTCCTCTGGAAGAGTCTACCACCCTAATAAGAAGTGCCATCAACATATGCGGGGCTTCCTTTGACGAACCACGTGGATTCTTCTGGGACATCTACCAAGAATTCAAAGGCGATAGCACAATTGAGTGGCTGTATCCCCAGCGTTTTTGCGAGAAACGTCTGCCCGACATGCACTCTTATGATGCTTACACTCATCCAAGTATGCCTGAATTGCTCGGTATGCTACTGACCATGGCTCCAGACTCGATTTGTATCTACTCACACGGATGTACGGGGAGCGTTCTCTCACGGTTGGCAGCATCGTTTCACATTGATGTGCATGATTTTGGATCTGGTTCCGGTGAATTTGTGTTCTAATACCAATAGAGAATATCAAAATGCGCTCAGACAACAATTACCACCGCGCCCCACAGCGAAACTCCAGTGTGACTTTTGATGTCATTCTTAAATTCATGTCTGAAGTAAAAGCAGCACTGCGAGAACTAGAATCACAGTACTGCGAACTCGAGACGAAATCCTTCGCTGATGTCAAGGTGCTTCGCGGCCAACTGGAAGAATTGTCAGTCAAAAGCAATCTGCTTCGTGGCCAACTGGATGATTTGTTAATGAAAAACGAGAGCATGAAAGCCAAGATGAAAATGATGGGTGACAACATGGCTCGTTATGAAGATGCCGACAGGGTGATTCAGAAGCATGAGCAGGAGTGCCAACAACTACGAATCACCAATCAGTCGATGAACACACGCGCTGTAAGAGCTTGTCTTGCAGCGGGCGGCGACGTGGGCAGTTTTATCCGTGACTTCAATGGCAAAACGTTGACTAGTTACCCTGATGCTGATACAATTGTGCTGCATCGCGAAGATCCCGAAGTCAAAAACTACGATTTCATGGGTTGCACACCATTCTCGGCTGATCAACCCGAATGTCATTTTCGAGTCGTTACCAAAGGATGGCGTGACAATGAAACAGTGTGGGTTGAAGCACGGGTATCACCATTATGTGTACATCAGGAGTAGTATATGAACCAGACATTTGACAAGTTAAGACAAATCATTGCCGGCTTTGAAAGGACGCTGCAACGTGATCAACAAGAACAAGTGCAGAAGCTCAACGTGTTGCTAGACGATCCGCATTTAATAGATGGTTTCAAGCGGGCGTTGGAGCTTCAGGCAGAGATATCAAGGCATACTTCCGATCTGCGCTTGGCTCAATCGAGTACAGATGATAAACTCAATAAAATCATTGATCAAGCCGCAGAAACAATGGAAGGACTCAAGAACGGCCAAGCAGAACTTCCTCGGATACAGACTGCTCTCCAATCGAGCATCGAACTCATTAAGAACGAACTTTCGGAAGCGAGGGTCACTATGAACGGCCAGCACTCCAAACTGGAAGCTTCAATCAAAAATGCGCGAGAAACACTCAGTCAAGACATAGTCAATTACGTGACAGAGCAAGACAGACGTATCCAGAATGAGTCGAACAGCATAAAGGCTGATATGAATCAAATGAAGAGCGACTTGATGCTTCTTGCGAAAACCTTTCTTCACTTTCGGAGCCTGCTGTTCTGGCCAAAATGGGGGCGGACAGCGGAATTGTACAACAAACTGCGCGACATTGAATCTGGGCGGGCTGTCCAAGACGGCGATTTGCCGCACACAGAAATGGGCCATCACGATGATGCTCAGGATAGAGCGTTTACTAGCAATGTCACATTAACAGGCAACGTGAGTGCGCCGTTGCCACCCGGTTCAAAAAAACACAGGAGAAACAGAAACAACTGGCGGCGCTAATGATGTAGCAGATATGAAAATACAATAGAACAATGAATGTAGCTGAAAATAATAGGACAGTGTTGGAATCACTGGAGCGCGAGCTGTCTTCACTTGATCAAGAGAAGCACAGCCTCATGAAACGAATCCAGGCTAGCGAGGAAAAGATTTCTGACATGAAAAAAGAACTCATGAAGTTCTTCAATGCAAAATGGCCACCGCTGAAAATCATCAGGAAGTAGTTCATACGCTCGCAGGATCGATCAGGGCTTGTTTGAATGCACTCTCAAACGTAAACCGCCCAGACCCGCCCGCTGACGTACCACCAATCGTATCGCCTGTTGGCTTTCCGTGCATTTGTCTATCCCTCACTAATACAACAGTTTCGCTCACTAAGGTTTTGGAGCGCGATAATTACTTTTATTTAGAGCATCTTCTGCTCGAAACTCGGATCAAGCCAGATATTCTAGATAAACGATTAGTCTCTGGATTATGTTTTGCCCGACATGAATCTGATACTCGTTGGTTTCTGTGCGACGTCACCGATCAATCTCGTTGCGAATGGATCGATCAAAGATACGTTGTGGAACAACACTTTTGGCATTCGCTCGCTGGTTCAACAACTGAAACAAGCGAAGGTCAATTACATTTCAATTGTATTGTCAAGCAATTGCTCACACAGGACGCACTTGATGATAAGAACATCAAGTCGTTGCTTGTCATCGTGCCGGAGAGCAACTATGTTACCTGCGTAGAGGCCGGACTCAGCAACTGTACGAAAACAGTCGAACGCGGACGGACTGTGACTCACAAAGATCATGTACAACATCTCTTCAAATCTAGTCGAGTAATTGTCTGCCACGAGACGCATCTCTTGTTTAGTATTATTCGCGCCATATCGCAATCGCCATTACTGTCTCAGCAACTTCATTTTGTGGAAGGCCTGCGCAAACACGTATGCGGGTCGTTGTCATTGGATCAGATAGTAGAGGGTGATCAGGACGGATGTATTGATCCTAATACGGCATATGCGATTGGCATTATTGGTGACGAATGTCCTGCACCCGCAGGTTACTATTTCTTTCCTGACCGCGAGGCAGCCATGCGCGATGCGCGCGTGGTATTTGCGGTACGACATGACAGTATAGTTGCCCTCGCCATTATGCGTAAGAAAACTGAAGTATTGCAGGCAAAGCGACACAACAAGTTGATGAAATGCTCGCTGGATCGTACCAGCGCGATTGTGGAACGTTACCAACATGTATTGGACATGTTAATGCGTGCAGCTGATCATTAGGAGAACAAAGACATGGCGTATTTTGGAATTGATCTCGGAACCACGACTACTCTGATTGCAGAAGGCCAGATGGATGCCCGTGGCATGTACTGCGGGAGAATTCAACTCATCCCGCAAAGTGATTGGCAAAACAACCCGATAAAACCAGCGCCAATGATGCTGCCTTCTGTTACCTTTTTTCTGGACGACGAGCCACTCATTGGTGTGTGTGCGAAACAACACGCTGCTAAAGCAGACGCGATTGGGTACACTGACCGTTATGTGCATGCAGTCAAGCGCCTTATGGGACGCGACGTGCCTCCTTTTGTGTTTTCCAATAATGAATATCAACCAAGTGACATCGCTGCCCTGTACGTAGAGTACGTCATAAAAGAGGTGATCATACGTGGCACATCAGACGAATTACACGTACTCACGGTTACGGTGCCGGCGTCTTTCACAACAAAACAACGCCAAGATACACTGCGTGCCATAAACACAGCTGTGCATAGAACCGGCGTTAGGCTGCAAGTGCATAGGTCATCCATGCTTATTAGTGAACCCTTGGCTGCCCTTCTGTCATATATCGCTCACGACATCGAGTCCGGCGTACGCAAAATTAACATTGACAGTCATCCGAAAATTGTTGTCTACGACATAGGCGGGGGAACGCTCGACATAACACTGGTCGAGCTTGGTTGGAAACATGCGACTGAAGAGAAGACGCTTAGTAATGTAACTTTTAAAGTCATAGATGTTAATAGATACACTCAGGTTGGAGGCGAGGATTTTGACGAGACGCTTGCGCGCTGGCTACACCAACAATTGTGCCAGCAACATCCCGTGTTAAATGATCTTGTTTTGTCTAAACAGCATCGACAGCAATTGCGTCACAAGCTTATCGATGAAGCTGAGAAACTCAAGATTCGCTTTAACGACGCCTATGGCGATGGCGAAACGGAAGTCCAGAAATCAATTGAAGTAACTGTTGCCGACAAGGAATACACACTTGAGGTGAACCTGACAGAACAGATAGCGAAATCCACATTCGAGTGCTTTTTGGGTAATAACGATGATCCGAAAAATTGTATCACACCTATCAAGTCCTTTTTTGAGCGCACTCACATTTCACCGGATTCAATTGATTATTTTCTTTGCGTAGGAGGTATGTCTAAATTTGTTCTTCTTAGAGAAGCCATTGAGGTATATCTCGCCAGGCCGGTTCTCTTTAGCATGGCCACAGCAGAGCTTGCAGTAGCACAAGGAGCTGCGATTTATAGTATGTTGAAAGGATTGGATAACGAACAAATTACGGAACCAGCGTCTGACGCATATTATGTGCAGACTGTTAATGGGTTTAGGAAGATCATCGGTCGGAATGATGCCGAGATGTGCGTAAACACTAAGTTCGAGAAAGAAGGTGATTCGCAATATGTAGACTTATTCATATTCGCTGGTGAGGATTGCGGCAGGGGTAATGCTGGCTTTGATGTATATCATACATTGTTGTACCAAGGTGGTGAAAGAATAGACCTGTCTCGCACATATCCAAAAGGAACTGAGGTAATCGTGAGTATCAGATATGAAGGCGACGATAAGACACCTTACGTAACTGCTAATGTAGACAACCAAGAAGTATTTAACGGCATTCTTGGTCGGGAGATGCAATGAAACATGTATTCGACAACGAGGAAGGACTGTTGAGTGACCTAATGGGGGATCCTCAGGAATCACTCATTGTGCAACAGTACATCGCTGATTTCCTGGATGGATCCACACAGGTCAGAACTGGTGTTAGAGAACAACTACGACAGTTAGGTACAAAAGCATTCCCGGGCATGATGCAGAGCATCCTTAGCCGGTGGGCTAGAGTCCCGGGTGGCAACAAACTCTCACTGTCGGAGAACCATGCCGCCCGCGAACTACTGAAGGATCTTATTTGTGGTTGCTGTAAGAATAACTCATGCGCCAGAGAGTTCATTGTAAGATCCGGCATTCAAAAGAATCCATTCAAGGATAGTAGAGCCTGGCTAATTTCCGTATTCAGCGATATTGTTGGTGGAAAGGTGAGCCAAAAAGAACGGGACATGATAGATAATCCAGATGACGCTGTGCGCTCCACAAGCGAGAGTCTCACGGAATTCATCCCTTTAGTATTCAAATATGATCATGACAAAGCATTCACGATGGCAACTCACTCCATACAAGTATGCCTTAAAACCAGGTCTTGCGAGGAACTGACCAACGCCCTGTGTTTGCTACAGGTGTTTCAGAACGACTCAGGCGCGATTATAGGCGAACTAATCACAAAGTTATTTTCGCATCTTCCAATGGGCACGAATTACCAACGCACTCTGGAATCAAAGCCGATAACATTCACAAAACTATCGATTACACCCGCTTTCGTTGCGCTGAATGATTTACTGCCTCCACGCGGCCGTAACAAGTATGTGGACTGGTTCTTTGTGAGTTCGGTTTGTCACACTATAAATCAGTGCGATGCGCTGCTTGCTGACATGGAAAAAGATATACGTGGACGATCTAAACTGGTCAGATATTGGTTTCGTGCAGTATTAGGTCACCACCAATATAAATGTCCCTGTGTGCAGAAACTGTATGATAGCGTGAATCTGTCTGAAGCACCGGCTGACTACTTGAAACAATTGTTTATACAATACATACTTGGTGCAGAAAACATGTGGCATACTGGCATTGATAGGTCGTGGGTGAAGAGTTTGATAGAACCGCTGCGGACCAGTCATATGCAAATGTTTATAGAAGCAGAAGAGGTAGCGAGAAGAATACACGAAATACACCCGGATTCAGAGGATGCACCTCCGCCAATTAGAATTAGACATGGAGTAACATAAATGAGCATCAAGGTGGATCCGTCTATCCGCGTCAGAGGCAAAGTCACGGGCAAGCGTCCTGGCGGCCTTAGTGTGTTGCTGGACAATGGAGTTTCCGCATTTCTGTCTGCTAGTGCAATACTGACTGGGAAACAGACGTCATTGAACGACTTGATCGGCAAGACGGTTAGTGGGACTGTGATTAGCAGTAACTCTTCCAGGGTTGTGAGAATAGTATGTGATCATATTGAGGAGTGTTCAGATTACACACCCTCACATATGGCTAATCATGCAGCACCAATAGATATAAGACAGCTTTCGCATCCAAATGTCTTGAGTACAGTGATACCAGACAAAAACGATCACGGCACTATTGTACCTGCAGATCAGAAAGTGAAATCAAACCGCGGCGCTGGCGCTCAGACAATATCGAAAAGTGTGGTACCTAAGACAGTACCAACAATACTATCTGTAAAGACACTGCTTACTCTCATTCACGACAAAAAGACTCTTCCTGATCTTTCTTCAGCCTGCGAACAACATCCTGAGCAGGACAGCACTCAAGCAACTGATATAGCTGTTCCGCCTGATCAGATCGACATTGACAAGATACCGTCAGAACTGCGTGGCATCGCCGTGTCGCTGGACGACAACAATTGCGATGTTGATCTGGAGCTTATTCGTGAACTCGTAAGGCAAAGTAGAAAAGAACATACTAAAGAGATTGCATTAGTGACAGAACTGCTCCTTCTTTACGCCTGCGCACGGCTAGTTGCGACACAGCGTCTGACGACGCGATACAACATACATCTTGATGATTGGCGAGACAGAAATCGCGAATTGTTGGAAAGCAGTGGTTTGCCATCAAGTATGCTATCATCATTAGACGCGCACGTATGCGCACTAATACGCAAACATAGCGAGCATTTATGACAATGTTAGAACAGAAGCTGAAGGAATACTCTACCATCAAGAACCGGCTTGTGCAGATTCTTGATAACACGATTAGCCTTTATAAAGATGCCAATCAACCACAAAGACTACAAGAAGTAGAGTTGCTGCGCGCAAGTATTGCTGTAGATGCAGTTAAAATTGCCGTTGTTGGCGAGTTTAAGGGAGGCAAGTCAACACTTGTGAATGCCATTATCGGCAGCGAGCTACTTCCGACTTGGACTGCAGAATGTTCAGCGACGATCACTCAAGTCAGGTATGGAAGCACTGCGGAATTATCTGTTCACTACGAAGATGGACGCGAGGAAACTCATCCAATTGCGCGGCTGAAAGAATTGGCAACGGTTGATAATCCTGAGTTTCTGAAGGTGCGCTATATTGATGTATTGCACCCGTGCGCCATTCTGGCGAATGGAATGATAATCGTAGATACGCCTGGCATAAATAGTGCCGTGCGGGCGCGCGAGTCTATAGCACTGAATTTCATGAACATTGCGGATGCCATTGTGCTTGTGCTAAATGCTGAGTTCTTACTAACGGCGCACGAGATGACGTTTATCAAGCGCGAAATCGGTCCGCGCAATTTTGGTAAAGTGTTTGTTGCCATTAATCGCTGTGACATCTTCAATGATCAGCGTGAAGAACTGCAAGGCTGCATTGCGGACACGCTTGTTCAAGTCAATGCGCTCATCCCATCGGTTGAGAAACTATATGCTCTCTCGGCACTAGAAGCACTGGAAGCACGCCAAACGGGCGACGCCGAAGTGCTACGCACATCTGGTGTTGCTGAGTTGGAAGATGACATGGCTGCGTACGTTGTTAAGGAAAGTGCAGAAAAGCGGTTGATGAGAATCCGAGATGCCACACTTGACAATCTGAGAGAATACGACAGCGAAATGGTACTCCGGGCAGAGTCGGTCAATCTTACTGGAGAGAAGTACAAGATCAGCACAACGCACTTGGAAACTGCGATTGCCAAAGAAAGCGCATCAATTCGTAATATCACAGACGAGATGCATTCAGGCTTTATGAAACTGCAAAACAAGTTGGAGACCGATTTAACAACCAAAGCGAAGACTGCACAAATCAGAATTGAATCGAGGTGCATGGGCGTTGAGATGACGCCAGCCTTAAAGAGCGAAATACAAGATGAAATTGAGAATGAAGTACGCCAATGGTTGATGTATACGGATAAAATATGGCATGACTTTTATAATGATGTGATGAAATGGGCTGCGAGCGAACTATCAAGTGTTGACTTCGAATTGTTGCAAGCTACGTCGGCCTTGCTTCCAACTGCTCACACGTCGCTTTTGTCTGTACCATTGTCGCCAGTTAGGCTAAGCATAAAGACGGTTACTAGGGAAGTCACTGAGTACACCGACGAAAAACAAGAGGCGGTGCCGGCAAGCAAACAGAAGACTGGCACCGCCATTTCGGGTTTAGGGATAGGATTGCTTGCTGCTGGCTTCATTGTTAGTGGTGGTGTGGGCGCGATATTGGCTATCGCTGGCGGGCTTACTCTATTCTCTAATATTGGTGATACGGGTGGGGAGAGCCAAGCGCTCACGACCGTGCGCCGCCCTATCAAACGATTGTTGGAAGAACACCGGATGGACAGTCTAAGTTCAGTGTTCAACATGATCACTCAGGAAATCATGGTCAAGATTAGTGAAATGTTGAGAGCAGCATTATCAGATCTCACCGGGCAAGTGGAGAAGATTACGCACGGGTACTTTGCTGGCATGTCCAGAAAGCTCGATGAACTGAACCGCGACCGCCAAGCAAGTAATGTCGGAGTCTTGCGCGAAGAACTCTCCTCAAGACACACGCGAACAGAAGCGCTAATTGGTGAACTCACGTCCATTTGACACAGATGCCGGTCTTAATGACCGTGATGCGTTCTCGGCCGCTGAGCGATGCAGAGAAGAGATCCTATCTGAAGCTGGGCGCTCTCGCACCGCACATAATGTTGATCTCGCAGACACACCTGCACTGATACGCTCGCTTGAGAGTATTTCGGGTTCCTTCCATGGTTGGGAGTTGTTCTCAGAACTCAAGACGGAGATCACGCGCATTATCAACAGGTTGGCGCGTTTAGAGCAAGAAACGCTTAATGTGGCAGTCATAGGAGAATTCTCCGCAGGTAAGTCAACACTGATAAACGCTTTGCTGGGAGGAGAGCCATTCCTACCCATGAAGATTTCAGAAACAACAGCAGTCGTGTCAAAGCTTCTTTACGCGCCATATCCTGAAGTAATAATTCATTATCGAAATGGAACCACAGAAAAATCATCCTTAGAAGACTACAAGACATTGGTTGATGAGACGCAGATTTCCGCTGTTCGGAAAGACGTTGCTTTTGTATCGGTCTATTTCGATTATAAGCCACTCAAGAAGATCACAATATATGACACACCAGGGCTTAATTCCAAGATTATTGAGCATGAAAGAACAACCTTACATTATTTGAACAGCGTGGAGGTCGTGTTCTGGCTGTTTAAGGCAACCAAGCCGATGTGCGGCACAGAAATGCGTTATATCGAGGCAATCAGATCAAGAGGCTGCCGAGTATATGGCATAATAAACGGCATTGATAGAATAAGGGGATTTGAGAGAGAACCAGAGCGCTGGCACGAAGAACTGGACAGGGTTGTGAAAGCAGTTCAAGAAGGCTGCAAGGATGTGACCGAGGACATCATACCAATTAGTGCTAAACTTGGCATGGATGGTATGCTGCGCAGAGACAATCAAGTTCTACAGCGAAGCAATATTGGTGCTGTTCAACAGGTTATTGAACAGGAACTCACCGAGAAGGCTGGCAAACTCAAGCAGGATCATCTACAGCACATGGTTGGGTTGTTTTCCGGGTTGGCCGGAGCGACAGCGAAGTACTTGGATCAGGAAGCCAAAGACGGTTTTGCAGCATTGGAGGATTTATTGTCTTTTATGGATCTCAAGCAACAAGAATACAGCGTGATGAGGTACCAAACAACTAAAAGCAACGCGGCGGCGCGCCGCAAACCGCCGTGGGAGTTGCCGTGAATGAGATCACCGGAAAAGTTGTGTCTGTATTCGGCATTGGACAAGCGCGCGCCATTCGTGTTGCAGCGTGTCAACAGCAACATCAGATACCGATCACTAATGTTGCTCAGAACCTCCGGCCCAGAATTGCACTCGGCGTAGAGTGTGTTTTGCGATTTGACACACCCGAGTCTGCTCCGGTAGTGGTCGCACTGGACGGAATCAAGGTTCATGTTGAGCACTGTCCGCCTCTCCGGACGCCTGCAAACCAAATGGAACAAAGACAAAATCCCAGGAGCAAATCTGTACATGCTGCTGCGAAGAGCCCAATAGTGAAAGTTGCACCTGTGCGCACAAGCCAGATATGTCAGTGTAAAGACCTCGGGACTTCAGAATATGCCGTCATAGCCTGCACGACCAATATTGTAGCTCTATACAATAAGTCTGGCTGGAGCTGCTTGGTGAGAGCACACCCACTGTCGTTCAAAATGTATGACATCATTAAAAATCTTAAGATACGTGAGGGTGTCTTTCTCAATGAGTATAGACCGGTCATAGGCAAGCAGCTTAGTCTTCCCACAAAAGACAATCAAGAGCGTACCCTGGAGGATCTATGCGATGAAGAGATCATACTCAAAGTAAAACAGGATATGAAGCATTATGCCAAGCTACATATCATGGACGAATTGGCCATTGTTATTCAACCACTTCTGCTAGTGTTGGAAGTATTGACTATGAGAAAAAACGTCATACTCCCCCAAGTGGATCTGCGGAAGTTGTCATGCGATGCGTGTGCATGCGCTCAAGCGATGTTCAACGCCAACGATGCACACAGAGGCATTATGATTGATACAGCACATGAAGTGTCGCAAGCGGATCTGAGTTCAAATGATGCTGCGATTGCGATCTCTGTGGCTGCCAAGTTTCTAAGGAACACCGTGAAAACAGTTATTACCAAGATAAAGGAACGCCTTGTGGTGGCATGTCTGCAATTGCAATAGATTACTGGCTGTGGCGCAGGTTGATCAGCCGCACCTGTGACATTGAAAGAGCACA
Organism: uncultured bacterium; assembly: GCA_964397565.1. GTDB lineage: Bacteria > Auribacterota > UBA3054 > UBA3054 > JAPLST01 > JAPLST01. The sequence goes on from CAYNJC010000015.1 coordinate 38,625, forward strand.
ATAAACGAACTATTTTAAGACAACCTTTATGACGACAGAATCTGAAGAGTGCAAACGACGGGTGCGGGCGATTAAACTCGGAATCAAACCCAGTCGCGTGGATATGCGCGCTGGACTGATTGGTGCGCTGGCCGGCGAACCGGGCTATCGCCTTGATCAATGGCTGGCCGACACGTTCAATCATAATTTTGACGCCTACGACCGCGCCATTGATGCGGTCTATAATACTGCGCATGTTGGCGGTTCGCAGTTGCACCATTTGGTGGATGGTCAGCACAGTCTGCTTGGCGCGCTGGCGGCGGTCAAGGATGTGGCGGCGGATGACATGTTTGCGAACGAGTTGGCGCAGGCCAGCGAGCATTTGCTGCGCGATACGGCGTCCGTCAGCGGCACGAATGTACTGTATTCGGTCGAGCCCGATACGTTTCACAAAGTTGCTCATATGGCCGCCGGCGCAGGTGTGTCGAAATCGTATTTGGCAGATGCGATGAGCGTGAATGGTTCAGAATTGCTGGGCGGCGCGTTGGGGCTGGCAGCGGCGATTGTTGTGGCGCGGCGGGGTCGGCCGGAAGACTTGTCGCGCTTGAGCGGCGCAATGCTGGCGTCAAGTTTCGCCAGCGCGAATCCGGTGCTGCTGGGCATTGCCGGCGCATCCATGGCGCGTGCTTTGTACAAAGGCGAGGCGAAGCGGGAATGTGTCGTGCAGGCAGGCAAAGGCGCGGTTGTTTCTGGCTCGGTGATTCTCGTGACGAATATCATTGGCGGTCCGGTCTGGTGGGGCTGCTTGGTGGGGATGGGCACAGCCGTGCTGGTGGGTAAGGCGATGGATGACCCGGCCAAGACCTATGCGCGCGTTACGGCCCTGCTGAAGCCGGCGCAGTACATCATCAAAACGGCATATAAAGCAATGCGGATGGAGGATGAACATGTCCACGCGTGATTTAATCGAACAGGTATGCACACTGCGCGCGTTTGGCGCTGTGCTGGAGAGTATGCGCGCTGCAGACGCAGCCACGGCGGAGAATATCAAAAGCACATTACATGCGACACTGGGGACGTTGCCTGCAACGATGGCCGATGCGACAGCGGCGGCGCATGAGAAACTTATTGCGGTGAAGGATGCCAAGCTGCGGTTGATGGAATACCGTCTGCATTATGAGACGATTGCAGAACAAATGGCGCGGCAGAAAGAGTATTTTCTGCGCACGGCGATTGACACGTCGAGCGCGTTCTTTGATGAAGTGTATAATGCGCTGGATGCCTATTTCACGGGCATGGGAGATAAAGTGGCCGAATTCCTGTGCGATAACTCATCTTGGCTGACAGGCTTGGTGGATACATGGAGGAAGACCGGGGGCGTGGCGATTAATAAGGCCAAGACAGCCGGACAGAATACGTTGACCAATGCGACAGACCCGCGGCGTGTTGACGCATTAATCAAGCGGACCGGTAATGTTCTGGGCGAGCGCGGCAAGAAGGTCTTGCAGCAACTGGCCAACGCGGCGGGCAAGATGCATGCAAAACTTGCGGGTACGGACGCGAATGCAACCGTAGTTGAGGAGCGCATACTGTTGGACAAGGCATTGAATGACGTGTGCCCGAACGAGGAGATCGAGAAACAGGTGGCGCACATTTTTGAGCAAGCAGCGGCGCGATATCAGGCGACATGGAAGAAGCGTGTGGTGGCGTATAATCAGGAGGTCGCGCAGTTGGACGGTGCAGCGCGCGCGGCGGTTGGCGCATTGACTGCGACGCCAGAGTTCACATTGGGCATGGCGGAACAGACGCTGGCAGCTAGTTTCAGCGCGACGATATTTGGTACCGCAGCGCTGGCGGCCGGCTGGCATACGCTGACCTACGCAATGATGAATGTGTTCTGGCCGCTGACCGTATTTGTAGTGATGCTGACCAGTGGCGTGGCGTGGTTCACAAGAGACAAAGCGCGGGAGCAACGCATCGCCGAAGCGCGCAAGATTTTGAATGCGTATCACGCACAATTGCTGCTTTTCATTGACACGAAGCCGTTGGCGGAGGATAGCGTTAAGAGCATCCGGCAGTTGGTGAACGAGCAAAGCCTTACCGTGGCGAACGAGCAAGACGCGGCGTGGACACAAGCACGATTTGGCAGTTTGGCGCAGCGGCACTACGCGGCGCTGGCAAAGGCGATTCAGCAGCAGTTCACTCTGCTGAACGCGCTTGAGGGCGGGTGAGCGGTGCGCAGTTAGACAAGTCGCCGGAACTAGACCAAGAGTGCCAAGGCCTAACTAACAATTGTCAAATGAGAAAGAGTTGGGAGCAGCCGCAGCGCCCCAGTCGTGTATGGGCATGATCCAGCGTTTGGCGATGCGTTTGATGGAATGAAACAAGAAATTGATGTAATTGTCGACAGCGGTATTTCTAATTGTCGCTGCTCGCAAAGACCGCACGCATTTGCTCCATGCCTGTGTGAATAATCCATCGTCGTTTTTGGCAATAAATGTGTCGCAAATGCGACACATTATTTCATGTCATTATAAAGCAATATATTAGCATAATCCACACTGTTCTCAGCCTATCCATCGACCTTTTTCTCTTCGGAATATTGCCCATTCTTACCTTGGAAATGGGATCATAGTTGGCTCCATTATTCATCGCGCATCTGCTGACTTCGGCATATCCGCCAAATCCACATACAATATCCCCACGCAATATACCCCTATAACCTAGCCTCGATCAAGGCTAGGTTGCATCCGCTATACGACATCATTTCATCAGCCATTCGCGATGCTTTTTACGTCATATTTCCATTCATATATCTCATCGCATTTTGCGCATCTGCCACCAATTCCTGCGTCGCATTGTGCATTTCGAATATTCTAGTATTAGTCCTGTAAATTGTGCAAGTCTTTTATATGCACATTGTTATGCTCTGTATTTCAATGCGTTATGCCAATATGTAAATAAAAGCGGGCCATGTGCATCAAGCCACATAACCCGCCATCTTTTCCTTCGATATTTGATTACAGCGAACTGAGCATCACGCTTTGCTCATGTTCCATCTGTTCATTCCGATCATCGCCCTGCTGCATGTTCACATCGCGCTTTACATAATTGACACAGTCAGCGCATAGCCAATACAGCTCACCAGTGTCCAATGTCACCTCCTCCAATAGCCGTGAATCATTGGTAATCCCGCCGCACATTTCGCACTCGTAATCATAGCCATGCGGTAGATCCCGACGCAACATGTAATCGTCATAATCCCATGCGTTTTGACGACCAATGCAGGTGTCATAACCGGACCAGCAAGGCACATAATTGCAGCGCGCTTTATACGCATTCGGATCACGCTCAATAGGCAGGTGTTCCCAATCCACTTGATACAGATGTGGGATTAGTTTGTTGATCAACCATGACGCATTCAATATTTCCTTTGGCGTGTGTGCGTTGTAGTAACCGACGGAGATATTGGTGACTTCGGGAATGATGTCGGTGTAATTGGATACATCGGTGAAAATACCTGTGGGATCTGGCCTAAACCCCATCCCGAGTTGATCGCATAGGGCATCGGCGAATTTATTGCTGCAGGTGTTTTCCCAGCCCATTTGCGTGATGACGGAATTAAGGCCTTTGCGGTCAAATTCAACAGCGCGTTTGAAGCGTGTCAGGTCAAATGATTCGGCGATATGACGGGCACCAATACCACCAACTTCTTCACCGGCATGAAAGATGTAGATGCCGGGGATATTGGCATGAATCATGGCGCATAGGCATAGCACACCGGCTTTGTCATCAGCGCCCAAGGGTGACCGATGCTTTGCCGAATATATCATGCCTTGATGTATGCGTGGTTTCAGCTTTACCCTTTCGTCGCATACGGTATCGAGATGACAGGCAAACAGGCATGTGCTACCGGTGCTGACCTCCACGATATAATTGTCCGCCATGTCCCATATCCCACCGGCAGGAAGCATGTGTGCCAATGTCTTTTCCTGGCCATAGGGGGTGGTTCTATCGAGCAAATGCATTAGCAGGTTGAGCAACTCACGCTCGTTTAATTTCGAGTTCATTGTGTTTCCTTGTGTTGGGCTCGGTGTTGTTGTGAAAGGTGGCGAGGGGAAGGTGGATGTGGATGTACGGGCCATAATTCCGTATACGTGATCACACCTTCCCCTGCGTCGTTGTTAGGCGGGTATTTGTTGATGACATACGCTGGATTCCTCGACGACTTCAGACTGTTCCTTGTCGGCGAAGCACGTTTCACAGAATACTTCATCTCCTTCGTCGCTATTGTGCATAAGCGCTCCGTCAAAATATTCGAGACAACCGGCGCAGCAAACGTATTCCTCCAGGCATGATTCGCAGACATCTTTGGTGCCATCGCTGATGTTCACGGTGGTCAAGCTATTTGCGGCTACATGCTCTTCACACACATCGCACATGACGAACAACCGACCGGCGCACTCGTCACAATAATCGTGATCTTTGACAACTGTGCAATCATCGTTGGAGAATGTTTCACCGCAGTTATGGCAGATGAAGTAGCGCTCGTAGAAGCAATCACTGCAATACGGATCATCATCGCCCCAATATATATCGTCCTCGCCAATACGGCCACCGCAGGATGTGCAATTGGTGCCTTCGGCTTCCGGGCGATTACCGTTGATGGATTGCAGCGTGTATTCATCCGATTTGTTCGAGATGCGCAGCACGTCATTGTCCACATATGAGCCGTAGCAGAGCGTGTCCATATACGGCACATAATCCGCCACATGCATGGTGACATCAAACCGATCACACAGCGAGCCCTTGTTAATGATCTTGTTCTTGAGGGCCCAGGTGCGGAAGCGGTTGATAATTGATTCGCAAATGCAAGCTGTTCCATTACCGATCTTCTCCTCGCAGCAGCCTTCGTTATGCCGCGTGTCGCCAATCACAATGTAGATGCGATCCAACATGCGTTCACTCTTGTCCGATGTCCACAATAATGCCCTGGCACGCAATTCCATTTCGCAGTTACCGTCGTTGGTGGGAACAGACAGCATACGACGCTCAGTCACCAATGCCACCTTGTCAGGATTGATGGAGTAGAAGTGGGTGTACTTGGCGCTGTTGCCGGACATGCATGATGTTGGGCCAATGCGATAGAAATCGGAGATGGCCTGACCGGTGAGGATGATGAATTCAGGCGGCATGGAATCGGCAAATTCTACGATGCGAAAGACGTAGCCGCAGAGCGCGTTCAACAGATTATCCTTCAAGTCATCCTTGCCGATGCCACATTGCCGGCGAATATACTTGCCGAGGGTGGTACGGATACGCTTTACGGTATCGAGCATGTGGCTGGGGTACTTGGCATAGGAAACCTTGCCGATCTCCTCTTGGGAATAGGAGAGGAAGTGATGATGAGGGTCAGTGCGGATGGTGGTGAGGATGTTGGCGATGGCGTGTTTTTCCTGATCGGAAAAGCCGTTGTTGAGGGCGAGCTGCAAACCACGAATGAGGCGGACGCGATCATAGAGTAATTTGTGCATGGGGGGCTCCAAATATGTTGAAATGTGCGGAACGGGATAGGTTGAAAAGTGTACACGGAGATGCACCCAAATGGCGATCAGCACGTAGATGCAATCGCCAATGTGCGGGATGTGAAGAGGCTGTGGCCCCTTCAATTGTAATAACGCAAATCGGGGTGAGATTAAGCGCGGTATGGCGGTATTCACTTGCCATGAGCCTTGCCGGCAATCTGACGAACAAGGCCTGCAACAATTGCGTCTACACCGATTGCGCCTACGACGCGCGCAAATCGGCATCACAAATCGGCATGGTAGTCTTGACACCGACACCCCAAAATGGTATTATATTATGTCCGCATAACGTTGTATAAGCGTTGCGATTGCAGGCGCACGCTCTATGTTCCGGTATATCACGAACTAATACAAGGGATATTTATGTCAGAGCTATCACCGGTTGAATTAGCCAGTATGCAGCAAGGCGTGACCGAACAGCCAAAAATGCTCTTTGTGACCCAGCACAACGGCACCAAGACGGACGGCACGAGTGCGGCCATTCCTGCCGTATTGCTGAAGCCGATCCGCATCGGCGCCTGCTTGCTGGCCATGGCAGGCTTTGTCCACGCGAACCTCATCGTCAACGGCAGCTTCGAGTCCGGAGACACCAGCTTTTCCAGCGACTATTCATATTGTCCCACCCCTGTTGTTCCTCCTAGGGTTATCAATGAGGCAGAATACGGGATCATCCAGAGCCTCAACCAAGCCCATTCCGCGTGGGCCGCGTTAGGCAGTCTCGCCGCGCAGAGCGGCGTGAACTATTTCGTAGCCAATGGCGCGCCGGACAACGAGCTCTCCCCGTGGATGCAGGACGTCACCGTGAATCCCGAGGACGTGGTCATCAGCTCGAGCAACGCGCCCATCTACTACCGTTTCCAAGCCTATATCGCCAGCGTTTATCCCGACGGCGCCCAGCCTCAGCTCGCCTTCGAGATGAGCTTTAATGACGACGGCCGTTGGCAGTCGCTCACCACGTCCACCGCGCCGACGAATGCCTACCAGTGGTTTCTCACCTACCGCGATGGCTACTTCGTGACCGCTCCCAGCAACATTAGTTTCCGCCTGCGCAACACAGTGACGGATGCGTTCGGCAACGACCTCGCTGTTGACAGCATCTATTTCGGTTGCTCGACCAACGCGCCGGCCTATGGCTCGAACCCGATCAACAGCATCGGCGCGATCACGGGTATCCCCGAGCCCGGCACATGGGCCGCGGCCTTGTTCGCCGGCACGGCTGGTTACGTCCGCTCGCGCCGGCGCCACCAAGGCTGATTGCTGATTGAAGATCGGAACGCAGCGGGCCGGGCGATAATGAACACATAAAAGGCGGTCTCTCCTCATCCGGGAGACCGCCTTTCAGCATTGGCAACGTTTCTGTCACGCCGCTTTGCCTTGCTGCTGGCCTTGCGCAATCGCCTCCCGCAGTTCCTTCTCCAACTTTGCCAATCCAGTATCGCGCAAGCCTTTGGTACCGTTCGGATACTGCACCTTGAACGCGGCCTTCTGTTCAGCACTCAATTGACCGGCAAGCTCTGACAGCAATTTGATCTTGGCTTTCCGGTCGAGAATGGTGTCAAGGGATGCACCCGCGCCATTGCCTGCTTCGCCCGGCTGGGACGGTTGATTTGCTTGCGCCGTGGCGACTTCTTCGGCGCTGGCAATGGCGGTATCCACGCCAATGCCCAACATCCCCAGCGCCCTGCCAACCGCACTGGTTTCGCAGTTCTCGATGTAGCTGGTCCGGTTGACATAGTTGCTGTCCTGCTTCTCGAAGGCATGACCGGTCGCAATTACCCGGCCACTTTCATCCTTCACCACCGCCTGCATCAACACCACGCCATCTGCATTTGACAGGATCGCAGTCTCAATGCTCCACTGTGGGTGCAATTGGCGAAAGGCTTTGATGCGCTCGGCCACTTCGACATAGCCCTTGCCGTCAATCATGATCGTCTTCAGCATATCTACTCCTCAATGTTGTACCACTCGGGCAGTGGCAATTCGGTTAGACCAGGTGGTAATCCTGGCCATAAATTACTCTTCTTGCATTCAGCAAACACCTTCGTTGCATTTTGACAATCGCGCCATCCTATATCCAGTGCGTCTTCTGACAAATAGTATACGCCACAGTCAAATGGCGGCTCAGGCTCTACGGCAATGAACAGGAACAAATCAACTGCTCTACCGCCTACCACCTCTATACCATGACTATACCATGCCGCCTGAATATGGTAGCCATACTGTGCCACCGATTTCTGGAATGCCCTGGCCGATGCATCACGCGTACTTTTCAGGTCAATGGCGATCAACCGGTCTTTGTTTTCCAGTAACGCATCAGGTCGGCATTTGCATTCAACATTTGTGATTTTGTCATTCCAGAAATATGACATTTCCACTTCCGGTGACTTGGCAAACAATTTGGCGGCGGTGGCATTGCGCATAACACCATCACGCATACCGGTCACGATGGCATAGTCATTGGCATTCAGAATATTCTTACCGGCATTGTCAGTGGCGAATGCTTTGTATTCCTTGGTACGCTTGTCCAGATCGGATAAGGTATAATTCGTGGCAAAAGCATCCGGTTCGAGTACCGCGGCATGAAATGCTGTGCCAAGATCAAAGCAACGTTTTTGTTCAGTGACGCCATCCAGGACACGACATTTGAACAATGATGGACGTTGACGCAAGAGCCGGATGCCACTTGATCCAAGAGCAGGATGGGCATGGTATTCGGCAGACGTGATATTCAACTTGGGCATCGGTGTTCTCCAGAGGGTTGTATATTGTTGAATGAAATTAATATCTGCAGATATTAATTATTCCTGAAAAGTGAGCAGACCACAATAGAAGTGGCCACCGCGAGTCGATTTGAACGACTATTTCCTTGTTGAGACAAGGTGTTCTATGTGCATGCCGATACTGCACAATCCATTTAAACTACGCGGTGCTCACATTGTCGTATCAAGCGGCGGACATATTGGTGATGGGGTGGTCATGTACGGCTTCATTATTGCCAGTGATGGTTGGCAGCAGATCATAATTGGCTGTGTGGAGGGCATCATCGGCAGTTTGCTGCAATGCATCAAACTCCTCGTCACTCAGCCAGACGAATGCATCACGGTCGGCATCCAATAATAACCGACCGCCATAAGTGCCCTCGAACATGCCGCTGAAGCCGTACCATTGCTCATCAGATATGAACATCTGGACGATTTGTTGGGCTGTCAGTACTTGCATGGTGGTCTCCATCGGTCATGGCGCTGCGGAATGAATCAACAGTTTGGCGCAAGGTGTTTTTCATCCGGCGCTCATTAAAATAGTCAATCGTGTCAATGTACAACGATACAATGCCACCGGCGACGATCAGGATGATGCCGATGTACATCAATGCGCCACCGATGAACGGGACGGAATTGAGCAGGATGAGCAGGATCGACCCGAGAACGAGCGTGCCGATGGTGCGGGGAAAACGGGAGAGCATGGCACTGAGAAGCGGCGCGGTCTTCTGAATGCTGAGCGCGATGGCATGAACGGTGCGCAAGACACAGTTCCCGAGTGACTGGAGCAGGGTGGGTTTGCTGCGGGGCTGGGCATTGTCGTTACACATGTGAGCGGACGTGCCCATGTCCGCGTGCGTGGTGGTATTGAGCATAGTGATTCCTTGTGTGGAAGGATGAACAGGTAAGGGCAGAGCAACGTGAAACTGCGGGTGAGGACGGACGCTGCACGTAGTTTTTGTAGCATTTCTGCTACATATATTATAACGCGAAAACGGCGGGGATTAAGTGCGGGTGGTGCGGGTGGTGCGCTTTGACGGCTGTAGAATCGGTGCGTCATTTGTGCTGTGCCGAAGAATATGCTACTATAAAACATGCGTTGATGGCCAATAATTGCAGAGGAAAACGATGCGAATGAGAATTATGCTAGTGCTCGCGCTGAGCGCGTTCACCACCTTCGCCGCCGTGACAGTCACGAATGTCACCGCCATCGCGTCCCCCGGGGCTGTCGTGACGATCAGTTATGATTTGGCCAGTGCCAGTGCGCTGACCAATGCCGTGGGCGTCAGCATTTCCACCAATGGCGGAGTGACGTTTTTCAGCACCTGCACGAATTTCACCGGCGACGTGGGCAACAATGTGGCCACCGGCACGGCCAAGCTGATTATCTGGGCTGCCCGGGAAGACACGTTGCCGATCGGCGTGTATTCCAACACGCGCGTGCGGTTGCGGGCGTCGGACAGCATGGCGTTGATTCCGGCCAGCGCGTTCGCCATGGGCAACTGCATACTCGCCAGTGAGGGCTGGCCAGATGAACTTCCGGTGCACACAGTCATGGTCAGCGCGTTTTACATGGACAAATGTGAGGTGACGTCGCAGCAGTGGTTTGAGGTGAGAAACTGGGCGCTTGCGAATGGCTACACGTTTGGCGCGGGTTCCGGCAAAGCGGTGAACCATCCGGTGCAGACCGTCAGTTGGCATGATTGCGTCAAGTGGTGCAATGCGCGTAGCGAGAAAGAAGGGCTGACGCCGTGCTATTATACCAACATGGCGCAGACACTGGTGTACCGCGGCGGGTCAGCGAATCTTTCAAATGAATGGGTGAACTGGAACGTGAACGGCTATCGCTTGCCGACTGAGGCGGAGTGGGAGAAGGCAGCGCGCGGCGGGCTGAGTGGCCGCCGCTTTCCATGGAACGACTTAAATATAACGCACACCAACGCGAATTACCATAGTTCTGCCAGCTACCCTTATGACACAAGCGCGACGCGCGAATATAATCCCGCTTTCACCAATGCGCCATCGCCCTACACCAGCCCAGTGGGCTATTTTGCACCGAACGGGTACGGGTTGTATGACATGGCGGGGGATGTGTGGGAATGGTGCTGGGACTGGTACGACGGCACTTGGTACAGCACCGGGGGTGCGACGCAGAATGACACACACGGGTCTGGAAGTGGCACGTATCGCGTGCTGCGCGGCGGCGGTTGGGGCTCCGACGCGTACTTCTGTCGCGTCGCGTTTCGCAACTACTACACTCCGGACCGCTCGATCTACTCCTTTGGGTTTCGGTGTGTGCGGGGGCTGTAGGAAATGCTGAACGCAGAACGCCGAATGCGATGACGGGCAGTTGGCGATGATGAACATCTAAAAAGGCGGTCTTGCAGGGCCGCCTTTTTCATTTATGCCATTCTTTCCGGTCATTGCGGTGCTTTGCGTCAATGTGGAATGTTGAGATGACTGCCGCCCAATGTTATCGGCAGGATTAAGCACGTCATGTTCACCGCGCTGACGCTGGTCCGACAACCAACGCGCTGCTGTTGGACGGGCAGGCATCCATCCACGTTATTGTTGCCGTCCATCCACGCGATTTGCAGGCTCTCCCCAGCAATTTCTCCAATCTGCGGCGGGCTGCGTGGATGTTGTCCGGGGTATTGGCTGCCGCCTCGATCGATTGTTGGGCCTGGCGCATTGCCGCATCGCGCAGGTCGGATTCACGCTCTTGGCCGGCGCATAGCCCCCGTTGCACATCGTACGTCTTGGTCTTCTGATGATCCACCCTGGCCTGCAATACGGTCGGCATAGGCAGTTGCAAAGACATCTGCTTGTGCGTCTCATCCGCATTGATGATTGCCTTCGTCAGATCAACGCCAATAAGGGCATCGCCTTTGACCACCCATGCGCCCCTGACCCACCGCAGCCATCCGCCTTGGCGCGCTTCCAATACATCGGCCACACGGATATTGAGCATGGCGAGTTCGGCGATCTTCTTGATCGACGGAACCAGAGACCTTGTAATTCAACAAGGAATGTGCCATAATGGTTGAAGCGTAGTTAACAAACACTAGTGTACACGAAACCGGTGGCGAAACAATGCTACCTATCAATATCAAAGGATAATGATGAAGCACTGTGTCCTCCTCATCTGCGGTCTGTTCAGCGTGTTCATGGCGTCCTCCGCGGCCCGTGCGGCTACCAGCATCGCCACTGCGCGCGCCGCCGGCCCCAACGTCTTTGCCGACATCGGGCCGGTTGTCGTGTCCGAAACCAACGATCTGACCGGCGCGGGCTATTCTTTCTGTGTCCAAGACAGTTCCGGTGGCGCCACTTTGTATTGGCCGACGGCACTCATGCAAACGGCCCGGCAGGCCATTGCCAGCAACAGCTTGCGCCCCGGCAGTATTGTCACCGTGCAGGGCTCAAACTCCTGGTACAGTGGTCTGTACGAAATCAGTTACATCAGCGCGGTGATCTCCAACGGTGTCGGTCCTGCGCTAGTCCCGATTGACATTGACATCACCGATGTGCAGAACGGCGCGCCCACGGGCGAAATCTGCGAGAGCATGCTGGTGCGCATCAGTGGCGTGACCTTTGCCAACGCGGGCAACCCGTTCGTCGCAGCCGTCAACCAGACTATCTCAAAAAACAGTATGACCGCCATCGTCCGTGTCCAAGACGCCGGCGATCCACTGGTTGGCACGATTATCCCTGCCGGCGCCTGCAACATCCAAGCTATTCTTTCGCAGTTTACCAGCTCCGGCCAGTCTGCCACCAATGGCTATCAACTATTGCCAGTGGTGATAGAAGCAACTTACGCCCCGTTTGTGGACATCACCAACGCGCCGGTGACGGTGACGTATGATGTGACAAGTTATGCCGTGGCCGGAACCAACACGCTAGATATTGTTGGTGGGATGTGGGTATCAAATGCCACTGCTGGCGGGGCGGCGATTAGTTTCAGCCGCAACGGGCTGGCGTTCATAGCTGCGTCGGTTGGCCTGGGGGTTGGAACGAATACCATCCGCGTCTACGGCACAAACCTATATGGCGTCATAGAGGACGATAGCGTAGTCATCGCGCGCGACGGGATCGGGACCAGGACGCCATTTGTGGATGTGACCAACGCCGATGCATGGGTGACCTACGATACTCTCAGCACGGCCATTGGCGGATCGAACAACATTAGCGTTGTGGGGCTGTGGTGGTCAAACAGTTTGACCAGTAGCGGCGGAACATGTTCGCCCGGCAGCCCATGGTGGACGATCAATGATATCACACTCAACGTGGGCGCGAACGTTATCACGGTTTACGGCACGAACACCGTGGATATGGCAACCAACGACAGCGTGATGATCAATGAAATCATGTACAACCCGCCCGAAGTCGGCGTTGATTTGACGGAATACATCGAGGTGTACAATTCGGGCAGCACGCCGGTTGATCTACTGAACTACTATTTCAGCGCCGGCATTGCTTACACTCAGACGACATCCTACGTGCTGGAGCCGGGTGCCTATGGTGTCTTTGCTGTGTTTGCCACCAATTTGCAGGCCTATAATCCGACCACCACCAACATCATCGGCGAATTCACGACCAACAACTTCAATAGCCTGAGCAATAGCGGCGAGACGATCACGCTGCGCAACAGCCTTGGCCAGATTGCTGATACGGTGCTCTATGGTGTGGCCGCGCCGTGGCCGACCGGCCCCAATGGCGGCGGCCCTTCGCTTGAATTGACCGATCCACTGCTGGACAACAATCAGGCGGTCTCGTGGGCTGCAAGCGTCAATGGCCCACCGAGCGGCACGCCCGGCTATGCCAACTCGACCTTGAATGCGGTCTACGGCACCAACGGTTTGAACGCGACAGCCAGTGACAGCATTACAGTTACGCGCGGTGGTATCGGCACCGGCGTGCCGTATGTGGAGATCACCAATGTGACACCGCCAGTGCTCAGCTACGATGTGACCAGTTACACCCTCGGCATCACTAATAATATGCATGTCGTGGGTACGCGCCGCTGGGTGAACGCGCTCACAAGCCAAAATGGCGTGCTGGTGAACAACCAAGCTACAATTCCGCTGGGTGTTGGTGCGAACCTGATTACCGTAACCGGCACGAATGAGTGGAACATTTCCGCCAATGACAACATTACGATAACCCGTGGCGGCATTGGTACGGGCGCACCGTATGTGGACATCACCAACGCCACGCCACGCGTAGTCGGCTATGCCAGTACCACCGCCACGGTTGGCGGCACCAACAACGAAAATGTGGTCGGCGTAATCAGATGGCAGAATCTCACGGGCGGCACCGCCGGCGACACAACCCGCGTTGGCGATGCTTGGACGGCACTCATCACCGGTTTGCTGCACGGCGACAACACCGTGCAGGTCATCGGTACGAATTTGCTGACGCAGGAGAGCAGTGACGGCATTGTGGTACATCGCAAGACGGCAGCGGAAGCCATGCCGCAAATCGCCAGCAACGCGCTGATCTTCCCGTCACCCGGAGCGGTGCTGTCTGCGCCGATGCCCACCAACATCATTTGGTGGGTGAATGGCATTACCGATGATGAAGATGGCACTAACGTCACGATAAACTGCATCAGTGTGCATGTCTCCAATACAGTCGCGCAGGTGGCCGTGGTGACTAACACTATTGACAACTGGGCCGGGTTGTGCAGCTGGCTGGTACCCGAGTCTTTGGCTGGCGGCGGCACGACGTATGTTGTGCGTTTTGAGGTGACTGACAGCAGTGGCTTGACGAACAGCATGATATTCAACGGCAACGCTTTCATGGTTGTGCCGGAAGGGGCGAGCGCCACGCTGGCGGCGCTGGTACTGGCGAGTATGGCCGCGCGCAAACGACAAAGACAGAGGCGAACATCCTAATTGTATCTTTCTAACGCGTATCGTCATGCAAAGGTATATAAGCATTGCTCTTGTGGTGCTGACAGCATTGGTGGCGGAGGCAGGCCAGGTAACTGTGACAAGTGTCATGGCTGTCCAGCGGCCAGACGAACCAATTGTTGACATTTCCTATGACTTGCTCAATCCGAGCGGCGGCGTGTATACGGTCTTGCTGTATGCATCCACAAATTCCGGCGCGACGTATTCATTGAACTGCACGCATTTCAGCGGCGATGTTGGTGCGGGTGTGACCACCGGCACACTCAAGCAAGTCGTCTGGTCTGCGGCGGGCGATTTTCCGTTCACCATTACCAGCCAAGCCCATGTGCGCGTGACGGCAACCGAAACGATAGTCGCCACCAATGACATGGCGCTGATCCCGGCCGGCGCGTTCGTCATGGGCAACTGCATGGATGCCTTCGAGGGCTATTCCATTGAACTGCCGGTGCATACGGTCATGGTCAGCGCGTTTTACATGAATAGATATCTGGTGACGTCGCAACAGTGGTTTGAGGTGCGCAATTGGGCGATTGCGAATGGCTACACATTTGACCATGCCGGCAGCGGCAAAGCGGCGGATCATCCGGCGCAGACCATAAATTGGTACGATTGCGTCAAATGGTGCAATGCGCGCAGTGAGAAAGAAGGCCTGACACCGTGCTATTATACCAATGCGGCCCAGACCCTGGTGTACCGCGGCGGGTCAGAGAATCTGTCGAACGAATGGGTGAAATGGACTGCCAACGGCTATCGCCTGCCGACCGAGGCGGAATGGGAGAAAGCGGCGCGGGGTGGATTGAATGGCCGACGGTTTTCATGGAATGACTTGAATATCACGCACACCAACGCCAATTACATTAGCAATGCCATCTACAGTTATGACACAAGTGCCACGCGCGGTTTTCATCCGACCTTTGTAGCGGGCGATATGCCCTACACCAGTCCGGTCGGGTATTTCGCGCCGAACGGCTATGGGCTGTATGACATGACAGGGAATGTGTATGAATGGTGCTGGGACCGGTATTCAGGTTTGTATTACTCGATTTCACCGGCGAATGATCCGTGCGGGCCTGCTTCTGGCGCGTCTCGCGTGCTGCGCGGCGGCTATTGGTACGACGGCGCAAGCGTCTGTCGCGTCGCGAGTCGCCACTACGACGCCCGGAGCTACTCGTCCTACTACTATGGTTTCCGCTGTGTTCGGGGGCAGTAGGAAACGCAGAATGCTGAAGGCTGAACGCAAAAGTGGCGTCTGCCGGTGATAGATGAACATCTGAAAAGGCGGTCTTTCGGGACCGCCTTCTTCATTCACGCCGCCTTATCCGACTGCTGCTGGCCTTGCGCAATCGTCTCGCGCAATTCCTTCTCCAGCTTGGTGAGGCCAGCATCGCGTACACCTTATCTAAGTCGGATAGCCCTCTGTGAGCGCCGCATTTGTTAAGTACTCAATTGACAGGCAAGATTAGGTGCGGCAAAACACATACAACGGCGGGAACAGACGATTGGGTGCTTGTGTACTCGCAACCGGTGAGTGATCGTCAAGCGGCGCGCGTATTGGAGAAGGCGATCAAAGCACGTGGTGCACGGCGTTTTCTGGAAAGCTGCAACGCAGCACCTGCGGTAGCATCCTAAAGCGACATGGCGTAGTTGCTGGACGCTTGTCCCACACGGCGGGGTCGTCGGCATCGCCACGCAGCTGCGTGGTAAAAATCCGGCTTGCCCCGCCACCGGCGGGATCGCCCGCTCCACTTTCACAACACAGTGAAACACCAGTAAATACAGGCACTCCGGCGCGACAGCCTGCGCCACTTCTCTTCCTGAAACAGGCGAAACACCAATGAATACTGGACATATTTCTCAATATGCAGTTTTCATCACCCCCTGAAACAGGCAACACATTAGTAAATACAGGCGGCGAGAATGTTATGCCATTTACGTAGTTTCAGCACTGGGATGATCCCGAAAACGAAATCGGTGCCCAGTGGGGGCAATCCGCAAGGATGCCCCGCCTTATGATCGCTGCTGTGGCGGTTCGTTGGACGCTGCCTTGACAGCATCGAAGGCAGCCTTTCTGGTCTGCGCTTCACCGTTGCACACGATCAGGGCGGCGATGGCTCCCGGTACCCAGCCGGCCAACGTGAGGAGCGTCACAAGTATGATGGTTCCGCAGCCCTTATCCAGCACAGCGAGGGGTGGCAAAATAATGCAGAGCAAGACGCGGCCACAGCTCATTTGACCTCCAAGTGCATCAGTTTCATGCGAGTATTCTACCAGTTCCGGCCCACACTGTCAAAATTGATGCCAGCCTGCCGTTGTGTGGTATTGTCTCGATGCATCATGTACTTGATTGCTCCACTCGACTGCGGCAATCGCGCGGGTTGCTATAATACGCCATGAATGTGACCAAGATCATATCCGGCGGGCAGACCGGCGTGGACCGTGCAGCTTTGGATGTTGCCCTCGAACTCGGCATTCCGTGCGGTGGGTGGTGTCCCAAGGATCGTCTGGCCGAGGACGGCAGAATCCCCGACAAGTACCCACTCAAGGAGACTACATCGAAGATGGCAGCGGTCAGAACTGAAAAAAACGTGTTCGAGGCTGATGCCACACTCGTTCTGACCATCGGCGAACCATCGGGTGGTACGAGGCAAACTATTGAGTGCGCCAAAGAACACGGGAAGCCACACTTGATGATTGACCTGGGCGTGACCGACACCAAGACCGTGACCAAGGTAAAGAAATGGATTACGAGCAACGGCATCGCAACACTGAACGTAGCCGGTCCGAGAGAAAGTCAACAGTGGGGAATCTACGAGAAGGCGTTGAAGCTTCTGCAGCAGCTGGCTGGGTGAACAAATACTGAGATTTGAGCAACGTGCCGATGACAATCAGGTGGAAAAGACCTGCAACCGTACTTTGCATTGTTGCTCGCCTAACTGCCGGTTTCTCAGCGTGCACCGAGCCTCTGGGCTGCAATTGTTGCGCTGGTTTCCATTGAGAGCACGCCACAAGTGTCTTCTGCTGGCGACGACACCTTGTGCTTTGGAGCACTATGGAGTTATATCGTTGCTTTTCTCCTCAGCATATGGTACCATATGCCATACCTCCATGGCCAGATGCACAGATGTGCTGCCAGAGCCTTGGCTGTGACGGGCACTGTTCGTAACTTTATGCCAACCGTAAGAGAGATTCTCGAGTCATGCCGCAGGGAGTTGCTCGACCTATCGACGCGCAACCGCCTTCTCTCTATGCCCATAAAGAGCAACTCGGCACGCATTATTCAGGTTGATGACGAGATTGGCGAGCAGATATATCGGCAGCTTGTCGCCGAGAAGAAAGCGATGACGTTCAAACCGGTTGGTGCTGGTGCGTCAATCGACGGTCTGCAACAGGAAATGACGCTCCCCAACCAACCGGGCAGCGTGGACTCCGCAACAGGTGCTTCCCTGCCGCAGCCAGATCAGGACGATGGAAACGACGAATCGGGGGTGCCAAGACGATACACCGACTCGCGTCTGCAGACCCGACTGACATCCGAGGGATTGCAACGCAGACTGCTCGGTCTGTACCAGGACGCACGCACGATGATCGAAGAGCAGGGCGTCAATATACTGTATCTCGCGTTAGGATCTCTCAAGTGGTATGAAGCGGAGCATGCCGATTCCCCACGTTTCGCGCCGCTGATTCTAATCCCCGCCCAACTGGAACGCAAGAATGCCTCCGAGCGGTTCCACATCCGCTGGACAGAGGACGAAATACAAGAGAACATCTCACTGCGCGAGAAGCTGAATAAAGACTATCGTATCGAACTCCCGGAATTTCCTGATGGTGATGAACTGAGCCCGGATACATATTGCCGGAACGTCGCCAGTACAGTTGCAGGGGCAAAGGGGTGGGAAGTGGACCCGAATGCAGCGGTACTCGGCTTTTTCTCGTTTGCCAAATTTCTCATGTACAGGGATCTCGATCCCGAGAACTGGCCTGAACCCGGGAGATTAGTTGAGCACCATATCATATCTGGCTTACTGGTCAATGGGTTCCCTGCCGGGGAACCTACACTGGGTAACGATATCGATTTGGACGACGTCATCTCCGCAGACAAGCTGGACCATGTTGTGGATTCCGACAGCTCCCAGACCGCCGCAATCGAGATGGTGAGGACGGGACGCAATCTAGTAATTCAAGGCCCCCCTGGCACAGGCAAGAGCCAGTCTATCACAAATATTATTTCAACTGCAGTTCTTGGCGGTAAGAAAGTACTGTTCGTGGCTGAGAAGCTTGCTGCCCTCCAAGTGGTGAAAAGACGCTTGGAAAAGGAAGGACTTGGTGACCTTTGCCTGGAGCTTCACAGCAACAAAGCAAATAAACGGGCTGTAATCGAGGAAATTGGTCGCACCTGGAATCTGGGGCATCCGCAAGAACACGATATGGCCCAAGTCGCAGCCAGGCTGGAACAGTTGCGCACGGTTCTTAATACGCACGTCAGGGGACTGCACGAACGACAATCGCCAAGTGGATTGACGCCGTTTCAGATCATGGGACACCTTTCCAGGCTTGGAGACAAAGATAACCAAGCGGCCAGTTTGCGGCTACATGGCGCAGAGGCATGGCAACGGGAGACGTTTCAAGAGTGCCGGCAGCTTATTCACGAAATCGCCCGTCGGATTTCCGAGGTCGGACTTCGTGCTAACCACCCCTGGCGCGGCATATGCTGTGAAACAGTTCTCAGAATAGACCTTGAGCCACTACGCGCTGACATAGAAGCTTTGAAGGCTGCCGCGTTGCACGTACAAAGGATTGCACAGGAGCTTTCCACAGCCGTGTTACTGCCGTCGCCTTCTTCCTTGGCCGACATCGAACATCTGTTTGCTATTGCGCAGAATATTCTTTCGTCTCCCAAACTCGATATACAGAGCATAGGCCACACCATATGGAATGGTGACCTTGAGCCGCCGAGGGAATTGATGAGGGCGGGCAGACGATTCTCGACGATTGCCGAAAACCAAGACTTCCGCGGGATGGATGGTGCATTGAAGCAGGATTTTCGGGTACATCGCGAGCACATAGCGAAGCACGGAAGATCATGGATCAGATTGCTAAGGTCTGACTACCGGAACGCCATCTCGAAGTTGAAATCATCTCTCGCCACACCACTGCCCAGACAGTTCGGCAAGCGCATGGATATCATGGACACTCTAATTGAGGGGCAAGCCATCCTGCGGGAGATTAATGCAAAGGACGGTGTGGGACGGTCGGCTTTCGGAAGCTACTGGCGGCAGCAACATTCAGACTGGAATCACCTGGAGAGTATTATTGACTGGGTTTCGCGCCTGACACAGTTCCATCTTCCGAGCAACTACCGCGAGTCGCTCGCCTCGATAGGTGACTTTGCAAAACTCACGCCGCTCGTTGGTGGCCTTCAGATAGCGCTTGTCGCTATTAAGGAGAACGCGGAGCGTGTATTCCATGTGCTGCACCTGAACACTGCGACGGCGTTTGCTGTGGGAGAGACTGATGCGATTCCGTTGCCAGCGCTTGTTGCACGCTGTACGGACTGGTCAACCCATATGGAGGAGCTTATTCGATGGAACAACTACTGCGCTCTTACTAGAAGAGCACAATCACTTGGCATTGACGAGATTGTCGATAAGCTTGAATGTGCCGACCTGTCCCCAAAAGATGCCTGTGATTGCTTTGACCGGGCATACTACGGTCAACTGGCACGGGATCTTGTCCAGCGCAAGCGTGATCTCTTCATGTTCGACGGCAGTAGTCACAGCCAAGTCGTCGAAGCATTCAAGGAAACCGACCGACAACGTCTCCTTCTGGCTAAATACCGCACGCTTGCTGCGCACAGTCGAAGTGTCCCTCCGATGGCTGCTGATTTTGGCGCGACAGGTATTCTGATGGGCGAAATGGCAAGAAGACGCGGGCATCGTCCGATTCGTCGGCTTCTAAGAGACGCGGGATCTGTTGTGCAAGCAATTAAGCCGGTTTTCATGATGGGGCCTCTGTCTGTGGCACAATTCCTTGAACCCGGGGCGGTCGAGTTCGACCTGCTGGTGGTAGATGAGGCAAGTCAAGTTCAGCCAGTTGATGCGTTAGGAAGCATTGCCAGGTGCAAACAGATAGTGGTTGTTGGCGACAGCAAACAGCTTCCGCCAACGCGGTTCTTTATGCGTCTGACAAGTGACTGCGACGATGAAGATGATGACGAGAGCGAAGTACAAGCTGCACAACCAACCGATATGGAGAGTGTCTTAGGTCTTTGCTGCGCGCGCGGCGTCCCTCAGTCCATGCTCAGATGGCACTACAGGAGCCGACATCACACGCTGATCCAAGTGTCAAACCATGAGTTCTATGAGAATAAGTTGTTCATTGTGCCCAGCCCGGATAACGCCTCGTCTGATTCAGGGGTGAAATTTCACCATGTCAAGCAAGGCGTCTACGACAGTGGCAAGACCAGAACGAATCGCGTAGAAGCTGCGGCCGTCTGCGAAGCCATACTCAATCATGCTCGTACATGCCCAGACCTTAGTCTCGGAATTGCGGCATTTTCTGTGCAGCAAAGGCAAGCTATTCTGGATGAACTTGAACTCCTACGTCGATTTCGCTCAGATGCAGAGCTGGAGTTTTTCCTTTCTCGCCACGAAACGGAGCCGTTCTTCGTAAAAAACCTCGAAAACGTCCAGGGCGACGAACGAGACGTGATATTCATCTCGGTTGGCTATGCTCGTGACGTTCACGGATACATGGCGATGCGGTTTGGTCCTCTAAGCAACAACGGAGGCGAGCGAAGGCTCAATGTGCTAATTTCACGAGCCAAGAAACGCTGTGAAGTGTTTGCTTCAATAACTGCGGACGACATCGATTTGGAGAGAGCTACCCGCCAAGGAGTGGCAGCCCTGAAGACCTTCCTAAGATTTGCACAGACCGGCCATTTGGGTTATGCGGCACCATCAGGTAAGGAGGAGGATTCTCCGTTCGAGGAAGCTGTGAAGGCGGCGCTGGAATCCTGCGGTTTCGTGGTCCATACACAAGTGGGCACGGCTGGCTTCTTCATAGATTTGGCGGTTCTGGATGATTCACGACCTGGCAGATACCTTCTGGGCATTGAATGTGATGGAGCTGCCTATCACTCGGCCCGGTCGGCCAGAGACCGCGATAGGCTCAGAGAACAGGTATTGGTCGATCACGGCTGGGTCATACATAGAATTTGGAGTACGGATTGGTTTCAGCATCCCGAGGAACAGTTACAAAAAGTTGTCAAGGCGATAGAAAATGCCAAAAGACAAGACAACTTGACGTCACAGCAGCCGATCCAGAGACCGGCACCACGGATGCAAGAGGGCGAGATGCCAGCACGATCTGATCACTGTGTCGAGAGGGATGATGGTATTTCAAATCTATCTGAACCATACCAAGTGGCTCAATTCGAAACTGCTGGTCATACGAACATAGCAAGCGTTGTCTACAGAATCGCGAAGAGTGAGAGCCCAATTCATGTAGATGAGTTGGTGAAACGAGCGAGTGATCTGTGCGGCTTTCATCATGTCGGGGCACGTATACGCGATTCTGTTATGAATGCAATCACTACACTAGTCAAGGAGGAAAAGTGTAGTGAAGAAGGCAGTTTCATCCTGGTGCCAAGCCAGCGTATCCGTATTCGTTCCCGCGAACATGTGTCGTCCTCCACGCTTCGCAATCCAGAAATGCTGCCACCTGCGGAAATACGAGAAGCAGTCAATGCTTTGCTTCACGTCTCACACGGAGCAAGAAAGGATGAACTATGTATTGCTGTCGCTCGGATCTTCGGGTTTCGGTCTACAAGCAGGATTCTTAGAGACGTAATTGAAAAGCAAATTGCCATTATGTTAGAGTCCGGCGCATTGGAGGAAACAAATGGCGCTCTGAAGTCGCGTAACTCAGGACAAGGAATGGCTTCCCGATGAATTTTGCAGACTTCATATTCAAATGGCTCAAGGTTGCGCTGACAGAACTCCAGCAGCACTTATTCTGCCAGGAGTGAGACAATGCCTGCACCCGACAAACTGCTGCGCCTGATCGAGGTCTTCGACCGTAACGTCGATGCCTACCGTCGTGGTGCGATCAACGAGACCGAAACCCGCGTCCAGTTCATCGACCCGCTCTTCGAGTTGCTCGGCTGGGATGTCCGCAACACGCGCGGCTACACTGAACTCTACAAGGATGTGGTCCACGAGGATGCCGTGTCCATTGAGGGCACATCCCGCGCACCGGACTACAGCTTCCGTATCGGCGGTCAGCGCGTCTTTTTTCTCGAAGCCAAGAAGCCCGCCGTCAACATCGAGCAGGACTGCAACCCCGCCCTGCAGTTGCGCCGCTATGGCTGGACCTGCAAGCTGCCCGTCAGTATCTTGACCGACTTCGAGGAGTTGGCGGTCTACGATACCCGCGTCAAGCCGCTGAAGACCGACAAGGTTTCGGTTGCCCGGGTGCAGTTCCACACGTACAAGCAGTACGCCGAGTGCTGGGACCAGATTGCCGGTGTATTCTCGAAAGAAGCCGTCCTGCAGGGCTCGTTCCACAAATATACCGAGTCCGCAACGGCCAAGAAGGGCACCACCGAGGTTGATGCCGAGTTTCTCAAGGACATTGAATCTTGGCGGGACCTGCTGGCCCGCACCATCGCCTTGCGCAATGCCAGCATTTCGCAGCGCGAACTCAACTTTGCGGTGCAAAAAATAATAGACCGCGTGGTCTTCCTGCGCATGTGCGAAGATCGCGGCATCGAACCATACGGCCAGTTGCTCTCGCTAACCAACGGCACTCAGACGTACCAGCGCCTGGTCGAGGTCTTCCTCAAAGCCGACCAGCGCTACAATTCCGGCCTGTTCCATTTCCATCACGAGAAAGATGTCGTTGAAAGCCCTGACGACCTCACCCCGCGCCTTGTCATTGACGACAAGCCGCTGAAGGAAATCTTCCACACCCTCTACTATCCCGACTGCCCGTACCAATTCTCGGTCCTGCCGATCCAGATTCTGGGCGACGTCTACGAGCAGTTCCTTGGCAAAGTCATCCGTCTGACAGCCGGGCATCAGGCCAAAGTCGAGGAGAAGCCCGAAGTCAAGAAGGCTGGCGGCGTCAAGTACACTCCGGCGTTTGTCACCAGCAACATCGTCAAGAACACGGTCGGCGCGTTGGTTGAGAAAGCCGTTGCCACCTGCCGCGCAACCGGCAATGACGCGGCGAAAGTATTTGCCGCAGTGCTGGCCGCCGTGGACAATCTCAAAATATGCGATCCGGCCTGTGGCTCCGGCTCGTTCCTGATCGCCGCCTTTCAGTACTTGCTCGACTGGTATTTGCAGTGGTACGTGGAGCATCAGGCACTGGCGTTGAAAATGAAACCGGCGCGCGTGTACCAGACCGGTGGTGGCGACTGGCGTTTGACCACCGCAGAGAAGAAGCGCATCCTGCTCAACAGTATTTATGGCGTGGACATTGACGGTCAAGCCGTTGAAGTAACGAAATTGAGCCTGGTACTGAAGGTCCTTGAAGGCGAAAATCAGGAGAGCCTCGGCCGTCAGCTCAGCTTGTTCCACGAGCGCGCCCTGCCCGACTTGTCAAGCAATATCAAGTGCGGCAACTCGCTGATCGGGCCGGATTTCTACGAGCACCAGCAAATGGATCTGCTCGACGAAGCCGAGCGCATTCGCATCAACGTCTTTGACTGGCAATCCGCATTCCCGGACGTGTTCAAACGACAGAACGCGGGGTTTGATGCCATAGTCGGCAACCCACCCTACATCCGTATTCAGGTCATGAAGGAATGGGCAGCCAATGAAGTCGAGTATTACAAGACCGCCTACGCCTCGGCCAGCAAGGGCAACTACGACATCTACGTTGTCTTCGTGGAAAAGGGCTTGCAGTTGCTGAACGGCAACGGCCTGCTCGGCTACATCCTGCCGCACAAGTTCTTCAACGCGCAGTACGGCGAGCCGCTGCGCAAAGTCATTTCGGATGGCAAGCATCTCAACCAGGTCATTCATTTCGGCGACCAGCAAGTGTTCAAGGGCGTCACCACCTACACCTGCCTGCTATTCCTGAGCAAATTATGCAGCGAAACATGCACAGTCACCAAGGTTGCCGACCTTGATCAATGGCAAATAGAATACAGCAACAGCATTACCGGCATAGTCAAGGCAGAAACGATTACGACCAGCGAGTGGAACTTCAATGTGGGGAAGGGAGCAGGGCTATTCGAGAAACTCCGCGCCATGCCAGTGAAGCTGAACGATGTAGCGGACATATTTGTGGGACTCCAGACCAGCGCGGACAAGGTATTTATCATGGATCTCGTGAAGGAGACGACTAATACGCTAAGTTTGTTCTCGAAAGCACTGGATGCCGAGCGCACATTGGAGAAGGAGCTGTTCTATCCTCTCATCAGTGGCGCCGATGTCAAGGGCTACCGCGACCTGCCCGAACGCCAATACATCCTTTTCCCATACAAAGTTGACGCTTCGGGAGTTGCGCTAATCGCTCTTGACGATATTACACGCCAGTACCCAAAAACATTCGCGTACCTGATCGAGAATAAAGCCACGTTGGAGAACAGAGAGAGCGGGAAGCTCAAAGGCAAAGCATGGCATGGATACATTTACCTCAAGAATATGAACAAGCAGTCTTTGAGGAAGCTTTGTGTGCCCAGACTCGTGGAACGGATTAACGCCGCCTATGATTTCGAAGGCACTCACTTTCTTGACAATGTGGATGTTGGCGGCGTTACACTCAAGGAAGGCACTGCAGGATTATCGCTGCCATACCTTCAGGGACTGTTGAATTCGCGATTGCTGAGATGGTACTTCCCGTTTGTCAGTGCGCCTTTCCATGGTGGATGGTATTCAGCGAACAAACAATTTCTGTCGCAACTACCCATCCGCAGCATCGACTTCGCCGATCCAACGGACAAGCAACGGCACGATCAGATGGTGAAATATGTGGACACGATGCTTGCGCTGCACAAGCAATTGGCCAAAGCGAACACGCCTGACGACCGCACCCAACTTGAAAATCAAATTGCCGCCACCGACCGCCTGATCGACAAACTGGTCTACGAACTGTACGAGCTGACGCAGGAGGAGATCGGGATTATGCAGGAAACTTATTCCTGAGACCAGGCATACTGATGTGCTCAGCCCTGTTCGATGCTAGGACTGTATCAAAAATAGCGAAGCGTGATGCTCCGGGGACGCTGATTTCACCCACCGAAATATACAACTTAGCTACATCGCCGGCTCGTGTGGGTGAGCGATTAGCTTTGGACTGCATCATGAGCCAAGTGTGCTTCACGACAGCATGCAGGTGGAAAAATGACCTTTTTAGGAAGGACGACGGTGTGCATTCTGGTGCTTGGTTTGAGATGATGCTTTATGAGTGGCTCCAGAGAATTCCCAATGCAGCTATACGCACTAGTCCCAATATTAATGGTGTTTCACCAGATTTTCTTGTTGAAACCAGCGACGGTAAAATACTTGTGGAGGCGTTCTTTTCTTGCGAGAAGGTAGACCAGCGGCGTGTTGATGGTTTGCAGCGGCGGCTCTTTGAACTGTTTGGCAAGATTAAACACGACAGTGCCGTCTGTGCCCACGTGATATGTGCGGGAAATAGGCTTAATTCGGAGCATCTTTGCACAGTACTATCACAGTGGTTGAACAACAAAGGACATTCCTCATGCAATTATGCAGACAACTTCGGCAACAACATTTTGTTCAGTGCAGACCCCAGTATTTCCAAAGCGATATTTACTATAAGTGGTGCTCGTCCGATCTGCCAAGAAAGGCTGCGCAAACGTGTGATTGAAAAGGCGCGGAAATACACAGCACTCGCCCGAACACTGAAATGTCCTTTCGTACTTGCCACATTGCCTGACTATCGGTCGTACATTCTTGACTCATTGTTTGGTAGCGCTACTAAGTCTGGCGCGCGGCATATCAAATCAGTTGATCCGGCAGGACGCGGCAGTTCCGACAATAATCTCAACGTCCATAATGATAGCACGCGGTATGTGTCGGGCATTCTACTCTTCAATCGGTGGTACGACAGAGACAACAAAAGACGACGTGTTTCAGCGAATTACATATCGTTACACGATGCAGCGCATAAACTAAAATGGACGGACTTACCTGTGTGCCAGATGCTGGTTGTGAAGCAAGGTGAAAATACATATCGTGAAGCAGACTGGCAAGAAGTGAACAATGACAAGTACCACGCCGCGTTCCTTCAGACACTTCAGCACTAAAGTACTACTTTCAACACATACCGGTCCATCCGCCGCATGCCCCTTGCAATTCCGGGATGAATATGCCACACTAGCTGCAGCGTAGATAGAATAACACTGCGGCTGGGACACCGGTGGCGGTGCAAGCAATGGAATTGTAATGCCCTCAGGGTTTGTGATTGACCGAAGATCAGACTGGCTGGTGCGCCGCCTGCAAATCGAAATCAGCCCGCGGCATATTTGTGGCGAATGCTTATCTGCACTACGCATATCGTGATTGTCGGCACACTTATCCGCAGCGTTCGTCTACTTGCCAATAGTACAGTCCAGCAATTGTAGAGCAAATGGACGATGCAGCGCATTCTTGATACAAGAGATCCAGTGTCGAAATCCGGCAGTGCGTGCAATGTAGAATAACAAGTTGGGCAGCAGGAAGACACATGAAAAAACTGACTCACGGACTGATCTCGGTGTTCTTCGCCCCCGCGCCCTGAAACAACAAGACGGACAGGTTAGCCTCTGACAGGAGAATGATATGTCGAGAGCCCGCTTTCTAATGCTACTGACCATGTTCATGCCGCTTTCCGCTTGCGTATGGTCCGAGCCCGCCAGGCGCATCGAGGTCTATGCGCACCGCGGCGCGCGCGCTTTCGCGCCTGAAAACACCATGGCCGGTTACAAAACAGCATTGCGCATCGGCGCGGACTGGATCGACATGGATGTTGTGCTCACGAGCGAGCGCGAGGTCTTGCTTTCCCACGACCTGGTTCTCAATCCGGATATTACGCGCGACGAGCACGGCGAGTTTTTGGCTCCGAGCCGGGAGGCGTTGAAGAAGCTCCCGCCTGATGCGCGCGATGCTTACGACCGGAAGTACGCGGCCAGGGGTCTCACGCTCAAAGAGCTCCAGCGTTTCGACGTCGGCCGGCTGAATCCCGCCAGCGCCTACGCCCGGTTCTTCCCGGACCAGGTGTCTGCGGACGGTACCCGCATGCCCACCTTGCGCGATGTCGTGCGTTTCGCGGACAAGGCAACGCGGAAGATGATCCGGTACCAGGTGGAGATGAAGACCGATCCCACGCATCCGGATTACAGTCCGTCGCCCGAGGCCTTCGCTGCGGCTGTCTACAAGGTGCTCAAGGAAGAGGAGATCCTCGACCGTGTCGAGGTCCATGCCTTCGATTTCAGATGTCTCTACGAGCTCCAGAAGCTTGACCGGCGCATTAGGACTGCCTATCTCACGTCACGCGATAACGAACAAGGGGGAGAGGAAAGCTTCCTCAGTCCGGATCCGAAGGTCGCCGGGCGGTGGACAGGGGGGAAGCTGTTGAAGGATTACGGCGGCTCCATGCCGGCGATGGTCAAGGCCTTGGGCGGCTTCGCGTGGGACCCGGAGGACGCTGAACTCACCAAGGAGGCCCTGGACGAAGCCCACCGGCTGGGGCTCAAGGTCGTTGTGTGGAGCTGGCCCGAAAAGCTGGGGACCGCTTTCGATGCACAGTTGGTAGCGAAAATGATCGATTGGGGCGTGGACGGCATCATTACTGACGATCCTGGCCGGCTCATTTCCATGCTCGCCGCCCGCGGATTGCCCGTGCCCGTCCGCTACTGAACGTGGTACGCGGCAACAAGCGCTGCCAACCTCCCCAAAGTGTCTTTGCGAGGAACACTCGCGGAGCGCGGATGACCGCGGCTGCAGAAGCCGCCCTCAGCGCGGGCGACTACATGGACACTGCAAAACAAAAAGCGCTCTCATTAGTAGTACTCCAATGATGCTTTGCGGAAGGGAATGTTTTGTTGTTGCCGTCGTGCGCGGTCGCGTTCCTTTATTCTGCGCGGCATCTGGCCGCGTTGGCAAGAAAAGCGGCGGGAAGCTGCTTGTACGACAGCGGCAGCGGGACGTCACAACCATATAAGATAACCGCCGCATGGCCTCCAGGGGTGTGCCCTGCGACCATGCGGCGGCTGTGTGCAAGCATTACTGGGTGGGTCAGCGCGCGCGGCGCCTTAGCAGCAGCGCGCCAAACGCCAGTGTCACCAGGCAGTACAAGAACGGCTCGGGCACGGTGCCGTATAGTTCAAAGCCCATGCCGGCATTGACGGCGTTAGTGCCCCACAGGCCGTCGCCCGCGGACATCTCCAACGGCATGCCCTGGCGCGCGGTGGGCGAATCGATCACGCCCCAGATGGTGGTGCCCTGCAATTGGGCGGCGAACCAGTAGGTGCTGCCTGCCTGGGCGAAGAACGGCGCCTGCAAATCCGCCTGATAATACCAGAGAATATTGGTGGGGAACTCGCAATTGTAACCCGGATGGAATTCCTGCTGCAGGAGCGCGCCGGGATGGCTGTAGCCGGCCGGATTATCGGCATATATGCGCAACCAGAAGCCAGTTTCATTGCCGGCACGGTAGTAAGGGTAATAACCGGTCCAGCGCACGGTTTGCACAAACAGGTTGCTCGAGAAGGTGAAGTCATCGGCGGCAATGTTGGTCGTTGGCGGATCCACATAGCTTTGGAAGTACCATGCTCCCGGCGGGGCCATGGCCTGCTGATACATAAGCGTACCGAGCGGCGTCGGGCAGATGGCGTCAACTTTGATCGCCTGCGCGCTGCTGTAACCGTTGGTGCTGCCGTCGAGGTCGCCATACGTCCACGGCCCGGTGGATTTGCGGAAGCGCACGGCGAGATCGAGTTGGCCGGCCATCGTAATCGGAATTGCGCGGGCGTAGACATCATTACTGAGGTAGGCGCCGACATAGGGCGTGTCGAACCAGACCCAGGTGGTGTCCGGCGCAGTGCCGCGCTGGCCATAGCCAAGTTGCGCGGAATAGTTCGGCGCCGGCGTCGGCCCGCCGGTTTCGCCGGCGGTGTAGAGCAAGCCGGTGATGACGGCGGTGGCTTGGTAACTTGTCAGAATAATCGGCGACGGCCCGACCAGTTGGGCATTATCCACGCCGGTTATGTTGGCAACGATCTTGACATTGTCAACATACATGCGGTGGGAATTCGTGCCGATGTAGAGGAAGCCGATGTAGACTGAGGTGTTGCCGCGGTATTGCGAGAGATCCGCCGTCACGGGATTGAGATAGCTCGGGAGGCCGGATGCGCGGGCGATCTCGACATATTGGCCGTCGGCCGGATTGCGGCTGCCGGTAGAAATGAACGCGGCGGAGTAGTAATACGTCCGCGGCGCGGAGACAAAACAGATAAATTCGCACGAGAACGGGATCTGGTTGACATTCGGCAGCGCGATGGCCGGCGTGACAATCCAGTTGGAGACAATCCCGGTCACCGTCACATCGCCGTGGCGCAGTGAGGGTGGCGGATTGCCGGATCCAGTTGACCAGAACCAGCCGAGTTGCGGGGACGCCAGAAAATACGAGGCCCAGCCGTTGGTGGAGGCGTAGGTGGTAAAGGGCTCGTCCATGATGGTCTTGGTCCAGGTGCATTGGCTGACGAGGGAGGCCGAATTTGAATAGCCGGCCTGGATTGCGACGACAATCGCGGCGTTGACTGCGCCCGGCATTGCGGCCAGTGGCACGACGGCGTTGACCACGAAGGAAGTGGCCGCGCCGGACGCGAGCAGCGGGGTGAACGCCGGTCCGCTTTCGCTCCAGTTGGCATTGCGGTAGAAAAGATTAAACGCCGTGGTGACGGCCGTCTGATTGGTGACGGTGACAAGGTACGGCAGCACATCGCCGGGCAGACCTTGGCGGTTTTGCGTGGCGGGCAGCACATACACATTCGGCGCCATATCGCTGACCTGCACATCGTCCAGATGGCAATCATTGCCATAGCGACTATTGAACCGAAATGCCAGCATGACATTGGGCTGATTCAGCGCGCCGGCGGGCAGGTCAACCGTCTTGGGCGACCACGCATCACCGGCGGCATTGTAGCGATAGTAATTGGTGAAAGAGAACCAGGCCGTGCCGTTGGTGGACCATTCCACGGTCACGAAATCAGGATTGCCCGAATATTCATTGTCCTCGGTCCAGGCGCATTGCACTTTGAGGGACGCATAGCCAATGGTTGAGAAGCCATTGGTGTATTTCAGGCGCATGACCGCGCCGCTGGGACAGTCATAGGAGTTGAACTGGACAAAGCGCGCGCCTTCATAGGGCGCGAACCCGATCGGATTGGCGCTGGTGGCCACATAGTTCAGGGCCGGATCGACGCCGGGATCGTTGACGATTTCTGTCGCCCAGCCGGCGGGGGTGGTGGCGTCGTTGAATCCCTGCGATAAAAGCGTGGCGCTCAAGCCAGAGAGGGCCATGCAGAACAGCATAAGGATAACAAGATACAGCTTCATGGTGAGCATCCTCAGTTCCTGATTATTATGGCGGCCACTGGCGTGGCGCGCCAACATACGCATCTTGATACGGAAAGTATAGCATGTTTCACGCTGTAATGCAATTGTCGCGAATCTGCAGTACATTGTTCGCCACGTTCAGTCAACGTGGTGGGTCGTCTCAGCGCGCATGTTACCCGTGCCCTGACAGGGGCACTGATCATGCCACGCATTTCCCAGGGCGTTGCCCTGGACTGCTATGCTCCGCGCCGTTGGCGCGGCTGCGGCGCTCTCGATCGGCCAACGCAGCGTGGTTAGCAGCGCGAGTCGCCGAATCTGGGAAACCTTGCAAAAAGGGCGGCGTTGTCTTATAATTACCAGCTATGGATGTAATAAAAGCGAAGACACCGCCGCTGCAGCCCGCGGATGAGCCGTTCGGGCTGATTGCCGGCGGGGGGAATTTGCCGCTCGAGTTTGTGCGGCATGCGCCGGCGCTGGGCATGCGCCGGATCATTGCGGTTGGCTTTCGCGATACGACATCGCCGGAAGTGCGCACGGCGGTGGCCGAATATGACGAGATTGGCATTGGGCAATTAGGCCGGTTGATCAAATATTTCACGCGGCATGGGGTGTGCCAGGCGATTATGTTGGGCAGTGTGTCGCCGCGACTGACGATTGCGAATATCCGGCTGGATCTGCGCACCATTCTGCTGGCGGCGCGGGTGAAGGACCGGCGGGCGGACAGCGTCCTGGGCGCGATCGCGGCGGAAATGGGCAAGGATGGCATTGTGCTGCAGGAGACGACGCGCTATCTGCCGCATTTGCTGGCGGTCGAGGGTTGCATGACAAAGACGACGCCCGGCCGGCGTGAGTGGGATGATATTCAGCTTGGTGTGAAGATTGCGCAGGCCAGTGGCGCGTTGGACGTCGGCCAGACGGCGGTGGTGCGCAAGCACGCGGTCGTTGCGGTCGAGGCGATGGAAGGGACGGATGCGTGCATCCAGCGGGCGGGCACGCTGACGAGCGGTTGCGTGGTGGTAAAAATGGCGAAGCCGCGCCAGGATTTGCGTTTTGACGTGCCGTGCATCGGCGCGACGACGTTGCAGAGGATGATCGAAGCCGAGGCATGCGTGCTGGCGGTCGAGGCCGGCAAGACGTTTGTGTTGGAAAAGGAGCAGATGCTGGCCTTGGCGGATGCGCACAAGATTGCGATTGTGGGCGTGAAGCCGGTTTGAGGTTTTGAGTTTTGGCTTTCAGAGTTCAGGTTTCAGGGTTCAGGTTTCAGGTTAACGGAGAGGAGCGGGGACGATGGAAAAGCTACGGACGGCGGTGATCGGGGTTGGGCACTTGGGCAAATATCACGCGCGGATTTGCGCGCAATCGCCGGAGATCGAGCTGGTCGGCGTGGTGGATGTGAACGAGACAATGGCGCAGGAAGTGGCCAAGGAGCACGGCGTGCGGGCCTTCACGCGGATTGAGGACGTGCTCGATTTGATTGATGCCGCGCACGTGGTGGTGCCGACCGACAAACATCATGCGGTGAGCAAAACACTGCTGGAAGCGGGCAAGCATGTGCTTCTGGAAAAACCGATGACCACGACCGTGGCGGAAGCGGACGAGTTGCTGACGTTGGCGAAGGCGTATGATCGCATATTGCAGGTGGGCCATGTCGAGCGCTTCAATCCGGCGATCATCGGCATTCAAAAAGTGCTGACGCAGCCGATTTTTATTGAGGTGCACCGGCTGTCGCCGTTCAATCCGCGCGGGACGGAAGTCGGCGTGGTGCTGGATCTGATGATTCATGATTTGGACATTATTCTGCATTTGGTCAAGTCGCAGGTGGAGCGGATTGATGCGGTGGGCGTGCCGGTCTTGACCGCCAAGGAAGACATTGCCAACGCGCGGGTGTCGTTTGCCAACGGGTGCGTGGCGAACGTAACGGCGTCGCGGGTGAGTGCGGAGCGGATGCGCAAGATTCGCTTCTTCCAGAGTGACGCGTACATTTCGCTGGATTATGTCGCACAGAACGCGAAGATTTACCGGCGGCAAGGCTGGCAGATCATGGATGAAGTGATCAATTTTTCGGGCGAACAGCCGTTGCAGAAAGAGATTCAGAGTTTTGTCGCCTGTGTGCGCGAAGGCGGCCGGCCGCAAGTGTCGGGCGAGGAGGGACGCAATGCGCTGGATGTCGCGACGCGCGTGACGGAGGCGGTGCAGGCGCATCTGGCGCGGCTGAAGAAGCTGCATCCGGAAGCCGCCGCCGCGCAGGCGCAGGCGCAGGCGTTCTGAGAGAAAAATGGCCACGAAGCCACACATGGCGGCGCGGATCATCGTAGAGCCGAAAATGCGTTTGCGGTGAACGCGGCGGTGCCGCCGACCGCAACGGTTAGTCGCCCAGGATCACGCGCAGGGGCGCTTGGGGCCCGCTTTCGATCACGGGGCTGCGATCAACAATCACGTCGCGCGTGACTCTGGCCGTAATGGCGTCGCCCGCGCCGGGGTCAAATGCGCCGTCGCCATTGGCATCGCGCAATGCCTGGGCTATGACGCGGACACGGAACTGGTCGCTGCGCGTGGTGATCAGGTTGGCGTTCTTGGCATAGAGTTGCGGTGTGACGCCACGCACCTCGAGGATATCCGTCGGAGATTCATAGCAGGGCATGGCGTTGGGCTTGCCGTTGCGGGTATTGGTGCGGATGGCCTGAGCCAGTTCGGGTGTGACGCCTATGAGCGCGTTGAGCGCGCGTTCGGACGCCGTATTGACGTTGATGCGGCCCCATTCGGGGCAGGGCGTCACCAAGGCGAAGTCAAACCAAGCGAAGCCGGAACTGCGCGGATGATTCAGACCGCTGGGCACAATGCGCAGACGAATGCCGCCGGACGGTGAGATGTGGTCCGGGCCAAGCAAACCGCAGAAGATGCCGTCGGTTTTATCGCATTGCAAGTCGGTGGACAGCGGGCCGCGCAGGTAGTCAGCGAACAGGCCGCGCGTGTCGCGGGACGGCAACGGCAGGGGATCATAAACCCGGGTCGCGAAATTGAAGGCGGCCACACTCAAATGCGCATTATAATTTTCCTCAAGAAATTCGGTGGTGCTGATGGCGTCATTCAGGCCGAACAGGTAGAGGGCATAGGTTGCCGGCGCGAGGCCCTTCTGCTGCCACTCCCAGATGCCCTCGTCGCCGTTGTTGCGGGAATAGAACATGGCGGAAGCATAGCCGGGGCCGAGGCTGAAGCGCTCGCCGGGCAGGGCGTGCAGTTGCTTGTTGCCGGGTGCGGAATAGCCGTCGATAGTGATGGTTGTGCTGGAATTTGAGCTAACGGCGAAGGCTTCGCCGCAGAGCGGGCCGGTGAGCATGCGCAAGGTCTGCGCATTCCAGATATTCGGTTGCCAGAGGGCGTCGGCGGCGGTGACGCCATTGACGGCGCCGGCCTTGACGGAAGCGAAGGCGGGCCGCCAGCCGCTGATGTGCGCGTTTTCCTCTTCGGCGTCGAGGCGCGTGCCACTGACAGTGAAGAAGCGCGCGAGCGAACGCAGGGCTACGGGTGTGGGCGTGCCGCCTTCCAAGGTGCCCAGCGTCCGCCAGTTGTCTGCGGCACGCACCTTGAGGACATCCCCGACGGAGACGAACGGCGCATTTTTGATGCGCGGGAGGGCGGCGTCGCGGGCACTGCTTTGGTTGCGGGCATCGCGGGCGGTGCCACCAAAGGTTGCCACGCGACTCTTGACCCAGGTATAACGGGCCGGGTCCAATTTCACGCTGCTGGCAAAGCTTTCGTTCAGTGCGGTGTTGGCATATTCAACGGTGCGGGCGGCAATCTGGTCATACTCATTGCGCAAGGTCATCGAGACGAAGCCGCCTTCACGAGGCATGCCGCGGATGGTGATATCGTCGCCTTTGTGCAGCGACAGGATGCTGACATTGCCCATGTCGAGGATGTCACGGGTATTGCCGATAATGGTGGTAATGATGCCGAAGGGCGAGTTCTGGTCGGCCCGCGGCTTGCGCAAATGCCACTCGCACATTTCATACTTGAGTTGGTCGGTGCGGAAATCAGCGCCTTTGCAGCTGATTTTGCCGTTCTTGGTATCCGTCACTTCGTAGCGCACGCCCCATAGAAAATCAGGCATTTCGGCGCAGGGAAACGCTTCCATCTGGGAATTGCCCCAGATGCCGTCGCGCGAGCCGCCGTACTCGAGGTCGAAAATGTTGCGGTGATTAGTAATATAAAAATAGCCCTTGGGTTGAATGACGGGATTGGGATCATCATAACGCGTGCCGCGCAAGGTGCTGTAATGGGTGGCGGTGCGGATGCGCGCAACCTGGTCGGCATAGGAACCGGTGTTGATCACAATGCGCCAGTTGGCCAGACTGACGGCATGGTCGCTGATGTTGTACAGTTCAAGGATATCGGGGCGCAGCAAGTAGACATGCTGCACCACGTTTTTATTGCGGTAGGCTTCGACGCTGCGCGGATCGTCAGCGCCGGCGTCACGGCAGGTGGAGACCGTGACGCGCACATAGCCGTCCTGGGCGCGTTGGGCGACGCCGCCGGCGTAGGGGGTGCGCAAGAGCCAGGCGCGCTCGGCCCCGCCCGGCAGGGTCAAGCTGGTGTCGCGCAAATCGTCGGCCGTCAGCTCGAGCATGCGCGTTTCTGAATAAGAGCTCGGATCGCCGTCGGTGTCCAACGACGGATAGAAGCCTTTGTAGGGGGTCACGCTCGGGCGCAAGAGCGGCTCCCACACTTGCATGTAGTGCGTATCCACATTGGCGTCCTCCAATTGCGACCCTTTGACAATCGTTTCCGGCAAATTGTTTTCGCCAATGAAGACGTTGTAGTACAGGCCTTTCGGCGGCGTAAAGCCGGCATACAAATTGACCGGGCAATACAGCGTTTCACTGACTTCCGGGACAACGGTGACCAACCCGCCCGGGTTGTTGCGCCAGAAATTGTTGATCATGACGGCATTATACACACCGGTCACGCCGCTTACCTGGGATGCGAGAAACGCATAGGTGTCATTTTCCTTGCCGGAGCAACGCACCTCGAGCTCGTCTGCGCCGTTGCCGGTGATGAGGTAAGGGACATAATAGTTGTCGTAGGTGTTGGTCGGCATCGCGTAGACCATCAGATAGGCATTTTTCCACATGTCCGGGATCCACTTCAAGTTGCCGGTCAGATCAGTGAACTTCTCGAACGCCTGGCCTTCGCGGGTGGTACTGAGAATGACGTTTTTCTCGAGGCGGACGGTGGCGCGCGCGCCGCCGCCGCTGACGCGGTCGAGCTTCCAGCCATAGCGAAACGAACGCGTCAACTTCTGCAAGTGCGCCAGTTCGTACCACCAGCCGACGCGGTGCACCAACTCGCTGCTGCTGCTGGCCGGATTATTGCGGTCGGCGCGCACGACAAAGCTGCCATCATTGGCCAGAATTTCACTGAAGCAGACCGACTCGATGCCGTACTCGCTGCCGACCGTGGAGAGGACATGGTTTTCGTCGCGATAGTCAAGGATGTTGGCGGCAATGACCCGCAGCTTGATGTCATCGGGCTCGATCATCTGTTCGCTATTGGCGCGCGTCAACATGGACTGCAATTGCCGGCGGCTGGTGGCGTTGATGTTCAATTGCGCGCGCCAGGCGCGGTCACGCGCTTCCCAATAGACCGGCCGGGTGCGCGAGTGCACGGTGGCATACTTGCGCAGGATATTCGCGGCGGACGCGGACAGCGGCGCGTGGCCGATGCTGCCCGATGAAACCTCGCGCAACGAGCTGATGACGCGGTCATCCCAGACGGGCTGCAGCGGATTGTACTCGTCCGGCTCGTCGATGCCTTCATCGACTTCATCGACGACGCCGTCGGCGTCATTGTCGGTCAGATCGAGGGCGAAGCGCAGGGCGTTGTTGTTGTCATCGCGCAGGGCCTGGCCTGGCGCAAGGTCGCGCCCATAGCGGAAGCGCAGAATGTCTTTGACAAACGGCAGTGAGAGCGGCAGGCCGGCCAGCTTGCCGTCCGAGAGCATCACCTCGAACGTGCCGACGCCTTCGTTTTGCATTTGTGGATTGAGCGCGCGCGCCGTATTGACATTGATCTTGCCGGTTTCATCCTCAATCAGGACGGCATAGCGGCCGACCAGCCGGCCGGGCGCATTGCGGACGTAAATCCAACGGGCGTCGGCGGCGTTGGGCAGGGCCAATCCGTCGATGTCAGCGGCATCCTCCGGGCGGGCCGGATCGGGGGCGAACGCCTGCGCCCATGCCTCACTTTCGTCGTCAAACGCCGGCTGCTGCTCAAGATCGTCGCGCAACATACTGCAGGCGTGTTCCAGCCCGGACTGCGCCAGCAATTGCGCTTGCAGCAAGCGAGTCTGGTCCTGACTGTTGGCGACAATGACTGAGGTCTGCACTTGAAACACCACCGCCAGCAAGGCCAGCAGGGTCAACACCGCCAGCACCGTGACCAAGGCCACCCCGCGCGGCGAGCGGCACAGATTCAGGGACGCGCGCAGATAGCGGCCGCCCCACCGATCCTGTGTCGGTGAAACGAAAGCGGGGGAAGAGGGCCGGCGTGTTTTCATGCAATGGTAGTCACCCACGCTCCCGCCAGCGGCGGGAGCGTGGGCGTTTTTACAGACGCTTGCGCGCGCGCCAGCACACCAGTGCCAGCAGCGCCATGCCGGCCGGCTCGGGCATCACCAGAACGGCATAGGTGCCGGTGGCGGCCAAGTCGCCAAATTCGCTGGCCGCCTGCAGGGTCACGACCGTGTTCGAGACAACGGGGCCAACCGTCAGCAGGTTGCCCATCAGCACGACGCCCTCGGGTGCCGGGCCGACAATGCTCCAACTGGCCGTGCTGGTGCGCTCATAGGCCATGGCCGCGCCCCAGGCGTTGGTCAGGCGGAGCGCGCAGGTGTAGGGCGCATTGGTCGTGTATTCGACGACTTCGGCGGCGCCGGTGACGGTCAGCAGCGCGGCAAGATCGGTGACATAACTGTAGACACCTTTGCGCATTTGATGCGTGTGCCAAGTCAGGCCGTTGTGCCAATCAAACGAGGCGACCTGGTTGCCGGCGATACTGTCCAGCAATTGATCCTTGGCCAGGACCATTGCCAGCGATGCGACCGGATTTGTCGGCCAAAAGCGCAGGATGTTGTTCTGATTGCCGCTGCGGCTGACGGCCAGATAAATCCAGCCGTCCGGTGCAAAGAATATGTCTTGCAGATTAAGGCTGGATTCTTTCACCAGGTTGCTGAGCGCCGCCGTGGGCACGGCCACGCTGAGCGTGCCGTTCGTTGCGCACATGATAACGACGCGCGTCGCGCCGCTGGTGCCACTGCCCGTGTACAAGTTGCCATACGGATCCATGGTCATGCCGCCGGTGACCACGGCATAGCCGAAGGCGTTGGAAAAGGCCTCGGTGTTGACAATGGTTGTTATTGTGTTGCTATCCAGCGCGCGCACAATCCTGCGTGAGCCACTTTCATAAAAAACAATTGCACCATCACGATGATCGGTCATGTAGGCCGATGTCCAGTTAAGCGTGCTGATGCCCAGGGCATTGGTAATGGCTTCACTGCTGATATGCAAGGTGATGGCGCCGGTGTGCTTGTTAACCCGCCAGATTTGTTTGGAGACGGTGTCGCCGAATTGCAGGTCGTCGCCCCAGACATCAAAGCCATAGAAGGTTGTCAAGGCCGTCTTGCTGGAGGCGGCCAACCAGTTGCTGGGATTCACCAGTTGCGTTTCGACCAGCGGGCCGCCCAAGCCGTCCACGCGGGTGAGCTGCACCCCATAGCCAATGCTGAGTTGGCAAAACGAGGTCGTGCCCTCGCTGACATGGCCGTACATATAGTCCGACTCGCGTGCGCCGTCAGCGACGGCAAACGGCACCAGTTCGATGATCAGATTGGTCGTGGCAGCGGGCGCGGCGCCGCTGCCAAGGGTCAGCAAAACGGCAGCCAGCAAAAGGGTGCGCTTCATAGTTGTCGTCCCAGGCGAGTGAAGAGCAAGAGGCAGCCAAGCGCGCCACACAACAGCGGTTCGGGAACAATGGTGACCGCGGCCGCGCGCTCATAACTGGTCTGCTCACCGGCCGCATTGTTGATCGTGACGCGCACGGCATAGACGCCGGGGTCATTGTAGGTGTGCGTGACGGTCAAGTCGTTGGTGCGGATGGCATCGGGCGTGTCATTGGCGTCAAAGTCCCATGCGCAGACCAACTGGGCGAGGTTGGTGCCCCAGGCTTGGGCCGTGAACGCAAGTGCGGTCGCGGGCTCGGCCACATTCGTCGCCGCGGTGAAGTAGCACAGCAAGCCAGCCGGCGCGAATTCGAAGGCGCCCATATCCGGCGCGCCGCCGTACACCCGCGGCGCGCCGCCACAATCCAGCGTGTTCAGCAACCACACGGAATTGGCGGCATCAACGCATGGCGAGGCGCCCAGCAGATGCCATGCGCCGTCCTGGGTGAACAGGGGATTGCTGACCGTGTTGCTGACGCCGCCCGGATCAGGCGTGATGCAGGTGAAGCCCACGGTGATGTCGCCGTTCGCCGCATACCAATTCGGGCCGAGCGCGGCGTTGTTGTACTGCACAATGCAGTTGCGCACAGCGCCGCCATGGTTGGCATAGATACCACCGCCAGCCAGCAGTTCGGTGCGATTGCTGACGATCGTGCAGTTGCGCGTGTCACTGCCGTAGGTGGCGCTCAGTGCCCCGCCGTACTTGCGCGCGACATTGCCGACCAAGAGCGTGTCGGTGACGATGCCGGTGAGGCTGGCAAAGCTATCTTGATGAATGCCGCCGCCGTTTTCCTCGGCGCGATTGGCCAGCACACGGCAACGCGAGACCAAGCCGCCGCGCTGCAACACGACCCCGCCGCCGCTGAGCGCCGCTTTGTTGCCGCGCACATCGCAATCGGTCAGCGTGCCCTGGCGGTCGACGTAGACACCGCCGGCGTCGCCCACGGATACATTGCCGAGAATGCTGCAGTGGTCAAGCGTTGCGCCCGCCTGCAGATAGGCGCCACCGCCCTGGATCCCGGCGATGTTCGACACAATAGCACAGTCACGCAGCACACCGGTGGTGATGTGGACGCCGCCGCCATAGCGGTTCGTGCCGCGCAACAGGGTCAAGCCCTCGACCACGGCGTTGGTGGTCAGGCTGAGGCAGCGATGCGCATAGCCGGCATCCAGGACGGTCTGCGCCGCGCCGGCCACGCCGCGCACGGTCACGGCCCGCTCGATAATCAGCTCCGCCTCGCGGTACACGCCGCTACTTACCAGAATGAGGTTGCCATCCGGCGCCGCGCTGACCGCCGCCACTACCGACGTCGCGGCGGCCGCCCATGAGGCAAACGGCCATTGATGCGCGCCGGTCATGCCCGCGACGAAATTCGTCAGCCCCGCTGGGCCGGTGCGCGTGATGGCGACCATGGCGGCGGCAGTGAACCCGTAGGCATTGCTGCCTGTGACCCAGATGATGTTGCGATCCGTGCTGGCGGACAGCGGCAGGATCGGCGCCTGCCACGCATTCGTCGCACTGAAGCTCTGGGCGTTGCCGGTGGCGGCGTTCGAGACACTCATGCTGACCAGCACATTGCCATTATTGCAGCCCGAAAGACCAAAGGCATTCGTTTCGTACGGCACGACCGACGGCTGGTTCAAAATGTTGATCACCAACGCCTCGCTGACCTGCGCGCAGCCGGTAACGCTGAGGTCCGCATGGGCGGCGCGCAACTGCACGCCATGCACGCCCTCGAGCACGCCATTGCTGGGTATCGCCGGGCCGTGCTCCAGGCGAATCGTATTGGTAAACAGGCAACTGCCGGGTGTGTGCACCGGTAATAGCAGCGATTCGCTATCACCGGCATCGGACCAAAGCGTGACGGGCACGCTGGCGCTGCCGGCCAGATTCGTGTCGACCAGCAAGACCGCCACGGCGGTATGGGTGAAATACGTGCGTTGGTCAAAAAACACGCCGCGGATACTGCGCAGCGCGTTGAAGACATTCAGCCGCCCGCCCGTCTGCATCTTCGGCGCGAAAGCCGGCACGGGATCAACATTGTTCATCAGCGCGGCTTTCACCTCCGCGACCGTTAGGTAGGGATTGAACGACAGCAGCAAGGCCGCCGCGCCGCAGGTATGCGGCGTGGCCATCGACGTGCCACTGTAGATGGCGTACTGATTGCCGGGCACCGTGCTCGCGATGTCGACGCCGGGCGCCGCCAGATCCACGTTGTTGGAGCCGTAATTGGAAAACACGGCCAGCGCATCATTGCGGTCGGAGGCCGCCACGGCCAGCACATTGCTGATGTTGTAGCACGAGGGATAATTCGGGGTGAGGTCATTGTCGTCGCCAATGCCGTCCAGGCCGCCATTGCCGGCCGCCGCGCAAAACAGGACGTTCGAGTCGTTCGCCAGTGCAATAACATCGTGCAGCGCCTGCGAATAGGGGCCGCCGCCCCAACTATTGTTCAGCACCCGCGCACCCATCTTGATCGCATAGTCAATGCAGGTGATGGCGTCAAACGAGCTGCCCGAGCCGTTGCTTGCGATGAATTTGAGCGCCATGATGCGCGCCTGCCAGCAGACACCGGCGACGCCGCGCCCGTTGTTGCCAAAACCCGCGATCGTGCCGGCGCAGTGCGTGCCATGACCGTAGTCATCCATCGGCGCGCCGGTGCCGTTGACCGGGTCAATACCAAAGACGTCGTCAACATAGCCGTTGTTGTCATTGTCAATGCCGTCGTCAGGAATCTCGCCGGGATTGCGCCACATGTTCGAGACCAGATCCGGATGGGTGTAATCCACGCCACTATCAACGACACCGACGATCACATCGCCGCCCGTGCTGAAGTCCCAGGCCTCGGGTGCATCAATGTCGGCGTCCACCGTCCCGCCAAACTGGCCGGTATTATTCAGGCCCCACAACAAGCCTTCATCGTAGAATGGATCGTTGGGCGTGCGGTCAACCGTGTAGATGTAGTTCGGCTCGGCATATGCAACCGCGTTGTCCGCCGCCACGCGGCCCGCCACAGACTGCACCGACGCGTTCGTGTCGGTCAATTGCCACAGTTCCAGTTTTGAAGAGGGCAGCGCGCGACGCAACTGCGCGCCATA
The DNA here is from genome assembly GCA_964397565.1 of uncultured bacterium. Lineage (GTDB taxonomy): Bacteria > Auribacterota > UBA3054 > UBA3054 > JAPLST01 > JAPLST01. Next base: position 80,526 of record CAYNJC010000015.1, read on the forward strand.
GCGGGCACGCACGACAGCGCGGGTCGTGGCCGTGCGGCCGGTTTTATACTTTACCACCAGCTCGCCGGGGACAAACGCCGGCGTGGTGGCGGCTGCCAGGAGTCCGGCGCCGCATAGCAGCAGTGTGAGAAACATGCGGTTAATCATCATACATTGCCGAGTGAATATGGCCATGAAGACACGGAGACACGAAGGCAGCTGGTGGTCGGTGATCGGTAATCAGTAATCGGTGGCGGCACAGAGGTAGGGCAGGCAGCCTGTGCCCGCCGCTTTCCGAGGGAGGGTCACCGGCCTGGTGACCGATGTTAATATTCGCTGCCAACATTGTTGGTTCAACGCTTAATTGTAAACTGCAAATTACAAATCGCAAAGAGCAGAACCATGCCTATCACCACCGGTTCCGGCACGGTCTCATAGGCACCCATGTCCACGACATTCTGCTTGATGCGCGCGGTGCCGTCCAGATCATAGTTGCCGAAGGCATACGCGTTCGAGCCCGCATTGATGCAGGGCGAACCCCACACCAGGCGATAGTCACCGCCTTCGAGATCAACCAACTGGGGGTCGTTGGTGATATTGCCCTCGCCAACGATCACGGGCAACGTACAGACAAACGCGCAAGTGATGCTGCCGGAGCCGGCGCCGAGAAAATAATTCGTGTTGCTCACCGGTGCGCTGTTGCCATACACGATGGCATTGCGCAGCACCGTTTGAATCCCCGTCAGATACACGCCGCCGCCGCTCAAATCACTGCGATTCGAGACAATCGTGCAATTGTTGATTTTGGCGGAAGCCGTCGTCAGCCCGCCGCCGTAGGCCTTCGCATAGTTGCGGGCGAAGAGGCAGTTGTTCACTTCGCTCATGTTGATATAGGCACCGCCGCCATAATTCACGCCATAGATCGCGTTATCTTCGAAGCGGCAGTTGTTGATCACCGTCCGGTAGGACGTCAACGAGTTGAAGTACGTGCCGCCGCCGCGCCCGAGTGTGCAGACATTGCCGCGCACGACGCAGTCAACCATTTCAAGATCGGCCCGAAACACCAAGACGCCAGCGGCACTGCCCTTCTGGCAAAGATTGCCACTGATCACGCAGTTGCTGATGAAGCCGGAGGCCGCGGCGTATACGCCGCCGCCGTCGTAGTTTGACACAATGTTGCCCTGCAGCTGCGAGTCACGCAAGCTGCCGTCAATCGGCCAATACATGCCGCCGCCGTAATTGGCCGCCCAGTTACTTGAGATCTGCGCGGCGCACACAACCGCGCCGCTCGAACCATAGACGCCGCCGCCATAATTGGCGCATGCATTTTGGACGACAATGCAATTGGAGACGCTGGCATCATCAAGGTAGATGCCGCCGCCGCTGCGCTCGAACAGGCTGTGCCCGGTGTTGGTACCCATGGCAAAGGTCGCGCCATTCGAGACCGTGAAGCCGGCCAAGGTCGCGCCGCCGGTGAGATAGACGCCGCGCACGGCATTGCTGCCAAGACCGAGCACGGAACTCGGATCGCGCGCGCCGACAATCGCCGTCACCGCCGGGCCGCCGACGCTGACAATCATCACCGCATTGGTCACCAGCACGCGATTGGGCAAGGCAAAGCCAGGGGTGACCTGTGCGCCACTGGCGTACACGCCGGTGTTGACCAGAATGAGTGCGCCATCGCTGGCGACATCCACGGCGTCTTGAATGGAGACGGCAGCCGTGGCCCAGTTGGTGAAGGGCGTTGTCGCGCCACCGGCATTCAGGCCGTCGACATAATGGGTGGCCGCGCCGGCGCACAGCGCGCCGCAGGAGAGCAGCATGAGTAGTATGGCCACGAAGACATCCACGCCGCAGGGCGGGACTAGCAGACGCCAGCCAAGACACGAAGAAGAGGCGGCACGAAGAAATTGTCGTAGTGCAGCCGCAGCAGGTTGTGCCTGGCCAATAACAATGTCTGCGTTTTCTTCGTGCATGCCTGGCAAATAACTGCGCAGTGGTTGTGTCTGGTGCTGCATAACGATGTTTCTCATATGCGCTGTCAATATCGCTGGTTCAACGCAAACCTGTAAATCGTAAAGAGCAGAACCATGCCTATCACCATTGGTTCCGGCACGGCCTCGTAGGCGCCCAGGTCCACGATGTTTTGTTTGATGCGTGCCGTGCCGTCAAGGTCAAAAGCGCCGGTCGCGTAGGCGTTCGAACCCACATTGATACACGGGGAACCCCACACCAGCCGATAGTTGTCCAGCTCCACATCCACCAGCGCCGGATCGTTACTGATCATGCCCTCGCCGAGCTCGATCGGATAGGTGCAGCAATAGGCAAGCGTAATGCCGGTGTCGCTGGGCTTGATGTAGACATTATTGTTGGTGACGGCCGCGCTGTTGTGATAGACAATCGCATTACGCAGGGACGAGTTGTTGAGCATATACACGCCGCCGCCTTGCGAATCCGAGCGATTCGAGACGATCGTGCAATTATTGAGCGGACTGCCATAGGTGGTGACACCGCCGCCGAAGCTCGCCCCCACGTTGCGTGCAAAAAGACAGTTGTTGACTTCGGCATAGGTAAAGTATGCGCCCGCGCCATACTGAGTGCCGCCGGTCGCGTTGTCTTCGAAGCGGCAATTGTTGATGACGACACGGTATTGTGTCCAGGAATTGGCGAACATGCCGCCGCCGCGGCCGGTGGCGACGCGATTGCCGCGCAGCATACAATCAACCATTTCAAACGCGGCGCGAAAGACCAACACACCACCCGCGCTGCCTTTTTGACAGAAATTGCCGCTGATGACACAATTGCTGATAAAGCCGGAAACCGCGGCATGCACGCCGCCGCCGTCATAATTCGAGACGACATTGTCGCTGATCTGCGAATCACGCAGGATGCCGTTGGTCGGCCAGGCCATCCCGCCGCCATAATTGCCGACCCAATTGCTGGAGAGCTGCGAAGCGTATACCACCGCGCCGTTCGAACCATAGACGCCGCCACCGTAATTGTCGGCCGCATTGTTGACCACAATACAATTTGACAAGCTGGCATCTGCCAGCCAGACGCCGCCGCCGCTGCGCTCGAACAGGCCCTCGCCTTGGTTCTTGCCGAAGGTCGCGCCATTCGAGACCGTGAAACCGGCCAAGGTCGCGCCGCCGGTGAGATAGACGCCGCGCACGGCGTTACTGCCCAGCCCCAGAATTGAGGTCGCGTCGCGCGCGCCGACAATCGCCGTCACCGCCGGGCCGCCAACGCTGGCAATCGTTAGCGCATTCGTCACCAGCACGCGATTAGCCAAGGCAAAGCCGGGCGTGAGCTGCGTGCCGCTGGTATACACGCCGGTGTTGACCAGGATAAGTGCGCCATCGCTGGCGGCATCCACCGCGTCTTGAATGGCGACGGCGGCCGTCGCCCAGTTGGTAAAAGGAGTTGCCGCGCCACCGGCGTTAAGGCTGTCCACATAATGTGTTGCAGCGCCGGCGCACAAGGCGCCGGCGCTGGCAACAACAAGCAAGGCAGACGTGACGCGGCGTGCAGCACTCGCGGTGCTGAAGAGCGTCGTCGTCGTCATATTACACAAAACGCCGCAGTACCAGTGCCGCAAAGCCCAGCAGACCGATCACCACCGGCTCGGGAACTTCCGTCAGGTAGATGCCGTTCTGGCCGAATTGATGCCAGGCCCAGCCACTGCCCGCGTTCGGATAGGTGCCGTAGAAACGAATGCAGTTGAGGTTGGCGCTGGCGGCCACGCTGGTCAGCAATGCGTTCGTGCTGGCAAACACACTGAGTGTGCCGCTAGGATCCGCCGGATCAAATTGCAACAACGCCGCAGCAGTGCCGCTGCCGTTGCGGAAGGTGAATCCATTCGGCCCCATCTTCATCGTGCCAGAAGTAGATGCCGACGAAACCAGTGTCATATTAGTCAACACATGCTTGGTGAACACGATGCTGAAGTTGCCGCCCGTATCACGCTTGGCAAGGAAGCCGGCGGTTGAGCTAGTTGTGCCGAAATACAGGTTACCCGAGTTGTCAAAGTTCATAGAACCGTTTATCGTCGCCCCGGCGCCCAATGCAGCGGTGACATCGCTTTCGTTGAACAGAAGACTGACGACGTTAGAGCCACCGGTCGTGAGCACTTTACTGCTGGTGCTGTCGAAGAATACGTGTTCGCCATTAGCCGGGTTGACACATTGTATTGCGCCAAGGGCGACATTGCTGAAGCCAGTAAAATTGCTGATGGTCTGCTTGCTGCAATACCGGATCAACTCGCCGGTGTACTTGTTGACGCGCCAGATTGCATCGGAGGTTACATCGCCAAACTGCAGATAGTCTGTGCCGGACACATCAAAGCCTTGAAACGAGGTGCAACTGGTTCCACCAGATGCGGCTATCCACGTTGCCGGTGACACAAGCTGGGTGCGGGTCTGTGCGCCGCCGATGTCGGCGATGCGGACAATCTGAACCAGGTTGTTCAAGCCGAGTTGGCAGTAGGCATTGGTGCCGTCAATGGACAGACCATAGATTGCGCCCGATCCGACGCCGCCGTCAACGGTTGCCCAGGTTGCCAAGAGGCTGGTGCCGGCCGTTGCCGCTAATGCGCCGACGAACAGGGCCAGGATGAGAGTGAGGAGTTTGGTGAGATGCATGGGTTTTCCTTGGTGAGAGTGTTACGGTTTACTGCAAATTGACTGAACAATTAGATCGGCGCAGCCGTGCGCCGATGAAGATTATAAAGAGCAACGCAAGGCCCCCTGGTTCGGGGATTTGCGTCAGGTAGACGCCGTTCTGGCCAAACTGATGCCAGGCCCAGCCGCCGCCGGCGAGATTGTTGTACCAGCGCATGCAGTTGACATTGGCGCTTGCTGCAACGCTGTTGGTCAATTCGCTGCCGCTGACAAACACTTCCAGCGTGTCCGCCGGACTGAGGGGATCAAAACGCAGCAGCGAGGCAAACGTGCCACTTCCATTGCGGAAGTAAAATTTACCATCAGGTCCCATAGCCATTGTACCAAAAGTGGCGGCAGAAAGCAAGGTCAGGTTGGTAATGGTGGCGCGGGAGAAGACGGTGGTCAGGCTGCCGGCGCTGTAGCGGAAGAGCGCGCCGGTGCTGCTGCCGAAGTAAAGATTGCCATAACTGTCGAAATTCATGCCACCGGCGGGCAGCACGCCCGGGCCAAGCGCCGCCGTCAGCAGGGCTGAGCCAAAGACGATGCCGCAGGCATTCGCGCCGGTCGTGGTGAGTATGTTGGTGCTGGTGCTTTCGTAGAAAAGATGTTCGCCGTTGGCGGGAATGACGCACTGGACCGCGCCAAGAGTCAAGCTGGTCCGGCCGGTGACGGAGGTGATGGCGTGCTTGCTGACGTATTTGATCAATTCACCGGTGGCCTTGCGCACGCGCCAGATTTCGTCCGAGCTTGCATCGGCGAACTGGACATAGTCGGTGCCGGATAGGCCGAACCCCTGATATGAGCTGCAGCTTGTGGCGCCGGCGGCAGCCACCCATTGGGTGTGCGAGACAAGTTGTGTCTGAAGCTGCGTGCCGCTGAGATTGTCGACGCGCACGATTTGCACGCGTGAGTTCAGCGTCAGTTGCAGATAGGCCGTGTCGCCTTCGACCGCCAGGCCGAAGATCGCGCCAGAACCAAAGCCGCCATCAGCGGTGGCCCACGGGATGAGCTGGGTTGTGCCGGCGAAGGCACTGATGCAGGTAAGCATAAGCATGCAAACAACCAAGACGCGCATTGGGGATCCTTTGGTCAGGGTTGGGCAAGTCTGACTTGTCGGACAGGTCTGACAGGTCGGAGAAAAAAGAGCAGCGCGCCAAACGCCAGACCCGCCGGCTCAGGCACGATGCGGTACACGCCGCCGCCATACTCATTGTTGAAGGTCAGGCCCATGCCCGTGCCAAACCAACTGAGCCCGGTAATGTTGTAGGCGGCGGCGCCGGCAATGCTATTGGTCAGTTCATCCTCGGTGATCAGCACCTGCACCGTTGCGGCCGGGTCGGGCGCATGGGGATCAAACGATAGAATGGAGCTGGACACCGAATCCATAAAATAGAATTTGTTGTCCGGCGCGTAGCACATGGCGCTAAAACCGACGTTGCTGATGGCTGTCGCGGCGTAGATCGCATTGCTGGCCAGGGCAATCTGCAACACGCCGTTGCTGGTGCGCATGTAGAACGAATCGCTGCCGTTGTGACCCCAATAGAGATTTCCTTGGGTGTCGTACGCCATGCAATTGGCCACATAAGCATCGCCGTATAAATTCGAGAGTTGCAGCGCGGTAATGAAATAACTAACTTGATTGGAACCGGTGATGAGAAACATGCAACGGCTGACGCTGTCATAAATCACCTGTTCGCCGCTGAACGGTTCGGGCGGACTGTTGGCGACGAATTGCAATGTTACTTTGCCGGACACCGCCCGAATGGCGGCATTGTCACAATAACGAAAAAGCGCGCCATTGGTCAGATTATAGCGCCAGATTTCATCGGTGGCCGGCTCGGCCATTTGCAGATAGTCGCCGACGACCCCAAAACCGGACGAGGTGTTCATGGCCGTTTTGCCGGAGGCCACCAGCCATTGGGCGGCGGACACAAGCTGCGTGCGCACGGGCGTGCCGGCCAGGTCGTCAATGCGCACAATCTGCGAACGGTTAACCCCGTCGAGGCAGATGTACATGCTGTCGCCGACGCCGCAATGGCCGTTGACACTGAAGGAGGTCACGCTGCCATCGGCAAGCGCCCAGGGCACAAGCTCCTGCACCATCACGGCGGCGTGCAGCGAAGAGACCAGCAGAACAATGAAGGCAACGACGGTGCGCATGAGAAACTCCAGATCAGACGGATCGGACACAGAGCAGCAGCAGGCCCAGTGCCAGCGCCGCCGGCTCGGGGATGACGCGGTACAGGCAATTGCTGTTGCTGTCGTTATTCAAGTTGTTGAACGTCAGATAGGCGCTGTCCGATTTGATGCAGCCAAGATTAGATGTGCCGCAGACGCTGTTGGTCAGGGTGTCGCGGTCAACGAAGACCTGCAGGGTGCTGCCGGGATCGGCGGCACCGGGCTCGTAGGCCATGATAGCGCCGCTCGACCGTTCCATGAAGTACAATAAATTGTTGTTGGCGAGATAGTGCAGCGCACCAAACGTGGCCAGATTGGTGCCAACCACGGCATAAATGGCATTGCTCGAAAGCGAAGTCTGCAAGGTGCCGGTGCTGGTGCGCATGAAGATCGTATCGCGGTCGTTGTTGCCCCAATAAAAGTTCTGACTGGCGTCGTAGGTTGCACCGTCACCGACACTGGAACTGCCGCAGAGATTGGTCATTTCCAGCGCGGTGATGAGATAGCTGACCACGTTCGAACCGCCAGTGGTCACAAAGCTGCGGGTGCGCGCTTCGAAATAGGTGATCTCGCCACTGTCGGGATTGACGGCATTGGCGGACGTGAGCAGGGCATCGGCTTTGCCAGTGAGCTGGAGCAGGCGCGCATAACTGACATAACTGGCAATTGTGCCGGTCTGTTTGTGAATGCGCCAGACGGCGCGGGACGAGGAGTCGGCCATCTCAAGATAATCGCCAACGACGCCAAGGCCGTACGCGCCGTTGATCAAACTGGCACCCGTGGTGGCCGTCCATTGTGCGCCCGAGACTAGTTGGGTGCGGACTTGCGTGCCATGCAGGTTGTCAATCCGCACGATCTGCGAATTGGCGCCGCTGGAAAAGGTAATGTAGGCCGTGTCGCCTTCGATGACATGCGCCTGCACTTTGAACGAGCCGACGCCGCCGTCGGCGAGCGCCCACGGCACGAGCTCCTGCACCATTAATGCCGCCTGCAGCGAGGCTGCCAGCAGAACCAGGAAAACAGCGGTCAGGCGCATGAGCAGCTCGAAGTCAGACCCGTCGGACAGGTCTGACACGTCCGACGCAGATTAGCAAAACGCCCAGCGCCAGCGCCGCCGGCTCGGGCACGAGCAGGACATCATAGGTGTTGGTCAGCGGCTGGCCGGCGTAACTGCTGGCGGCCTGCAGCGTGATGAGTTGATTAGTCGGCTCGGCGTCGACCGTGAGGAGGTTGCCGTCAAGAGTGACCCCGGCCGGTGCACCGCCGACAATGCTCCACTGGGACGTGCTGGTCTGATCGTAGCGGGTATAGACGCCCCAGCGGTTGGTGAGCAGCAAGGTGCAGGCATACGGCACGTTGGACGTGTTCACGACCACTTCGGCCGGCCCGCTGATCGCCAGTGCGGGTTCGTTGGTGGGCACGACGGCGAAGATGCCCGAGCGCCAGGTGCCTTCCTTGAAATGGTGCCAGCAGACGCCGCCTTTGTACCAGCCGATCTCGCCGCCGACGTTGGCGCTGCGTGCGGCACTGTTGGTCAAGTCGCTCTCGCTCAGACACATCTTGAGTGTCGCTGCCACATTGCTAGCGGCAGGATCGCAGGTGAGAATGCATGCCCGCGTTCCCATGCGCGTGACGAAATACAGCAAACCGTCGGGAGCGTAGAACATGTCGCCAATGACCGGATAGCTGCCGACGGTCACGTTCGCGATATCTTGCTTGCTGACAAGCAGACTCAGCACGCCATTAGTCGCGCGCCGCTGCAGGCCTTCGTAGCTGCCGGAGACGTACTGGCCCCAGTAGAAGTTGCCGTCGCGATCGAAGGTCATGCCACCGTAGATATCGGCATTGCCAAAGACGTTCGTGATCTCGGCGACCGTCATGAACACGCTCACGACGTTCGAGCCGCCGGTCGCCAGAATGTTCTTGCTCTGGCTGTCATAAAAAACGTCTTCACCCGTCAGGGGATTGACCGTGTGCCAGGCTACAATATTGACGCCGTTGGTCGAGCCGGTCGCATTCGTGATGGAGGTGATGTCGGCATATTTGATCAACTCGCCGGTGAGTTTGTTGACGCGCCAGATTTCGTCCGAACTGACGTCGGCAAACTCCACGACGTTGCTCCAGACACCCAAACCGTTCATGGTCGTCATGCTGGTCTTGCCGGCGGTGGCCAGCCATTGGGCGGGCGAGACCAGCCGGGTGGTGGCCTGGCCGCCGCTGAGGTTGTCCACGCGGTTCACCTGCGGCAGACTCGCGCCGCTCACTTGCACATAGGCGGTGTCGCCCTCAATGGCGAAGCCGTAGACGCTGTCGGAGCCGAGAAACTCATTGCTGCCGCCATCGGCCATGACGAAATTAACCAGCTCGACAATCTCGACCGCCGACACGGCGGACGTAATCAGCAAAAAGAAACTGGCGCAGATGGCCGCAAGGGAGTACAGGTGGATTGCTTTCATGGTACCTCACGTGACGCGTTAAAATCACTGTCGTGCATGTTGATGAAGGGTGGCACTCGCCGGCGCAAAGAAACCAGGCCGAGGCACACCAGCAATGCGTAGACTGGCTCGGGCACAACTTCGACCGCATTCACGCGCAGGTAGCCGCCGGTCGCGCCGCTGCCGGTGGCAACCTGCAGCGCAACGGCGTAGATCTGCTCATTGGTATAGGTGTGCTCGACCACGGCCACGCCGCTGCCGTTGGTGTCAATTGTGCCGTCGGCCTCGAAATCCCACGCATACACAAGATCATGCAGATTTGTTCCCCAAGCTTCGGCATTGAACGTCACACTGAGCGGCGCGGGGCCAAATGCGGGTGCGGCATCGAAGGCACACTGCACGCCGCCCAGCGCGAATTCATAGGCGCCGATATCAACGATGCTCTCCGCAATCCGCGGCTGGCCGGCCACATCCGTGGCACCGGGCGCGTAACTGTTGTTGCCGGCGTTGCGGCACGGCGACGACGCGCGCAGGCGCAGGTCATACTGTTCCCAGCCGCAGAACTGTGGGATGTTGGTCACGGTGGGCACGCCCGTCAGCGCCGGCGTGGTGCAGCAAGCTGCGGCGTCAAACTTGGTGGCGTAAAAGTTCGCGCCGCCGGGCGCCGTGTTGTAATAGATAATCGAGTTGCGCATCGACAGCGGATCGGCAAAGACACCGCCACCAAAACTCACCGCCTGATTGCTGACGATCGTGCAGTTGTTGACCACGCCATATTTGCCATAGATGCCGCCGCCGAAGATTTTCGAATTGTTGCCGTAGATCAGTGTGTTGTTGACTTCGCAGCCGCGCTCGGCGTAGACGCCGCCGGCCTGACTGTCGCTGGTGTTGAAACACACGAGACTGTTGTTCAGCGTGCCGCCGTAGCAGTAGGCGCCGCCGCCCATTTGCTTGGTCACATTGTTCGAGAGTACGCAGCGTTGCACGTCGCTGCCATCGCCGCAATAGACGCCGCCGGCGCGATTCGTGGCATAATTACCGTAGGCACTGCTGTCGGCGAGGCTGCCGTAGAAACAATAGGCGCCACCGCCGCGATCATAGGCACTATTTCCGGCCGCAACACAACGCTGGGCGACCGCGCCATAATCGAGATAGATGCCGCCGCCGCGTGAGGCGCTGTTGGCACGCGCCGTGCAATTGCTCAAGCGCGCATCGCGCCCGGCGTAGATGCCGCCGCCATTGGCCTGGGCGCAGTTGGACACGGCCATGATGTTCAGCAAGGTGCCGGCGCCGAGATAGATGCCGCCGCCGTTGCTGCCGGTGCCATGCTGAACCGTGAAGCCATCCAAGACGGCCGGCACGCTGAACGTCAGTGCGCGACCGAGGCCGCCGGCATCAAGAATCGTTGCAGCCGTGCCGGCGCTGCTCTTGAAAGTCGCGATTTTATCGATCAGCAAATTGGCAACGGGATAAGTGCCCGTCGCCACCAGCACAAGGTTGCCGTGAAACGTTGCCGCCACAGCCGCGGCAAATGAGGTCGCGGCCTGCGCCGGCGCAAGGTACGGCCAGACGTGCGTGCCGCTGGTGGCGACATAATTGGTGGCGCCGGCCGGGCCGCACAACATCAGCACGACTGAGGCGGCATCGGCAAAACCAAAACTGTTGGTGCCGCTAACGATGACCGTGTTCGTGCCAGCTGTCAGCGTGATTGCCGGCGCGATCCAGCCATTGGTCGCGCTGAACGTAGCGTGCGCGCCGGTGACGGCATTGGACACGCTCATCTGCACTGGTACCGTGCCATTGTTAAAGCCGGCCACGTTGAAGTTCTGCTGCTGCAAGGCGACATACAACGGCGTGCTGGTAATCGTGATGTCGAGCGCCAGACTGATGACCGCGCGGCCGGTGACGGTGCCGCCATGCAGCGTGTCGGCGTGCAACGCGAACAACTGGGTGGCATCGCCGCCTTCGAGTATGCCGTTGTTGGTCACGACCGGGCCGAGGCCGATCAGGATCTCATTGGTAAAAATAAAGCCGCCCGCGCTGCGCTCATGCACGGTCAAGGGCTCCCAATCGCCGGCGCTGGAAACCAGCGCGATGGCGTGCGCAACGGCGCCGGTCAAGGTTGGATCGTACAACGTCAGCAGCGTACGCTCGCCGGTGAAGACGGCCGGGCGGTCGAATTCGACCACCGGCAGAATGGATAGCAAGGCTTTGTAGATATTCAGCCGGCCGCCGGTGAGCAGCTTGTTCGCAAAGGCCGGCACCGGATCCACATTCTCCAGCAGCGCTTTTTTGACGGCTTGATACGACAAATCACGCTGAATGCTCAGCAGCAATGCCGCGGCGCCAGTGACGAACGGCGTGGCCATCGAGGTGCCGCTCTTGTAGCCATAGTCGCTAAACAGGACCGTGCTGAGAATTTCATAGCCGGGCGCGGCCAGATCAACGGAATTGGTGCCATAGCACGAGAATGAGGCCAGCGCGTCCGTGGGTGTCGAGGCGGCCACGGCAATGATGTTGTCATTCGTGTAGGACGACGGGTAGAACGGCTTGACGTCGTTGTCGATGGAATCATTGCCGGCACCCGCCACGAAGAGGACATTCGACACACGCACCAAGTCAAGGGCGTCGAACATGGCCTGATTGTACGGGTCGCCGCCCCAGCTGGCGCTGATTACGCGCGCGCCGCTCTTGATGGCGTACTCGATGCACTTGATGCCATTGGCTTCTTCGCCCCAGCCGCGCGAATCAAAGAAATCGAGTGCCATAATGCGCGCGCTCCAGCAGACGCCGGCGACGCCTTGGGCGTTGTTGCCGACCGCCGCGATGATGCCCGCGCAATGCGAGCCGTGGCCGTCGTCGTCCATCGGGTCGCAGTCGCCGTCGGCCGTGTCAATGCCGTAGACATCATCGACATAGCCGTTGTTGTCATTGTCGATGCCGTCGTTGGGCACTTCGCCGGGGTTGTGCCACATGTTCGAGATCAGGTCGGGATGAGTGTAATTCACGCCGGTGTCGGTGACGGCGACGATCACATCGTTGCCGGTCGAGATCTCCCACGCAGCCGGCGCGTCAATATCCACGCCGACAACACCGCCGCTCTGGCCGGTGTTGTGCAAGCCCCATTGCTCGTTGAAGCGCGTGTCATTAGGCAGGCGCAGCAGGCGATAGTAATAATTCGGCGTGGCGTAGGCAATGGTTGGATCGGCCGCGACGGCCTTGGCCACCGCCAGCATATCCGTCCCGGCCGCGGCCAGTCGCCAGACTTCAAGGCCGGTCATCGGCAGTGTGTCACGCACCTGCGCGCCGACGCGCGCACGCACCGCGGCCCGCGCCGCGCTGGCCGACGCGCGCCGCAGCGGCGCCGTGAATTTAACCAGCAACTCGCCGGGCTTGTAAGGCGCGGGAGCGGCGGCGAGGGTGATACTCGCCGCCGCCACGCACACTAGTAATGCATGAAACCGCACTGCAATCCTTACTTCTGGTTGGCGCCGTCGCAGGCCTCTTTGCCCGCGTTCGGGCAGGTCGCGCAGTCAGCTTTGGCAGGCGCCGGCGCAACAGGCTCTTGCTTGGCGCTTGCACATTCGCCTTTGCCGGCATTCGGGCAGGTCGCGCAGGCCGACGGTTCCGCCGCAGCTTGCTTGGCGGCTTCGCCTGCCTTGACCGGGCAAGTGCTGCTGGCGCAGGGGCCTTTCTTGGCAAACTCGGCCGCGCGGGCTTCAGGAGTCATGGCCATCAACTTCTTGACGCGCGTGATGTAGCCTTGCGGATCCTTGAGCACATTCATGGCACAGCCCTTGCAGCCAACATAGATCCGTTGGCCTTCCACCACGACACTCATCTTCTTGTCCACCTTGTCGCCGGCGTCGGGGCAGAAATCGTTGCCCATATCAGTAACCTGACCGTTGTTCGGCAGCTTGCTCAGATACTTGCGCGGTGCATTGGTGAACGCGTAGCACGCATCGAGTGAGCTGAATTTGTACACGATGTTGCTGTGCGACGCCCGGAACCGCACGTCGGCCGGCTTGCCCGTGACCGGACAGGTCGAGTTGTTGAAGGCCACCAACGGCACAAATTCCTTCTTCAATTGCTCGGGCGTCATGCCCTGGATGCGCCGCGCCTTCATCAAGTACTGGGCGGGGAAGCGCCGCAGCATCGCGCTGGTCGCCGCACATTTCGCATGCACTTTGTAGCCATCGATCACCATGAACAGCATCTTCTGGGCCGGCTGGCCGGAGACCGGGCAAATTTCGTTGGCTAGGTCAACGATCACGCCATCGTTCGGCAGATTGGTCAGATAACGCTGCGGATTTTTCTGGAATTCAGCAATGTGCTCGGGACAGCAGAAGCGGTAAATCACGCCGTTGTACGCGCCCATGTTTGCCGTCTTGGCGGGCGCGCCGCTGACCGGGCAGGTCAGATTGTTAAAGGCAACCAGATTGGTGCTGACGGTCTCCGCGGCAAAGACGGTGCAGGCGACGAGACACGCAAGCAGACAGGACTTCAGAGCGGTGAGTGACATGACAGATCCTTAAAGAGTCTTAAGTTAAGACGCCAACAGCACGCAGGGGCGTGCTGTGCGGCGTGCTGTTTGCGCTTGCGCCACGCAAGTGCAGTAAGATAGTATAGCATAATCGCGTGTCGGCTGCAAACTTGGTTTTCAGTTTTCAGTGTGCCACCAGTTACTGCACTGCAGCGGCATGGCAATCAGTGATCGGTACCTGCAACCGAAAATCCACGCCTATGGCGGGACGCCAAGCAGCTGAAAACCGAAAACTGAAAACAGAAAACTTCTGCAACGCAGTATTACCTGCCGCGCAGCGCGCGCGCGGCTTGCACCATGTTTTTCAGCGCCGCCGTGCTTTCTTTCCAGCCGCGCGTTTTCAGGCCGCAATCCGGATTGATCCAGAAATTCTCCCGCGGAATCGCCTTGAGCGCGCGCTGCACGGTCGCGCCCATCTGCGCGACGGTCGGCACGGCCGGCGAATGAATGTCCCAGACGCCAAGGCCGATCTGGCGGTCGAACTGGCCCTTTTCGAAACTGGCGATCACATCGCCGCGGCTGCGCGAGGCCTCGATCGAAATCACGTCAAAGTCCATCGCTTGAATTTGGGCGATGATGTCGCCGAACTCGGAGTAGCACATGTGCGAGTGAATTTGCGTGGTCGGCTTGGCGCTCGAGGCGGTCAGGCGGAAGCTCTTGATGGCCCACTCGAAATAGGCCGGGTAGTCGCGTTTCTTGATCGGCGCTTTTTCCTTGAAGGCCGGCTCGTCAATTTGAATGACGTTGATCCCGGCCTTTTCCAAGTCGGCGATCTCATCTTTCAAGGACAGGGCGAGCTGCCAGGCGACCTGCGCAATCGGAATGTCTTCGCGCACGAAGTCCCAGGCGATGATGGTGACCGCGCCGGTCAGCATGCCTTTCATCGGCCGCTTCGTCAGGGCCTGGGCAAAGGCCGCCTCGCGCACAGTCATCGGCCGCGGCCGCGCGACATCGCCGTAAATAATCGAAGGCCGGTACATGCGCGTGCCATACGAGAGAATCCAGCCATTGGTCGTCGTGGCGATGCCGTCCAGTCGTTGGCAGAAAAACTCGACCATGTCGGTGCGCTCGAACTCGCCGTGCACCAGCACATCCAGGTCGAGCTCCTCTTGATAGGTAACCAGCTCGCGCATTTTGGTGTCGACCAAGGCTTCGTACTCGCTGGCCGTCATGTTGCCCTTGGTAAAGGCAGCGCGGGCTTTGCGCACATCCTCGGTCTGCGGAAAACTGCCGATGGTCGTGGTCGGGAAGAGCGGCAATTTCAGCGCGGCGGCCTGTGCCTTGACCCGCTCGGGATAGGCCGGCGTGCGCGCGAAATCGCCCGCAGTCAGTGCGGCCACGCGCTGCTGTATGGCTGCTTTGGCGCCGTACGTCGAGGGGATGAACCATGCTTTAATGGGCGTGCCCTCGTAGGCCGCGGCGATCAGTTGCAGCTCATGCAACTTTTCTTCCGCAAAGGCCAGGCGCGCAACCAGCTCGGGCGCGAGCCCTTGATTCTTGGTGCTGATCGGCACGTGCATCAGCGGGCCAGCATTCGAGATCAGCAGGCGCTCGGCTGGAATCTTCAAGGCTTTCAACTCGTCCGCGATCTGCTGCGGATTGGCGCGCCAGACATTGCGCCCGTCTACCACGCCGGCCACCAGGATTTTGTCTTTCGGAAAACCCTTCTGCTTGATGGCGTCGTACATCGCGCGGCCATGCACAAAATCCAAACCGACTGAGTGCACCGGCAGCGCCAGCAATTCGTCGAGCCAGTCCACCACACCATAATAAGTAAAGACATGCAGCGTGCAGCCGCTGGCGGCGATGGTCGCATAAGCCGCCTTGATCGCGGCGATCTCGGCCGCGGGCAACTCCAACACGAAGGCCGGCTCATCTAAATGAATTTCCTTGACGCCGCGCAGGGCGTCGCGATATAGCGCCGCAAGTTCGCCCAGCAGCACGGGCAAGGCCGCTGGCGCAATGCCTTTGGCCATCTTCAGGAAGGTGAACGGGCCGATCAGCCGGGCAAGTCCCTCGGGATGCTTGGCCAGCGCATCCTTATATAAGGTGTGCGCGAGCGTGAAGGCCACCGTGGCGCGCCCGGTGAAGTCCGGCACCAGGTAATGATAATTGGTGTTGAACCATTTGGTCATTTCGAGTGCTTGTGCGCCGCGACACAGCTCGTAATACTCTTTCAACGACTTCGGCGCGTACAGGCCAACCATGACGGCCGTGTCGAGCATGCTGTCATAGGGTGTGACCTCGTTGACGGGGAAGTAGTCGACATAGTTCTTATAGGTCGCGATGATGGTCTCCTGCAGCGCGGCAAGTTCGGCGCGCAGTTGCGCTTCAGTCAGGGCGCCCTTCCAATACGATTCGACGGCTTTCTTAAATTCGCGGTTGGCGCCGATGCGCGGAAAACCGAATGCGTACGTTTTCATGAGCCAATCCCGATGGTTAGAACGAGTGTTGATGATATTGTAGTAAAGCAATACCAATTTGTCAACCGCACCTTCGTTTCAATCGTGACAAAGAGGTGCAAGAGGCAATACGAGGGCAGCACATGAGTCCGAAGATAATGAACGTGGTGCAGCCGCAGCGGTAACCGCAGATGAATGAACAAGGAGTAAAGGAGTAAAGGAGAAGCTCATCATAGTGCGACCGCAGTCGCGGCGGCTGCCGCCGTCGCCGCGATTTTCTCACAATTGCACATTCAATCGCCGCGCACGAATTTCACTTGACTTGCCGGCCGGTCAGTGCTACAATCTTGACGTTGGCCTGCGATCCGGGTTCCGGCCGCGCGGGAGCCGCAGCGCGCCGGATAACAAAGATGCGTTGTTATGCGCAGTATGGATAACATCTCGAAAAACGATGCTTTGCGGCGTGGCGGGCATGCTGCGCCACGCAAACGGCGCGAAAATGCGATGAAAAGTCTCGCAACGCATGCCGCAACCGTGGCAAGCAGAATATAATACGAAGGAAGCATAACAACTGGTTGGGGAGAGTGATGGAATACAGCGGCATAATGGCTGACGATAAAACAGGACAACAGACACAATGACATGCCCAAGATATATTGATTATGTCAGAGAATGCCGACGACATTTCGATGTTATCGCCGGTGAACTGAGCACCACTGTCCGATTATGTACTACAGACAAATATATTAATTGCCCATTCTATAAATTTTTAGATAGGCCAAACTCCTTCTGTAAATATTTTAAGAATTGCCCCTTATGCAAATATTTCATAAACCACGAATTTGATGATTTTACCATCATGGCTGAGAAATGGTGTCTTAATGCGAATTGCGCTAACTGTGCTAGATATAAACTCAGATCGGCGCATGAGCCAGTTCCAAAAGAGCTGCATCCTGATGGTAGAATAGTTGAATTGTAGCTATTGGAACATGATCGAGCGGCTTCAAAAGCTCCAGTCAGTTGTTCGGTGCCGCCTGTGTCCGTGTCGGTCAAAACAATAGAGAGCGGATAATTCAAAAAGAACCCGAAAACGAAAATCCCCAACCATCGGTTGCAGGGTACGCTCCACAAGGTGTCGCGTCCCCTCAACCGTGACGTTCGCCAAGCCACAGAGGAGTTCGGAAACATGACGGACAAGTTACTAATCAGAAATGAAACGAGCGCCGATGTCAGCGCCATCGCCGAGGTTACGGCCGCTGCGTTCAAGACGCTGGCCATCAGCAATCACACGGAGCAATTCATCATTGCCGCACTGCGTGCCGCCAAGGCACTCACGGTCTCGCTGGTAGCTGAAGTGGATGGGCGCGTCGTGGGACATATCGCGTTCTCCCCGGTGACGATTTCTGACGGCTGCCCGAACTGGTATGGACTTGGACCTGTGTCGGTATTGCCGGAATGCCAGCGCAAGGGGATTGGCAGCGCGTTGATACAGGAAGGGATCGTACGTCTGAAGGACCTTGGTGCCCGGGGATGCTGCCTGGTGGGACATCCGCAGTACTACCGGCGCTTCGGGTTCCAGAACAGCCGGGGGCTTGTCTGCGAGGGAGTACCGGAAGAGGTCTTCTTCACCTTGTCTTTGGATGGCCATATTCCGCAAGGCATCGTTGCGTTTCACGTGGGATTCAAAGCGGATGGCCAGCAAGAAGGTGCAGGCGACGCGCTACCCGCGCGCACCTGACCTTCAACGTTGGGCACTGCGAAAAGGATTGAAAACATGACAGCTCGTATTGTTGTTTATTGGATGGTCTTCTGGTTGATGCAGGTCACTGCACAGATACTCTTTAAATGGGGAAGCATGTCAGAGGCGCGATGGATGTGGGGGTTCTTGGGAGGCAATCTCTTCGGCTTCTCCAACATTTGGCTGCTCATGCTGGTGTATAAAGCCATCAATCCGAATGTCGCCTTGGGTATCGCCACCGGGGGAGCGTTCCTGTTTAGTCAGGTCGCCATTGTTCTGGCGTTCAAATCAAAGATTGCACCGATGCAATGGGCAGGAATTGCTGCCATCGTCGTCGGAATGATAGCACTTGCCGCAGGGATGACGCGCGAGGCCGAAACCGGAGCCCAACAAACTGCTGGAAGCGATTCCTCAACCCGCGCTACGGGTCTCGGAACGCCTCAACAGTAGCGTACGGTAGGCAAGAGGAAGCATGAATGCCGGGTGCCTGGCGCGGATTTCAGACTTAAGCTGTAAATTCTCGCGCGGCGCGAGAATGTATGGCGCGGCCAAGGACCGGGATGAATGACGAAAGTCGAACAAAGAGTGAAGAAGTTGCAGCAGCCATTCTCTCACAGAGCCACGGAGCCACAAAGAAGAGAAAACGGACGGTCAACCATGGCCCGCGGCCGCTGCGGCACTCAATCATAAATTCGTTCGCCGCGAACGAATTTTACGCGAACGAATTTCACTTGACTTGCCGGCCGGACAGTGCTACAATCGCAGCATTGATCTGTGCTCCGCGTTCCGGCTGTGCGGGAGCCGCAGCAACAGCGCGCCGGATAACAAAGATGCGTTGTTATACGCAGTATGGATATGCAACTCGCTCAACAGTGTTTTGCGGCGTGGCGGGCATGAGGAGCCACTCAAACGGTGCAGAGCCGCGACAAGAAGGCTCAAAACGCATGCCGCAACCATGGCACGCAGAATATAATAAGAAGGACGCATAATAACTAGTTCGGCAGATCTCCGATGAGTAAAGGAAGAACATGGCTCGCAACTGCGGGGGTGATCGCGGAACTTCTCCTCGCGGGATATCTCTGCCTCATCGCCTGGCTTCTGTGCGTATGGATGGTCGACGACTCGGCGGCGTTCCGGATGACTTCGGGCGACTGGTACCTGAAGGCGGCCGTTCGGTTTCTCGAAGCCTGCGGCCTATCGATGGTGTTCGGAGTCGCTGCGTATTTCTTCAATCGGTGGGCGTTTCCCGCGCGACCTGCGACAGCCAGGTTTCTCACTTGGGCACTTTTCGGCGCCATTTGTCTTTGCGGTCTCGCCGGTGCCGTGAGTTTCGCCGTGACGAAGCCGTATATGTGAGCGCCGTCGCTGCAACGACTGCCGAACAAGCCGTTGCAGCGGATCTGGTCGCCGCAGAGGCATCGGCATTGAATCGTAGCGCCGGCTTGGCGGCGCCCAGACCGCTGAACGGCAGAACGTTAGGCAGTAGAAAGATCTATTCACAACCGTAAGGAGGTTTTCCGCAATGGACATTCCACGAATCTTCAACATCACCGAAAGCGCTCACCGCATCCATAACCCGTTCACACCCGAAAAACTCGCGACTCTCGGCGAGGCGTTGCGCTTGGAACCGGGGGCCCGAGTGCTCGACCTCGGCAGCGGTTCGGGGGAGATGCTGTGCACCTGGGCCCGCGATCACGGCGTCATCGGCACCGGCATCGATATGAGCCAGTTGTTCACCGCGCAAGCGAAACTCCGCGCTGAAGAACTCAGTGTCGCCGAGCGAGTCGAGTTCATCCACGACGACGCTGCCGGCTACGTAGCCGACGAAAAGGTCGGTGTGGCAGCCTGTCTCGGCGCCACGTGGATCGGTGGGGGAGTCGTCGGCACCATCAAGCTTCTGGCGAAGAGCCTCCGCACCGGAGGGATCATCCTCATCGGCGAGCCCTACTGGCGGCAG
>CAYNJC010000016.1:0-96209 GCA_964397565.1 uncultured bacterium
GGGAGAAACCCGCAGCTATGCGGGTACAATCAGCTAAAGTTGACGCGCATGCGCCGCTGGCGGGATGGAAGGATAGATTGGAAAGAAGGCCGGCGTGTTTTCATGCAATCTCATTGACCCACGCCGCACGGTCATGGGGGTCTCTGCACAGAGGTAAGCATGGTGTGTTTAGTACGTTGTTTGCCGCGAACACATCAGTGGCACACAATGTTGCAGGGGCGGGCAGTGCTATGCCCGCTCCCGCCCTTCGCGCAGAAGTTCCGGTTCGTAACGTTACGATGCTTGACATGCGGGTGGCGATATGATAAGATAATCAGAGAATCCAGCGATGTATGGTTGCGAACCGATGGAACGAATGATGCGCGAGACATTGTTGATCATGACTGCGGGAGTGCTGCTGGCGGCACGAGCGTTCTGCGCGCTGCCCGCCTTTGTTGCGCCCAGCAGCCAGATTGACCATTTCGGCACCAAGGTCACGCCGACCAGCACGTCGTTTCGCGTCTGGGGCCCGGAATGCTCAAACATCTATTTGACGGGCACGTTCAACAGTTGGAACAAAACCAATTTGCCGCTGGCCAAGGACACGGCTTTTCCGTCCGGTTTTGGTGCGTCGTATTGGTCGCTTGAGTTGGCGCAGGTCCTGACCGGCCAGGTGTACAAATATGTCGTCGTCAACGATCAGGGCACGCGGACGGAGCGGCTTGACCCGTGGGCCAAGCACCTGGACTGGAGTCGCGGCGGCGCTGAAGTTGTGGACACCAGCACGGGCTGGACGCCGTTCACGCGCCCGGCCTTCAATGGCATGGTCCTGTACGAATTGCATCCGGGCACGTTTCACCAGACCTTTGACGGGATTGCCAACGCGGTGGATTACCTGAAGCACATGGGCATCAACGCGGTGCAATTGATGCCGTCGGCGGAATTTGGCGGCGAGCTGTCGTGGGGCTACAATCCCGAAGGGTACTATGCACCAGAGAGCGTCTACGGCGGCTTTTACGGCTGGCGCCGGATGCTGAACACGCTGCACTCGAATGGCATCGCGGTGTTGAATGACGTGGTCTACAACCACACCAGCGGCGGCGAGTTTCTGTGGCAGTGGAACGGCAAGTACGGCGCATATCCGCTCGGCAATGTGTGCGGCAAATGCTCCCAGTACATTCCCGAGGACGGCGGCATGTTTTTTTATCCACAAGCGCCGCAAGGCAGCGGCGACGAAGCCGCGCCGTGGAATTCATGGCACACGTACTGGGGCCACAACCGGCCAAATTTCAGCAAAAGCGAAGTGCGCTGGTTCCTGCAGAACAACATTCTGCACTGGCTGAACGAGCTGCGCGCCGACGGCTTGCGGGTGGACTCGACCATCACGATGCGGCACTTGCACTGGGACAAGCTCGAGTACATCGCGGCCGGCAACTCGCTGCTGCGCTGGATGAACGCCTCGCGCCCGCAGAACGCCTTAATGATCGCCGAAGACACGCAAAATGACAGCTACATCACGACCCGGCCGCAGCAGGGTGAAGGCGACGGCTGCGGCTTCGATTCGCAGTGGCATAATCCCGGCGTGCACGCCTTGCGCGGGCAGATGAAAGAGAGCAGCGACGCCAATCGCGACATGAATACCATTCGCGATCAGATCACGTGGAAGAACAACAACCGTGACAGTGCCCTGGTGAAGTACATCAGTTGCCACGATGAAAACGCCAATGGCCACTCGCGCCTGAATGTCGAAATGGATTATCCCAACGGCACCAGCTACTGGGCCAAGAAGAAGCTGGTGCTGGGGTCGGGCATTGTGATGACGGCGGTCGGCATTCCGATGATGTTTCAGGGTGACGAGCTTTTGATGGACAAGTGGTTTAGCGACGCGATTCCGCTGGACTGGTCGCGGCTCAACACCTATGGCGGGATCGCCGAGGCGTTTCGCGGCCTGATCCATTGCCGGCGCAATATGTATGGCGCGACCAAAGGGCTGACCGGCGCGGGCTGCAATGTCTTTCATGTCAACAATGGCTGGGCCGGCCACGAGACCGACAAAGTCATGGCCTTCACCCGCTATTACAACGGTGGCGGCGCCGATGACGTGCTGGTGATCATCAATGGCTCGAACAATACCTACGGCGACTACAATCTGGACGCGAGCGCGAACACGTTTCTGACCTGGAACTGGTACCTGCACTACACCTCGAACCGCAAGTGTTATGACAGCGCATGGGGCGGTGGCGGCGTGAACGAGGAGGCCAAGACGCTGGTCAATAACGGGCATTTCTATCTTGGGCCGTATTCGGTCAATATTTATGGCTTGCAGAAGCTGCCGGCGCCGACGGCGCGCTTTGTCGTCAACGAAACGAGCGGGACAGTGCCGCGGCTGGTGCGCTTCTCGAATCGTTGCACGAGCTTGCCGCGTTGGTATCGCTGGGACATCACCGGGCCGGGCGGCTACACCAATGTGATCCAGCCGACGCCCAACCCGGCCGTGCTGTTTGCAAATCCGGGGCCGTTCACGGTCAAACTTTCCTGCTATGTGCAGGCCGACACCACGACCGAGTATGTGGCCGAGACGAACATGCTCAACCTGCTGCAATTTACCCAATCGGGCTGGGTCAATGGTGCATACATTCCGGCGGATGTGCCGGCGAGCTATGTCGGGCCGCTGGCGAGCGCGGTGCAAGACACGCGCACGGATTGGACTGAATGGGACACGCTGGCGGCGTTGCGCGTGTACACCAATGCGCAGCGGCAATTGCATGTCAGCCTCGCCGGCTCGCTCGGGCAGGACAACGCGCTGGTGCTGCTGCTGGACACCGATGCGGCGCGCGGCACGAATGTCATGCCGCGCAAGGGTGGCTGCACGGAGGTGGTCAAGAACATGGCCGGCATGCGTTTCGACACCGACTTCACGCCGGACAACGCGTTCGTGTTCAAGCCCTACAGCGGGCCGAATGCGAATGTTGCCTACCTCGATTACAGCGCGATTACGGACAATGGCAATACCTATTTGGGGACCATCACGGGCTTTGCCAACGGCGCGTGTGAAATGAGCAACGGCGCGTGGCAGGTCGGTTTCTTCAATGCCATTGCGGCGGGCGCCCTCACCGGTAGCAGTGCGCAGAGCTTCACGTATGGCCTCGAATTGGTGGCGCCGTTCGAGACCTGGGGCGTGTTTACGACCAACTTGAAAGTGCAGGCGCTGGTGACGACGCGCGACGGCTACCGTTCGTGCAATCAATCGCTGCCGGGCGTCGGCGGCAACACCAGTTCGAACGCGGCCAGCGGCTATACCCGCGATAAAAATTACGCGGCGGTGGCCGGCCGGCAATATGCCAGTTTCGGCATTGATCCGGGCGTGGTGATCAATCACGCGCCCGAATGGGAGTTCACGCCGGATCAGTCCTTCACCGCCGGCGATGTGGCATCCTTCAGCGTGACGGCGCACGATCTGGATGGCCATGCCATGACGCTGCGTTGCGCGGATGCGGCGCACTTTAGTGACCTGAGCAATGGCGTTGGCCAGTATGCGTGGGCCAGCAGCGTGGCCGACGTTGGCAACTACTATCTAGCATTTGTGGCGCGCGACGCGCTGGGCTTGGCCGCGACCCAAAGCGTGAGTCTCTATCTTGCGCCGCAGGGGCTCGAAACGAACATCATTTTCGATGGCATGCGCATCACCAGCGACTTTCGCGCGGCCCAGATCACGGTGACACAAGACACGCTGGTGCGGCCGGACTGGGGCACGAACGATTATCTGGCGTCGCTGCGCGTGATCACCAACAGTCAGCAATTGATCCTGGCGGTGGCGGGCGTGCTGAAATACAATGAGGGTAGCGGCAACAATGGCATTGCCATTTTGTTTGACACCGACCCGACGACCGGCACCAACATCATGCCCGACTTGAGCACGACAACGTATCGCGCGAAGAACATGGCCGGGATGGTGTTGGATCAAGGCTTTGGTCCGGATTACGCCTTTATTATCGGTTTGCAGGAAGCCACGCCGGCTGAAACGGCCTGGGTTGATTTCAGCAAACTGGTGGCGGGCGGCAACAATGATTATCTTGGCGAGCTGACCCAACCGGTGACGGCGTACGGCGCACTCTATAGTGCGGACTACATGATTGGCTTGAAGCTGACCGGCGCCGACACTAACCTGGCCCATGCGCTGCAGGTCGACAACGGCCTCGAATTGGCGCTCACCTATGCCAAGCTGAACGTCAAGACGAATTTCGTGAAGCTCCAGGTGCTTGAGATCAACCATGACGGCTCGTACTATTCGAATCAGAGTTTGCCGCCGATCGGCAATTATCCGTTGTACAACGGCGGGCCATGTGCGCAAGCCCGCTTCGACCTGATTCCGGGTGATCAGTATCTGACCCTGGCGATTCCGCTGGTAACCAATCTCAATCACGCGCCGGTGCTGGGGCCGATTGGCGACAAGACCGTCATTGCCGGACACACGCTGCAGTTCACGGTGACGGCGACCGACGAAGACGGCACGCCGCCGCAATTGCAGGCGAACAATCTGCCGGCCGGCGCGACGTGGGTGACGAATGGCGCGAACGGCGTGTTCACCTGGCTGACCACCCCGGCGGATTTGGGCGCCTACAGCGTGACCTTCCGCGCCTTTGACGGCCGGCTGGCGGATTCTGAAACCATCATTATCGACGTGGCCGAAGACCGCATTACCTGGTGCAATCTGCAGTGGCCGCCGGTCATCACCTCGGCGGTGGACCAGGTGCCGAGCCAAGTTGTGTATGGCCGCGTGCATGTGCCGGGCAAGACGCCACTGCCGGACGCAGTGCCCGGCCTGAGCGCGCAGCTGGGCTTTGGCAAAACAGCGCTGGTCGATGATTGGACATGGATTGACGCCGTGCGTAACGCGGGCTACGGCGGCAATGACGATGAGTATCAATCCAGTTTGAGCGGCGTAACGACCGGCACGTATTATTATGCCTATCGGTATTGCTACACGAATCAAGGGCCGGCATATGTGTATGGTGTGTTGGACGGCGGGCCGTCCGACGTGATTGATCTGGCGCATGCGGGCGTCTGGACGGTAGGGTCGATCCCCGACGAAATCAGCGCCGCTAATTTGCAGTGGCCCCTGGTGATGACAACGGTCGTGGACGAAGTGCCGCTGACCGTGTATGGCCGGGTCTACATCCCGGGCAAGACTGACACCAACATGGCGTGGGAACTGAGCGTGCACGCAGGCGTTGGCACGCAAACGGACGATATGGTCTGGTATCCGGCGCAGTACAACGGCAACTACGATGTGTACAATGAATTCCGCTGCAACTTCCCGGCGACCAATGCGGTCGGCACGTATGCGTTTGTGTACCGCTATGTCTATCGCGGCACGAATGTGCAGTATGGCCATGTGGACGGGATGCGGCCGACGATTGTGTTGAACGCGGCCGGACAATGGTGTGTCGTGCCGGAAAGTGTGACCGTCGGCGCCGTGCTGCTGTGCGTCATGCTGGCGCGTCAGCGCATACACCGGGCACGCCCGTGAGCGATCAGCCGGACAGGCACGTGCATGGTGCGGATGTGAGCACGCCCGACCGCGTGCAACAGGCGCACCAGCTCCAGGCGGTCAATCAACAGCTGCGGCACGAGATTGCAGAACGGACGCGCACCGAGCAGGAGCTGATCGAACACGAGAAACTGCAGAGTGTGCTGGCCATGGCCGGCGCCGTCTGCCATGAGCTTAACCAACCCTTGCAGGTTTTGTGCGGGTTCATTGATCTGCTGCGGGATGGCGCGTCCGATGCAATGCGCACCGAGTATCTGGGCATCATGGCGGAACAAGTGCAGCGGATGGCGGAAGTCACCCGAAAGTTGGGCAACATCGTGCGCTACAAAACCAAGCCGTACGGACCGTCACACCAGATTGTGGACCTCGAGCAATCCGCCGCCGGATGAGCGGGGCAACACGGTGACACGACCGGCCTGACGCCGCGCGTGCTCATGCAACCCGGATCACCACCGGTTCAACCGCGACTGTTACAGTCGGCGCGGGTGGTGTGGGCGTGTGGTCGGTCGGGGTGTAGTCCTGCATTGCCCACGCGAAGATGAGCGCGGCGCCGACACTGCACACACCGCACAGCAACAGCACCAGTGGCGCGCCCAACCTGCCGGCCGCGGCGCCGACCAGTAATGCGCCGAACGGCACAATCCCCAAGTGCGCGGTAGTGTACAAGCTCACGACACGACCGCGCACATGCTCGGCAATAATGGTTTGCAGCAAGGTGTTGGTGGAGACCAGTTGCAGGAGGATGCCCAATCCAATCAACGCCGATGCGGCTAGTGCGGCCGGCATGGCGCGGGTGAAGGACAAGAGCAGCAGGCCGGCCCCGAACAGGCCCGCGGCCCCGGTGATAATGCGGTGCAACCCGGCGATGCGCAGCCGCGCGGCCATGTAGACGGCTCCTACTAATGCGCCTGCGGCAATGGCGGAATTCAGAAAGCCAAGCGTGCGCGCGTCGCCCTGCAGCACCACCCGCGCAAAAATCGGCAGGACTACGCCGTACGGCAAGGCGACCAATGAGCTGAAGACGGTCAGCAGCAGCAAAGCGCGCGTGGGGCGAAACGTATAGGCATAGCGCATGCCTTCGCGCAGTTCCTGCAACGGATGTTGCCGCCGCGTCTGAACTGGTTCGTGGAGGTGCATTAACAGCAAGGTCGCGACCGACACCGCATAACTTGCGGCATTCAGCAAAAAGCAGACATATTCGCCGGCGGCGTTAATCAACAAGCCGGCCACCGCCGGACCGAGGAAGCGCGCGCCGTTAAACAGCAGGGAATTTAGGGCAATGGCGTTCTGCAAATGTTCGCGCCGGGTGACGATATGAATGATGAACGACTGGCGCGCCGGCGCATCGAAGGCGGTAATAATACCGCTAATGCTGGCCAGCACGAGCAGATGCCAGGTGGTGATGACGCCGGTGCCGGTCAGCACCGCCAGGACAACTGCCTGCGCCAGCCCGGCTGTTTGCGTGACAATAATGATGCGCCGGCGCGGAATGCGGTCCGCCAGCACGCCGGCAAACGGGCCGAACAGCAACGAGGGAAATTGGGTCAAGAACGCGACCAAGCCCAGCAAGACGGCGGAATCGGTCAGACGATACACCAGCCAACTCATCGCGACTGCCTGCATCCACGAACCGGTCATGGAGACCAGCATGCCGCTGAAGTACAGACGATAGTTGCGTGATTCGAAGGCCCGGCCAATCAGCCGCGCCTGTGCGCGTAGCATGGTCACCACATTCACTGCAAGATCACCGTGGGCAAATGCTGAAGTATAACATATGCGCGGCGCGCAGTCCAGCGCGGGGCGCGGGCATTTGTGTATACTAAGTACGTTGGTATAACCGTTGCTTGAGGCGAAGACAATGATGACGAGCGCGCGCAGCACCCTGATGGTAGCGGGTGCGGTTTTGTATTGTGCGGTGCTGACGCGTGCTGCGGTGCAGCCGCATCTGCTGTTTCAGCACAACATGGTGTTGCAGCGGCGCTGCGCGCTGCCGGTCTGGGGCACGGCCCTGCCGGGCGAGACCGTCACGGTCGCGTTTGCCAGGCAACGCGTGCGCGGCGTGGCCGGCACGCAGGGTGTGTGGCGTGTGCGCCTCACGCCGCAGCGGGTCAGTACGACACCGCAATCCATGATCATTGCGGGCAGCAGCCGGATCGAGCTGACCAACATATTGATTGGCGATGTCTGGGTCTGCGCGGGCCAGTCGAACATGGAATGGCCGCTGGCCGGCAGCAGCAATGCGGCTGCGGAAATCGCGGCAGCAGCACAGTATCCAACCTTGCGGTTGTTCACCGTTGCGCACGCAACGGCGTTGACGCCACAGACAAACCTGGGTGGCACGTGGCAGGCGTCACGACCGGAAACTGCCGCAGACTTTTCTGCCGTCGCGACATTTTTTGCGCGCGAGTTGATTGCCCGGCGCGGCGTGCCCATTGGCCTGATCAAGAGTACATGGAGCGGCACCCCGATTGAAAGCTGGACCCGGCGCGGCGTGCTGGATACCTTCCCGTTCATGACCAATGACCTGCAGGCCGCGGATGATGCCGTGGCCAACGACAACCCCAGTCCGTGGCAGCCGTGCAGCTTGTACAATGCGATGATTGCGCCGCTGCTGCCGTTTGCGCTGCGCGGCGTGATTTGGTATCAAGGCGAGGCCAACGCCGACAAAGCGGCGCAGTATCAGAGCTTGTTTCCGGCCATGATTGAGGATTGGCGCGCGCAGTGGGGGTGCGGTGATTTTCCGTTCCTTTTTGTGCAACTGGCAAATTTCATGGAGGTGCAAACTTCGCCCGTGCAAACGAACGCCAGCTGGCCGTATCTGCGCGAGGCCCAGACCATGACGCTACGTGTGACCAACACGGGCATGGCCAGCGCGATTGACATTGGCGCGTCCGATGACATTCACCCGCAGAACAAGCAGGAAGTCGGGCGGCGCCTGGCACTGGCGGCGCGCGCGCTCGGCGACGGCGAGAAGCTGGTGTACGCGGGCCCGCTGTTCCGTGACCTGCGCATCGCCGGCAGCAATGTGGTCGTACGTTTCACCCATGTGGGCGGTGGCTTGGTTGCCAAAGGCGGCGCGCTGAAAGGCTTCGCCGTGTGCGGCGCGGACAGCAACTGGGTCTGGGCCACGGCGGTGATTCGCGGGGCGACGGTAAGCGCTGCTGCGCCATCCGTGGCGCACCCAGTCGCGCTGCGCTACAATTGGGCCAACAATCCGGTTGGCAATCTGTATAACAAAGGCGGTCTGCCGGCAGCGCCCTTCCGCACGGACAAGTAGCCGCGTCGATTGACAGAAGTGCGCGCGGTCATTATAATAGCAGCATGGAACTACAGAGAATCATGACACAGTCGTTGGGTCCGTGTCAGGTGCCGTCGCCCTTGAATTTGAACACGATTACCGGCGACAGCATCGGCAATTTTGTGGCGGACAACGTTTGGGTGCGCCACAACACCACGGTGGACGAGACGGACACCACACCCGAGTTACTGTTCGAGAAGGCCGGGCCGCGTGAAAAAATCTACTTTGAGCCAGCCAAGCTGCGCGTCGCGATCGTCACTTGCGGCGGCCTGTGCCCCGGGCTGAACAACGTCATTCGGTCAGCCTATCGCGAATTGTGCGGCTATGGCGTGACTGAAATCCTTGGCATTCGGTATGGGTACTTGGGCATGAACCCGGCCGCCGGTTTGACGCCCATCCGGCTCACGGATGACGTCGTCGAGGATATACACAAAGAGGGCGGGACCATGCTGGGCTCGTCGCGCGGAGAGCAGCCGATCGCGGTGATTGTGGATTACTTGCAGCAGAACGGCATTCAGGTGTTGATCGCCATTGGCGGTGACGGCACGCAGCGCGGCGCGTGTGCGATCAGCGCGGAGGCACGCCGGCGCCTGGCGCCGATTGCGGTGGTGGGTGTGCCCAAGACGATTGACAATGATATTTCCTACGTGCAGCGCTCGTTTGGCTTTACTACCGCGGTGGACAAAGCACGCGAGGTGCTGGCCTGCGCCCACAACGAAGCGCACGATTACCCCAATGGCATTGCGATTGTGCGCCTGATGGGGCGCGACTCAGGCTTCATTGCGGCGATGGCGACGGTCGTCAGTCAGGAAGTCAATTTCACGTTGATCCCCGAGATGCCCTTCCGGCTGGAGGGCGACAACGGGCTGCTCGCAGCGCTGCGCCGGCGCTTGGAGCGCAAGCGCCACGCCCTGATTGTGGTGGCGGAAGGCGCCGGCCAGGATCTCTTCCCCGATCATCAGCGCCGCGTGGATGTCTCAGGCAACGTTGTCCACCAGGACATTGGCATCTTTCTACGCGACCGTATTGCGGCGTATTTCAGGGAGCGGGGGATCGCGGTCGCGATGAAGTACATTGATCCAAGCTACATCATCCGCAGTCTGCCGGCGGGCGCCGAGGACGCGGCCCTGTGCGATCGGTACGCGCGCTGCGCCGTGCACGCCGCCATGGCCGGCAAGACCGAGGTCCTGATTTCGTACTGGAACCAATTCATCCACGTGCCGCTGGCGCTGGCGACGGAGCAGCGGCAGCGCGTCACGCCCGACAGTCAATTGTGGAGCAGCGTATTGTCAGCCACGCGGCAGCCACCGCTGATGCTGTGATGACGACGCCCCGCCCGACTATGGCCAACGCGAAACGCGCCGGGTTCCACGCCACGACCACCGCCATCCGGGTCGTGGCGGTGTTCGTTGTGCGGCAGACCAAACGGCTGCAAGCCGCGCTGTATCGGCTGCTGCAGCCAACCTTGCCGGCGCGCTTCGTGCGCCGGATTGCCGTGCGGCGGGTGCGCCGCCGCGCAGATCGCGCGCGGCAGCCGCGTACGATTCTCGCGTCGCGCACGCCCAGTGATGAAACGATGTTGATTCTCAAAATTCATGATCTGCACCAAGCGTGGCAAAAGGCGCCGCTCGATGTGCTGGGTGAACTGGATCGCCTGAACACCAGCGCGCCCGACCGCGAAACGGTGTTTGCGTTGATGGAATTGTGCTATGCAGCAGTCCGGCGCGTGCGCCGGGATGAAGAACTGACGGCGCGGCTGCTGCTGTCGTGCGTGGTGTACAGCTATCAGTTTTTATTCGATCCGCGCTATGGCGCGCCGTTGAGCGCGTTTCATCCCTACACGCGTTTTGCCTGCGAACTATACAATCAAGCGTTGGAGGGCCATCTGTGCGCCCTGCGCCGGCGCAAACAGCGCATTTGTGCCGGGCAACGCCTGCCGCTGCTGCACGGCGTGCTCGAGTTGCAGCGCAAAGACAGTTTCCTGATGTGGTCCTTCGAGGACATCAGCGGTTTTGAATTGGCATCCGAACTGGAAGTGAGCGGTCTCGAGGGCCATTATGCGATCGAGGGGATTGGCGTGCCGCTGGTCGTGATCCGGGATGTGTCCGGCCAGGCGGCGACGGGTGAGTCGTTCCTGCCGGGCATTCGCCAAACCTGCGCGGCCACTGCGCTGCTGAAAGTAACCGGCCCGTTCGATGACGGCGCGGGCAATGTGCCCGTGTACCGCGGCGAGGGTGCGCTGTATGATGCCGTCCGCGAGGAGACCCTGACGGAGGCGGGTGTCACCCTGCCGCTCAAAGCCGATTTCGCGACGCCGCTGGCCTACATGATGACGCGCACGCCGGACCCGGTCTCGTTCGTCGCCATGCTGGATGCCGAAGAATGGCGCCACGAGACCGGGCTGCACATGATGCAGCCGTATCAGCCGGACCGCATTCCGATTGTGTTTGTGCACGGCTTGATGTCGTCGCCGTTCACCTGGCTGCGGATGCTGATCACGTTGATGGCCGATCGCACGATCAGCGCGAAATACCAGCTCTGGTTTTACATGTATCCGACCGGCAACCCGATTGTGTATTCCGCCCAGATTCTGCGGCAGTCGCTGCGCGATATGCAGCAACGCTACGATCCGACCGGCACAAACCCGAATTTCAATCAAATGGTGTTGGTCGGGCACAGCATGGGCGGTTTGATCTCGAAATTGCAGGTGGTCAATAGCGGCGACCATATCTGGCGCGCCTTTGCTAATGTCGAGCCGGAGAGTCTGCGGCTGACGGATGCCGAGCGCACACTGATTGAGACCGCGCTGGTGTTTGAGGCCTTGCCGTGGATCACGCGGGTGGTGTTCATCGCCACGCCGCACAGTGGTTCGATCTTTGCCGAGTCGTGGTATGCCCGGCTGGGTGCGGTGGTGGCGCGCATGAACGAGGAATGGGAACACGCCAGCAGCGCGGCCATACGAAAAATCATGGCGCAGGCCGGCGCGTCCGTTGATCCAACATTCCGGAAGATCATCACGCGGCGCATGCCGACCGGCATCGACGGATTGCTGCCGAGCAATCCAATGTTACACG
Source organism: uncultured bacterium (assembly GCA_964397565.1). Taxonomy (GTDB): domain Bacteria; phylum Auribacterota; class UBA3054; order UBA3054; family JAPLST01; genus JAPLST01. The sequence continues at coordinate 11,903 of CAYNJC010000016.1, forward strand.
CCACCCAGCACTTGCCGCTGGCGCCGCGTGTCACCTGTCATTCAATCATCGGCAATCAGCGCGCAGGCGGTGAGGCGGGCGGCAGCGACGGCACGGTCGCCTATGCCAGTGCGCACTTTGCCCCGGCGGTCAGCGAAGTGATTGTGAAATCCGACCACGGCGCCCACGCGCATCCGCTGGCCATTCGCGAGGTCCGTCGGATTCTGCGCGAGCACGCCCAACTGCTGCCAGCTGCGCCGGAGACTTAGGCGCGGCTACATTTTACCCCGTCACGGGCGGGAACACAAGGAGAACCACATGACCACCCAGTGTTTGAACAAGCGCAGTGCCTGCGCGCTAACCATTGGCGCCCTGATCTTGCTGACCGGCGCGCTGACCTCGTGCAAGAAGCCTGTCGTCCAGCCTGTTGAGGCGCCCAAACTGGTGAAAACCATGCTGGTGCCCGCGGCAGCGGCGACGGCGACGCATGAATATCCCGGCAACGTGCGGGCGTTTGATGAGGCGGAATTGTCCTTTGTGGTGCCCGGCCGCATTGTTGAGTTACCCGTCAAGGAAGGCCAGCACCTGGCCAACGGCGCGCTGATTGGCCGCCTGGACGACCGCGAATTCAAGAGCGCGGTGGACGCGGCGCGCTCGCAGGACAAGCTGCAGAAAACGCGCATGGCGAGCTCACAGCAGCTGTACGACAAGGGCGTCATCTCAAAAGATGAGTTCGACCTGCAGACGCGCAACAGCGATGTCGCCACGGCAGAATTGGAAACCGCGACGAAGAACCTTGAGGACACGGTGCTGAAGACCTCCTTCGCCGGCAGCTTGGCGCGGCGCTACGTCGAGCAGGGCCAGAACGTCCAAGCCAAGCAGGCAGTGGTGCTGTTGCAGGACATTTCGCGGCTGAAACTGACGATCAATGTGCCGGAGCAGAACGTGGTGCGCGGCACGTCTACAATACTGGAAGAGGCGGTCAAACGCGTGCGCTGCACGGCGACATTTCCGTCCCTGCCGGGCCGCACCTTTGACTTGACCCTGCATGAATTCAGCACGGCGGCGGACCCGGCCACCCGCACGTATGCAATCACCTTTGCCATGGCCGTACCCACGAACGCGTTGATCATGCCCGGCATGACGGCGACGGTCACCGCGCCGACCCGCATTGATGTAGTGACGGGCGCAACCGCCGTGAGCGTACCGCTCACGGCCATCTGGGCAAATCCGGCCGGCACTTCCTGCGTCTGGGTCGTGAACACCCAGACCATGCGGGTGCAGCCGTGCGTGGTCACGCTGGGCGATATGAAGGGCAGTACAGTTGATCTCCGCGCCGGGCTGGCGCCGGGCGACACGATCGTCGTGGCGGGCGTCAACCAGCTGGCGGATGGCCAATTGATTCGCCCGTATGGTGAGTAGGGTGCAGTGCGCCATTCGTAACGCAACTGAGGCATGCCATGAACATTGCTGAGTACGCGATCCAGAAACGGACCATTACCTACGTGCTGACGATGCTGTTGCTGGTCGGTGGCTTGAGTGCCTACATGAAAATCGGCCGGTTGGAAGACCCGGAATTCACGATTAAGGACGCGCAGATTACGACGACCTATCCGGGCGCGACGGCGCGGGAAGTGGAGGAGGAAGTCACGGACTTGATCGAGCGGGCGGCCCAGGCGCTGGGGCAAGTCAAGCGCGTCACCTCCAAATCGGAGCGCGGGTTGTCCACGGTTACGGTGACAATCAAGGACAAATACGGCAAAGCGATCCTGCCGCAGGTTTGGGATGAATTGCGCCGCAAGGTGGGCGACGTCCAGCGCAATTTGCCGCCCGGGGCGGGGCCGTCGTTAGTCAATGATGATTTTGGCGACGTGTACGGCATCTATCTGGCGCTGTACGGCGAGGGGTTTTCAATGGCGGAACTGGAACGCGTCGGCAAATTGTTGCGGCGCGACTTGCTGCTGGCCCAAGACGTGAAGCGCGTCACGTTGTTCGGCGTGCTACCGGAAGTGGTGTATGTGGAGATGGCGCGCGACAAGATGGCGCAACTGGGCATTACCGAGGCGGACATTTATGCCAAACTGAAGGCAGAGAATCTGGTGATCGATGCCGGCAGCGTTGATGTCGGCCCGCAACGCGTCACCCTGCGGCCGAGCGGCGAAATCACGTCGGTCGCGCGTCTGGGCGGCATTTTGATCAGCAAGACCAACGATCGCCTGGTTTATTTGCGTGACGTGGCCACGGTCAGCCGCGGCTACCAAGAGCCGCCGGACGTGATTTTTCATTTTGACGGGCAGCCGGCGATCGGCTTGGCCATTTCCACCGTTGACGGCGGTAATGTGGTCAGTATGGGCCAGGCGCTCAAGCAGCGGATGGCGCAGCTTACCGCCCAAATTCCGGCCGGTATTCACGTGGGTATCATCTCGATGCAAAGCGACACGGTGGTTGAGTCGGTCAACGGCTTTGTCATCAATTTGATTGAAGCGGTGGCGATCGTGATCGTCGTGCTGCTGCTGTTTATGGGCGCGCGCAGCGGCCTGATTATCGGCGTGGTGCTGGTGGTGACGATCGCCGGCTCGTTCATTGTGATGAATTTGATTGGCGTGGTGCTACAGCGCATTTCGCTGGGCGCGCTGATCATCGCCTTGGGCATGCTGGTGGACAACGCCATTGTGGTGTGCGAAGGCATGCTGATCCGGATTGAGCGCGGCGATGACAAACTGCGGAGCGCGCGCGATGTGGTGGCGCAAAATCAATTTCCGCTGCTGGGCGCGACGATCGTGGCCATTATGGCCTTCGGCCCGATCGGCCTGTCGCAGGACAACACCGGTGAATACTGCCGCTCGCTGTTCCAAGTGCTGTCAATTTCGCTCTTCACGAGTTGGATCACGGCAATCACGGTCACGCCGCTGCTGTGCGTGGTGTTGTTCAATCCGAAACCGCAGACGGCGGGCCAGACCCAGGATGCCTATCAAGGCGCGTTGTTCCGCATCTATCGCAGGTTTCTCTGCATCTGCCTGCGGTTTCGCTGGATCTGCGTCGCGATTATCTTGGCGCTGTTGGCGGCGGCCGCACTCAGTTTCAGTTCGCTTGAAATGAGCTTCTTTCCGCCGTCGACCCGCCCGCAATTCATGGTGGATTTTTGGCTGCCGGCCGGCACCGACATTCGCGCCACCGCTGCCCGCGCGGCCACCGTCGAACAGTTTTTGAAACAACAGGAACATGTGACCGCGGTCAATGCCACGATCGGCCAGGGCACCATGCGCTTCATTCTTACCTACGCGCCGGAAAAGCGCGATTCGGCCTATGCCCTCTTCATTGTCTCCGTCGACGACTACCGCGTGATCAACACGCTGCTGCCGCAACTGCAGGCCGCGCTGGAGCAGGCCCAGCCGGACGCGATTGTGTGTGTCAAGAAGTTTCTGCTGGGCCCGAACGACGGCGGGCGTATTCAAGTGCGCTTCAGCGGGCCGCGCGGGGATGTGTTGCGCAGCCTGGCCGAGCAGACCATGGATATCATGCGCGCCGATGCGGGTGCGCGCAGCGTCCACAGCGACTGGCGCGAGCGCGTGCCGGACATTCTCCCGGCGGTCATCCCCGATGCGGCCGAGCGGGCGGGGCTGACCCGCCCGCAGATCTGCAACACGCTCAAGCGCGCCTTCGACGGGCTGACCATCGGCATCTATCGTGACAAGGACATCTTGCTGCCCATCATTGCGCGGCCGCCAGCCAGTGAGCGCTTGAACGCCGCCAACCTGGGCAATCTCCAAATCTACAGCCCGGTCGCGGGCAAGACCATTCCCGTGCGCCAAGTCGTCGCGTCATTCTGGGGCGGATTCGAGGATTGGTCCATCTGGCGCCGCCATCGCCAACCGACCATCACGGTGCATTGCGACCAGCGCAGCGGCAATGCCAGCACCCTGTTTGAGAAACTCAGACCCGCCATCGCGGCTTTGCCCGTGCCGCCGGGTTACTTGCGTGAATGGGGCGGCGAATATGAAAATTCGATCGATGCGCAGGCCGGCTTGGCCAAGACCACGCCGCTCTTCGTCCTGATCATGATTCTCACGACGATTATCCTGTTCAACTCGTTGCGCCATCCGCTGATCATCTGGCTGACCGTGCCGTGCGCCATTATCGGCGTGACCTTTGGCTTGCTTGGCGCGAACCAGCCGTTTGGCTTCATGTCGCTGCTCGGCCTGCTCAGTCTTTCCGGCATGCTGATCAAGAACGCGATCGTCTTGATTGACGAAATCAACACCCAGATTGCGCAAGGCCTGCCGCCGTACCAAGGCGTGGTTGACGCCGCCGTCAGCCGCATCCGCCCGGTCAGCATGGCGGCGGCCACGACCGTGCTGGGCATGGCGCCGTTGCTGCAGGACGCCTTCTTCATCGCCATGGCGGTGGCGATCATGGCCGGCCTGACCTTTGCCACGATCCTGACCATGATTCTGGTGCCGGTGCTCTACACGATCATCTTCCGGATAACCACCCACCCGCGCACAACATGAAGACGACCGATACTCAGCCAAGGCCGCGGATGCACCCCGCCGTGCGCACCCGCAGTTTCATCTGGGCGGCACTCTGCGCACTCATGCTGCTGTCCGGCTGCGCGAGTGTGGGAGTCCGCAAGGTGGCGTTCGACGAACGGATTCCAGAGCCGGAGCGGCTGGCGCTGAGTGTGACGGAGCCGGGCGCGCAGGCGCAAGCCGTTCTGCGCAGCCGTGGTCTGGCCACGGCATGGGCGAGCAAACCGGATACCGTGCTGCGCAACCTTGACGACGTCTACGCCACCACGCGCGACCCGCAGGTCCTCTATGCCTTGGCCGAGCTGACGTATTTGCGTGCCCGGGACAAGTTGGACACGGCGGCGGCGCCGCCCCTGCTGTTGTCCTGCGTTGTCTACAGTTATCAGTACCTGGCAGGCTTGCCACCAACCCAACCGGGATTGCCTGCGGAACAGACGGCGCGCAACGCGATTGCCTACTACAATTATACGCTGGGCCGCTATATGATGCTGGCGTCGCGGGCCAAGCTGCGCTACACCCAAGGCCTGCGCCTGCCGGTGCTGCAGGGCTATGTCGAGTTGGACAAGCGTGCCTATGAATTGATCTGGCAACCCGAGCAACTCGACGAGTACAAGGTAGCCTACGAATATCAAGCCGAGGGCATGGAGGTGTACCATGTGACGCAAGGCTTGGGCGTGCCGATGATTGCCATTCGCCGGCCGCCGGCGAAGGAGCCGTTGTTGCCGGCCGAGCGCTACCTGCCACAGAACGAGCTGACCTATGCTGCCACGGTTGTTATACGGCTGGATGCACCGTTGACGGTCGCGGCGGACGGCCAGCACGTGTGGAAAGCGGAAATGGATGTCTACGACCCGGCGCGGACGACCACGGTTGCACTCGGTGCGCGCCAAGTGCCGCTGGCGACGGACCTGACGACCCCGCTGGCCTACATGATTGAACATGCGCCCACCCAGGGCGGGTTCTACGGCATGCTCAATCCAAGCTCGTATGAACGCCAGCAAGGGCTCTACATGCTGCAACCCTATCAGCCGGACAAGATTCCGGTCGTCTTTGTGCACGGCCTGATGTCGTCGCCGCGCACCTGGCTGCAGATGTTAAACGACATCATGGGCGATCCGGTCTTGCGCCGCCACTACCAGTTCTGGTTCTTCTGGTACCCGACCGGCAATCCGGTTCTGTACTCGGCGGCCAACTTGCGTGCGTCGCTGAATGGCGTGCGGCAGCAATACGACCCGGCCGGCACGAACCAGGCCTTCAACCGCATGGTCGTGGTCAGTCACAGCATGGGTGGTCTGCTCAGCAAGACCCTGGTGCAAACGAGCGGCACGCAGCTCTGGCAACTGGTTGCCGACGCGTCACCGACGCAAATGGGATTCACGGACGAAGAGCGGGCGCTAGTGGAGAAAACCTTCTTCTTCGAGGCGCAACCGTACATTGCGCGCGTGATGTTCCTGGCCACGCCGCATCGTGGTGCCAGCATGGCAGACCGCCCGATTGCCCGGCTGGGTTCATATGTCACCAGTCTGCCGGACGCACTGTCGACGCCGGGTGACGCCGTCGTCGAGAAACTGGCGGAACGCCGCGTGCAGGCGCCATCCGCAGCGGCCATCCGGCTCGATAAAATCAACACCGGCCTTGACAGTCTGTCGCCGGAGAATGCCGCCCTGGCTGCGCTGTGCCAGTTGCCTATCTGCGTGCCCTACCACTCGATCATTGGCAACGACCGTCAAGCTGGCGTGCCGGGCGGCACGGATGGCATCGTGCCCTACACCAGCTCGCATTTGGAGGGCGCGCAATCCGAGTTGATCGTCAAGTCTGGCCACAGTGTCCAAGAGAATCTCAGCGCGATCCGCGAAGTGCGCCGCCTTCTGTTGCAGCACCTCCAGGACGCAGCACCTCATCAATGACTGCACGCAAGCGGACGCAATGACGGCAAGGCTGTGGTCTGCAACACAATTGACGTCCAGCGCTGCCGGCGGCGTTGCGACCTACTGGGCGGCATCCAGGTGATGCTCGTGCCGCTGCTGCAGGCGACTATTTCTCACGTGGCGTGCCACACCGGTGCGGCGTGATCAGGCATCGGTGACGCCGCTGTCGTTCGCCACTGCAACCGTGTTGCCGGCCGCCGCGTCATCCGTGCTGCCGGCCGCCGCATCATCCGTGCTGCCGGCCGCCGCATCATCCATGTTGCCGGCCGCCGCATCGTCCGTGCTGCCGGCCGCCGCATCATCCGTACGCTGCGTCAGCTCGTCCCGCAAGACGGCCTGATAGATATCCGCAGGCGGCATGCTCAGCGCCCGGACCTTGTCGATGGCGTGGTCTGCAATGAGGTATTCGCCGCGGCGCTGGAGAAAACGGCGGATGTCGGTGCCGGCCGTGCCGGCGCGCATCAGCTCGGCGATGGCGGCATCAATCGGCAGGATTTCAGCGACGACCTGCCGGCCGTGGTAGCCGATGTTGCGACACTTCGAGCAGCCGATGGGATGGGCTACTTCACGCGGCATATCGTTGGTGAAAGGCGCAAGCATGTCACGTTCTTCGTCGCTGATTGGCTCGATATGTTTGCAGTGTGGGCAGAGCAGTTTCAGCAATTTTTGGGCGACAATGGCGACAATGGCGTCGGCCATGATGCCGCGCGAAAGGCCCAGGCGCTCGAGGCGGAAGAAGGCGGTGGTGGCGTTGACCGTGTGCAGGCTGGCGATGGTAAAGCGGCCGGTGCTGGCGAAGTCGAAGGCGATCTGGGCCGACTCGCGGTCGCGGATTTCGCCGATGAAGAGAATATCCGGGTCCTGGCGCACGATGGCTTTGAGCATGCGCGCGAAGGTCATGTCGGCTTTCTCGTTCACCTGTTGTTGGGTGGCGAACGGGAGACGGTACTCGATCGGATCTTCGACCGATATGACGCACCGCGCGCTGGTGTCGACGCGGTGCAGCACGCTGTGAATGGTGGTGGTTTTGCCGGAGCCCGTGCCGCCGACGGCGAGAATCATACCGTTCATGCGACTGGCCAGCTCGGTGAGCGTGGCGGACTGTCGCTCGGTAAAGCCAAGGTCACACAAGGAGCGCGGTTTCGAATACGGTTCAAGCAGTCGCATGGTGGCCGCCTCGCCATAGGGGGTGGCCGTGGTGGCGACGCGCAAATTAAAGTCACGGTTATTAATGGAGACGGCAAAGGCGCCGTCCTGTGGCAGACGCTTTTCGGAGATGTCAAGTTCGGCCAGCACTTTGATGCGCGAGACCACGCGAGCACCGGTATCCTTGGGCATGCGGAAGTATTCGTGCAGATCGCCGTCCACGCGTAAGCGCGCAACGGTGTTGGTCTCATGCGGCTCGATGTGAATATCGCTGGCGCGCTCAGAAACGGCCACTTCAAAAATGTTGGTGGTCATGGCCACAATGTGTGTGCCGGCGGTGTCGTCGGCGCCGATGCGCATGGCGGCGTCGGCAGGCTGCTGTTCCTCGGCAGCAGCCAGCGCGGCGGCCTCCGCTTTGCGTTTGGCGCGGGCCGCCTCGTCATAGGTGAAGGCTAGCTCGATGGCGCCGGGACCGGCGATGCACAGGTGCGAGGAGGGGGTCAAGCCGGCGAACTGCTTGAGCATGTCGAGCATGTTCCAGTCAAAGGGATTGCTGAGCACGAAAGTGCGGTTGCCATCGGCCTCGCGCATCGTCAACACATGATTGGCCAGCGAGAACACACGCGGCAGGACGCCCAGTTCGGGGTCTTCCGGATCAATGTCGAAGACATACGTCAGGCCCATAAATTCGGCGATGTACTGGCTCAGCCGATTTGTGGCAATGGTCGCGACGGTGGCGATCGTGTACACATCGCCCGGTGCGATGCCCAGACACTGCTCGCGCGCCTTGCCGGTGAGATCGAGGGCCTTCGTGATAAATTCTTTGAACTCCATGAAGGCATGCGGCTGGTCCTTCGCGGACCAGGTGGGACGCAGCGCCAGCAATTCGCTCCAGCGCGCGGTGTTGGTCAGGTGCTTTTGCACCATGTCCAGCAACACATCTTTCTTGATGGGTTTGACCAGATAGTCAACGCCGCCGGCGGCAAAGGCGCGCGCTTTGCTGCGCTCGTCGCTCAGCGAGGTTTCGAAGATGATCGGAATATGCGCGGTGACAGGGTCGCTCTGCAAGCGCACGCACAAGGCATAACCATCCATGCCGGGCATGCGCACATCCAGCAGAATCAGGTCAGGATTCACCGTGCTGATGGCCAGCAACGCCTGATTCGCATCGTTGGCGCCGGTTACCTCAAAGCCGGCATGGCTAAGCAGACGACTCACGAGCACCTGAATGTCCTCATCGTCATCGACACACAGAATCAGCGGCCGTTCGCGGTTTTCACTCATTGGCCACCGACACCTGCGCCAGATACTCGGTCAGTTTCTCGATTTCGGACGTAATCACCGTCACATCGGCGTCGCGTGCCGCGCACTCGAGCCGTGCGCCGATGGTGGTGATCAGATCAAAGCCATAGCTGCCACCCGAGCCTTTCAGCATGTGGCCGACGCGCTCGATGACATCGAACTGGCTGTGTGCCAGTGCATCACGCAGTACCACCAGGTCCTGGCGCCGACGTTCCAGAAAGGCGGGCGCAAGGTCGCGCACTTCATCCGGAACACGCAGCGACACCGATGCAGCGGTGTCGGCCGCGACGCTGCGTGTGCTGGCAGCGTGTCCGGCCGCCTTTGCCGCGATGCACGCGGCCAAGGCCTGCTGCAGGTCTTCCTTTCTAAACGGCTTGGTCAGATGCGCATTGCAGCCCGCGGCAATGCTGGCGCGGATCTCGTGTTGGTAGGCATGCGCCGTCAGGGCGATGATGAGGGTCGGGGATGTGCCGCTGGCGCGCTCCCACTCGCGGATGTGTTTGGTGGCGGTCAAACCATCCATCACCGGCATGCTCATGTCCATCAAAATCACATCATAGCGCGCGGTTGTTGCCCGTGCCACGGCGGCAGCGCCGTCGGCAACCGTGTCGATACTATGTCCTTTGAGATGGTGTTCGACCAGGAGGCGGTTGTCGGCGGCATCATCGGCCAGCAGAATGCGCAAGGGCGCCAGGATGGGCGCAGCGCGCGGCGGCGTGCCCTCTGTGGGTTGCGGCGCCGGTGTATTTGCCAGGGCGCGGGCCAGTGTGTCGATCAACACGCCCTGTCTCACCGGCTTCGTCACGCATAAGGCGCCCAACGCATGGCAGCCTTGGTTACACGCATACTGGTCTTCCGAGGTGAGCATCATGACGACCATTTGCGTGGCACCCCAGTGCCGGCGCACGGCTTCAAGGACGGCATGGCCGTCCATCCCGGGCATGTGATAGTCCAGCAGCAGCACATCGAACGGTTGTGCTGCCGCGTGCGCGCTTGCAATCGCGGCCAGTGTCTCATCGCCGCTGGCTGCTTCTGTGACGGTGAGGCCGATGCGTGTGAGCATTTCGCGCAGGATCATGCGGTTGACGTCGTTGTCGTCGGTAACCAGCACACGCATGCCCGCGAGCAACGGCACCGGCATAGTGCGCGGCTGGCTCACGGCGGCGCAGCGCCCGAAGCGCGCGGTAAAGGAGAATGTGGTGCCGGCGCCGACCGTACTTTTCACCTGAATGCGGCCGTGCATGTGCCGTACCAGGTTGCGGGCGATTGCGAGGCCCAAACCGACGCCACCGTACTTGCGGGTGGAACTGGGATCGACCTGCGTAAAGCGTTCAAAGACATCGCGAAGTCGATCAGCGGGGATGCCGATGCCGGTATCCGCAATGGTAAAGAGCAAGTCAGTGGTATTGGCGGCGCGCGCCGGCGCGGCGCAGGTCACCTCGATCGTCGCCATGCCGTGTTCGGTGAACTTGATGGCGTTGTTGATGAAGATGATCAGCACCTGCCTGAGGCGGGCCGGGTCGCCCGTCAGACTGGTGGGAACATCTGGGGCGATGCGGTAGGTGAATTCCAATTGCTTGCGATGGGCGGGCAGCGCCATGACCTCGCAGGCGTCTCCAAGGACACCGGCCAGATCAAACGGGATGTTCTCGAGCTCGAAACGGCCGCTGTCCATGTGCGTGACATCGAGAATGTCGTTGATCAACCGCAATAAGTCCTCGCCCGCATTGCGAAACATCTTAACGTACTGGCGTTGGTTCGGCGCGAGTTCCGTCTCCCACAGCAAATCGGCCATACCAATGATGGCGTTCAGCGGTGTGCGAATTTCATGGCTGATGACGGCGAGAAAGCGGGTCTTGTCGCGGGTGACCGCTTTGGCTTCGCACGGGGTCTCATGCAAGAATTGCTTAGACGTGCGCGGGGTGCGCAGATGCGCGGCGCGTTTGCAGCGCTTGGCCGGTTTGGCGGGGACACGCGCGGCACGTTTGCCGGTCTGCCGTGTGCTCATGTGTGCGCCAGTTCCTCAATAACCGCGATAAGGTCGGTCAGACTGAAGGGCTTCTCCAGCGTGCGATTGACACCGATCGCCTGCGCCCAAACCAGGTAGTCGGATGCCGCGATGCGACCGCCGCCGGACATGGCGATGATTTTTGCCGTGGGCGCGACACGCCGTATTTCCATGAGGGCTTCAATGCCATCTTTGATGGGCATGAGCAGATCCATGAGCACGATGTCGGCCGACGCGGCCTTGAAGTGTTCGACGGCTTCGCGTCCGTTGCGCGCCTCGGCAACATCATAACCGGCGCGCCGCAATGCGCCAACAATGACACTGCGGACTGCGTCTTCGTCATCAGCAACCAGCACATGCACCATAGTGACCCTAGTATAAGAACTTCGTTGTAATATGTCAACATGCGAAGGTGCCCCCCGCCAGAACCGGCGAGTCGCGCATAGATGTGCCTTCCCGCAGGTCCCGCCAGCGGCGGGCCGGTGAGTTTTTTGCGAACACCCATCCGCGCGTGCCGCTGGATGCCGCCGCCCGGCGCGCGGCATGAAAAACCGAATGTGCCACGCATGCATTGTGCACAAAAGGGTTGGCCGCCAACCGGTTTTCTCCAAAATCAGTATAATGGTACAACTGCATTTGGGATGCTATGGTCCGCATTATCAGTGGCACATATCGCGGGCGTCGTTTGCAGACACCCGCCGGCACGGACACACGGCCAACCTCAGACCGCGTGCGTACGGCCTTGTTTAACATTCTAGGCGTCTGGCTGAACGGCAAGACGGTGCTGGATGTGTATGCCGGGGCCGGCAGCATCGGCTTCGAATGCCTTAGTCGCGGCGCGCGCCATGTGACCTTTGTCGAACAAGATGCCGGCGCGGTGCGGGTGTTGCACGCCAACGCGGCGATGCTGCAGGCCGAACGCCAGCTGCGAATTTTCAACAGCAGTATTGGGCATGCCTTGCCGTTGCTGGCGTCCCAGCACTTTGACTTCATCTTTGCCGACCCGCCGTATCGTAGCGCGAATCTGCCCAAGCTGCTGCAGACGTTGCAGGCCGCGGGTATTGCCCACGCGGAGACGATCTTGGTCATCGAACACGCACGCAGCGCCGGCCTTGATGAACAGGCCGTGCTGCACGGCTGGAAGGCGTATCGCTGCGCGGCATATGGCATTACCAGTCTGACCTTTTTCACCCTGTGCGAGGTACCCGCATGATGCCGCTCAATGCCCGACGCGCGGTCTATCCCGGTGCGTTTGACCCGGTCACCAATGGTCACACCGATGTCATCGGGCGCGCGACGCGCATGTTTGACGAGCTGATCGTGGGCGTCGCAACCAGCACGCCCAAGCAGACGACATTCAGTGTCGACGAGCGCTTGATGTTGATGCAACGAGTGTGCGCGCCCTATCCGAATGTGCGCGTTGAAGTGTTCGAAAAACTGTTGGTTGACTGGGCGGTGCGGAACGGCACGGGCGTGATTGTGCGCGGCTTGCGCGCGCTGAGCGATTTCGACTATGAATTCCAGATGGCGCTCGCCAATCGCAAATTGCAGCCCGAAGTCGAGACGGTCTTTTTGATGGCGAGTGAGGAATGCGCCTGCATCAGCTCGACGATGATCAAGCAAGTGGCGCTGCTGGGCGGGCGTTTCGAACAGTTTGTCCCCGCCTGCGCCGTCGCCGTGATCCGCGCCAAATTTGCGGCGGGGTGATTACGGCGCCGGCGTGGCCTGGGCCAATTGCGCGCGCAGTTCGTGACGCTTCACTTTCATACTGGCGGTCTTGGGCAGCTGTTCGAGGACAAACACCTGTTTGGGTCGTTTGAAATCGGCCAGCCCGCTGGTCAATGCCAGCACATGGGCGCGCAAGGCCGGCGCAATGTTGGTGGCATGCTGGGCGACAAAACTGTCGCTGGGGACGACGGCGGCGACCGGCTCTTCGCCCTTGCCGGCCGCGGGCCACGCGATCACCGCCGCATCTTGGATCCACGGCGAACGCAACAAGAGCAGCTCGATATCCTCAGGATAGATATTCTTGCCGCCCTCGGTGACGATCACATTCTTGATCCGGCCGCAGATATGCAGATAGCCGGCACGGTCAATCCGGGCCACGTCGCCGGTGCGAAACCAGTCGTTATGAAAAGCCTGCGCGTTTGTTGCCGGATCACCGTAATAGCCGCGGAAGACGATACTGCCGCGCACCCACAGCTCGCCGGAGTGCTGCGCCGCGCCGGGATAGGGCACCACCTTGACCTCGACCGAGGCAACCGGCTTGCCGACCGTGCCGAGGCGATTGTGAGAAAAAGTGTTGATGGCGACAACCGGCGCGGTCTCGGTCAGGCCATAGCCCTGCAAGACCGTCAGGCCGAGCGCGGCAAAGTCTTTCAGCAAGGCCGGATCGACGGGCGCGCCGCCGCAGATGAAACACTTCATCGCCGGGCTGATCGTCGTGCGCACGCTGCGAAAGACAAAGCGGCCGAGTGGCACGTGCTGCGCATGCGCCGTGCGACACAGCCAGAGCAGACGATCGAACCACGGGCCGCGGCGGGCGCGGCCGCGCTGCTTGATGCGTTCCATGAACACGCGCAGGAAGGCCGGCACGACCATCATGACGGTCATCTGCGCATCGCGAATGGTTTGCATGATCACATCCGGACGCAACGTGGCCGCGTAGGTGATTGAGGCGCCCAGGGCGAGCGGCGCGATAAACCCACCCAGAATCTCATAGACATGATTGAGCGGCAGAATCGAGACAAAATGCTCGCCGTGGGTAATGGCCAGCATGTCGAGCAAATCAAACACGTCCATCAACAGATTTGCATGCGAGAGCGGCACGCCTTTGGGCTGGCCGGTTGTGCCGGAGGTGTAAATGATAACGGCCGTGTCGCAGCGCAGGTGGGCGTGCGGCCGGCGCGCGGCGGGATACGCGCTGATCGTGTGTGTGATGGTGGGACTGCTGCCGGCGACGTCGATGGCCAGCAACGTGGCCAGACAAGCGCAGCGCTGCTGCACGGCGGTGGCAGGTGCGGCCAGGGTGTCCGCATGCACTAACACGGTCATGTGCGCATGTTGCACAATGGCGGCCAGTTCGTCCGCGTGCAAGCGCACATCCAGTGGCACGGCGACGGCGTCGCGGGCCAGAATGGCCAGAAACGCGGCACCCCACCAGCGGCAGTTCGGCATGAGAATACCAACGACCGTGGCGTCGGGCGCAATGGCGGCCAGATGGTGCGTCAGACGATGGACGTGGGCGGCATAGTCGCGATAGTTCCAGGCGACGTAGCCGGCTCCGGCGCGGTCGCGCAGCGCGCAGTTGTCTGGATAGGCCTGCTGTGCGCGTTCAAGCAGATCAACCAGCGAATGAACGGCAGGGGGCAGTGGCATGTCAGACGTACGTGATGGTGACCGGCGCGACGGGCGGCACACGGCGGCAGCGGTGCAGGAGCAGACACACGATCACTGTGCCGGCGGCAATTAGTGCAAGCGCCGCGGCGCCCCACAGCAACCATTCCCACCACGTTATCCGGGTGTGGGCGACGACCAGCATCGAAATCTGCGGCGCGCTGGTGATGCGCTCACAGGGCACCACTAGCTGAGTGCTGCGGCCGCGCGCCCGGCAACCCGTGGCGGAAATGACCCGGCCGGGGAAGCGCATGCGCCACTCAAACACGGGTGCGGATTGCGCAAACAGTTCGATGCCGGGCGTAATGCCAACGACGCAGGCGGGCCATTCGCGAATGACATGCAAAACCCGCACGCGGCCGCGCTGCGCGCTCCACTGCAGGACACGGCCGCGGAACAATGGGCACTGCGCTACCGCGCGCAAAGAGGGGAACCAGATCCGTGCACGATACTGCCAGGTGCCGTGGCGTTCCAGCAGCGCCGTGCCATGTTCAAAGCGCAGGCCGGCTTGTGCGCATTGCTGGCTGATGGCGTCGAAAAATGGTTGAACATGCGGTGACGTAGCATCGCTATCATCGCGCAGCTGGCCGGCAGTGAGCTGCCGGCAGGAGATGAGCACCACGCCGGAGCCGTCGCGCGCAAACTGCCAGTCTTCGCGATAGTGCACACAGCCCGCCAGGGCGAGGCCCCCGATCAACGCGGCCAGGACGCGCAGTTTAGCCACGCGCCGCCTCGTCCGGCTGATTCAAGAATGTCTCGAGGCGCGTGCGCGCAGTCCTGAAATAGTCATAATGCGTGACGTCGAAATGCAGTGGTGTCAGGGAAATGTAGCCGTTCTTCACGGCGCGATAATCGGCGTCGGGATTTTCGTCGGATTCCACCAGGGTGCCGGCGATCCAATAGTAGGCATTGCCGCGCGGGTCGGTGCGCCGCTCGTACTGCTCGACATATTTTGTGCGGCCCTGCACCGTGAGTTTCCAGCCCTTGAGTTGCTCCCACGGCAGGTCCGGCACATTGACATTCAAGAGCGTGCCGGCTGGCACGCACAAGTGCGGGACGCGCGCCAACAAATGGCAGGCGGCGCGCGCGGCGGTGTCAAAATGCGCGCGCCGGTCAAAGGAATTGATCGAAACCGCAAAGGAAGGGATCCCCAGCAGGGTGCCTTCTGTGGCGGCCGAAACCGTGCCCGAGTAAATAATGTCGGTGCCGAGATTGGCGCCGTTATTGACGCCTGAAATGATCAGGTCGGGATGCTGTGGCATGAGCGAGCACAAGGCCAGCTTGACACAGTCGGCCGGTGTGCCGTGGACGGCATAGCCGAACAGTTCACTACCATGATAGCGCTCGCTGACTTTGAGTGGGTCGTGAATGGTGATCGCGTGGCCGACCGCGCTTTGCTCGGTGGCCGGCGCGACGATCAGCACCTCGGCATGCGGCTGCACGGCGTCGGCCAACGCGGCCAACCCCGGCGCGTCAATGCCATCATCATTGGTCAGCAGGATTCTCATGAGAAAGATTATAGCAGAAATGCCGGCGCAACTTGATGTGTGTAAGAAAATCGTGTAGAATCTGTGGCATAGCGCAGAGCAGCATCGGCGCTGGCTGACTTTGCTGGCGCGCGTCAAGGCAGTGCGGGAGAATGCATGAAGAATCCCATGGACAGGCAGTTGGAGAAGCAGCTTTCGAGCCGGGCGGTCGCGATCGGGCGTGCGGGTGAGGTGGCGGCATTTGGTGAACTGCTGACGCTGCTGAGTTCCTCATCGGCGAATGTGCGGCGCTTGGCGGCGTCGGCACTGGGCAAGCTGGCGTGGATGGGCGTGGATCAGGCGGCCGCAGTGGGCGCGCTTGCGCCGGTCATGCGCCGCGACCCGCATACACAGACGCGGCAATATGTGGTCAAGGCACTGAAGGCCTACGGCGCGGCGGCGCAGGGCTGCCTGCACGATTTGCACGACATGGCGCGGAACACGTCGTTGCCGGAGTACCTGCAACGGGATGCCGCGGCCGCGGCAGCATTCATCACGGCGGCGGTGCAGATTGCCACATCGGCTGCCGAACAGCATTGCCAGCGTTGCAACGCGCTGGTTACGGCGGGTGAATATGCGCGATCACAACAGGCATTCCAACGATCGTTTTGTGACCGCTGCTTTGACGAGGTGTTTCTCGAACGGCGCAACTTCGAGATGCAAGTCGAGATCAACAAGACCATCGAAGCGCGCGACGGCACGCTGGTGCAGTCCGAAGGCGAGCGGCGCATTGCCGAATGGCTGACCGCGCATGGCCTTGCGTATCGCTACGATGCCAAATTTCGCATCATCGGTGAGTGCCAGATACGGCCGGATTTCTACCTGCCGGAAGTTGATGTGTACATTGAATAGTGGGGCATGGACACGCCGCAGTACAAGATGAGCATGTACAAGAAACAAATAGTATATCAGCAGGAGGGCAAGCGGCTGATTTCCGTGTATCCGCCGGATCTGTCGGCCTTGGATCGTCTGCTGGCGGCGAAACTGCGCCACTTTGGGATTGGCGCATGACGTAGACGCGCGCAGCAAAGTCAGTCTAAGCGATGCCGGACTTGCGCCTGTCAGCGCTGGCCAAGTTGTTGCTGCACGAGATAGGCGATCGTCGCGGCGACGACGACCAGCAGGACTATGCGGATGAAGCGCGCGCCGCGCCGCAGCGCCAGATGTGTGCCCAACCATGCGCCGCAGATTTCACCGACACCCATCACCAGACCGATGCCCCAGACGACATTGCCGCCGAGCATGAACGCCAGCAGCGCCACGGCATTGCTGGTGCAGTTCATGACTTTGGTGATGGCGGTCGCCTGCAGCAAGGGCACGCTCGCCAGACTCACCAGCGCCAGCGCCCAAAACGAGCCGGTGCCCGGCCCGAAAAAGCCGTCGTAGAAACCAATCGCCAAGCCGCACATGCTGTAGAAGAGGTAGTGGGGGAGTCGCGCGTGCTGCGCCTGCGCACGCGGCCGCGGCATCACCAGGAAGTACACAAAAACAGCGCAGAGCAGCACCGGCACAATCCGCCGCAGCACCTGCGCGTCAAGAAATTGCACGGCAATCGTGCCGACGGCGGCGCCACACGCGGTCATCAGCACGCCAAACCAGACCTCGCGCACCCGTACCAAGCCGTGACCGCGATAGCGCAGCGCGGCCGTCGCGCTCCCAAACGTGCTTTGCAGTTTGTTGGTGCCCAAGGCGAGGTGCGGCGGCAAGCCCAGCGCAAGGAGGGTCGGGACAGTGATCATGCCACCGCCACCGGCAATCGCATCAACCAGCCCGGCCGCAGCACCGGCCGCCAACGCAAGGGCGTAGTGAAGCCAGGTGAAGGCCATGACTATTTATAGACGGTCTTCTTGTCCATCTGCGATTTCTCGCGCAGTGGAAATGTGCCGACGCAGAACAGCGTCAGGTCGTCGTCGTGCAGACACACGCTTGCCGCCACGGTGTGCGGCAGCCAGCCATCCGTGTCTTGATTGGCCGTGCCGAGGCCGTGATCGAGATCCGGCTCGTTGCGCACGGTCATGCTCACCTGCAACACCCTTTTCTTTAAGCGCAGGGTCGTGGTAAGGAGCCATTTGTCTTGTCTAATGCGTGAGCGGAAGGTCAGCACGGTGCCGGCTTTATTGCTGCGGACAAACGCACCACTGCCAAGCGTCTTGCCATCGTTGAGCGTCAGCAAGGATGTCTGGGCGGTATTGGTGAATGCCTGTAACGTGAGCAGGCCGGGCAGGGCGACCTTCCCCCGCAATGCCAGCGTACCGCGATAGGGGTAGACCGCGCGATTGATGGTGCCACGCAAGGTGGTGACCGTAAACGCGCAAGTAACCACCGTATCTTCCGTGCGCGCCGCGGTGGGCATGGCGGCGGCGCGGGCCGGGAGGACTAGCGGCACAAGGAGTGCCGGCAATACGATGTGCAGTGTTCTAAGCATAAATTAATTATAGCACAAAGACTGACAAGAGGCATTGACGTTCGCGCGGCAAGGGTTATTGCGCAGAGACCCCGACGACCTTGCGTCGTGGGTGAATGAGATTGAAGGAACACGCGCCGGTGCACGTTTTATCTTTCCTTCCACCGGCGCAAGGCCGGTGGGGAGGCAGACCGGTGCAGTTGACAGGCGCGCGCGGCTTGCCTATACTATGGGGATGAGCACTACCCGTGTAGACTGGGACACGTATTTCATGAACATCGCACGCGCGGTCGCGACGCGCTCGACTTGCCCACGCAAAGCGGTTGGCGCGGTCATAGTGCGCGAGCGCACAATTCTCTCGACCGGCTACAACGGCAGCGTGCGCGGCATGCCGCACTGCACCGAGGCCGGCTGCGATCTGGAGAACGGTCATTGCGTCGCCACCGTGCATGCCGAAGCGAATGCGATCATTCAAGCGGCGCGCAACGGCGTCGGCATCAATGGCGCCGACATTTATGTGACGGCCAGCCCGTGCTGGTATTGCTTCAAGCTGATCGTTAACAGCGGCATCACCCGCATTTTCTACGGTGAATTTTACCGCGATGAAAAAAGTTTGCGCGTGGCGCAACAATGCGGCCTCACGCTAGTCTCGATGGAAAACGCCGGCGGACTGGAGCTCTGAGATTTGAGATTTGGAATTTGAGATTTGAGATTGAAGACCAAACAAACAATACTGCGCGCTTTGGCAGCCACGATGGCGGCCGGGCTGCTGTGCGGCTGTCAGCCGCGGAGGCCGGCACTGCCGCCGCTGGCTGCGTCAAATGCGCCCGCGGCTGGTGCGCTCGCGCCGGCGCCCGCGCCGGGCATGCCGGCGCCGGCCTTGAGCATCGAAGAATTGCAGCGACTGCTGCAGCGTGCGCTGATACTGCAGGCGCAAGCGCCGGTCGGAAGCACCATCGCGTTTGTCACCGCCGATGCGCTGGGCACCGGCAGCTCCGGGCCCGGGCTGGTGTGCGCCCTGGCGACGGAAGCGGCCGAGATTACGGTTGTGCAGCTGCTGCCGGCGACGCGCGCCGACGGCATGCGCGAATTGCAGGCCTATCGCGCCTGGCTCGAGCAGCAGGGGCTGACCGCGATCATTGTCTCACAAGGGGATGTCACCACGCTGGTCAGGGAGACGGGCGCCGGCGCCCATGTGCTGATGCAGGTGGGTGCGACAGGCGCGTATGTGGTGCGCGGGGCGCACGACACGGCGGTTGCGCGCGCACTGCTGGCGCAGCTCTTTCCGGACTGAAGATGGCTGCAACGGCACAGATAGTTCGGCCACTGCTATGCGCAGATTCACCCAGATGCATCCGTAGCGTCTTTGGAAGTGCGGGGCGGAGCAAAAGCAAGTTTTGGTAAACGCAGGCGAGAAACACACGTTGCGGTTGGATGCGGCGCTGGTCGAGCTGGGGCTATACCCGTCGGGCGAGCAGGCCCAGCGGGCGTTGTTGGCCGGTGAGATCGACGTGGGCGGCCGGCGCGATGCGAAACCGGGCATGCGCGTGACGCTGGCACGGGTGGATGGCGTTGCGCACGTCAGGAATGGCCGGAAAGAGTTGGCCATCACGCAGCGCGAGAAGGCACAGTATGTCAGTCGCGGCGGGCAGAAGATGGCGGCGGCGCTGGACGCGTTTGGCGTTGAGCCGCGCGAGATGCTGGTGCTCGACATTGGCGCGTCGACGGGTGGCTTTACGGATTGCTTGTTGCAGCGCGGGGCGCGCAAAGTGTATGCGGTGGATTGCGGCACGGGGCAGTTGCATGCGCGTTTACGGGCGGATGCGCGCGTGATCTGCATGGAACAAACCAACGCGCGCTACTTGACGCGCGCACAGGTGCCGGAGACGCCGGCGCTGGTCGTGGCGGATGTTTCATTCATTTCCTTGCGCTTGATCATACCGGTCGTGGCAAAACTTGGCGGAAGTGGTACAATAGTGATTATGCTGGTGAAACCACAATTTGAAGCAGGCCCGGCGCTGGTGCAGCGCGGCGGCGTAGTGCGCGATGCGGCGGTGCGGCAGGCAACCGTGCAGGCCGTGCGCGCGGCAATGGAAGCCGCGGGCTGGCAGATTATGGGCACGATCGAGAGCCCTTTGCGCGGGCCGGCCGGCAACATCGAGTATCTGGTCGGGGCGCGCATGTGAGCCCGCGAATGCAAGGATTTCTGGACGGCAGTGCGGGTATTGTGGCGAATGTCAGCAAGGCGCACGCGACCGAAGCGACCCGCGCGGTGCTGCTGGCGCTGGACCGGTGTGGTCTGGCGTGGAAGCTGGAGGCGGCGACGGCCGCGGCGCTGGGCGGCGGGCAGCCCGGCGCGCCGCTGGCCGAGCTTGCGCGGGTGGTGACATGGATGATTGTGATCGGCGGCGACGGCACGATCTTGCAGACAGCGCGGGCGCTGGTGGATCATCCCGTGCCGATTCTCGGCGTCAACCCCGGGCACTCGCTTGGGTTCATGACCGACACGCGGGTGCAGGATGTGATCGCGACGTTGACCGACATGCGGGCGGGGAATTTCACCCTGCTGGAGCGCGGCATGTTGCGCGCCGCGGTATGCCGTGCGGACGGGGTCACGACATTGTTGCCGCCGGCGCTCAACGATGTGGTCTTCATTCATGGCGCACACGCCCAGCTGATTGTGTTGAATGTGCTGGTCAACGGTGAATTTTTCACGACCTATGCGGCTGATGGGCTGGTGCTCGCGACGGCAACGGGCTCGACCGCGCACGCAATGTCGGCCGGCGGGCCGATTTTATTTCCGGACACGGCGGCGTTGGTGTTGACGCCGATCTGCCCGCACACGTTGTCAAACCGGCCGATCATTTTACCGCGTGGGTATCGCGTCGACGTGCGGATGGGTGAGCCGCATCGCGAAGTCGGCGTGGCAGTGGACGGCCAGGTGGCGCATCAGCTGGCGCCGGGCGAGTTGGTGCAGATGCAACTGGACACGCGCGTCACCCGGTTTGTGCATTCCAACCGCCATGGTTTTGGTGATGTGCTGCGCGAGAAGCTGCACTGGCGCGGTGATCTGCGGGTGGACCGCTCACGCGAATAACAGGAACACATGGCCCATGTAATTATTGATCTGCAGCGCTGCAAAGGCTGTTGTTTGTGCATGCAGGTCTGCCCGAAAAAAATACTGCGGTCGTCGGCGCGCTTGAACGAACGCGGATTATATCCGTGTGAGACCACCGATGCGGATGCGTGCATTGGGTGCCTGCAATGTGTGCTGGTGTGCCCGGATGTGGCGATCACGGTTACGGACGCAGACGTGCGTGCCATGGAGCAGGGGCCAGTATGAGTGCGGAAAGACACGCAGCACGCCAGTTGATGAGCGGCAACGAAGCGTTGGCGGAAGGCGCGATCCAGGCCGGCTGCGACGCGTACTTTGGCTATCCAATCACGCCGCAAAACGAGATACCGGAATACATGGCGCGGCGGATGCCGGAGGAAGGGCGCGTGTTTGTGCAGTCGGAGAGCGAATTGGCGGCGATCAGCATGGTGATGGGCGCGGCCCTGACGGGTGCGCGGGCGATGACGACGTCATCGAGTCCCGGCATCAGCTTGATGCAGGAAGGCATTTCGTATCTATGCGGCTGCGAGCTGCCGGCCGTGATTGCCAATGTGGTCCGCGGCGGGCCGGGGCTGGGCAACATTGCGGCGGCGCAAAGCGATTATTTTCAGGCGGTGAAAGGCGGCGGGCACGGCGATTACCGTTTGTTTGTCATCGCGCCGGCGTCGGTGCAGGAGATGTATGATTTTGCGTATTTGGCCTTTGATGCGGCATTTGCGTATCGCAATCCGGCGATGATTTTGAGCGATGGCCTGATCGGCCAGATGATGGAGCCGGTCGTGTTTCGCGCGCCGCTGCATCTGCGGATTGCCGCTGCCAATTATGACGCCAGCAGTTGGGCGCTGACCGGCGCCAAGGGCCGGCCGCCGCGCAGTATCAAGTCGCTGTTGCTGGGTGATGGGGTGCTGGAAGCGCACAACCAGAAACTGCAGGCCAAGTATCAACAGATGTGCGCGCAGGTGCGCTACGAAGCGCTGCAGACCGACGATGCGGAACATATATTTGTCGCCTACGGCATTTGTGCGCGGATTTGTCATGGCGCACTGGCGCGCTTGCGCGGCGAGGGGCTGCGGGTCGGCTTGTTGCGTCCGATCAGTTTGTGGCCGTTTCCGACCGCGTGGCTGCGTGCGCAGGCGCCGCGCGTGCGGCACATCATGGCGGTGGAATTGAGTTGCGGGCAAATGGTTGAGGATGTGCGGCTGGCCGTGGGCGATGCGACGCGCGTCGCATTCTATGGCCGCAGCGGTGGCGGCGTCATGACCGTTGACGAGTTATGCGCAGAGGCGCGGCGGGTTTTTACGCAGGAGCAGTAATGCAGTATACACGACCGACAGCATTGCAGGATGTAGCCACGCACTATTGCGCGGGCTGTGGCCACGGTGTGGCGCATCGCTTGATTGCGGAAGTGGTGGATGAATTGGGCATCCGCGAACGGACGCTGGCCGTGGCGCCGGTGGGCTGCGCGGTGTTGGCGTATGACTATTGGAATTTCGATGTGACGGAAGCAGCGCACGGGCGCGCGCCGGCGGTGGCGACCGGGATGCGGCGCTGCAATCCGGACAAGGTGGTGTTCACCTACCAAGGCGATGGCGACTTGGCGGCGATTGGCGCGGGTGAAATTGTCAATGCGGCTAACCGCGGCGAATTGATCTCGGTGTTTTTCATCAACAACGCCACCTATGGCATGACCGGCGGGCAAATGGCGCCGACGACCATGCTGCACCAGCGCACGACGACGTCGCCGCGCGGGCGCGAGGCACGGGCCGAAGGCTGGCCGATGAAAGTGGTGGAAATGCTGGCGCAGCTGGAGGGGACGGCCTATGCGGTGCGTTGCGCGCTGGACACGCCCAAGAACATTCGCGCGGCGCGCGCGGCGATTAAGAAGGCATTCGAAGTGCAATTGGCCGGGCAAGGATTGGCGATTGTGGAGTTGTTGTCGGCGTGTCCGGTGGGATGGGGTATGACCCCGGTTGAGGCCGTGAAAACGATTGCGGGTACTATGATGACCCAGTTTCCGCTGGGTGTAGTGAAACAGCCGGAGAACTAGACTATGCGCGGTACATTCAAGGGATCGATCGTGGCATTGGTGACGCCGTTTGCTGATGACGGCAGCATTGATTTTGCGACGTTAGCGCGGTTGGTGGAATGGCAGATTGAGAGCGGGACGGACGGGATTGTGCCGTGCGGCACGACTGGTGAAAGCCCGACCTTGTCGCACGCAGAGCACGAGGCGGTGGTGGCGGCGGTCGTCACGGCGGTGCGCAAGCGCATTCCGGTGCTGGCGGGCGCGGGTTCGAACAGCACGGCCGAGTCACTGCGGCTGGTGCGGTTTGCCGAGCAGGTCGGCGCGGATGGCGCCCTGGTGATCACGCCCTATTACAACAAGCCGACGCCCGCCGGCCTGATTGCGCATTATCACGCCGTCGCGGCGGCGACGCGCTTGCCGATCGTGATGTACAATGTGCCCGGGCGGACCGGCATCAATCTAATGCCCGAGACGGTAGCGCTCTTGGCGCAGACGCCGAACATCATCGGCATCAAAGAGGCCAGCGGTTCGCTCGATCAGGTCTCGTCCATTCTGCAGTTGTGCAAGATTGATGTGTTGTCGGGTGACGATGGCTTGACCCTGCCGATCATGGCGGTGGGCGGCTGTGGCGTCATTTCGGTAGTGGCCAATGTCGCCCCCAAGAAGATGGTGGCAATGACCCGCGCAGTGTTAAAAGGTGATCTGGCGAATGCCGAGCGGCTGCATCGCGAGTTGTACCCGTTGTGCAAGGCGCTGTTTGTCGAGACGAATCCGATTCCGGTGAAAGCGGCGTTGGCGATGCTGGGCAAAATCCGAGAGAATCTGCGCTTGCCGCTGGTGCCGCTGAGCGCGACGCATCGCGCGCAGATGGCCGACGTGATGCGCAGCGCGGGCGACGACTGACACCCCCCATTTGTTCGCGGCGACGAATACCGTATTGCAAAACCATGCGCCGCGCATGGTTCGTATCAGCACGAGGATGCTTACTTGCCGTTCACGAAGATGCGGCCATTGTATGTTTCCCAGAACTCGCTGTTGACCAACAGACCATAGTGAAACGCAGTGGTGAGCAGTGTGGATGCGTTGGGCTTGCCGGCAAAGCCGATCCACGAGTCGCGAATGGCGCCGTCAACCTCGAGTTTCAGCAGCGGGCCATGATAGTCACCCGGTGAGGTCGACTTGTACGCCTGACTGTTGGCGGTGGAAATGGCTGAGGCAATCAGGTCGCCGCCACGGCGGGTCAATTCTGTGTCGTCCGGATACTCTTTATAGATCGCACGGCGGACCAGCAGCGACTTGATCCGGCTGGGCGCTCGCGCGGCCGAGGTCAAGAGACAGGCGTGCCCGCCCACGACCGTGATGGTTTCAATGCCATGTTGCACGTCGAGGACGGCGTGGACCGTGCCGCCATAAGCGATTTTCGAGCCGTCGTAGTTGCTGAGTTGCAGCAGTGCCTTGAGCGACTTGATGCGGCGCGCGGTAATGCGCACGGGCAGATGCTCGCTGTCGCTGATGTCGTCGGGCTCCATGATTTCCGAGCGGGTGATGTCACCGCCAATGGCATCGAGACAACCGACCGCGCCGCCCGCGTCAATCGCGGCAAAGAGCGAACCACCCAGCGGCGTGCCGTCATAGACATCCGCCATGGCGCGCACAATCCGAATGTCGCCGGCGGCGCGCAGGATGCAGGGTGGATAACCGTCGGGTGTGCCAATCGAGCCGCCCTTGGCGAAAACTTTACCGATCGAGCCGCGCGGGGCTTCGAGCGTGGCATAGATGTTGGCGCCATCCGCGCACGAGGCCTCGATGTAACGATCACCCGTATCCGCGTAGGAGCGTTGCTTGAGCAGCGTGCTGACACTGCCGATGCTGCCCCAGGCCGAGCGAATCAGGGCGGGCGCATCGGGGTCACCGATGGTGCCCCCCACGATCATGATGGTCTTGATGGTTCTTTCGGCCGCGATGCCGCGCACGATGCCGACATTTTCAGCGAAGACGAGGTCTCGCTTGAGCCAGCAGGTATGAATCAGGATGGTGCCAATGCCGCCGCGCGTGACGGTCAACTGGCCGATGCTGCCGCCGTTTATGGCGAGTGTGCCGAGCGGGCCGGCCAAAGTGATGGTATTGACCATGCCGACCAACTGCATCTTCTTCAGGCCGTGGTCTGACACAATCGAATCGAGCGCCACCAAGCCATCGCCGTGCGGCCCGCGGGTAACCTTCATGGTCAAGACATCACGGTCGGTGCCATTCTTAATGTCAACCGCGCGCCCGGTAAATATTCCCCGCCGGCGGTTGGGCCCCTTATATTGCAGGAAGTAGGTGTCGCCGTCATCATCCTGGCCGGGTTGGAACAGATCGACGATGAAGGCCACGGTGACGGCGGGCGCAGTCGGACTGTAGCGCACGGAAACGCGGCCGCGATACAGACCGGGCGCATAGCCTTGCGTGTTCCAGACAACGCGGCCGTTGCCGCGGATATCCATGGCAGCGCCACTCGCGCCGGACAGGTCGTCGCGCACCAGGATAGCATTGGTCAGGCCGGGCCTGGTGATGTCGGCGGTGACAATCACCGCGCCGGTCGCGTTCAGAATGGTAAAGGCGCCCGCGTCAAACGGGCTGCCGATGGCGGCGACAAACTCATCGCGCGGCAACTGGATATCAAGCAAAGTGCCGGCGCCATCACCTTCGACATTCACGCTGAAAAGTACGTCGCCCACGTACGGCGAGCCAAGCTCCTGGCAGCACAGGCGCAACGGGACGCTGCCGCTCCAATTGTCGAGCGAACTCAGGGTCAGGGTGTGGTTGGGCAGCGAGAACAGGGCGCTGACATGGTCTTGGGCGCCCTCGATCCACCATTTGTAGGTCTTGTTGGTGCTGCCATTCTGGAGAATGTCATTAAGATCCAAGACCGACGATTCGAAGGCCAACAGGTCCTGATCGTCAAGGGCCAGTTGCGGGATATCGAGCCAGATCACGCCGCGATGCCAGGCCGGGCAGAGATCCTCGGGAAACTCATCGAACAATTCGAGGGCATTGAACTGCTGCGCGGTCCAGAGGCCCATGCCGATCTCGCGATCATCCCCGATCGTCATGGATTCCGGCAGCAGTTCGAGGGTCTGATTCAACTTCGGCCGGATGGTCACGCGCAGCACGGCGACATCGCGCGCGGTGGTGATGGTGTTGCACCAGATGTCGCCGCAGAGGTAGCCGTCCATGGAATTGTTGCTGATCCAGATACCGCCGGCGTTGGTCGAAAAGCCGGACGGGAGCACCGGTGCCGAGACTTGCATGACCGTGGCATCGAAGGCGTAGGCAAACGTGACGCGCTGCAGCGCGACGCCATTCGGATTGCTGACGCGCACCGTCAAGACATAATTCGTGCCGAGTACGGGCGGCAGTGCGCTGTCGCTGATCCAGATGTAGGCGCCATGCGGATACACCGCCCATTTGCTGACATTGATGTTGCCGGCGGCGTTCGCATCCATGACCGACATGTCGCCAAAGCGCACATCCGTGACGGCTTGGCCGCTGGTGTTCGTCGTGGTGTCATACATCCAGAACACTTCGTCCAAGGTGGGGATCAACGGCAGGGTGGCGATCACGGCCGCGCCGGTGGTGGCGGCCACCTGCAAGGCCAGCGTCGCGTCGTAATAGCACATGTCTTGCGCATTCGAGACTAGCGTAATCGCGCTGCTAAACGCCAATGGCTGCCCATCCTGCAACGGCGTATCCCATGTGCCAGCCGGCAGAATGGCGCTGTCGGCATCCAGCAGAATTCGGGCTGCCAGCGCATCCCAATAGGTAGCATGCGGATTGACTAACGACAAAGCCACCGGAGCTTGCACGCCGGCAAACAACGTGCGGCGCGGCTCGAACACAAGCGCGACCGGTTCGGGCTTGGCAACCGTGATACTGATGCCGGACACACCATCACCCGGCACACCCGGCGCGCCCAGGACATCAATGCCGGCTTCAACGACGCGGCAATAGTTGCTGGCGGAGAGTGCATAACTCACCGGCGTGAGGAGCATCGTGCCGGGTTTCAAGGCGGTGAACTGGATGCGCGCGAGGCAGGTAGTTGCGGTCGTGCTGGCCGTGCCAAACGCGCGCAAAACGGTGTTCGTCGTTGCGTTGACCGCCAGCGTTTCGAGGGAGACGCCGGTGCCGGTCTGGAGCGTCATGCCAGTCTCGTCAAAAATCCAACGCAAATCATAGGTGGCATCGATCAGTGCGTCGCCGTACGAGACGATGTTGTAGCTCACGCGCTCACCCGGTTTGACTGGGGCGCTGTCCGCGCCATCACGTGTGAGGGCGATGGTCACGCTGCGGAGCGTGCTGCTGCCACTGGCAACGCCCAGCACACAAGGCCAGCCGCCGCCACAGGCGCTTTCGTCTTGAAGATCATTGAGATCAAGCGCGACCCAAATGTCGCCGCGCACAAAGCCAACCAGACCGGTCGTCATCGGCGTGAAGGCCAGAGTGCCGACACACAACACGGCTTGGGTCAAGAGCACACCAGACGGCAGATCTATCTGGATGCGCACGGCGGCGGATGTCCACGGATACCACAAGGAATCCGGCCGTTCGGGATCGGGCATGAAGGTGTTCGTGGCAAAGGACACAGTCTGGTGTTGTCCGCTGACGGCCAGCGCAGGATTGATGCGGAAGGCATTGCTGCCACACGCAATCAGGGCGGGATCAAAGAACATCTCCACGTCCAGGGAATCAAACTGCACCGGCGCCGGCACGGATTTGGCCAGCATCACGCGGGCAAACGTCGTGCTGCCAACATAGCCATAGGGCGTGGCAGGCTCCAGGAACATGCGCACGCCGTCCACATAGCGTACCGTAATGTCCGTCGGCTCAACGCCATCTTCCGCGTCATCCCACATGCCCAGCAAGTCAACCCCATAGCGGTCCACGGTTGAATACAGGTCCGAGTCTGAGAAGCCAAGGGACAACTCGCTGTTGTCTTCAATGTTCTGCGGCAACAGTTGCCACACACACAGGGCGCCGGCGTAGTTGGTCGGGGCACACCACAGCTCCACAAACAATTCGCCCTCATCGCGATTGGTGATGATGACGCAACCCGGCTGCGGTGGCGGCAGTTCGCCGCCGGCTGGGCAGCTAATTTCAACGGTGTTGAAGAAGGCGGGGATACTGGCGCGCAAGGCCGTTAGATTCGTCAACGCAAACACGGTCGGTTCATAGGCGAGTTCGAGCCGCACATGGTCGTACGGCGCGGCCCCGCTGGCCGGTCGGATGGCCGCGGTGACCGCCACGGAGGTGGCGGCCAGCGGAATGATGCGGCTGGCCGGAGTCAGGCTCAGAATGTAGCCGGGCGTGTTGACAACCGTCAGCGCGATTTCATCGCCGCCGTCGTAGGCATCTTCCGGATCGCCGAGAATGTCAACCAGCGTGCCGCCTTCCAGTACCGTCATGCTTGAACCGATCTCTGGATCCGGATCGATCTCGAAATAAAACGTCTCATCATTCGGCTCCCGCGCAATGCAAACGAGGGTGGCGATCGCCACCACGCCAGTCAATTGGTACGGCTCACGCGCCTGACCACGTGCCCAGACTGCGGCGTTGTCCGCGCTCTGCTCCCAGCCAGTGGTGTCAAACTGCCAGGCGGCCGTGTTCCACGTGCAACTGAGCACCTGAATGCCGGCAGGCCAGCCCGCCAGGATGCTCAGGGACGGGCGTGCGCCTGGTTGCCACGTGGCCGGCTCATCCGGCTGAAACTGGGCGATGACGCTGACCGCGAAGGGCTCTGCCAGCCGCACGGTATCGCGCGGCGCATCAAAGCCCAATTGCGCGGCGGGCATCCGCAC
This sequence comes from uncultured bacterium, assembly GCA_964397565.1. Classification (GTDB taxonomy): domain Bacteria; phylum Auribacterota; class UBA3054; order UBA3054; family JAPLST01; genus JAPLST01. The sequence continues at coordinate 41,099 of CAYNJC010000016.1, forward strand.
GGCCACTGACGCCAGCAACATCACACTGCACACCAGATAGCACAACGCGCCCTGTCGCGCGTTGACTGCCTTTTCTTGGATGTGCATTGGCGTGTCTGCTCTCATAATCATTAATTAAAGAGCATTAAACATACCAGATCAGACGGCGTTACATAAGCCACTCCAAATGAACACACCAAATAGGTGTTGCAAGCGTGTTTTGGCATGTTGCACAAGAGGATTCGCGCTAACGCAATGGCCGCTTTGCGTTTGCGCGATTATTCGTAGCGCAAGGCGTCGATCGGATCTAACTTGGCAGCCTTGAAAGCAGGGTACAATCCAAAGGCAATGCCGATCACGACCGAGACACAAAATGAGAACACGAGCGGGCCCACGCGCACGATCGGTTTGCTGAACGTCGTGCGAATGATCGCGCCGATGGTTTGCGTCAGGAACAGGCTCATGCAGACGCCCAACAGGCCGCCGACGAGACTGAGCACGACGGCCTCGACCAGCACCTGAATCATGATGTCGCGTTCCCGCGCGCCAATCGCTTTGCGGATGCCGATCTCGCGGATGCGCTCGTTGATCGAAGCCAGCATGATGTTCATGATGCCGATCCCGCCGACCAGCAATGAAATGCCGGCAATGATGCCGAGTGAGATGCTGAAGGCGCCGGAGATTTCCGAGAAGCGATCCAGCATTTCCTCGTTGGTGCGCACGCTGAAACTGATGATCCGCCGGTTGAGGAAAAACAGCGTGTTGCGGATCGCCTCCGCAACCCTGGCCAGGCGCGCGCTGTCTTTCACCTCGAAATTCAAGCTGGACAAATCTTCGCCGGTGCCGAGGCGCTTGATCGCCGTCTCGAGTGGCACAAACGTGAAACGGTTTTTCCATTGCATGAAGTGGCCGCCGCCCATGCCACTCAACGCGTAATTGCGCATCACGCCGATGACCCGAAACGGCACCCCCTTAATGTACACCCGCCGCATGAGCGCCGGCGCGCGCGCGCCAAACAACTCCTCGGCGACAGACGCGCCCAGCACCACCACGCGCGCGCCGGTCTTGCGGTCCATGTCGCAGATGAAACGGCCGTCGGCCAGCTCGTGATTGCCAATCGGCACAATCCCGTCAGTGGCGCCGATCAGCGCACACCACTGGCGCTTGCCGCGGTATTCGACAAAACTGTCTTGCAACATGACTTCCGGCGACACCGCCGACACGCCCGCCACCGACAGCATGACGGCGGTCGCATCCGCGCGCCGCCGTTTGCGCGCCAGATGTTGGAACGCGCGCTGCGCCTCGGGGATCTGGTCGTTTTCAACCGACAGCTTCTCAATCCCGCCCTGTTCTTCAATGGCTTGCTTCCAGCCCGAAAACATGCCTTCCACAAAGGCAAACATGGTCGACAGCGCGGCCACCCCCAGGATCACGCCCAACATCGTCAGCAATGAGCGCAGCTTGTGCGCCAGGATTTCTTTGAAGCCAACGATTATACCTTGCAGCAAGCCCATATGAGAAACTATGAACGATGAACGATGAACGATGAACTTGGCGTGCCCGTGTCCTCGACAATCAACCCGTCGCGCAAGGCAATCCGGCGCTGGGTCCGGGCGGCAATGTCGTGTTCGTGCGTCACAATCAAAATCGTGCGGCCCTGACGGTGCAACTCCTCAAACAAGCGCAGAATCTGTTCGCCCGTCTTGGTGTCCAGGTTGCCGGTCGGCTCATCAGCCAGAATAATGGCCGGGTCATTCACCAAGGCGCGCGCAATGGCGGCGCGCTGGCGTTGCCCGCCGGAAAGCTGCTGTGGCAGATGATGGGCGCGATCCGTCAAGCCGACCAGCTCGACCATCGCCAATGCTTTGCGGCGCCGGGTGTGGTGATCATTGCCGGCGTAGGTCAACGGTAATTCGACATTCTGCAGCACGTTGAAGCGCGGCAGCAGATTGAAGGACTGAAACACAAAACCAATCCGCTGGTTGCGCAGGTGCGCCCGTTCATTCTGGCTGGCGCGACTGATATCGCGACCTTCGAGCACCAGCGTTCCCGTCGTCGGCCGATCAAGGCAGCCCAGCAAGTGCATCAGGGTGGACTTGCCTGAGCCGGACGGGCCGGTGATCGCAATCAGCTCGCCGGCATGCACTGCGAAACTGACGCCGTCCAATGCCGCAACCTGTACGGAATCCATGCGGTAAATCTTGCGCACGTCGCGCAACGCCACGAGCGGGTCTGTCGGCCGGGTGTCCATGCGGTACTATTGTAGCGTTTCCGCCAGCGCCTGACAATCGCACTGCCTGCATGCGGTTCCGGCGCGTCGCACGGTGTCGTCATCCGCAGATGGCACGGGTTATCGTTAACAAGATTGCTGATGCAGTCGCAGCGCTCGGCGCGGATGGCTGCTCGTGTTGGCCACCGCGCTAACGTGCCATCAAAATCAATGCCAATGCATAACTATTGGTAGAATAATAGTTTGCGGCAACAGGCATGGTTGCACGGCGAGATGAAACGGCACGTATGTGCCAAACTGAAAAGCGCTACTGTACGCTTTCGAAGGCGGCGCGCAAACGCGCGAAGATGCGTTCGACCAACCGCAAATTCTGCGTGATGATGCCGGCACTGCCGTGCATCTCTTGCTGAAACACCAGCGACTTGTGATAGGTCGTCAGCAAGCCATCGGGCAATGACACTTGCACCAAGTACTGCTGGTCTTTGGGCATCAGCGACATGGACTGCACCACTCCGCGCAGGAAACCATATTCACGGAAGGGATAATTATCGCAGCGAATGACGACGTGCTGCCCGCGTTGCACCTTGCCGGCGCCGGCCAGCGGCAAAAAGACTTTGCCGGTGATGCCGGCGACCGGCGGGACGATCGTGAGCACCTCGCTGTTGGCGTTGACGAATTGATTGTCGCTCCAATAATCAAACAGGGCGACCGTGCCGTCCATCGGCGCCACCAACAAATATTGCTGCTCCCATTCGCGCACCTGGCTTTCCAGGCGCTTGCAGGCGAGTTGCACGGTGATGATCAAATTGCGCGTGACATACTCGATATCGCCGTTGACGTAGTCGAGGGTGGCGCGCGTTTCGTGCCGTTGCCGCTCGATGTCGGCCATTTCCATTTCCGACAGCACGCCCTTTTCAAACAGCACGCGACTGCTGCGGTATTTCATCTCGATCACTTCGAGTTCTTTGGCCGTGACGACTTGCTGATGCATGAGCTTGCTGAGATGATCGCCGTATTGGATGCTGCCGACCAGATTGCTGCCGGTAGTCACGTGGGCGCGCAAGGTCTCGTAGGTGTCGAGGTTCTGAATGAAATCATTGTAGGCCGACTGCAGTTCGCCGAGCGCGGCGGCGCGGTCGAACGGCACCAGCGGCGTGTTGGTCGCATCCGCCAGGAAGGGCAGGAAGGCCTGCAGATTACGGCGCAGCGCCAAAACATCGGCCAGCCGGGCGGATGTTTCCAGCACCGCCAGGAACGTGCCGGCCGTCACCGCCGCCTTGTCGGCCACCAGCAAATGGACCCGGCCGCTGGCGCGCGCAATGACGGGGATCGGCGGATTGGCGGCGACAATCGTGATGCGCGCGTGAATGACATCCGGATAGCGGATCAGCCAGGACACCCCGCCCAGCATCAGCACGGTCAGCACAATGACGGTGATGCCCCAGTGCACAATCCAGCCGGGCACGAAGGTCATGATGTCATCGACCTCGTCGCTGGGAAGATAGGGTTGCGGATCGGTCATCAGGCGCCCAGGTCGAGTTGGTCGCGCACGAGGGCGAAATACGCGCCGCGTTGCGCGACCAGTGCGGTGTGCGTGCCCTGTTCGCAAATGCGGCCGCGGTCGAGCACGAGGATATGCCCGGCATTCATGACGGTGCTGAGGCGATGCGCAATGATCAGGACCGTGCGGGCGGCGAAGAACTGCTGCAATTCGTGCATGATCAGGCGTTCGTTGCAGGCATCCAGCGCGCTGGTCGCCTCGTCGAGGAAGACGAAATCGGGCGTGCGGTAGACGGCGCGGGCGATCAGAATACGCTGCTTCTGGCCCTGGCTGAGGCCGAGGCCGTCGGCGCCGACGCGCGTGGCATAACCAAGCGGCAGTTCGCGGACAAATTCATCCACGCGCGCAAGCCGCACGGCCTGCAGAAAACGATCGCGATCGGGCGTCTCGTCGCCCAAGGTGACATTGCGCAGCAACGTGTCGCTGAAGAGATAGCCGTCTTGCATGACAACGCCGCAGCGCCGACGCCAGGCGGCGCTGTCGAGATGCTGCAAGGGCGCATCACCGATCACAATGCCGCCGCGCGCCGGCTCGTAGAAACGCAGGAGCAGCTTCAACAAGGTGGTCTTGCCGCTGCCGCTGGCGCCGACAATGGCGGTGACGGCGCGCGCGGGAAAGGTCAGCGACACGTCATCCAGCGCCGGGGTGGCCGCGCCGGGATAGGTGAATTGCAGGTCATGCACATTGATGGCGAGTGCACCCGGCTCGGCCAACAGGGCGGTGGCGGTGCCGCTGGCTTCATCCGGCAGCGCATGCACTTCCGCCAGGCGCTCGGCACTCAACGACGCATCCTGCCAGCCGTGAATGAACTCGATCAGGCGCGCGACCGGGCTGTTCATCTGCCCGATCATGTATTGCACGGCCAGCATCATGCCGAGCGTCATGCGGCCCTCAATGACTTCGCGCGCCGCCAGAAAGGAGATGATAATATCCTTGCCGGTCAGCAGCAGCATCATGCCGGCTTGCTGATACTGACTGAGCGCCAGACTCTTGATGTTCAGTTTGAACAAGGTGGCCTGCACGTGCTCCCACTCCCAGCGTTTGGTGCGTTCGCTGTTGGTCAATTTGAGTTCGGCGACGCCTTGGATCATTTGCACCAGCGCGTTGTGCGTCTCGGCCTGGCGTGCGAAGCGGGCGACATCCAGCGCGCGTCGGCGCGGCATGAACAACAGCATCCACGCCAGGGCCGCAATCATTGCCACCGCATACACCGCCAGAATCAGGGGGCTGTAGAGCGCCAGCACGGCGGCGAAGACCAGCAGATTGACGGAGGAGAACGCGGTCAGCAAGGATGATGACGTCAGAAAACGTTCAATGCGGCGATGATCGCCAATGCGCTGCAACATGTCGCCGATCGTGCGCGCATCGAAGAACGACATCGGCAGGCGCATCAGCTTGGTCAGAAAATCAGCGACAATGGCAATGTTGACGCGCGCGCCGATGTGCAGCAGAATCCAGCCGCGAATGAACTCGACCGCCGTCTGGCTGAGAAACAACATCAGTTGCGCCAGCAGCACGGTGTAGATAAAACCGAGATCTTGATTGGTGATGCCAATGTCGACGATGGCTTGTGTCAGGAACGGGAAGAGCAGCGTCAGGACACTGCCGATCAGGACACCCAGCACGAGCTGTGTCAGCAAGCGGCGGTACCCCGTCAGGTAGGACAGCACGTAGAGCATGCCGCGCCGGCGCGTGGCCGTGTCGGTGTCGTCATGCACAAACGCGGGGGTCGGTTCCAGCAACAGGACTATGCCCTCCGGTGTTCCCGCGCAAGCCCATTCGCGCAGGAATTCATCGCGCGAATAGGTCACATACCCGGCGGCGGGATCGACCACATGCACATGCCGGCGGTGCGCTTTCCAAATGACGACGAAATGATTCTGGCGCCAGTGCGCGATGCACGGCAGGGGCGCCTCGCGCACCAGCGCCGCGTAGGTGATGCGCGCCGCCAACGTGCGCATGCCCAGACTTTCGGCCGCGTCGCTGATGCCGGCCATGGTAACGCCTTCGCGCGTGACGCCGCAGCGCTCACGCACCATGGCGGCCGCCACGCTCTTGCCGTGGGCGCGCGCGACGATGCGCAGGCAGGTCGGCCCGCAGTCGTTGGCGTCACTCTGGCGATAGCAGGGGATTCTCATACGGCGTCAAGCGGCGTCAAGTTTTCGCGAATGGCAAATTTGATCACATCGGCGGTGGTGCGCAGCCCGAGTTTCTGCAGCACGTTGTAGCGATACGTGGCAACGCTGCGGACATTGACGCCCAAGCGGCGCGCAATTGCCTGCGCGGTCGCGCCCTCGGCCAGCAGTTGCACCAGCTCGCGTTCGCGCGCGCTCAGTTGCGCCAGTGGGTCGGCGTCATCCGCGCTGAACTGCGTGGTGTAATCGTGCAGCACGACCTGCGTGGCGGCGCTGCTGAGATATTTGCGGCCGTCGAGCGCGGCTCGCAGGGCGGCCAGCAGATCATCGAATGTGCACGTCTTGCTGAGATAGGCCATGGCGCCGGCTTTCAGCACGCGGCGAATATGGCGCACCCGCGTGCTGGCCGAGAGAATCACGACTTTGACGCCCTTCTCGGTCATGCGGCGGGTCATTTCGACGCCGTCCACGCCCGCCACGTTGATGTCCGCAATCACGATGGCCGGCGCGTGTTCGGCACATAATTGCAGGGCGGTGTGGCCATCGGCTGCCTCGCCGACGACCACAATGTCGGCGCGTTTTTCAAGCGCGCAGCGCAACGCTTCGCGGACCACGGTGTGCTCATCCACCAGTAGAACGCGCGTGCTCATGCGGGCACCGCCGCGGCGGACGGTTCTGGCGCATGCGCCCGCGCGAACTCGACGGCAAACGTGGCGCCATGCCCGGCTTCGCTCTGGCAGATGACGCGCGCGCCCATGCGCTCCGCCAGACTCTTGACAATCGAAAGACCCAGGCCGGTCGTGTGTTCGCCGCCGGTCGGCTTGGCGCTCAGACGCGCAAATTTGCCGAAGACACGCTGCTTGTCGCCCTCGGTCAAACCCGGGCCCTGGTCGCGCACCTCGAAGCGCACAAAGGCCTCGGCATCGCACACCCGCACCGTCACGCAGGTCTGCAACGGCGAATACTTGACCGCATTCGAAATCAAATTGTCGAGAATCTGGCGCGTGGCGCTGGTGTCGGCCACGATCAGCGCGCGTACCGTCGTCTGCTGATACTCCAGCGCAATGGCCTTGCGGTGTGCCCGTTCGGTGAAGTCGGTCACGGCATCGCACGCCACCTGGCCAAGATCGATAACATCGTTGCGTAACGTCATCACGCCCTGTTCAATGGCGTCACTGGTAAGCAGGTTGGTGATGATTTCCAGCATGCGATCGACGGTCTTGGCAATCGTCTTCATGTGATCGTCGAGCTCGACCGGCGCGATGTGGGCCGGGTCAAACTCAATCAGCCCGGCAATGGAACTGATGACCGTGAGCGGATTGCGCAGATCGTGGGCGGCAATGCTGAGCAACTCGTTTTTTTCATTGATCAGTCTGCTCAACGTGGTGTTGAGTTGCGCCAGCTCAACGTTCTTCAGCCGGTAGATCTCGGCCTCGCGCCGCGCGTTTTCAACACCGTGAATGGCCTGCAGCTTGTGCAGGGTCTCATCCGACTTGGCATTAAACACTTCCTCTTTGATGTCGTGAAACACGCGCTGGTGGTGCAGCGCCTCGGCCAGGTGCCCTTGCGCTTCATACACCTGCGAGAGGCGCGCGTGGGTCTTGTACAGAACATCCTTGGCACCCAGCTGGGTGGCGCAGGCCAGCGCCTCTTCCAGCACCGGCAGGGCCTCGTCCAGCGCGCCGTGGTAGACATGCGCCGTGCCGATGCCCAACAAGGCCTCGGCTTCACGCCGCCGCGCGTGCAATGCGCGCGCCAGATCAAGACTCTGCTGGTACGCCGCAATCGCGTTCGCGCAATCCTCCAGCGCCAAATGCACGCTGCCGATGTCACACAATGTGTTGGCGGTGGTGTGCTCGTCGGCCAGCGTGCGCGAAATAGCAAGACTTTCCAGCAAGTAGGTGAGCGCCATGTGGTAGTCGCGCGCACGATGATACACGCCGCCGATGTTGCCCAAGGCAATCGCCTCGCCCGGCTTGTCACCGAGGGTCTGGCGCAAACTGAGGCTCTTCTTGAGATGCTCACGCGCACTGTCAAAGTCGTTGGTCTCGACAAAGACCTGCGCGATGTTGTTCAGGCAATTCGCTTCACTTTCCTGGTTGTTGTCAGCCTGCGCGATCGTCAGGCTCTTGAAAAAACACTCGAGCGCGCGCGGGTAGTCGCTCATCTGCTGGTAGACGACACCCATGTTGGAGTGGGCGCGCGCTTCACTGTGGGCGTCGCCCAGCTCGTGCGCCAACTGCAGGCACTCGCCATAACACACCAGCGCATCCGAATACATGCCCGTGTTTTCGTAGACCAAGCCGAGATTGTTGACCGTGTTGACCAAGCCCTGCTTGTCCGACAAGGAGCGCCGGATCGCCATGCTGCGCCGCAGATACTCGAGCGCGGCGGTTGTGTCGCCCAAGCGACTGCACAACGAGCCCATGTTGTTCAGCAGCGAGGCCTCGTCACGCTGATTGGGCGCGTGCGCGACCAGGCGCAAACTCTCGCGGTAGGCCTCTAATGCTTCACGCAACATGCCGCTGTGCATGCGCAGGCGACCGATGCGCTTGAACAGCGTCGCCGCTTGGTCGCACTGCTGCAGCGCCACGGCCAGCGCCGCGGCCGTGTGATAGTGCTGTACCGCCGTGTCAAGGGTGCCGCGCTGCTGGGCAATGCGCGCCAAGACCACCTGCGTGTCGAGCTGCAACGCCTGCTGCTGCTGCGCCTCGGCGAATTGCTGCGCGTGCGCGCTGAAGGCCAACGCATTGTCCAGATCGCCGTCTTCAAGCGCGATCTGTGCCAGACACAAATTGCTGCGCGCCACGCCCACCAGATAGCCGGAATCGCGCGCGCAGTCGCGGGCACGCTCGGCAATGCGCCGCGCGCTGTGGCGATTGCTGGTACACAACTGCCACGCCTCGGCATTGAGCGCATCTATCTGGTACGGGGTCATGTAAGGTTCGTGCAAGTGACCTATTATACACACTCGTCTGTGTTTTGACAATCACCCTCGCCGCGCGCCCCGGAAAAATGCCTGACAAACCCCAAAACACACATCGTAGCATGAATAAATACACTGTAAAGCAAGGTATGTGTATTCGTAAAGCATTGCAATGCAAATGTATATATTTGTAATGCATAATCATGCACGAAATACTTGACAAAATGGAAACAATATGTTACACTGTTTGCGACATTTTTAACCAGCGTGGACAACATCCACTCAGAGAGGCCCCAATGAAGAAGCTCGAAGAAGTCAAAAAAGTGCAAGTGATCAGCAAGCAAGAACAGCGCAAAATCGTCGGCGGCGTTGCGTCGACACTCCTCCCGGACGACCAGGAATTCAGTGCGATCCAAGGCACGCTCTGTCGCGAATGGGCCATTGAAGACTGACCTGTAGTTTCTTCAGGTATCTGCAAGCGCCGCGGGCAACTGCGGCGCTTTTTTTTGTCTTTGCTATAATAGTGCATGGCTCATGTTCCTTTTGTGCATCTGCATGTGCGCTCCGAGTATTCGTTCTTGCGCAGCACTCTGCGCGTGCGCGACGTTGCGCGCCTGGCAGCCGAGCTGCACATGCCGGCCGTCGCCTTGACCGATCGCATGAACTTGCACGGGGTCGTCGCCTTCTATGACGCCTGCTCTCGTCACGGCATCAAACCGCTCATCGGTGCTGAAATTGCCGTCGCGCCGCTCGCGCCGCTGGCCACCGTTGATCCGTACCGACCGCCCACCTTCGACCTGGTGCTGTTGGCCGAAGACCTGACCGGCTATGCCCGCTTGTGTGAATTGTTGACCCGCATCCACCTGCAGGGCAGCGCTGCCACGCTGTATGCGCGCGCCGAATGGCTCGAGGAACTGGCCGGCCACTGGATTGTCTTGTCCGGCGGCATGCAAGGTGAAATTGCCCAAGCGCTGCTGGCCGGCAATGCCCGCAGCGCGCGCACTGTTGCGGAAACCATGGCACACTTCGCCGGCCCGGGCCGCTTTTACCTGGAGCTGCAGTGGCATCAGACGCAGGACGAACGCGCCGTCCTGCCGCAACTGATGGGACTGGCGCGCGACCTGAACGTGCCGGTTGTGGCGACCAATCAGTGTGCCTACGCCCGCGAAGAGGAAGCGCGCGCGGTCGAACTGCTGCAGCGCATCGAGACCAATCAGCCGATCCAATCGCTCGAAGACCTGACGCCCGTGTCGTCGCAGTATTACCTGCGCAGCCACGAGGAAATGGCGGCCGTCTTTCGCACTGCGCCCGAGGCCCTGGCCAATACCATGGCGATCACCGAACGCTGCGCGGTTGAGCTGCCGCTCGGTAGCGGGCATTTGCTGCCAAAATTCGAGACGCCGGATGGCAGCCCGGGCCGGGCGTATTTGCAGCGCTTGTGCGACGAAGGCTTGCGCGCGCGCTATGCCGCGTGGGACACGCCCGATGCGCCGGCGCCGCGGGCGTTGACCAAGAAGAAACGGCGCGACGTCAGCACGCGCCTCGAAACCGAACTTGAAACCATCACCCAGATGGGTTTCGTCAGCTACTTTCTGATCGTCGCCGATTTTGTGAATTTTGCGCGCCGGCACGGCATCCCGGTCGGGCCTGGGCGCGGCTCGGCGGCCGGCAGCCTGGTCAGTTTCTTGCTCGGCATCACCGATGTGGACCCGCTTGACTACGGCCTGTTGTTCGAACGCTTCCTGAATCCGTCGCGCAAAAAGTTGCCGGATATTGACATGGATTTCTGCGAGCAGCGCCGCACCGAAGTGATTGCCTATGTGCGCCAGCGCTACGGCGCCGAGTTCGTCGCCCAGATCGGCTCGTTCAGCACCCTGCGCTATAAAGCGGCGCTGCGGGACACGTGCAAAGCGCTCAATATCGGCGACGCCGTGTGTGAGAAAATGTGCGCGCTGATCACCGCGCATGAACGCGCGCACGGCATGGGTAAAGGGGGCGCGATCCGTGCCGCGCTGGCGCACCACGAGCCGCTGCGCGAACTGTACTTGCACGAGGCCCACGCCAAGACCGCGCTCGACCTGGCGGTCATGATCGAAGACTTGCCGCGCAATCTCTCAACGCATGCGGCTGGCGTGGTCATATCGCCGACGCCCCTGCGCACCCTGACGCCGCTGACGCGTGGCGCCGGCGATGAAGTCGTCACCCAGCTTGACATGTTTGCCGTCGAGCGCCTCGGCCTGCTTAAAATGGATTTTCTAGGGCTGACGACCCTGACGATACTCGAGCATGCGCGTGCCAGTGTCCGCGCGGCGCGCGGCATTGAGCTGGTCTTCACGGCCCTGCCACTGGATGATGCGCCCACTTTTGCGCTGCTCCAGCGCGGCGATGTCTTCGGCGTCTTCCAACTCGAGACCAGTGCCGGCATGCGCCGCCTGCTGTGCGACATGCACCCCACTACCATTCATGACCTCATCGCCGTGATCGCCCTGTACCGCCCCGGCGCACTGCACGCCGCCGATGACTTTGTCGCGCGCAAGCACGGCCGCGCGCCGGTCACCTATCCGCATCCGGCCCTCGAACCGATCCTGAAGGAAACGTACGGCATCATGATCTACCAGGAGCAGGTCATGCAGTGCCTGCACAAGCTGGCTGGCTATTCGCTGGCCGACGCGGACACGTTTCGCCAGATCATGTCCAAGAAACTGGTCGAGCACATCAATGCCGAACGCGGAAAATTCCTGGCGCGCGCGCTGGACAAGGGCATGGCTGCCAACGTGGCCGAAGAATTGTTCGCGCTGATTGCGCGCTTCGCCAATTATGGCTTCAACAAATCGCACGCGACGGCCTATGCGATGGTGGCCTACTGGACGGCGTATGTCAAAGCGAAGTACCCTGAGGAGTTTTTTGCGGCGCTGTTGAACAGTCGCGCGGACGCCGCGGCACATGTGCAGGCGTGCCAGACGAACTGCCGCGCGCTGGGCGTGACGGTGCGCGGCCCGGATGTGCAGTGCAGTGCGGCGACATTCACGGTCGAACGCGAGGAAGGCGCAGCCCGGCCGGTGATTCGCTATGGACTCGAAGCGGTGCGTAATGTCGGGCCGGCGGCTGCCGCGAGTTTGTGCGCGGAACGCGCGGCCGGCGGCGCGTTCACGTCGCTGGATGATCTGTGCCGGCGCGGGCGGGCGCGCGCCGTCACGCGCAAAACGCTTGAGGCACTGGTCAAGGCCGGCGCGTGCGATGGCTTTGGCATGGCGCGCCAGCGCATGGCCTTGCTCGTTGATGATATCACCGTCGGCTGGGAACGCGCAGCGGAATCGGCCTTGCAGCGCTCGTTCTTTGAAACATATGACGATCAGGCCAGCGCGGCGCATGGCGGGCGGGCGCAGCTCGGCGAGGTGCCCGAATGGGATCTGCTCACCAAATTAGCCTTTGAAAAAGAAGCCCTGGGCGTCTACGTCAGCGGCCATCCGCTCGATGCCTGCGCCCAATTGTGGCGCGCGTGCGTGAGCGCGGACGCCCGCAGAACGGGCTATCAGACCGTGGACGAGGACGATTCGCACACCGAACAATTGCTCGACGCGGCGCCGGCAGCGGTGGTCATGGGCGGGCTCATTCTTGCGACCGATTGGCGGATGAGCAGGCGCGGCAAGGCCTATGGCGTTATTGCTCTCGAAGATTTCTACGGCGCGTTTGACGCCTTGCTCTGGTCGGACATGATTGAGCAATGGCGCCCGCGCCTGACGGCCAACCAGATTGTGTTTTTGCGCGGCACGTTGCGCGAGTCGTTTGGCCGGATTTCGCTCTCGGTGACGGCCTTGGCATCGCTGGACGAGCTGGTGCGCACCTGGATCAGCGCGCTGCGTTTGACGCTGTCCGCCGCGCAGGCAGCCCCGGCCATGCTGGAGCGCATCGCCATTATTGTCAAACAGTATCCCGGCGAGACTGCCGTGGAGCTGCAGTTGCCCGCCCGCGACGCGGCAGCGCCGGCGCGGATTGTCGCCGCCCGCACGCGGGTGGCGGTCTCGGAAGACCTGCTGCGCCCGCTGGCGGAACTGCTTGGTGAAGACGCCGTGCACTGCGTCTGCTAGATTCTCGCGCGCCGGCGGAAGAAGCCTGCGCTTGGTTTGATAGGCGTGTTGCGAAATGCTATACTCTCTCGATGCTTGACCCCTGCGAACATACCCTGCGCGTGCTGGAGTTTGACGCGTTGCGCGAAGTGCTGGCCGGCCATGCGGCCACGCCGGCCGGGCGGCGCGCGGCGGCGGCACTCATGCCGACGCGCCAGTTCGCGTCTATTGTCCGGTTGCAGCGCGAGACCACCGAGCTGGTGCAGTTGCTGATCGCCGGCAATTGCCCGCCCTTGTCGGGCGTGGCCGACATTGCCGACGTCATTGCCGGGCTGGCGCAGGCCCGCGTGCCGCTTGAACCGGACGACCTGCTGGCGATTGCCGAAACACTGCAGGCCATGCAAGCCGTGCGCGCCTTTGGCGTCTCCTATCGCGAGCTCGCCCCGACCCTCTGGGACGCCATTCAACCCATCGGCGATTTTGCCAAGGAATGCGTCGAGATCGATCGCTGCATTGATCGCGACAAGACCGTCAATGCCCATGCTTCCCCGAAACTAAATGATCTGCGCCGACATATTGCCACGCTGCGCGCGCAGATTCATGAGCGCTTGCGGCGCGTCATGGAAAGCGCCGAGGCCCAGCGCGCGCTCGAGGACACCGTCATCACCGAGCGCAATGGCCGGCCGGTCCTGGTGATCAAATCCGGCATGCGCAACGCGGTGGCGGGCACGGTCTGGGATCGTTCGCAGAGTGGCGCAACCCTGTTCATCGAGCCGCACGCAGTGACCGCCATGGTCAACCAACTGGATGAGCTGCGCTTCGAGGAGGCCCGCGAAGTCGAGCGCATTTTGTGGGTCTTAACCCACCTGCTCGATGCGCGCCGCACCGACATTCTGGCCGGCTGCGCTGTGCTTACCCATGTTGACCTCACGTTTGCCAAGGCGCGCCACAGCATTGCCTGCCGCATGTGCGCGGCGGAGCCGCGCGACGACACGCGCATGGTCTTGCGCGACGCGCGCCATCCGCTGTTACTGCACTATGCGACTGCGACGGCCGGCGGCAGTGAAGCCGTGGTGCCCATCTCGCTGCGGCTCGGCGATGAATATGACATTGTCGTCATTACCGGCCCGAACACCGGCGGAAAAACCGTCGCACTCAAGACGATCGGCTTGTTGACGCTGATGGCGCAATGCGGCATGCACGTGCCGGCGGCCGCCGGCAGTTGCCTGCCGGTCACGCGCGCCGTCTATGCCGACATTGGTGACGAACAAAGTTTGCAGCAGAGTTTGAGCACCTTTTCGGCGCACATTCGCACGCTCGTGGCGATTCTGGCGCAGACATCGGCCGGCGCGCTGGTCTTGCTCGATGAACTGGGCGCCGGCACGGATCCGGCCGATGGCGCGGCGCTGGCAACGGCCTTGCTGGAACATCTGCGCCAGCGCGGCATGCAGGCGGTGGCGACCACCCATCTGGGCGCGCTCAAAGTCTACGCGTCAAGTGTGCCGCGGGTCGAGAATGCGTGCGTCGAGTTCAATGCCGAGACCATGCGGCCAACCTTTCGTCTGCTCATCGGGCAGCCAGGCGCCAGCAATGCGATTGTCATTGCGCAGCATTTGGGGATGCCAGTCGAAGTCCTTGACAGGGCGCGCGCCGCATTGCACGAAGGTGCGCTGGATACCACCGAATTACTAAATAAGGTGCAAGCCATGCGGGTCGAGGCCGAAGAGCGGCGCGCGCGCGCCGACGCCCTGCAGCGCGATGCCACCGCCCGTATGGCCGACGTTGAATCGGCGCGCACACGCATTGTGGATGAGGCGCATGCGCTGGTCGAGGACACGATGCGCGACCTGTGTGCGTTGCTGGATGAATACCAGCGCGCGACCGCAAATGCGCCGGCGCCGTGGGGCGATTGCGCACGGACGCTGTGTGAACGCCTGCGCGACCTGGCGCGTGGCACGCCCCTGGCCGAGCAGCAGGCCCACTTCGTCGAGCGGGTCAAGTTGGGCGACCGGGTCTTTGTCCGGCCATTGCAGAGCTTTGGCATTGTGCGCGCCATCCGGCGCAAGAAACAGATTATGCGCATCGCGGTGGAAAATGTCGAGACGGATGTTCCGTTCAGTGGCATTGCCGAACGGCCGTTCAGCATGCCGCAGACACCGCGTTCCAAGCCCGCCGCGCCCGAAACCGCGCCGCCATCTGCAGTTGAACCAGTACCCGAAGAAGAGGTCGCGGAGCCGGTTGCGATCACCGCGTGGGACGCGCTCGCCGTCGGTGATGAAGTGTATGTGCCGCTCTTGCGCAGCGCGGCGACCGTGCAGCGCATCGACCGCGCCCAACAGCGCCTGACCGTGCGCGCCGGCGTGTTCGACACGGTCGTGCCGTTCAGCAAAGTCCGCTGTAAATTCTCGCGCAGCGCGACAATTTAGAATGCAGCCATGGCCGTGCTTGCTGCAATCCGGCGACACACGCGCGCCAGTTGTGGCCAAGTCGCACGGCTCAAGTCCACGCAACAGTCTGAAGTATGGCAGGCTACCCCGCCTGCCATTGCTGATATGGCCACGGCGCTCGCCGTGGACAGCAGGAGCCGCTGCAATGTGGGAGCCGCCTCCGTGCAACGATTGCTGCGGCTGCCGCGGGGCCGGTGCCGCTGAAGGTATGCGGGATTTTCATATCCCGCACGAGATGCGATCAAGAGATCGCACATACCTTCAGCCGATCCGGCGATCGGCGTTCCCTTCGCGGCGCGCAGCACTACCACAGATTCGTGGGGCGGTGGCCGCTCCCGCTCTACCTGCTTAAAACCTAAAACCAAAACGTAACACACGTATCCGTCATCATCCGTCGCGTTCAAGCGCGCCGCGCCAGCCGAAATGCGGCGCGAAGCGATAGGGGATGATGTGTTGCAGCGCGGCCAACTGGCCGCACCACAGGGGATTAGTCGCAAGAAGTTCGATGGCGTCGGGCTGAAACGCGCAGAGCGGCAGCTCGTGCGACGCACAGGCGCCGGTGAGCAGTCGCAGTTTGCGCCAGTCAAAGCCCATCAGCCAGGCGCAGGTCAGGTCCACCGCGACCGGATTGCAGCCGGCCAGAATCACGCCGCAGGGCTTGGCGTCCGGCGCGAGCGGCCCATCGCCTTCGCCGGCGATGATACCGTCCACAATCGTGAGATAGCGCCGGCGCGCGTGGGGATCGAGCTGCCCGCTCTGCCCGTAGAAAAAACAGGTGTTCAGATCCAAGGTCATGCGCCAGGTCGTATCGTTGCCGTGCCAGTTGCCGCTGCGCACCACCTGCTGTGTGCTGCCGAAAACACGCTTGCCCAAATGTTTCACCGGCCGAAACAGGTGATTAACCCACGCCGGCGTGTGCGTCAGCGCCTGCTTGATGCGCGTCATCAAGACGCGTTCGGTATGCGTCTTACCAGTGTGCGTAGAAAATTGATCGCCGCCTTCTTCGGGCGCGCCCAACATGTAATGCGGCAGCCAATTCTTGTCGCCGTTGATGCCGACGAAATTCTTGAGCGCGCAGGTCAGCCCGGTCTTCTTGTGCGTCTTCAACTTTGGCAGATTGATGACCACATCGGCCTGCAGCACCGTGCCCGACAGCAAGTATTCATGGATATCATCATGATGATGCAGCCGGGTGACGGTGGTGTTGTAATCGGCGCCGTAAAAGCCGTGGCGCGGGTGGATGCCGTGAAACCGGCTGTGCGCGCCGAGATTGACGGCGACATAACCGCGTGGGTCGCCCGCCAAGGCGGTGCGGCGGATGATGACATCGTCGCGTGCCTCCCATTCCTCGCGGCGCAAGTCGAGCAACTCGACCGGCACGGGCGACCACGTGTTATACCAACAGACTACCGCGTGCGTGCCCGACCCACGACAGATTTCGTCGAATGACGAGTCTGTTTGCGGCGCATCACAAACAATGACCCGCCCTTGGCCGCGCAGCGCCAGCAGCACGTAATCACAGGCCGCGCGGATAATCGCGCCGTGCGTGATGACTTGCTGCCACTCGGCCGGGCGTGTCTCGTGCTGTTCCTTGATGAAATTCGGTTTGAGCACGACCGTGTCGCCGGGCTGCACCAGCCCGGCCAGCGGATTCCACGCCGGAACATCCGGCGCACCGAACAGCAGCGCCAGCGCATCACGCACGGCGCGATAGGCGGCATTGGTCGGGTCTGGCGCAAAGGCCGGCAGAAAAGCCAGCTCGGTAAAGTGCTCGGGCGGATGAAATGGCGGCGTGCGCGGATACGCGCACACCACGCTGGTTGCCAGCGCAACCTGCGAACTGGTTAGCCAACAGTGGTTGCTCATGCATATATTATACGTTCCCCGGCCTTTGCGCGCAATCGCACAGTAGATTATCCAGAACCGCTGCAGATTGCGGCGGGAGAAAACTAGAGTGCGCAGCCTGCCCGCTGTTGCCATAGTTGTACCCGCCGGCGGTGGGGGGGCCGGAGTTTACATTTGTTCGCCGCGCACAAAGTACCGCATGCCGCTTGCAAAATCACGACTGTTTTGCTATTCTTTTCTATACTATTGATTGTCACTACCAATCACCATGCCATTGACCGAAACAACCGCCGTCCTGGATGCTCTTGCCCAACCGCGTGGCTGCGGGAAGCAACGCAATCGCGCCTGCCATGCTGTCATGATCCGCTCATATTCACCGAGCAACTGATACAGAACTATGGCTCAAACTATTGCTGAACGTCCGCTGATTGGTGTTGGCACACTTAATATAAGTGACCGCGGTCGCGAACTGGTCATGGATGCGCTGTTGCACAATCGCCTGTCCTACGGTCCATACTGTCGAAAATTCGAGAGCGAATTCGCCAAGGTACACGGGGTAAAATACGCTGTCTTAAGCAACAGTGGGACGAGCGCGCTGCATGTGGCCTTGGCGGTTATGAAGGAAATGCACGGCTGGGCGGATGGCGACGAGGTGCTGGTGCCTGCGGTGACGTTTGTGGCCACGGTGAACATTGTCTTGCACAATCGCATGACCCCGGTGTTGGTTGATGTAGATCCGCTGTATTATGAAATGGACCCGGCCTTGATCGAGCAGAAAATCACGCCGCGTACACGGGCGATTATTCCCGTGCATTTGTTTGGTCAGCCGGCGGATATGCAGCCGATCCAGGATGTCGCGCGGAGACACCGGCTGAAGATCATCGAAGACTCGGCCGAGACGATGTTTGCGCGCTACCGCGGGACCTACGTGGGTGGGCTGGGCGACATGGGCTGTTTCTCCACCTATATTGCTCACTTGCTTACGACCGGTGTGGGCGGCTTTACCACAACGAATAATCCCGACTACGCCGTGCGCCTGCGCTCGCTGGTGAACCACGGGCGCGATTCGATCTACATCTCGATTGATGACGACGACAATCTTTCATCGGAAGAACTGAAGATGGTGATTGCGCGGCGTTTCTCGTTTGTCAGCGTCGGACATAGCTTCCGCGTCACGGAAATGGAAGCGGCGCTGGGTGTGGCGCAACTGGAAGAATGGACAGCCATGATTGCGAAACGGCGGGCGAATGCCGCCGCGCTCACGAGAGTGCTCGCGGATATGCAGGAGCGTATGCAGCTCCCGGCCATCCGCGCGGGGAACGAGCATTCGTTTATGATGTATCCGATTGTGCTGCGCGACATGCCCAAGAGCGATCTGGTCAACTGGCTGGAGCAGCGTGGCATTGAGACGCGCGACATGCTGCCGCTGACGAATCAGCCGGTCTACAATAGTGTGCTGGGCGTGCGTGAGGATGAGTACCCGGTGGCGCAATGGATCAACACCAATGGCTTCTATATTGGAAGCCACCAGGATTTGACGGACGGGGATATCGAGTATATGGCGGAGACATTTCGCGCGTTTTGGAAGGAGCGCGCGGCGGGCGTGCGGACGCGGCCGTCGGCCACGCTGGTGCTGGTGACCAATGCCGCCTGGCAGGCGCCCGCGCGTGTCTTTGATGACATCCCCTTGGAATACTTTGAGGAGGTCGTGGTCATCAATGCCGGCAGCGCTGCAGCAGTTACTATCCCCGCGCTTGCCGACGGCATTGCGGTGCGGCAAGCGACCGTTCCGTACAACGATGTCGTGCGCCGGGTGATAGATGGCACACTGCCGATCGGCAGTGAATATGCAGTGTTTTTCGTTGCCGACGGACGGCAGAACGCCGCCGAGATCGGGCGGCTTCTGATGCAAGTGATGCGCGGTTATGATCTTGTGGTTGGCTCGCGATTTATGGCTGGCGGGGCGCGCTGGGACACACAGCGCACCATTTCGCTGCGCAGCGCCGGCAACCGCTTTTTTACGTTCTTGGCAAATATGGTGTTCCCAGGCAATCTCAGCGATGCACTCCACACGCTGCGGGCGGTTCGGCTCGCGCGCTTGCGGGAAGTTCAGCCAGAAACGCGCCTGCTGGCAGCCATGTACCGCATGTCGCTGCATGCGCTGCGCTGCAACTGGCGGGTTGCCGAAGCACCCAGCGTCGAGTATGCAAGTCAAACATCGCGGGAGCGGCGCGCGGCCTATCGGAGTACTGCGCGCTTGCTGTGGGTCTTGTTCAAGGAATACCGTCTCACGCGACGCAAACGCTGAACCTAGTGGCATGACACGGCCAACATGAGCTTCTGGAAAAACAAAAAAGTGCTGGTGACCGGTGGCTGCGGATTCGTTGGGTCGTTCTTGACGGAGATGCTGATTGAGGCCGGCGCGCGGGTGCGCATCGCCGATCTGCAGCCTGAGGGCTGGCGTCAGTTTCTGGCGCCCCATCAAGCCGACTTCGAGTACTGCGCCGGCGACCTGCGTGACGCAGCCTTTGCGCGCCAGGCATGCCGTGCGCAAGACCTGGTCATGCACTTGGCGGCCGTGGTCGGCGGCGTCGGCTACAACATCAAACACTCCGCGGACCTGCTCTACGACAACAGCCTGATGGCACTGCAGGTGATGGACGCCGCCGTGCGTGAGAAAGTCGGGCGGGTGCTGATTACCAGCTCAGCTTGTGTCTATCCGCGCTATTGCACCATACCAACGCCAGAAACCGAGGGATTCAAAGATATTCCCGAACCGACTAATCTTGGCTATGGTTGGGCAAAACGCTTCGCTGAAGTTGTCGGCGCATGTTATGCGGAACAACATGCCATTCAGGTGGCCATCGCGCGTCCGTACAATTGCTACGGGCCGCGCGACGATTTCCGCTGGGAAACGTCGCATGTCATCGCCGCCTTGGTGCGCAAAGTGGTCGAAGGACAAAACCCGCTTATTGTGTGGGGCGATGGCAGCCAGAGCCGCTCATTCCTTTACGTCGAGGATTTTGCCCGCGGCCTGATGGAAGTCGCGGAGAAACATGCCCAATGCGATCCGGTCAACATCGGCGCCCAAGAAGAAGTGACGATCAAAGCGCTGATCGAGACGATTGTGGAACTGGCCGGCACACCCACGAAAATTCAGTTCGACACCAGCAAGCCAACCGGTCAGCCGCGGCGCTGCTGCGACGTTACCAAGCTGCGCGCTACGGTGGGCTATACGGCCAGCACGTCCTTGCGCGGCGGCCTGCGCAAGACCATCGCGTGGTACCGCCAACATCCTGAAACCCGCGACAAACAAGAAGCATGACGATCGAGCTCGTACTGTTCACCTATAACGAAATCGAGGGGAGCCGCGTCATTGTGCCGCGCATACCACGTGACCACGCCAACGCCATATTTGCAGTTGATGGCGGCTCAACCGACGGCACGGTCGAGTACTTGGAGGCACAGGGCATACCGGTCTTGCGGCAGGGCGCTGATAAAGGCCGCGGCGCTGCGTTTCGCATCGCCTTTAAGCACACCAATGCCGACGCGCTCATCTGCTTCAGCCCCGACGGCAACGAAGACCCCGCGGATATTCCGAAGTTTCGTGGTCTGCTCGAAAAGGGCAACGATATTGTGATCGCGTCGCGCATGATGAAAGGTGCCTACAATGAAGAAGATGAGCACCTGCTGCGCTGGCGCAAATGGGCGAACCTATCCTTTGGCTGGTTGGCCAACGTGTTTTTCAACAAGGCGGCATGGGTCAGCGACACAATCAACGGCTTTCGCGCCGTGCGCACGGCGGCCTTCGCGCAACTAAGTCCCGACGGTCCTGGCTATACGATTGAGTACCAGATGAGCATCCGGGCCATGAAGAAGCGCCTCCGCATTGTGGAATTCCCGACCCGCGAAGGCGCGCGTATTGGCGGCGAAAGCTACGCGAAATCGCTGCCCACCGGTTGTGCCTTCCTGAAACTCTTCTGGCGCGAACTATGGTTGCGCTGACGGTGTCTGCCATAACCAGCACGCATCGTCGGCACACAGACGCAAGCCTAGTTGCATATAAATAAGGTTTTTGTAGTACTATCATTATGATGAACCCAATGAATTCAACTGGTAGCACGCCGACTGCAATGAAACCAGGTACGCGCAACTGGGGATTCGGTTTCTTTCTCATCGCGCTTGGCATTGTTGCTGCCACTATTCGCATCTGTCTTATTAACGCACATGTCCTGTGGATGGACGAATCACTGCAAGTGTGGTATTCGCTGCCTACCCGTTCGTGGAAGGAAGTGATGGAACTCGCGGCCCGTTGTTCCCAACCGCCTGCGTCGTTTTTTGCGCTGCACGCCGTTATGAAGATGTTCGGCATCGTGGAGTGGGCGGTGAAACTACCCGAACTCACTGCGGGTGTCTTGTCGGTTGTTCTCATAGGCATTTTGGGTGGGCAGCTCGTCAACAGACGGGTAGGCATGGCCGCCGCTGTAATGCTGGCACTATGTCCTTTTCATATTGTGTACTCTCTTGAGGTACGCATGTATAGTATGCTGTGTTTTGCTACACTGCTCTATCTTCTGGCAGTGCGTGTATGTATGACACGCTTGAGTGTCAGCCACATTGTGTTTCTGCTCTTGGCCACTTTACTTGGTTTCAGTACCAATATGTTTTTCTTGTTCGTGGTGTTCCTCGCCAGTATTGCTCTTGGCCTTACGTACGGATTTCAGTTGAAGAGATGGGGAACTCTCGCCTCGCTTGGTTGTGTTGCGGGATTGTGTCTCGCGATCGTTTTTTTCTGGTATCGTTATTTGGGCTTGATCGGCCAGATGAACGACAGTAGTTACACTTCTCAGGGCGCGCTGGGTGTGTTTGCTCTCGATCATGTTCTGCTAGATACATTACAGGACTTCTTCTGTATACGTTACTATTTCACCTACGATCGCTGGATCGCGTATTTAGTGCTGGGGATGGTGCCGTGTTTATTCATGTTCAACGTCCGCCGGCATTATTTTCTGAAATGGCTTGTTGTCTTGTTTATAGCGGGCATTGTGCTGCAAGGATGGGTCTTCTCAAAACGGACAGGCGTGGTCTTCAAATCGCGCTATGTCATCTACGCGCTCCCCTTTGTCCTGCTCGGATGCAGTTATGTGATCGCCTGCCTTTCCGACTACCTCGTCATAGGAATTGCGTGGTTGGTGCTGCGTCTAAGACGAGCCGAACGCCGCGTGGCGCCTGGTCAGCATAGCATGATTGCATGGGCCTCGGCAGTACTGACGGTCACCGCCAGCATCGGACTGATGGCATGGACTGGATTGCCGGGGGCAAGGTTTGCCTACGGCAAACATTACGACAAGGCGCCCTGGGTGCTCGTTAGGCAGCGAGTCAGTGACCTTGCGTCGCAAACGCGGGTATACATTGTATCCACAGTGCTATACGATCATAGTCCGTGGCTGTATTTCACGTACTTTCGGCCACTATCGAATGTCGTGTTTATTGCCGAAGAGAAACTGCAGTCTCATGCAGCCGAGGTACTCGCGGGCGAAGCGACCATTGTCATACTACGAAATCGTGACAAGGCGCCCTGCAACGAAGCTTTGTTTGCGAAATGTCCGGTGGACTATGGATATCCATCGATTGATATGTGGATCTATCGTGGCGCTGAAATGGCCCCCGCGACAAACCATATTGAACAACTCGTCAACTATTTCGGCAGCAAGTTTCGCAACATGATTGTACATCTTGACCGGCTCCCTAGCAATGAAGTCAACGCGGTGAGCATCATGCAGATATGCACACCCAAAGAGAAGTTTTGTGTCGTTACGGAGAATGTTACGTCAGACGGCAGCCCCGTGGTCATCGCCGGAACACCGTATCTGAGAGCTATCATTGTCCGACCGACATCGATGTGCGCTGAAGCCAGCGTTAAGTTTGTTATTGGTCGCAAATATGGTCGTTTTCTCACGACACTTGCCTTGACGAATCCGCAAGGAAACATCCTTGTGCGCGTGCGTGGCGATGGTCGGGAACTGGCTACTGCCGGAACACTGACGAGCAATACGCCGCCACTCACACTCTCTGTCTGCGTAACGAACATCAACCAAATCGAGATCATACTTGAGCCATTGGGTAGTGAGATCAACGATGAAATCGCATTGGGAAACCCGCGCGTCATCCCCTGATTGGCGCAGTGTCAATTCGTAAACATCCAAAAAAGCGTTGTTGTGCTATAATGATATGACCTAATGCATTGACGTAGCATGAGAGAATGGCTATGCGATGCTTAACCAGATCGAGGAGACCGACAGTGAACCACACTATCATCATTGCCAGCGCATTGCTGCTGTTGGGTTGTGAGATGCAGAAACCGAGCCAACCTGCCACACCACAATCTCCTGCAGCAACGGCAAGTCTTGCGAATGCAGGAACAGCGACTACGAGCGAAAACGACACACAAGCGCCAACGGCGGTAGAGCAGAAACCTGTGGCGGAACCGCAGGCCGTGCCAGCCGATGCCAACGCCATTTCACAAAGTGAGACAATCGCCGAAGTGGCCGTTGCCCAAGCAGATGAAATCACGGCGGATAGTTCGCCACAACCAACAGAGCCGATTGCGCTCGAGATGTTCGTGCGTGATGCCGCAGAAACGAATCTCAAACTCATGGAAGGCGGGTATGGCACCAGGGAGCGCCCTGTGGTTATAAACAGCGGCGCGGTGCCTAATTACGTCACCTTTGAGCCTGTGATCGAGCACGAAGGCGAGTACACGCTGTCGGCCACATTTGCTGCACAGAATCCACGCCCCTTTTCGGTCATCGTGAATGAAGAAGTTGTGCTCGCTAATGTGGGTGACAAAGTCACGAAGGGGCTCGGACCTGGTGATGAAGAGAAAGTACTTCTGGGAAAACTCACACTGAACGAAGGCACAAATCGCGTAACCCTGAAGTGGCCTGACGGCTACCCCTGCTCGCATCTCTCTAGCATCTCCTTGGATGAGTGAGACCAAGCAACCATACGTGAAATGGTTGCTGTGAGCGATTGGTTTCCACTTGGTGGGTGCACAAGACAAGCGTGAGCATACGCTTGTCATGGGGCTGAATATGCCGGTGCGCTTGCTGCTTGTACGCACCAGCGTCGTTGGCTTGCCACCGCTACGTGCACGAATCGCAGCAGTGGTCATGATGGCGATGTGCCCAGGCTCAAGCTGAACTAAGCGTTGGTGGGGATCCAACATCAGATAACCATGGCCGGGCGCTGTACTACCATGTGCGATGGTACGCGTCTCACTTCTACCGTCACAACTCGCGCATGGTGTGCTGTGGTTGACAGAGCGTGAAGAGTAGCGCGAGGAATTGCGCGTCTTCACCAACCATGTGAGCGGCCGTGCGATGGCCTTTGCGCGCATGGGGGTGCTTGCCGATTCGTGGCGACAAAATACAATCACACTATGTACGGCACGCGGGTTTTCTCAGCAACGCGGGCATATGCCCTCTCCCTCGATAGCCAGCAAGCGAATGCCCCACATGAAATTATTGCGCCGCGCAATAATGCAGCGTGGTTGCATTCGCGGCCGCGATTTGCTACTATTTACCTCGCTACACAGAATATCATGGTATTAGTTGCTGTAACACTGCCACCACCCCACTGCAATGACTGTGAAGACGATGCTACTAGTTCAAACAGAAGTACTAGTCGTTGTTGCGATTATCGCCTTGTTTGTCTGGCGCTACTGGTATGAGCCGCGCCAGCAGACGCAGCAGCTTATGTCGGCGGCGACAGAAGTGCAAACGCCGGCAGTGCCGGTGACACCTGCGCCGATCGTGCAGCCGCAACCACAAGCGGCACAAGCGCTGTCCGCACCCACACGCGCATCAAAGGCGGCACAACCGGTCGTGCCCGTGGCAAAGCCCGCGCTGCCGTCGTTGGTGAAGAACGGCGGTTTTGCCAAGGGATTGGAGGGCTGGAGTTATTGGAAGGACGGGCGCGCATTGACGAACCAGATCAAGGTCGTGCACTACGACGACAAATTCCGCACGACCTATGTGCTGCGGATTGAGAACCCGGGCAAGAAGATGCTGGGCGTGCATCAGCCGGTGTCGCTGTCATCCGGCGCGGTATATCGGCTGAGCGCAAAGGTGCGCTCGACGGCGACGAGTGACAGCAGTGTGATCTTCGGCGGGCGGGTGGCGCTCTACTTGCCGCCGCAGCCGGAGCAGGCGATTGTGTGGGTGACGGAGAATACCAACTGGTGGGCGCGTCCACTGGAGTTCACTAACACGGTGACGGGCGTCGGCACAGTGTATGTGCACATGGGCTATGGCAATGCCGCCAGCACGGGGGAGTTTACCGAAATCCGCCTTGAAAAAGTTGCCGGTGACCAGCAGTGACACGTCCCAGCGGAAAAGGGAACACCTAATATTATAATTGTTTTCGTTGCGAAAGAAACGACAGGATGCAGGATGCATGAAGCGACACTGCGACAAGAGATTCTGGCGTTAGTCCACGCATTTGGCGAGGAGCGTCAGCGTGCACGGCGGGACGTGACGCCAGTCCACTACGCCGGGCGGGTGTATGGGCCAGAAGAGATGGTGAAATTGGTGGATGCCAGTTTGGATTTCTGGCTGACGGCGAATCGCTATGCGGATGAGTTTGAGAATCGTCTGGCGGAGTATGTCGGTGTAGCAGACTGCGTCTTGGTTAATTCGGGCTCCTCGGCGAATCTAGTGGCGTTCAGCACGTTGACCTCGCCCAAACTGGGGGCGCGGCGGATCAGGCCGGGCGACGAAGTCATTACAGTTGCGGCGGGGTTTCCGACCACGGTCAACCCGATTTTGCAACAGCAGGCAGTGCCGGTATTTGTGGATGTCAGCTTGGGCGATTATGTGGCCATACCAGAGCGGGTGGCGGCAGCGATTGGCCCGCGGACGAAGGCAATCATGATGGCGCACACGCTGGGTAATCCGTTTGACGTCACGGCGATTCTTACGCTGGCACAGCAACATGATCTCTGGTTGATCGAGGACAATTGTGACGCGTTGGGCAGTCGCTATGGCGGCAAACTCACGGGTGGTTTTGGTCATTTGGCAACGTGCTCATTTTATCCGGCGCATCACATTACATTGGGTGAAGGTGGCGCGGTGTTGACGCATGATGAGGATCTGGCGCGGATTGCGCGGTCGTTTCGCGACTGGGGCCGCGACTGCTATTGCAGCGGCGGCGAATCCAACACGTGTGGCAAACGCTTCAGTCAGCAATTTGGCACGCTGCCGTTGGGCTATGACCACAAATATGTCTACTCGCACATTGGCTACAACTTGAAAGTGACCGACATGCAAGCAGCGATTGGTTGTGCGCAGTTAGACCGGCTTGCAGCCTTTGTGGCGGCGCGCCAGGAGAATGTTGCGGCGCTGCACGCGATGCTGGCGCCCTATCAGGATCGCTTGCTGCTGCCCCGGGCGACGCAGAACAGTGAGCCGGCTTGGTTTGGTTTTCCGATCACGGTATGCGCAGAGGCAGGCTTCAGGCGCAATGATTTGACGCGCTTTCTCGAAGAACGGGAGATCGAAACCCGCAATCTGTTTTGTGGCAATCTCCTGCGCCATCCGGCTTATGCGGAGATTCCGCACCGGGTCGTTGGCGATCTGACGAATACGGACAGCATCATGAACAACACCTTTTTCATTGGTGTGTATCCGGGCATAACGCCGGCACAGCGTGACTATGTTGCCGAACAATTCACCGCTTTTTTTGCAGCGCAGTAAACAGCATGGCGACCCCCAGCAAGATACCGGCAACGGTTGCAGAGATCATCCCGCATGGCGCGGAAACCTACTCGGTGTTACTCGTGCCGCAGCAGCGCATGCCGCGCTTCAAACCCGGTCAGTTCCTGCATTTGGCGCTGGATCCATATGATCCCTCACGGCATTGGCCGGATTCACGCGTGTTTTCCATTGCATCGCCGCCGGACGTGTTGCCCGTGCGGCTGCTGTATTCTGTCGTTGGCCGTTACACACGGCGGATGGAGCAGGAATTGAAGCCCGGCAAAGCGGTGTGGTTGAAATTGCCGTATGGTGAATTTGTGATCAACGCACAGCGCGAGACGGTCTTGGTGGCGGGTGGCACGGGCGTGTCGGCGTTTACTGCTTTCCTTGGCACGCTGCCCGGCTTGGCAACAGCGGCGCCAATAACCTTGCTCTACGGCGCGCGCATACCGGCTTTGCTGGTGTGTCGTGATCTGCTCGAAGGCTGGCGTGCTGCCGCCCCGGCACTGGCGATTCATTATTATTCTGAAACGGAGGCGGACGGTAACACTATTGCATGTGGCCGGCTTTCCTGTCAGGCGGCATTCAATGCCGCATGTGATCCGCAGCAAGCATTGTTTTATTTTTCCGGGCCGCCGGCAATGCTGCAGTATTTCACCGAACAAATGCACAAGGCGCATGGCATCGCCCGTGAACGCTTGCGCATTGATGCATGGGAATAATATGAAAGTGGTGCTACTTGCAGGCGGCCAAGGCATGCGCATTCGCGAAGAAACCGAGTTTAAGCCCAAACCAATGATCGCAATCGGTGAACGGCCGATCATCTGGCATATCATGAAGATGTATGCGCAGTATGGCTTTAATGATTTTGTGGTGTGTCTGGGCTACAAGGGGCACGTGCTGAAGGACTACTTCCTGAATTTCGATATATTGAATGCGGATGTCACCGTGCGGCTGGGGCGAGGGATGCACCGCGATGTGACCATCAATGACACGCACGGCGAGGAAAACTGGACGGTGACCTTGGCGGACACCGGGCTGGCGGCGATGACCGGCGCACGGCTGGCACGAGTGCGCCGCTACATTGACAGCGCCCTCTTCATGATGACCTATGGTGACGGCGTCAGCAATGTGGACGTGGCAGCGGCCGTGGCGTTTCACAAGCGGCACGGTAAAATCGCGACCGTCACCGGCGTCTATCCGCCGTCGCGCTTTGGGGACATGGTGGTACAAGGAGACCGCGTGGAGCGCTTTCTTGAGAAAGCATCGGTCGGGACAAGTTGTATCAATGGCGGGTTCTTTGTCATGGATCAACGTGTGTTTGACTATGTCAGTGACGATGACACCTGCACATTTGAGCGCGAACCGATGGAACGCTTGGCGCGCGATGGCCAGTTGATGGTGTATCATCACCGTGGTTTCTGGCAGTGTATGGACACGATCCGCGATTTGAAGTTGCTGGAAGAGCTGTGGCAAAGTGGGCAGGCGCCCTGGAAGGTGTGGCCATGACCGGTGAGCCAACCATGCATGCGCATTCAATCAATCCTGAGTTTTGGCGCGGGCGGCGTGTGTTTCTGACCGGGCATACGGGTTTCAAGGGGGCCTGGCTCAGTATCTGGTTGCATGCGCTGGGCGCGCACGTGGTTGGGTATGCACTCGACCCGCCCACGTCGCCGAGTTTGTTTGCGCTGGCGCGCGTGGCGGAGTTGCTGGAATCGCATAGCGGCGATGTGCGCGATGCTGCCGGTTTGGCAACTGCCCTGCAGGCTGCGCAACCGGAAGTGGTGCTGCACATGGCGGCCCAGTCGCTGGTACGCGAGTCCTACAAGGCGCCGGTGGAGACCTACGCAGTCAATGTGCTGGGGACAGTGCATGTGCTGGAAGCCATTCGCCATTGTCCGGGTGTAGGTGCCGTGGTCGTCGTCACGACCGACAAATGTTATGAAAATCGGGAGTGGTGGTGGGGCTATCGCGAGGATGAGGCGCTGGGCGGCTACGATCCCTATTCTAGCAGCAAGGCGTGCGCAGAACTGGTGACCAGTGCCTACCGCACGTCGTTTTTTCACCCGCGTGACCACGCGCGACATGGCGTCGGCATTGCGACGGCACGGGCGGGCAATGTCATTGGCGGCGGTGACTGGGCGGACGATCGCTTGGTGCCGGACTGCATGCGCGCCCTGCTTGCCGGCCTGCCCATCAGTGTGCGGAATCCGGGGGCCATGCGCCCATGGCAGCATGTGCTTGAACCGCTCAGCGGCTATCTCCGGCTGGCCGAGCTGCTGTATGCAGATGGGCCGGCGTACGCCGAGGCATGGAATTTCGGGCCCTATGACGAGGATGTTCAACCAGTGCAGTGGCTGGCCGACTATGTCTGCCGACGCTGGGCAAGCGCGACAGCGACCGTGGTCAGCGGCGTGCAGCCACACGAGGCAAAATATCTGAAATTGGATTGTTCAAAAGCGCGTGCACGTCTCGGCTGGCGGCCGCATTGGCGGTTGTCCGATGCGCTGGATCGCGTCCTTGAATGGACGCGGGACTATCAGCAGCACGCCGATGTCCGCGCCACCTGTCTGCGGCAAATAGCCGAATATCTTGCGGCATCGGAATGACCCGCGTTGCCAAACACCCGCGCAGTGTGTTAGTGACAGGTGCGGCGGGATTCATCGGCAGCCATTTGTGTAACCATTTAGGGCGCGGTGGATATCGCGTCATTGCGCTGGATATGCCGGGTATCTCGTGGTGGCGCTTGGATGCGTTGCAGGTAGTCTGTCAACGCGTCCATTTGAACTTGCTGGATCGGGCGGGCGTGGCCGCGCTCATTGAGGATCATCAGCCCATTGACTGTGTGTACCATCTCGCAGCGCACACCGATGTCGTGCGATCAGTCGAGTTGCTGGATGACATGATTGCGGCCAATATTATGGGCACGCAGAACTTCTTGCATGCCTGTCGCAACAAAGTTGGTCGTTGTGTGGTAATCGGCACATGTGAAGAATACGGTGACGGTGACGTGCCGTTTTCCGAACAACAACGGGAGCGTGCGGTATCTCCCTATTCCTGGTCGAAAATCTGCACGACCCATTTGGCCCAACTCTATGCCCGGCTATTTGATCTGCCGGTCGTGGTTGCGCGTCCCTTTCTCACGTATGGTCCGCTGCAACTCAGCGCGATGTTAGTCCCGGCCGCAATCCGCGCTGCATTGACGGGCGCCGATTTTCCGATGACGCCGGGCGAGCAAACCCGCGATTTCAACTACGTTAATGACATCGTTGCCGGACTGATTGCGGTGGGTGAGGCACCGGATGTTGAGGGCGATATTTTCAATCTGGCGACGGGCAGTGAAATGCACGTGCGCGATGTGGTCAGCTTGATCTATGGGCTATGCCACAGCAGTCGGGTGCCGGAGATCGGCACCTTGCCCTACCGGCGTGGCGAGACCATGCGATTTTACGGCAATGCGACGGCCGCGCACAAACAGCTGCACTGGCATGCGCAGACAGCATTGGAGGAGGGCTTAACCCACACGATTGCCTGGTACCGCCGCTATCTGCAGCAAGGGGAGCACGCACCATGAAACTCATTTCGATTGTCATTCCGGTGTACAACGAGGGTGAAAATGTTGACACCATGTATGCGCGCGTCAGTGCGGTCTTTGCCGGCGAATTGTCTCGGTATGACTGCGAAATAGTGTTTTCGGACAATTGCAGCACGGATGACACGTATGCGCGGATCGAACGCTTGCATGCGGCCGATGCACGGGTCAAAGGGCTTCAATTGAGCCGGAATTTCGGCTATCAGGCCAACATTCTGACGGGCTACATGAATGCCCGTGGTGATGCGGTTGTGCAAATGGATGCCGATGGGGAAGACCCGCCGGAAGTTATCGTGCAGCTGGTCGCAGAGTGGCAGCACGGGTGCCAGGTTGTGTATGGGGTGCGGATCAAACGGCAGGAGTCGGTCTGGATGCAATGGCAACGGCGGCTCTTTTATGGCCTGCTGAACCGGATTGCGGCCATCAGTCTGGTGCCCGGCGCCGGTGATTTTCGTTTGCTGGATCGGGCAGTGGTGGATATTCTGTGCCAACGATTTCTGGAACGCAATCCGTATCTTCGCGGTCTGACATCCTACATTGGTTTCCGCCAAGCCGGCGTGCCTTATGAGCGCGGCCGCCGCCTCAAGGGTGCATCAAAATTCAGTTACATGGCATATGTGCGCTTGGGCTGGGACGCAATCACCTCGTTTTCGCATGTGCCCCTAAAAGTTGTCTCGGCGTTGGGTCTGGCTATGTCGGCAGTTGCCTTGGTGGGCATTGTGTTTTATTTCGGCCTGTTTTTTGCGGGCATGGTCGCGGCCAAAGGCTTTACCACGCTGATCCTGGTGATTCTTTTCCTGTCCGGCACACAATTGCTTTGCCTTGGTATTCTGGGTGAATATATTGACCGCATTTTCGATGAAGTGAAAGCGCGCCCGCGCAGCATTGTCACGTCCAGTTGTGGATTTCAAGGCGAGGTGCGCAGTGCCTAACGCTTGCATAAGGTCGATCGGTGACTATCGCAGAAAGGTCTCAAACGCGAGACGATTGCCATATCATGTAACTACAACGTGCGCGTAAGCATGGCCACGGAAGGAATGCAACAACGTATTCAGAAGGTGGCGCCATTGCTGGTGCTGGTGCTGGTTGTGGTAGCAATGATGTCGCCGGTGTTAGTTGATGGGCGGCCCGGAATACTGGACGCGCCAATCATATGCAGCGTATGTCGCGCGACCACGTGGCATGAACCGGCTCAGTTGCTGAATATCATGGGTTTTGGAAATCAAGCGCGGCCGCTCCAGTTTCTGGCATTTCTGCCCGCGTTTTTTTCGAAGCTGCCGATTGTCTATCATGTTTTCCAGAACGGAGTGCTTTTGCTTTTGACATGCGTTATGGCGTTTCGGATCATATCCTTCTTTATCGGCAATCAATGGCTGACGCTGGTGGCGGTCTTTTGTGCGCTAGTGACGGCATCGTTCACGTCTAATTACTATGTATTATGGACTATGGAGCCCTACATGCTGTTTGGCATGTATGGCGTGTTGTTCGTGTTGGTGCGGCTGACCGGCACTCCGGTACTGTCACGCGGGGCGTGGTGGTGGTACAATGGCGTCGGGGTTGTGTGTGCCATGTATGCGATAGGTGTGAAGGAACCAGGCGTGATGGCGTATGTCGTGTGCGTTGCAGCGGGATTGCTGCTGGTGCGGCTTGGGGGGCTGGGGTGGCGAACGGGATTGCAGCGTTGCTGGCCGGTGGCGGTTGGGGCGACGTTGGTGGCTGTATTAGTGATCGTGGTGTTCTTGACCAACAAAGGGGTGTATGACGCGAGTGGGACGGGCGGGTATAGTTTGGCGCTGACGCTGCTACAGGAGTCAGTGGGGCGGTTTGCACGGCATTTTGTGGACACGGCACCGCATGCGTTGCTGGCGGTGCCGGCATGGATTTTTGTGGTATTGATGTACGAGGTGGGGAAGAACAATGAACAGGAGCGGCAGGCGCTGCGGGCGGCGCTGACAGGTGCGGGAATATTTTTTGTGATTGCGGTGGGCATGGCGGCGATCTATGTGCCATGGCAGGTGTTTGACACACGCTATTTGCTGCTGTCCAGCAGCAGCGCGGTCATGGCGACGGTGCTGACGATATACGCCTTGAGCGTCGTGCTGCGGATGCGCATTCATGCGCTGTGGCAGCTTGTGACGATGAGTCAGCTTCTGCTGCTAAGCACGCTACTGGTGTTGCATGTACTGTTTACACTGGCCATCGGGCCATTGTCACGTGGTCTTGTCAGCCACAAGTTTGCGTGTGCCTACGATGACATGTTCCGGTATGTGGCGGCGCAGACGCCCAGTAACGGCACGGCCTATTTCATAATGAATAGCAAGTTTGCCGAGCCAATCGAGAATGCACGCCTCGGAATGCGGCTGTTTTACGATCGTCCGGATATCTATTGCGCTTTTCCGCAGACACCGGTGGCGTTTCTGGAGAATGGACTGGTGGCCGTCACCAGCCTCAAGGATTTCGCGTTCAATTATTCGCGCATGCCGGTGCATGCCGGTGCGAGCGCGAAGTTCAGGCAGATGATCAGAAACGATGTGCGGTTTGTGCTAGTGACAGCATTTGTGTATCGCACGTCCTTGCTGTATGTGCGGGATGAATATAATGTGCCGCAGTATAAGGCGTGGTGGGGGATTCCGGCGTTTTGGGAATTGAGGCGCGGCGTGTATCATTTTGGCTGGAACGTCTACCGCTTCGCCGGCAGCGGAGCAGCGCGCCAAGCAGCCACGACATTGGCGGCGTGCGGTGAAGACATTGTGCGCGATGGCAGTTTCGCGCGGGGATGGCAGTGTTGGGAAGCGCAGGATGCGCGCATGACGCAGGCCATTGCAATGGTGGCGGCGGATGCGCCCGGCGCCGGCACGGCGCTGCGCCTGAAGCACCTGCGCGGGCCGATGCTGCATGTGCGACAACTTGTACGGTTGGATGCCGGAAACGTCTATCGGTTGAGCGCTGTAGCCAAGATGGTTGCGCCGGCATATCCGGAGGTGCTGGGGGCGCGTCTGGCGGTGTTCACGCCCGATCGAAGAGAAGTTGGCGTGGCCTGGGACTATGTACGGCCGAACGAATGGGAGCGGCAGCACGTGGTATTCACGAATGCAGTGAGCGGCGGTGCGGTGGTGTATGTGGAACTGAGCAGCAGAAGCGGCGCGCGCACGGCATTGGTGACGGAGGTGCGGCTGGAGAGGGTAGCAAGGTAGCAAGGTGTGAAGGTGCGGCGCGGCGCGCCTGGGTAAAGTCGTTCACGGCAGTGGACTTGAAAACAGTCCAAACCGTGCGGCTTGGCCACCTTCTGCTGGTAGTCTGTTGCTGAACTCGCGGCGGGCCGAGGTCGACGCCCTCGGCTACATGCTGCAACTGGGAGCGGGGCTTCCAGCCATCCGCGCCGATAGTGAGAATAGCCAGGCCAGCTCCAAGTAGCCCTGCAACCTAAAACGTAAAACCTAAAACTCAGCTGCAATGCTGTGCAAACCACTTGCGCAGAAGATTGGCATTGCGCGTGTCGCTGCGGGCAGTATCTTTGGGCGTTTCCAGAATCCAGGGGAGGGTGCGCAAGAACGGCTGCGCGAGCAGCAGTTGAAAGCCGTGCGCGCCGATGCGGCCTTTGCTGATGTGCGCGTGCAGGTCACGGCGCGCGCCGCGCATGACGGTCGTGTCGTTGCAGTGGATCAGGCGCAAGGCGTCGGTGCGCAGTGTATGGGCGAGCGAAGCGCACACGCTGGCC
The DNA here is from genome assembly GCA_964397565.1 of uncultured bacterium. Lineage (GTDB taxonomy): Bacteria > Auribacterota > UBA3054 > UBA3054 > JAPLST01 > JAPLST01. Next base: position 75,354 of record CAYNJC010000016.1, read on the forward strand.
AGGCCGGCGTCACTGCAGAGATCCATGCCGGCAGCATGGGCGTGCGCGGTATCGAGGCAGATGCCCAGGCGGGCCGTGGGCGCGGATTGCCAAACGGTGTTGATGATGGCGTGCAGTTCGCCAAATGATGCGCCGAGTAATGATCCGCCGCCGGCAGTATTCTCGAGCAGGAACGTGCAGTGCCACGGGTGTACGGCGTGCAGCCGCAAGAGTGCGTCCGCGACGCGCTGAATGGCGGTGGCTGGCGCGGCGCCGCGGGCACTGCCGGGGTGCATAACAAAATAGTCGGCGCCAATGGCGTCGGCGATGCGCAGGTCGTGTGCAATTGCGGCGCAGGAGCGCGCCCAGAGAGCTGCATCCGTGCTGGCGCAGTTGGGTAGGTACGGCGCATGGACGACGACACAGATGATGCCGGCGTTGCGGCGGGCTGCTTGAAAGGTCGCGGCCGCAACTTTGTCAAATGGCGGCAATGTCCAGACACGCGGCGAATGGGTGAACAGCTGGACACAGGTAAACTGATGCCGCACAGCATGGCCGATGGCGCAATGCAGCCCGCCGGCGACGGACATGTGCGCGCCGATCAGAAAAGGGGCGGGCATGATTGGTAATCAGTGATCAGTGATCAGTAATCGGTGGAGGAAGAATAGGGGCAAGAAATCCCCCAACCCCCTTTTCCAAAGGGGGACGGCAGCACCGCAGCAGTGTGACACCACTTGTGCCGCGCCTGCTGCGCTGCTGGTTGTGGTTCGCATTTGGAGTGCACTATCGGGTTCGCAGTCGCAACGTCACTTGCCGGCGGCAGGGACGAGGCGGATCAGGTGGATGGGATCCTCGGTGCGCCAGACATTCGACTGCACCACGCCGTCGAGATACTTTTCTAACTGGGCGGGCGTGCAGTCAATCGTCACACTATCCTTTGATCTGTTCGTGCCGACCAAGGCGGCCTGCTCGACGGCTGCGGCGAAGGCCGCCACGCGCGGCAAGATCACCGTACAGTGATTTTTGTCGCTGATCTGCAGGAGTGAGATGCAATACAGGTTGGTGGCGGCCGGATCGTCTTGGGGCTTGGTGAGATTGGCATAGACGCGCTGCGGGCTGCGGCGAAGCACCAACTGATACACGTTGGCATCCAAAGCGTGCTTACTCGTTTCAACGTAGGCTAGCGAACAGACGCCGGTGACGGTATGGGTCATGCAGATGACATCTTTGCCCTGCGTCCAGGTGCCTTGCAGTTGCTCGGCGATATCCGCAGCCGGCTCGAGCCCCATAGGCTGGCGCGACTCGACCACGCTGCAGCCGACCAAGCCGGCGCAGATGATAATCCCCAGCAGCATTGTTAGACTGCGCATGTGGTTCGTTTTCATTGTCTGGTCTCCGCATCGGTGATGCCGCTGCGGCCAGTTGGTCCGCATTCGGCAGAGCATAAATTTCATGATTATGATACACTATTTTCTTGTTTTTAGCAATAGCTTGATGCTTTATTATGAATGTTGACCAGCAACTTAGCGTGATGGAGCGCGGCATGGTTGCGCTGATTGAGCGCAACGAGCTGCGTGAGAAAGTGATGCGGGGGGTACCTCTGCGCGTCAAATTGGGCGTGGACCCGACCGCTGCCGATCTGCATCTTGGCTTCACGGTTGTGCTGCGCAAACTGCGCCAGTTTCAGGATCTTGGCCATCAGGCCATCCTGATCATTGGCTCGTACACCGCCCAAGTGGGCGACCCGTCCGGGCGCGACAAGGCCCGCCCGCAGTTGAGCGAGGCGCAGGTGCTGGCGAATGCCGAGCAGTATCTCAACCAGGCCTGCCGGATTCTCGACCGCGACCGGCTCGAAGTACGCTACAACGGCGAATGGTTCAGCCGGATGGGCTTCATGGACGTGATCCGCCTGCTGGCCAAGACGACCGTGGCACGGACCCTTGAACGCGAGGATTTCGCCCAGCGTATGCAGGCCGGCACCGCCATCCATTTGCATGAGCTCATCTATCCGTTGATGCAGGGCTACGATTCGGTCATGATCAACGCCGATGTTGAATTGGGCGGCAATGACCAGACCTTCAACCTGATGGTCGGGCGCGATTTGCAGCGTGACGCGGGACAAGAGCCGCAGGTGTGCCTGACGATGCCGCTGCTGGAAGGTTTGGACGGCGTGCGCAAGATGTCGAAAAGTTACGGCAATTGTGTCGGTATCGCGGATGCCCCGCATGACATGTTTGGGAAATTGATGTCGCTCAGCGATACGCTCATGTGGAAGTATTTCGAGTTGTTGACCAATGTGCCGCTGACGCAGGTAAGCGCGTGGCAGGCAGGGGTGCGAGCCGGCAGTGCGCATCCGATGGAGATCAAGAAAACGTTGGCCGGCACGATCGTCGCGCAGTATCACGGTGGCGACGCGGCCACCGCGGCGCGGGCGGAATTTGAGCGGGTGTTCTCGCAGCACGCCTTGCCGGATGAAATGCCGGACTACATGCTGCGCGAGGCCGGGCCGGAACTCGACGTGGTACGGGTCTTGATCGAGGCGAACCTGGCGCCTTCGACCAGTGAAGCGCGCCGCTTGATTCAGCAGGGGGCCGTCAGCATTGATGAGGTAAAAGTGAGCGCGCTGCGCGTACCGCTGCCGGCTGCAACCAGTTTTGTACTACGGGCGGGCAAGCGGCGGTTTCTGCGCGTGACACGGGCACCTGAACGCTGAGCACCGCCGCACCGCAGATACTATGGCCACGAAGACACAAAGACACGCAGAAATCGCCGCGCCGGTAATTGGCCAAGCGCAGCAACCACCGGCCTGAAACCTGATGGATATCGAACCGGGAATATCGAAGGACGAAGTGTCTGCGCACAACGTTATCATTGGACATTCCTTGCTGCTCGGAGTCCCGTCCAAGGCGGGATTGGATATTGGATATTGCGCTGCTCTGCAACTTGCAGCCCTGAATCCCGCCTGTGGCGGGATCCACGCCGATGGCGGGATCGCCGCCTTTGACGGGACTAGGCTGGTGCCTTAGCTAGCCAAGCCAGCGCCAAGCAGCCCTGAATCCCGCCTGTGGCGGGACTCCAAGCAGCCCTGAACTCTGAACCCTGGGGACACCGTATGAAAGTAGCCGTGGTAGGAACCGGATATGTGGGACTTGTTGCCGGCACATGTTTTGCCGACAGCGGCAATGATGTCATCGGCGTTGACAATGATGTGGCCAAGGTGCGGGCGTTGCGGCGCGGCAAGATTCCAATCTATGAACCGGGGCTGAGCGAGATGGTGCGGCGCAATGTGGCGGATGGGCGCCTGAGCTTTACGACCGATCTGGCGCAAGCCGTGCGCAAGTCCGAAATTGTATTTTTGGCCGTCGGCACGCCGCCCAAGAAGGATGGCAATGCGGACCTCAGCGCCGTCTTCGCCGTGGCGGAAGAGATAGCGCGGGCGATGACCGGTTATCGCGTGATTGTGACAAAGAGCACGGTGCCGGTGGGTACCGCCGATGCGTTGCGGGCACGCATAGCGCGTTGCACGGCGCATCCGTTTGACATCGTCTCAAACCCCGAGTTTATGAAGGAAGGGGCGGCCTTGGAAGACTTCCTCAAGCCGGAGCGGGTCGTCATCGGCGCCGCCAGCGAACGCGCAGTCGAGGTCATGCGCGAATTGTACGCGCCGTTCATGCGGACCGGTGCGGCCTTTGTGGAGATGGACAATCGCTCGGCGGAGATGAGCAAATATGCGGCGAATGCCATGCTAGCGGCGCGTATTTCGTTTATGAACGAAATCGCCAACATCTGTGAGGCGGCGCAGGCGGACGTGACCAAGGTGCGGCGGGCGATTGGGTTGGATTCGCGGATCGGCCCGCGCTTTCTGTTTCCGGGGGTGGGCTACGGCGGCTCGTGCTTTCCGAAAGATGTACAGGCGTTGGGCGCGACGGCGCGGGCGCATGGCTACACGGCCCGCATCCTGGAGAGTGTCGAGACGGTTAACCAAGATCAAAAGCGGATCTTGTTTGACAAAATCGCGCGCCATTTCGGCCCGCGACTGCGTGGGCGCACGATTGCAGTCTGGGGCTTGGCCTTCAAGCCGCAAACGGACGACATGCGCGAAGCACCCTCGATTGTGGTGATTAATCACTTGCTGAAGGCCGGGGCGCAGGTGCGCGCCTATGATCCGGTCGCACGCGCGACGGCGCGCAAAGTATTTGGCGCGCGCATTGCCTATTGCAGCTCGCAGTATGCGGTGCTGCGCGGCGCGGCTGCGTTGGTGCTGATCACGGAGTGGAATGAATTTCGCAATCCCGATTTCGCGCGGATCAAGCGCTTGCTGCAGGAACCCGTGATTTTTGACGGGCGCAATCAATACGAACTCGCGGAAATGCGCGAACGTGGCTTTGCCTATTATTCAATTGGGCGGCCGGTGGTGGGCGCGTAGCGGTTGCCGCCGGGCACAGTTCGTCCGCGGCGCACGAATTCTGCTATAATAAGAGTCGGTCAACAAAGAACATAATTGTAGCGTTCATGCAACTACGACGAGAGAAGCAGCAATGGCGAAACGAGCACCGATGACCCGGCAACAGGTGAACGCGGCCTACGCGGCCGCGTGCATGCTGTATCGGGCGTGGGGTGTGAACCCGGAGCAGGCACTGGCGGCGCTGGCGACGGTGCCGCTGTCGCTGCATTGCTGGCAGGGCGATGACGTGCGCGGGCTGGAACATCCCGAGGCAGGCTTGACGGGCGGTATGGTGGCAACGGGCAATTATCCCGGCGTGGCGCGGACAGGTGATGAACTGCGGGCGGACATGGTGAAAGCAGGCAGCTTGATTCCGGGCCACAAGCGGGCGAACATCCATGCGTTTTATGGGGAGGCGGACGGCGCACGCGTTGCGCGCGACCGGTTGACACCGGCCCAATTCAGGCGCTGGATGCGCTGGTCGAAAAAGCACGGCATCGCGCTGGATTTCAACCCGACCTTTTTTTCGCATCCCAACGCGGCGGCGGGCATGACCTTGTCGAGCGCGGACGAGCATATCCGGCGGTATTGGATCCGGCACGGGATTGCCTGCCGCAAGATCGCGCAAGCATTGGCGGAAAATCAAGGCGGGCCGTGCGTCTGCAATTTCTGGATACCGGATGGGATGAAGGATGTGCCGGCGGATCGCTGGACGCCACGGGCACGCCTGGTGGATTCGTACAATCGCATCTTTGATCCGGCGCACGGGGTGGACCCGCGCAAGTGCATTGACACGGTCGAAGCCAAGCTGTTTGGCATCGGCCGCGAGGAATACACCGTCGGGTCGCATGAGTTCTACTTGGCGTACGCGATCAAACATGGCCTGACCCCCTGCCTGGACATGGGTCATTTTCATCCGACCGAAACGATTCACGACAAACTGTCGGCGATCCTGACATTTTGCGACAAGGTCCTGCTGCATGTCAGCCGCGGCATCCGCTGGGACAGCGATCATATTGTGGTGTTGAACGACGATGTGAAGAACGTGTTTGCCGAGCTGGTGCGCGGGCAGGCGCTGCAGCGGATGTATCTGGCGCTAGACTATTTTGACGCGAGTGTGAACCGGATCGGCGCGTGGGTGATTGGCGCGCGGGCGACGCAACAAGCGATCTTGGCCGCGTTGCTCGAACCGCAGGCGGCCTTGCGCGACTGTGAGCAGCGTGGTGATGGCGTGGGCAAACTGGCGCTGCTGGAAGAGAGCAAGCTGCTGCCACTGGGCGCGGTTTGGAACTATTACTGCCAGACCCAGGATGTGCCGGTCGGGATCGAATGGCTTGAAGTGGTGCGGCAGTATGAAGCACGGGTGCTGCGGAAACGGCAGGGATGATTTACAATTGGCAATTGACGATTTGCGATTGAACATTGAATGACGGATGCTGGATCACAGAAAAGAAATGCCACGAAGGCACGAAAAAGAACGATGCTGGATGTCGGACATCATGTGGCAGCCACGATCCGGCTTGGGTGCGGCCGCAGGCCACTTTATAAATTGTCGCGTTGCGCGAGAATGTAACTGAAGACCGAAAACTGAAAACAAAAAATGCCGGTGTTGACCAACACGCACATCCACACGAACTACTCGTTCAGTGTGTTTGACAGTCCGGCGCAGGCGGTGGCGCAGGCGGTAGCGGAGCATATCTCGATTTTGGGGATCAACGATCATTACACCGTGGCGGGGTTTGAGGAATTCCGGGCGGCGTGCGCGGCGCAATTCGTCTGCCCGTTGTTCGGCATGGAAGCAGTGGCACTCGATACGGAAGCGCAGACGGGCGGTCAGCGGCTGAATGACCCGAACAATCCAGGGCGTTGCTATCTGACGGCCAAGAGCGTAACGCGCGCGCTGGCGCCGGAGAGCCGCGGCGCGGCAGCGTTGCAGCAGATGCGCGCAGCGCTGACGGCGCGCAATCAGCAATTAGTGGCGAAGCTCAACCAACATTTGGCAGCGATTGCAGCGCCGGTGCAGCTCACCATGGCGCAGGTCGAGGCCTTGACGCCGGCAGGCAACACGACCGAACGGCATGTGATTCAGGTGCTGGCAGAGGCAGTTCTGGCGTTGGGTGAGGAACGCGCGCGGGCCATGTTCACGGCATTGTGCGCTGCGGCGCCGCCGGACATGCAGACGGCAGCCGTGCTGCAAGATTGGTTGCGCGGCACGCTGGTGAAGGCGGGCTGCCCGGATTATGTGGCCGAGCTGCCGGAAGCATTTTTGTCGTTGCAGGAAATGGTGGACTTGTACCTGGCCATGGGCGCGATCCCGACCTATCCGGTGCTGGGCAATCCGGTGACGGAACTTGAAGCGGATGTGCCGGCGTTGCTGCGGCGATTGGAGCAGCAGCGCATATTCGCGCTCGAAGTGATTCCGAATCGCAACACGCGCGAGCGGTTGTTGGCGATTGTCGAGGCGGCTGGTGTGGCGGGCATGCCGGTCTTCACCGGCACGGAGCACAACACCAAGACGCCCGGATTGCTGGTGGACAAGTTTTCGCATGAAGAGCCCTTCCAGACGATTTTCTTTGAAGGCGCGCTGGTGGCGCTGGGACATGCGGCGGAAATAGCGTGCGGCAATCTCGGGTATGTGCGCGCGGACGGAACGCTGCGGTTCAGCGATCGCGCCCAAGGGCTGGCGTATTTCCGGCAGCGCGGATGGGAGGCGCTGGGGAACAGTGCGGCAAGGTAGCAAGGTAACAAAGGACTAAAACGGTTTCAGGGTTCAGGTACTAGGAATGATGAAGAAGCAACTTGAAGAATTGGCGGCGGCGTCGAACCGGTACGGCAGCGATGCGCTATATGTACTGGCCGGCGGGGGCAACACCTCGTACAAGACGCGGACGACGATGTGGATCAAACCGAGCGGCACGCACTTGGCGACGATCCGCGCAGCCCAGTTTCTGCCCATGGCGCGGGCGGAAGTAAGCGCGGTATTGGATGCGCCGCTGCCGGTGGACGGCGTCAGGCGCGAAGCGCGGATTGGCGCGCTTTTGGCACATGCAGTGTTGGCAGGGGGGACGGGTCGGCCATCGGTCGAGGCTTGCGTGCATAATCTACTTGATGCGGCGTTTGTGGTGCATATGCATCCGGGCTTGGTGAACGGCATGACGTGCGGGCGGGACGGCGCGGCGGTGTGCGCGGCGCTGTTTCCCACGGCGTTGTGGATACCGTACACGGATCCGGGTTACACCCTGGCGCGCCTGATGCGGGATGAGCTGGCGGCCTATGCGACGCGGCACGGGGCGCAGCCGCAGGTGGTCTTCTTGCAGAATCACGGCGTGTTTGTGGGCGCCAATGCAGTACGCGAGATCGCGCGCGTATACGACACGCTGCTGCAACGGCTGCGCGCGGCATACAAGAAAGCCGGCGTGACAACAACGTTGCGCGAAGGAGCGCTCGATGTGGCGGCGGTGTATGAGGCGGCGCCGCGCTTGCGCGAATTGCTGGGCAGCGGGGCGCGGGTCATGGTGACGGCGGCAGCGCCGTTTGCAGTGGCCAAAGGACCGCTGACGCCGGACCACATTGTCTATGCAAAAGCGTATGCCCACACGGGCGCGCTCACGGCCGAGAAGATTGATGCGTTTGCGGCGGCGCATGGCTATCGCCCGGTGATCGTCGCCCGGAACAATGCGGTGTATGCGGGCGGGACGACGTTACGCAATGCGCGGCTGGCGCTGGCCTTGGCGCGGGATGCAGCCTTGGTGCAACAATTGACGGCGGCGTTTGGCGGGCCGCGTTATTTGACACCGCGCGCGCGCACTTTCATCGAAACATGGGAAGGCGAAGCGTATCGGCAGAAACTATCATTGGTAGCGAGCGTGGGACGACTGCAGGGGAAAATTGCGCTGGTGACGGGGGCGGCGCAGGGCTTTGGGCGCGGGATCGCTGAGTGCTTGTGCGCGGCGGGCGCGCTGGTGGTGGTGGCGGACATGAATGGCGCGGGCGCGCAGGCATGTGCCCAAGCCTTGCGTGCATCGCATGGCGCGGATGCGGCGCTGGCCGTGGCGGTGAATGTCAGTGACGAAGCGTCGGTGGAAGCGATGCTGCGGCAGGTCGTGGCCATCTGTGGCGGTGTTGATTTGTTGGTGGCGAACGCGGGCGTGTTGCGGGCGGGATCGGTGAAGACGATGACGTTGGCGGATTTTACGTTTGTGACGCAGGTGAATTACACCGGCTATTTTATGTGCGTCAAGCACGTCAGCCGGCTGATGGCACGCCAGAATGCAAGCGGGCGCGGGGCGTGGACGGATATTGTGCAGGTGAACTCGAAATCGGGATTGCAGGGCAGCAGCAAAAACAGCGCCTATGCGGGCAGCAAATTCGGGGCGATTGGCTTGACCCAGAGTTTTGCGAAAGAGCTGATCGAGGATCGGATCAAAGTGAATGCCGTGTGCCCGGGCAATTATTTTGCGGGGCCACTCTGGAGCGATCCAACGCACGGACTGTTCCGGCAGTACTTGGATGCCGGCAAGGTGGCGGGTGCGACCAGCATTGCGGATGTGCGCGGGCATTACGCGGCGCAAGTGCCGCTCGGGCGCGGTTGCACGCCAGATGATGTGGCGCGCGCGATCATCTATTGCGTTGAACAGGCGTATGAGACGGGACAAGCCCTGGCGGTCAGCGGCGGGCAAGTAATGCTGAAATAGGCAGCCGCGGCGACGTGCCAATAAACCAAACCATGGGTATACGACGATGAGTGCAGTGACGTTAGTGCCGACCCCACAAGCGACGGTGTTTACCGAGTTGCGCTTGGCGGTCAAATCGGCCATCAGTGTCAAACGGGTGATGAGTCTGCCACGCGTGATTGCCGAGCTGGGTCCGCGCACCGAGCGGGCCTATGCGAAGCTCGGGCTGAAGGTTCGGTTTTTTGATGTGGACGGGTATGGCGACGAGGGCTACAAACTCGAAATTGGCACGGGCGGGATCATGCTATGCGCCAGCGGCGCCCGCGGGCGCTTGTATGGGCATTACACACTGCAGCAGATTTTACTGCAATATCCGCAGGAGGTGCCGTGCTGCGTGATTGAAGATCAGCCGGCCTGCGCATGGCGCGCGCTGTATCTTGATCTGCGGGTGCACAAATACACGCCGGCCTATCTGCAGACGCTGATCGCCGACATGGCGCGCCTGAAATTGAACACGCTGGTGCTGGATTATCACGACGCGTTCCCGTACAAAAAGGAGGCGTGGGTGACCGGCGCCGCGTGTTTCACCAGCGCGCAGATCAAGGGACTGCGTGAGACGGCGGCGGCGCACGGCGTGGATTTGGTGCCGGCGCTGAACATGGTGGACGGGCTGGCGTATGTGGTCGGGCTGGCGCCGAACGCGGAGTTGCGCTGCGCGAGCTTGCCGACGGCCATGAATGTGGAACATCCGCGGGCCGTGAAGGTGGTGAGCAGTCTGATTGAAGAGTTGCTGGCGCAGCACGAGGCGCAGCAGATTGTCTTGCGCTTGGAGGCGCCGCGAGCGAATCTGGCGGCCTGTGCGCGGTATGTCGCGGAACTGACGGCGCTGGTGGTGCGCAAAGGGGCGACGCCCATTGTCTTTCTCAGCGACATGGAGCGTGGCGCGGATGTGATCGAGGTGGTGGCCGACAAGACGATGCTGGTAGTGGTCGCCGGCCAGCGCGATGCCGAGGCAGCAGCACAACGGGCGCGGGCGCGGGGCTTACGAACGATACAGGCCATGATCTGTCGCGGCGACCACGAGCGCGAGTGGACCCACACTGTGGATGCGGTTGTCAGCGGCGCGGGTCAGATGGCCAAGGGATTTCAAGACGATGCGGGTGGCATGCTGTGGGCGCCGTCGGCGCGTGAGGGGGCGGATGAGCGGTGGGCATTGGGCGTGCCGATTGCAGAAATGGACGGGGCGCGCTACACGCATACGGCGACGCTGTGGTACGGGATTGCGGCAGCGGCGGCCGTGTTATGGAATCCGGCATCGTTTTCCGTGGATGTCCTGGCGAAAGCGTGGCCACGGCTGTGGTTCGGCGTGGATGATGAGCGCTATGTCACGGCCCTGCTGCTGGCCAGCAGCGATGTGCGTGAGCATATCAGCCTACCGGATGCGATGCGTGATCGCAAACGGTTGATCAAGATGCTGGCGGAGCTGCACCCGCCGCTGCACGCGCAGCACTTGCGCCTGATGGACTTCTATGCGCGCCTGGCGATTCATGCCAGCCATACCCGGCAAATTTTCACGCACGCACCCAAAAAACAGCAACTGCAACTGTTGGGCAACGAGATTGCCCGCTTGCGTGAGCTGCACAAAGACGTGCTGAGTGACAGCATTCCACGCGCGGAACTGGCGGCGGAACAGCAGTACTTATTTGGTCATACAGAATTACTGCTGCGCCGCATGGGAAAAAAGTAGGCGCGGATGGCCGATCCTGTCGAATACTTTGAACTAGTGGATGCGCACGGCACGCCCATTGGCTGTGCGACGCGCGCGGCCTGTCATTGCAATCCGGCGCTGCTGCATCAGGTGGTGCATGTGCTGGTGCGGGATGGCGCGGGTCGGCTGTATCTGCAAAAACGCGCGCGGCACAAGGACATTCAACCGGGGAAATGGGACACGTCGGTGGGCGGCCATGTGCAACCGGGTGAGACGGCGGAACAGGCGGCGCGGCGCGAAATGGGTGAAGAACTCGGCATCCATGAGCAGGTACCGCTACAGTACGTGCATGAGTACCTCTGGCGCAGCACGGTGGAAAGCGAATATGTGACGACGTATGCCTGCGTGTGCACAGGTGTCCCGCAACCTGCGCCGGACGAAATTGACGAGGGGCGTTGGTGGACGGCGGCGGAGCTGGCTGCGCGGGCTGATGAACTGACGCCGAACTGCCGCGAGGAATTGCGGCGCTGTCATGAGGAGCGCCAGGCATGATCACCCGCGATCTGACGACAGCCCGGGCAGCGTATGCGGGCGGCGACCCCGCCGCCTCGCGCCGCGCGCATGAACAGGCCACGGAACGGCATCAGCAGGCGCACGGCCAGTATGTCAAGAGCATTATTTACGGTGGACTGGACGGGAGCATCACGACCTTTGCCGTGGTGGCCGGGGTGGAAGGCGCGTCGCTCTCGATGGGAATTGTGTTGATCATGGGCATGGCCAATCTGATTGCCGATGGCTTGTCGATGGCGATTGGCGATTACCTCAGCACGCGCTCGGAGCAGGAGTATGCGCGCGCCGAGCGGGCGCGCGAGCAGTGGGAAGTGGAGCACTATCCGGAAGGCGAGCAGCGCGAGCTCGAGGAGTTGTACATGGCCAAAGGGATGGATGCCGCGGATGCGCGCACGGTGGTGGGCCTGATTGCGAAGAACAAGAAGGTGTGGGTGGATGTGATGATGGTTGAGGAGTTGGGCATAGTGCAGAATGAAGCATCGCCGCTGAAGAATGCGCTGGCGACCTTTGTGGCCTTTGCGGTATTTGGCTCGGTGCCGCTGGTGACGCCGGTGGCGGCGTTCCTGTTTCCGGCCTTGCGCGGGATTACGTTTTGGTCATCCTGCGTGCTGACGGGGCTGACCTTGTTCGCGTTGGGCGCGCTGAAAACGCGCGTGACGTTGCGGCCGTGGTTGCGCTCCGGTCTTGAAATGTTGGGCGTAGGCGGGGTGGCGGCGGCCGCTGCCTATGCCATTGGCTGCGGGTTATCACGACTGCAATGAAGGACGTGATGGCAACAGGACTTGACGACAATGCGGTGGTCGTATTTCAAGGGGACAGCATTACGGATTGCGGGCGCAGTCGGACGGACGACACGCAGTTGGGCGGCGGCTATGTGAGCATGGTGGCGGCGTGGTTTGCCGCCCGTTATCCATGCAAGCGCGTGCGCTTTCTCAATCGCGGCATCAGCGGGCAGCGGGTCAGAGACTTGGCGGCGCGCTGGCAGGAAGACTGCCTGGCGTTGCAGCCGACCTGGGTTTCGATCATGATTGGGATCAACGACGTGTGGCGCCGATATGACGCGCAGGACCCGACCAGCACGGCGGCGTATGAAGATGGTTACTATGCGCTGGCCCGGCAGGTGGTGGAAACGCTGCGGGCGCGCTTGATCATTCTTGAACCGTTTGTGTTGCCGGTGCCGGCGGATCGGGTGGCGTGGCGCGAAGATTTGGATCCAAAGATCCAGGCGGCGCGGCGGATTGCGCGCGCGTGTCAGGCGCGCTACATTCCGCTTGACGGGCTCTTTGCGGCGGCCAGTGCGCAGCGTGAGCCGGAATACTGGGCGGGCGACGGCGTGCATCCCAGCGCGGCGGGGCACGCGCTGATCGCGCAGGCCTGGCTGCAAAGTGTGACGGCGGGATAACCAGCGATATGCAGCCCATATTGTACTAAGGATTAGCTGGCGTTATGCACTATATGTTCTTGCTGTTCTCGTCATGCGTGATGGCCTTTGCCATGGGCCTGATGCAATTTTACGTGCTGGAAGTGTTCGTCAACATGTACGTCACCAGCGCGCGCGATTCGATCATCCAATTGATCTCGGCGGTCGTGACGTTGGGCACCGTGATTGTCTATCCGATCTCCGGCCCGCTGGCGGCCTCGGTGCGCAAGAGCCAGGTGATGGCGGCCAGCGCGTGGATTGCGGCGTTGGTATTTGTGACCGGTGGCCTGCTGCACTGGCAGCCCAGCGCGTGGGGCTATCTGGCGGTGATGGGCATCCTGATTGGCTGTTACAATGCAGGCAAGATGTCATCGGTGCCGCTGGTGGCGAAGGAGTCACGCTGGTCGACGGCGACGATCAACGGGATCATGTCGACGTTGTTCCTGGTAGGGCTGCTGTGTGGCATTCCCTGTGGGACGCTTTTGTACACACTGACGCGCAAATATGATTGTGTGATGGCCGGCAGCACGCTGATCGCCGGCTTGCTGGTGTTTGCCGGCGTGTTTGCGTTAGGCTGCCGCTATCGCAACGAGCAAGCGCGCACGTTTGCCGTCGAGCAGCGGCGGGTGCTGCATGACACCTGGATTCTGTTCCGCCGGCATGGCGCGTTTCTGACGTCGGGTCCGCTGATCTGGGGCGTGGCCAATGCCGCCCAACTGGCGACGATCGCCTTGATCGTCCAGCGTGGTGTGGCCAGCACACAAGGCGCGGCATTCATCCCGCTGTGGGCGGCCTTGGGTGCCATCAGCGGCACCTTGTTCTCGCCGTTGCTGAACCGCTGGCGGTACAGCGCGGCCACCCTCAGCGCGCTGTGCATGGCGCTGCTGCTGCCGTTTATACCCGTGCTGGCCGAGCATTATGGCTTGGTGATTGGCGGCGTGCTTCTGATGGGCATTCTGTTTGGCGTGGCCACCAATCTGATTGATTCAACCTTGCTGGAGCGCGTCGGCGCCGAGGGGCGCGAGGGCACCGGCGCGGCCATGCAAAGCGCGATGCTGGCGCTCTTCATGGTCACGGCCTCGGGTGTGGTGGGTCTCAGTCTGAACCGCCACTGGATTTCGGCGGAAACACAGTTTCTGGTACTGACGGGATTCGCCCTGGTGGCGGCCGGCATCGCCGGCACCTTGGCGTTGTGCAACGAAATTGAGCCCGCGCGCGTGTTGAGCGTGTGCGCACCGTGGGTGCGCCGGCTGCTGTCGCTGCGCTACGATATTCACCTGGCGGGGCTTGACAAGCTCGGCGCGCGGCGCGGCACACTGATTCTGGCGAACCATCCGGCCGAGATGGACCCGGTGATTCTGGAGACGCTCCTGTGGCGGGGCCTGCGCCCGCGCCCGGTCATGACGGAAGATTTCTTTGAGGTCGGAGCGCTGCGCTGGCTGTTTGTCTGGCTGCGGGCCCTGCCGGTGCCGAATCTTGAAACGGGGCGCAGCACATTTAAGCTGCGCCGCCTGGCGCAGACCATGGACGCAATCTGCGCGGGGTTGCACGCCGGCGACAATATTCTGCTGTATCCCGCCGGCGGGCTGGTGCGCGACGGCCAGACCCGGATTGGCGGCGCGTCGGCAACCCAGACGATTCTGCAAAGCATGCCGGATGTGCCGGTGCTGCTGGTGCGCACGCGCGGCATGTGGGGCAGTTCGTTTTCCTGGGTCTATCGTGGCGGGCGCCCGGATCTGTTCGGCTGCCTGGCGCATGGCCTGCGCGTGCTGCTGCAAAACCTGCTGGTGTTCACGCCCCGGCGGCGGATCGAGATCGTGATTGAAGATGCGCCAGCCAGCTTGCCACGCACGGCGGAGCGCGCGACCGTGAATGCCTGGCTGGAGGCGTGGTTCAACGCGCCCGGGCCGGAGCCGGTCAGTGCCGTGCGGTATTCGCGCTGGTCGACGCATATGCCGGAGATATGTGGCGTGCGCGCGGCGCCGCCCGTGGATCTTGCCGCGTTGCCGGCGGCGGTTGTGGCGGGTGTACGCGAAGAAGTGGCGCGCATGAAAAAATGCGCGCCGGGCGACCTTGCCCTCGACATGAGTTTGCGAAACGATCTCGGGTTTGATTCGCTCGAAATGGCCGAGGTGCTGGCGTGGCTCGACACCCGTTTCGATGTGCGCGACGCGACCATTATTGATCTCACCACGGTGGGCGCGATCATGGCGTTGGTGGCTGGGCGGACGGCGCAGACGGCGGCGCCGACACAGCCAGCGCGCGTGGCGGGCTGGGCGGAACGCGTGCCACGCGGCGACGTGTGCGAGCCGGAGGGCGCCACCATCCAAGAGGCATTTCTGCGGGTGTGCGACCGGATGCCGGCCGCGGTTGCCTGCGCAGACGACCTGGCCGGCGTCCTTACCTATCGCCGCTTGAAAACGGCGGCATTACTACTGGCGGAGGTCTTGCAGGAATGGCCGGAAGAGCGGGTGGGGATCATGCTGCCAGCTTCGGTCGCCGCAGATATGTGCGTGCTGGGTGTCCTGCTGGCGGGCAAGACGCCAGTCATGATCAACTGGACGGTGGGTGAGCGCACGGTGCGGCATATCCTGCAAAGCTCCGGCGCAACGCACATTGTGACGTCGCGCCGTTTTGTGGACAACGTGGACAGCCTGCCCTTTGATGCGATCGAGCCCGCGCTCGTCTTTCTCGAAGATTTGCGGCGCGAACGCTTCACGACCAGCGTGAAACTATTGGCGGTACTGCGTGCACGCGGCACGTGGCGGCGCACCATGTTCCGCCTCGGTTTGGATGCCGTGCGGGCGGATGCGTGCGCAGTGATTCTGTACACCAGCGGGTCGGAGACGCTGCCCAAGGGCGTGCCACTGACGCATGCCAACATTCTCGAAAACATCCGCGCGGTGTGCCGCTCTTTGACGTTGGGCAGTGATGAAGTACTGTATGCATTTCTGCCGCCGTTTCATTCCTTTGGCTTGATGGCGACGATGCTGATGCCGCTGCTCTGCGGCATAAAGGTGGCGCACTATCCCAATCCGACGGAAGCGCGCCAACTTGCCCAAGGACTCAGCCGCTGGCAGCCGACACTACTGGCCGGCACGCCGACGTTTCTCAAGGCTATCCTCGCGGCCGGCACGCCCGAACAACTAGCCTCGTTGCGCCTGCTCGTCACCGGCGCGGAAAAGGCGCCCCAGGCGTTGTTTGAACTGGTTGCGCAACGCACGCAAGCACACATATTGGAAGGCTATGGCATTACGGAATGCGCGCCAATTGTGGCGTTGAACCGGCCGGACACGCCGGCGGAAGGGGTCGGCACGGCCGTGCCGGGAGTGACCTTGCGGATCGTGCAGGTTGAGACACACCAACCGTTGCCAACCGGAACGACCGGCCTGATTCTGGTGAGCGGGCCGAATGTCTTCCATGGCTATCTGGACGCGCCGGCGCAACATCCGTTCATCGAACAAGACGGCGTGCGCTGGTACAACACCGGCGATCTTGGCTATCTCACGCCGCGCGGGAACCTGGTGATTGCGGGCCGCTTGAAGCGTTTCGTGAAAATCGCGGGCGAGATGATCAGCTTGCCGGCGCTTGAAGAAATATTGCTGGCGCAGTGGCCGCATCGCGACGACGGGCCATCGTTGGCCGTGGTGGCGCGCGACATTGAGGGGCAACGTCCCGAATTGATTTTATTTACCGCGTGTGACATTGACATTGCGGCGGCCAACCAGGTTGTGCACGCGGCCGGCATGAGCACGCTGGCGCGACTGCGGCGGGTTGTGCGTCTAGCTGCGCTGCCGGTGCTGGGCACGGGCAAGACCGACTACCGCACCCTGCAGACCATGCTGCCCGGCTAAATCCACCGCAGATCCAGCAATGGTGCCACGAAGGCACCAAGACACGAAGCAGCAGAAGCAACAAGAATCGCGCTTTTTATTGTCAAAGTTCAGGATGCTGCGGCTGCGCAATAACCAATGCCTGGTGCTGCGATTTCTTCGTGCCTTGGTGGCAATAGTTGCAGCGCGGCCGTCAGCGGCTGCGGAACAGTTCGCCCATGCGCTGGCCGAGAATCGTGCCGGCAATCAACAAGCTGGCGCCGAGCAGCAGCATGCCCAAAATGCCCATGGCGCTGGCAATATTCGGACCATCAGTCAGGCGCATGCTGAGCAGGTAAATCGCCTTGGCGATGGGATACTGGTCTTCGCGGAAGGCCAGGACGAGGGTGCTGCCGACTTCGAAGACCGCGAAGGAAAACGCCAGGATGGCGCCGGCCAGAATGTGTGCTGACATCAAGGGAATCGTGATTTTGCGCAGGACCGTGGTGGCGCGCGCGCCGAGATTATAGGCCGCTTCCTCAAACGTCTCACTGAGTTGCTGGAAGCCGGCGTAGGCCGCGCGCACCATGTACGGCAGGCGCCGCACACTGTAGCAAATAATCAGCAAAGGAAATGCATCCCGTCGGGGATCGAGCGCCGTGAACGATTGAAAACTGGCGACATAGCCAAACGCGAGGACGATGCCGGGAATGGCCAGCGGCATCATCACCAAGGTGTCGAGCCAGGCGGTGACGCGCGATTTGCTGCGCGCAAACAGATAGCCGAGCGCGACACCAAAAATGATGTCGACAATCGTGGCGAGGCCGCTCAGAATCAGTGAGATGCGGATACTCGACGCGGCGAGCCGATGCGTGAGCGCAAGCTTGAAATAGCGATCCGTGAGATCGCGCGGGAAGATGGTCATGAACCAGGTATCGGAGAGCGCGACGCCGAGGACGGTCAGATGCGGCAGCAGGGCGATGGCGGTGATGCCGAGCAGCAGGGCATAAATCATCACGAGGCCGAGCCGCGATGGCCGGCGGCCGGCATCGGCCGTGGCGCCTTTGCCGGACGGCACGACATGCGTGCGCTGGGCAAACCATTTCGAGGCCCAAAACGCGAGCAGTGAAATCAGCAGGGCATAGACAACAATCGCATAGCCGATCGGATTTTCATTCAGGTCGCTGAGCGTATCAAACATTTGGACGGGCATGCAGGTGCGGTACTCGAACATGAGCGGCGCGCCCGGGTCGGTAAAGGCCCAGATGAAGACGATAATGGCGCCGGCAAACAGGCCGGGTGACATTAGCGGGAAGGTAATGCGGCGGAAGATGGTCCAGGCGCGCGCGCCGAGATTTGCGGCCGCTTCCTCCATGGCTGGATCAACATTGGCAAGGGCGGCGACGATGTTCAAATACATAATCGGATACAGATGCAGAACTTCAAGGACGACGACGCCGAGCATGCCGCCACCACCAAACCAGTCAACCATGGGCAGGCCGAGCTGTTCGAGGAGCAGGTTGAGCGAGCCGCAGCGGGCAAAGACCTGATTGAGTCCGAGCGCGCCGACAAACGGCGGCATGACCATTGGCACCAGCATCAGCCCGTTCAGCACGGTCCGGCCGGGAAACCGGTAGCGCGCAAAAATCCAGGCGAGCGGCAGCGCGATCACCATGGACAACAGCGTGGCATAGACGCCGATCATGATGCTGTTGAGCATACCCTGGCGCAAGCCGGCATTGGCGAAGAGCGCGAGGACAAACGTGGCGGTCGGCCTGCCGTCCACGACGATGGCGCGCACCAGCACGCGCAACATGGGATAGACCAGAAATAGCCCGAGAAACAGGGTGGTGGCACCCAAGAGCAACCAAGTGGACAGGCTGCGCTTCATTTAATTTCTTTCGCCGCGAAAGAAATTATGCGGCAATGCGCCGCGTTGATCACCAAGCTGCAGGAGTCGCCGGGGCGCGGCGGTGGGCCGGCGGTGTTGAGCGCGGTGACGCGCACAAGCGTGTCGCCGACGGCGCAAACCGCCTGCACAATTTCACCCAGATAGGTGCTTTCGACCACCCGCGCGCTCCACGTGTTCACCGCCGGCGCATCCGTCGCAAAGGCAAAGCCCTCAGGCCGAATACTCAACGCGACGCGGTCGCCCGTGGCAAATGGCTGTGCGGCGCGTGTGCGCGGCAGGTGCACTGTGCCGCAGGGCGTCGCGAGCACATACGCGCGCGCATCGGCGCTGGTCACCGTGCTGGGCAGAACATTTGTTTCGCCGACGAAGGTGGCGACAAACAGCGTCGCGGGATTCTGATACATTTCGACCGGCGTACCGACTTGCACAAGCCGGCCGTCGTGCAGCACGGCCATGCGCGTGGCGAGCGAGAGCGCCTCCTTTTGATCATGCGTGACATAGATCATGGTGACGCCAAGTTCGGCATGGATGCGCTGGATTTCTTTGCGCATTTCGATGCGCAGACCGGCGTCGAGGTTGCTGAGTGGCTCATCTAGCAGGACGACATCGGGCTCGATGACAAGGGCACGCGCCAGGGCGACACGTTGCTGCTGCCCGCCGGAAAGTTGATGCGGAAAGCGGTTGGCGTAGGCATCCATGTGAACGAGGGCCAGGGCACGCGTGACGCGCGCACGACGGTCGGCGGCGCGCACATGACGTACCTCCAGGCCAAAGGCGACATTGGCGGCGACCGTCAGGTGTGGCCAGAGCGCATAATTCTGGAAGACCATGCCGGTGTTGCGCGCGTTGGGCGGGACGCGGCGCATGGCGCGGTCATCAAAGTAAATCGCGCCGGTGGTGGGTTCGAGAAAACCGGCGAGCATGCGCAGCAGCGTGGTCTTGCCGCAGCCGGAGGGGCCGAGCAGGAAGAACAGTTCGCCGGGCGATATGACCAAACTTATGTCGCGCACCACCTGGGTTGTGCCATAGCTCTTGCTGATATTTGTCAAGCGGACGCCGACCATGTTACCTCTCTTTGTTCTGCTGCGCGGTCTTAACGATTGTGGCATAGCGTTGGCGCGCATTGCCGGCCCATTGCGACATCAGGCGCGCGCGCGCCGCCGCATGGATGTAGACACCGGTGGCAAGGGACATAAGGCGTTGCTCGCCGAGCGGCTGGCGCATGAACAGTTGCCGCAGGGGATCGTCGGCGGGCCGGGCGCAGACGATGGCCCAAGCCGCCTTGCACTCCGGGTGCGCGTCAATGAACAGGCAGCCGATATAATCATTGACAATGTTCCAGCGGGTCGCACCCTTGTAGGCATCATAGCGCACCACGTTCGTCCATGCAAACGGCGATTCGTGAAAGACGACGTGGTCCTTGTATTTGTCAAACAGCGCCGGCCAGACGGGCATCTTGGCCAGATCAAATTCGGTCGGTGCGCCGGGCAACGAATTTTTCTTCAACATCCAGACCCTCTGGCCATCCTCGGACAGGACGAACTGGATGAACTCCGCGGCCAGGGCCGGATGCGGCGCGCCGCGCAGCAGCGCGATCGCGTCGGGATTGGCAACCGTCAAGCCCTGCGGCATCACGAAAGTCAGGCGGTCCTCGCCGATCCGGGCGACGATGCTCCAGGCATAGGTATCGATGCACATGCCGGCCGCAATGTCGCCGAGGGCAATATCGCGCGGGACGGAACTGGCCGTCTGACTGAAACCACGCACATTGCCGGCCATGGCGCTGAGGATTTCCATACCCTTGTCCCAACCATATGCCTGCAGGATGATTTCATAGACCATGTGCACCGCGCCCGATTTGCGCGGATCGGCCGAGCCGAGCCAGCCGCGCAGGGCCGGATCGGCCAGGGCATCCCAGGTGCGTGGCGCGGGCAAGGCAAACTTGTCGAGCACGACATTGTTATAGAGAATGCCAAAACCGGAAAGGGCAGCGCCATACCACAGGCCGTTGGTCTCGTATAGCGGCACGCCGTGCAGGGTCAACGGGATATTGGTCAGAATTGCGGCCGGCAGTGGGCATGGCGCCAAGACACCTTCGCTGGCCAGCGTCAAATACGGATCAAGCCCGCCGCCGAAGAGAATGTCAATATAGTTGTTCGAGGTGGCTTTGTTGGCGCGCAGGTAGCGCAGAATGTCCGACATGCCGCCGACGTCGAACCACTCGATAGTGACCGGGGCCTTACCTTGGGCCGCGCGCCAGTCGTTGAAAGCGCGGGCGAACTCGACCCGGATGCCTTCCCAGTGCGGTGAAATGATGCGCGAAGCGCCGCGGGCTGTA
>CAYNJC010000017.1:0-90797 GCA_964397565.1 uncultured bacterium
CAACCGGACATTTCTACTGAACGTAACCATAGGACATTTCTATTGACTTGCAACAGGCCACGGCGCAGGCTTGCAATCTGCCGGATGCTATGCTATCATTGAGCCTGACATTGTCGTAAGACGGACCCCGTCAGCAACCGTCTTGTAAAGAGTTGCGGTGCACAACGGAGATGATCTGATGGCCTCAGCCGGCCAGGAAGCAACAGTGAGTGCCGCTGGGAGCAACGACTCACGCTCGGGCGTTTTGCGCAGTTCAACCGCGCATCTGCTCGTTGCGCTGATGTTGCTGATTTTCATCACGCCCTTCCTCCCGGAAAACCAGTCAGGCATTTTCGTCAATTCGTTTCTCACCAGTCTGGTGCTGGTGTCTGGCGCCATGGCGATCGGCTACCGTCGCAGCGTGCTGGCATGGGCGATCATTCTGGCCGTGCCGGCGGTGGCGAGCATTTGGCTGTACCGGATGCTGCCGGGGCTGATGCCGTCGGAAGTGCTGTTGGGCGCCGCCCTGCTGTTCATTGCCCTGTTGGTTGTGAACCTTGTGCGCTTTGTTGTCACGGCCCCGCGTATCAATGCCGACATCCTGTGTGCCGCCGCCGCCAATTATGTCCTGCTGGCGTTGTTCTGGGCCTTTGTCTACGAATTGCTGGACAAAGTCGCCCCAAACAGTTTTTCGTTTACCGTCGGGCCCGTGGCGGCCCAGTCGTTGAGCGGTTTCGCCGGCATCTACTTCAGTTTGTCAACCCAGTGCACGGTCGGCTATGGCGACATTGTCCCGGTCACAAATGTGGCGCGGATGCTGGCCGTGGTGCAGGCCACGACCGGAATGTTCTATGTGACGATGCTCATCGCCCGGCTGGTCGCCCTGTACTCTTCATATCATCAGCCCGGCCAGCAAGGAACTAGAAGCGGGTAACGGAATATGCCTTGCGGCACGGCCAGCTGCGGCCCCAAACGGGTATCACTATCAAGTAAAGGAACGGCGATGGCAACCACCAGCAAAGAGTACGAACACATGAGTGTGGGCGATGTACTGAAGGACTTGCGCAGCGATCCAAAGACCGGGCTGTCCGCGGCAGAGGCCGCGCAGCGGCTTGCGCAGAACGGCCCGAACGCGCTGGCGGAGGAAAAGAAGAATCAGTGGCTCGTGTTCGGGAAGTATTTTTGGGGCCCGATGCCATGGATGATAGAAGCGGCCGCCCTGATGTCGATTGTGGTGAAGGACTGGGTTGATTTTGTCATCATTATGGTGTTGCTGCTGTTTAACGCCGTGCTGGGCTATTGGCACGAGCGCCAGGCGGCCAGTGCGCTGGATGCCTTGAAAGGGGCGCTAGCACAGGAAGCCCAGGCCCTGCGCGAGGGAATCTGGCAAACGGTCCTGGCCGCCACGCTGGTGCCCGGCGATGTGGTGCGCATTCGCCTGGGCAATGTTGTCCCCGCCGATGTGAAGCTGATCGAGGGCGACTATATTGATGTTGACCAATCCGCCTTGACCGGCGAGTCGCTGGCCGTCTCGAAAAAGATCGGAGATCCCGCCTATTCGGGCTCGATCGCCAAAAAGGGCGAGATGACCGCCGTCGTCACCGCCACCGGCGCGCACACCTTCTTTGGGCGGACGGCCGGGCTGGTGCAGAGCGCCGGCGCGAAATCCCATTTCGCCCAAGCCAACAATCGCATCGGTGATTTCCTGATCATCCTGGCCGTGCTGCTGGCGGTCATCATGGTCTCGATCCAGTTGCACCGCGGCGAAGATTTCTTCAAGATCACCGAGTTTGCCCTGCTGCTGTTGGTCGCCGCGATTCCGGTGGCCATGCCGGCCGTGCTCTCGATGACCATGGCGATGGGCGCCAAGGCGTTGGCGGTCGAGAAAGCGATTGTCTCGCGCCTCGAATCCATTGAGGAACTGGCCGGCATCGACATTCTCTTTTCCGACAAGACCGGCACGCTGACCCAGAACAAGTTGACCTTGGGCGAACCGGTCGTCTGGGGTACGGCTGCACCCCAAGACGTCATCCTGGCCGGCGCGCTGGCCTCCAAGGCGGAGGACAAAGACCCGATTGACCTGACCGTCATCCAAGCCCTCAAAGATCCACGCGTGCTCAAAGCCTATCAGCAAGTCGCCTATGTGCCATTTGACCCGGTGACCAAGCGCACGGAAGCCACGATCAAGGACGCCGCCGGCACCCAGTTCAAAGTGACCAAAGGCATGCCACCGGTGATCTTTCAGTTGGCTCAGCTCGGCGGGGATGACTTGGCCAAGGCCCAGACGGTAGTCAACGACTACGCCGCGAAAGGCTTCCGGACCATCGCCGCCGCACGCAGCGACGTCCCCGGTACATGGACCCTGCTGGGGATCTTGCCAATGAACGATCCGCCGCGACCGGATTCCAAGGAGACCATCGCGCGGGCCGAGGCCTACGGCGTCAAAGTCAAGATGGTGACCGGTGATGATGTCATGATTGGCCGGAACATCGCCGAGACGCTGGGCATGGGCAGCCACATCGTGGCCGCGTCCGATATCTTCCAAGGCGACGTTGGCCAAGGTGAAATCCCGCTCGATCTTGCCCGACGCGTCGAAGCGGCGCAAGGCTTTGGCCGGGTGTTTCCCGAGCACAAGTGGGCCATTGTCAAATCGGCCCAGACGCTCGGCCATATCGTCGGCATGACCGGCGACGGCGTCAACGATGCGCCGGCGCTCAAGCAAGCCGATGTGGGTACGGCTGTCTCCGGCGCGACCGAAGCGGCGCGCGCGGCCGCCGGCCTGATTCTCACCGCACCCGGCCTGTCGGTCATCATCAAAGGCATCGAGGAAGCCCGCCGCACCTTCGAACGCATGATGGGCTACGCTTACTACCGCATCGCGATGACCATCAGTATTATGCTGTTCATCGTGCTGGTGATGATGCTGTACAAGGTCCCGGTGCTGACTCCGATCATGATTATCCTGCTGGCCCTGCTGGATGACGTGCCCGTCATGCTGATCGCGTTTGACAATGCGCAAGTCAGCCCGCGCCCGGCCAAATGGGACATGCACCGCGTGCTGGTGATCAGCTGCATTCTGGCGTTGCTGAGCGTGGTGCAGAGCTCCGGCCTGCTGTCGCATTTGTACCACACCCATCATTTGTCGAACAAGATGCTGCAGACCGCCATGTTCATGCAGCTGGTGATCGCCGGCCACTTGCTGCTGTTCTCAACCCGCTCGCGCGGCCTGTTTTGGCAGCCGCCCTTCCCGGAATGGCGCTTCTTCTGGGCCATCATGGGCACGCAACTTTTGGCGGCGCTGATGGCAGCCAATGGCTGGCTGGTGACGCCCATTCCGTGGCGGGTGATCGGCTTGATCTGGATCTATAACTTGGTCTGGTTGGTCTTCCTGGACTTGTTCAAGGTGGGCCTGTACCGCATGTTTGATCTGCGCGAAACGCGCAAGACCCACTGGCAGAAATGGCTGCACGAGCCGCTGGACAGCTTCCGCGGCTTGCACGCGAAGTAATCTAACCCAAGCCGGCCGACATGTTCGGCGGGAGAGGACCACATGAACTATCGCAAAATGTTCTGCGTCAAACCAGGCAGCAAGGTTCGGTTAGGCAAGATTGATCCTGCGTTCACCGCCGAACACAAAAGCAAGAAGTCGGCCCTCAAGGCGGTTGAGAAACTCGACGGCGAACTGCGCGCGCTGCAGTACTTGCTCTACGCCGAGGGCCAGCACTCACTGCTGATTTGCTTGCAGGCACTGGATGCCGCCGGCAAGGATGGCACGATCAATCATGTGCTTGGCGCGATGAACCCGCAGGGCACCCGCGTGCACGGCTTCAAGGTGCCCTCGCACGAGGAGGCCCAACACGATTTCCTCTGGCGGATCGAGCAGCAGGTGCCGAAGAAGAGCGAGGTCGTCATTTTCAATCGCTCGCATTACGAAGATGTCTTGGTTACCCGCGTGCACCACCTGATTCCCAAGAAAACATGGCAGGCACGCTACGCGATGATTAATAATTTTGAGCAGACCCTCGTCGCCAGCGGCACGCACATCCTCAAATTCTTCCTGCACATCAGCCCGGAGGAGCAGTTGCGACGCTTCAAGCAGCGTCTGGACGACCCGGCCCGGCACTGGAAAATCAGCGACGGCGATTACACCGAGCGCGGCTTTTGGGATGAGTACACCGCGGCCTACGAGGAGGCCCTCAGCCAGACCAGCACCGAGCACGCGCCGTGGTATGTCATCCCGGCCAACAACAAATGGTTTCGCAATCTGGCGGTGGCGCAGATCGTGGTCGAGACCCTTGCGGCACTCAAGATGAAATTCCCGGCGCCGACGGTGGACATCAACGAGATGCGCCGCAAATATCACAGCGCCGAGTTGGCCGAGGAAAAGAAAATTGGCAAGAAAGCGTGGCGAAAACTGATCGCGGCAACTGACAAAAAACACAAGGGTGACCAATGACAAGCAGTCCGAATCTAAGTCTGCCCCCGCGTGGGAGACGCCGCGGTGCGGCCATTCTGTGCCTCGTGTGTTCGCTCCCGCTTGTGCTGGGCGGCTGTCGTCCACCCGGCGCCGCAGTGGCGGCCGGGCCGCCGACGGTATTGGTGACGGAGGTCAAAGAGCAGCTCGACATGCCCGTGACCCGTTCGTGGGTCAGCACCCTGATCGGCTCGACCACCTCGAAGATCAAGGCCCGCGTGCAAGGCTACATTCAGAAGCAGGTTTACAAAGACGGCACGGTGGTGAAAACCGACGATCTGTTGTTTGAGATTGACCCGCGCCCGTTTGTCGCGGCACTGGAACAAGCCAAAGCCCAACTGGCGAATGCGCAGGCGCAGCAGATCGAGACGAGCTTGACCGAGTCGCGCATGGTGACGCTGTACAAGCAAAGCGCCGTCAGTGAAGCCGAGCGCGACAAGGCCGTGCAAGACAACGCCGCGGCCAAGGCCACCGTGCAAGCCATGCAGGCGAATGTGCAGAACGCCGAGTTGAACTTGTCCTACACCCACGTCACGGCGGCCATCTCCGGCATAATCAGCATCGCCGCGGTGAACGTCGGCGATCTGGTCAGCCCGAGCTCGGGCGACCTGGCCACGCTCGCGACGGTGGACCCGATCAAGGCGGTCTTCTATGTCAGCGAGCAAGAATACCTGAAGAATAGCGCCAGCATCAACGCGCTGGCGGACGGCCAGACCGACATCGTCACGGTGGTCACCGAACTGATCTTGGGGGACGGCAGCATGTTTCCGCACAAAGGCTATGTCAGCGCGATCAATTTGGATGTCAGTGAACAAACCGGCACGGTCAAGGTTGATGCGCTGTTTCCGAATCCCGGCAACACGCTGCGCCCCGGTTTCTTTGGCATGGTGCGGATCATGACGTGCAGTACGGCGCTGTATGTGCCGCAGCGCGCGGTGATGGAGGTCCAAGGCAAGTTTCTGGTCGCGGTGGTCGGGCCTGACAACAAAGTCACGATCCGCAGCGTGGCCGTGGGCGAGCGCGTCGGCGCGGACTGGATCATCACGCGCGGGCTGGCGCGCGGCGAACGCATCATCGTGGAGGGCCTGCAAAAGGTGCGCGAGGGCGCGACCGTGGATCCTCAGCCGTATGTGCCCGCGCCGGTCAGCAATCCCGCGCCCACCACCGCCGCCACCACGTGAGGCGCCATGTCTAAATTTTTCATCAATCGTCCGATTGTTGCGATGGTGATCGCGATCCTGATGGTGATCATCGGCCTGGTCGCGATGATGAGCCTGCCGGTCGCGCAATTCCCGAACATCGTCCCGCCCCAGATTCAGGTCAGCGCCAGCTATCCGGGCGCGGATGCCCTGACGATCCTGCAATCGGTGGCGACGCCGATCGAGCAGCAGATGTCCGGCGTCGACAACATGGACTACATGTATTCGCTCAATGCCAACAACGGCTCGATGCAGCTCAACGTCGTGTTCAGCTTGAAGACCGAGGCCAACACCGACCAGATTTTGGCGCAGATGCGCGAGATGCAGGCCAACTCGCAACTGCCGTCTGCAGTGGTCAATCAAGGGGTCACGGTGCAGAAGTCAACCTTGGCGCCGCTGCTGCTGTTTGCGCTCTACTCGCCCAATGGCATCTACGACAATGTCTTCCTCGCGAACTACGCCTACATCAATATCAATGATGCCATGACCCGCATCAAAGGCATCGCCAGCGTCAGCGTCTTCGGGGCCGGCCAGTACGCCATGCGCTTCTGGGTGCAGCCCAACCAGCTTGCCAAATTGAACATCACCATCCCCGAGATCATCAACGCGATCCAAGCCCAGAACACGGTTAATCCTGCCGGCCAGATCGGCTCGACGCCCATTCCGCAAGGGCAGGAGTTCACCTATGCCGTGCGCGCCCAAGGCCGCCTGCAAACCGAGGAGGAGTTCGGCAACATCGTCCTGCGCGCCGATCCCGGTGGCGCCATCGTCCGCGTCAAAGACGTCGCGCGCATCGAGCTGGGTACGCAGAACTACAACATGCTCGCCCGGCTCAACGGCAAATCGGCGGCGATTGTCGCGCTCTACCAAATGCCCGGCTCCAACGCGCTCGATGCCGCCAACGGCGCCAAAAAGCTCATGGAGCAATTGAAAAAAAGATTTCCGCCGGGTCTCGATTACGTGATCGCGCTCGACACGACCTTGTCGGTCACCGAGGGCATGCGCGAAATCGTGATCACCCTCTTTGAAGCCCTCTTGCTGGTCATCGTCGTGGTGTTCATCTTCCTGCAGGGCTGGCGCGCGACGCTGATTCCGCTGCTGGCCGTGCCGGTCTCGCTGATCGGCACCTTTGCCGTCTTCCCACTGCTGGGCTTCTCGATCAATACCCTCTCGCTGTTTGGCCTGGTGCTCGCCATCGGCCTGGTTGTGGACGACGCGATTGTGGTGGTCGAGGCGGTGGCGCATCACATCGAGGAAGGCATGGCGCCCAAGGCCGCGGCCCTCAAGGCAATGGAGGAAGTGGCCAGCCCGGTGGTTGCCATTGCGATCATTCTGGTCGCAGTGTTCGTGCCGACCGCTTTCATTCCCGGCATTACCGGCCGGCTCTACCAGCAGTTTGCCGTCACGATTGCGGTCTCGGTCGTGTTTTCCGCTTTCAATGCGCTGACCCTCAGCCCGGCCCTGGCCGCAATGCTATTGCGGCCCAAGCAGCCAGCGCGCGGGCCGCTGGGCGTGTTCTTCAGGAGCTTCAATTGGGCCTTCGGCCACGCCACCAACGGCTACGTCAGCTCCTGCGGCCTGCTGATCCGCAAAAGCGCCATCTCCCTGCTGCTACTGGGTGGCGTGGTCGTGCTGACCGCCATGCTGGGCAAGAACATCCCCGGCAGCTTCCTGCCCGAGGAGGACCAAGGCTACACCTTTGCGGTGCTGCAACTGCCGGATGCCTCCTCCCTGCATCGCACCACGGCCCTGATGAAAAAGGCCGAGGAAATCATTATGAACACGCCCGGTGTGCAGTACTGCACTGCGGTAGACGGCTTCAGCATGTTGAGTGGCGTTTACAACACTTACAGTGGCTTCTTCTTCATCTCGCTCAAGGAATGGTCGCTGCGCAAGAAGCCGGCCGAAAAATACCAAGCCATCATGGCCCACCTCAATGCGCAACTCAGCAAATTGCCTGGTGCGGTCGCCCTGGCCTTCTCGCCGCCGTCCATCCAAGGCATCGGCACCGCCGGCGGCGTCACCTTCATCCTGGAGGATCGCGCCGGCAAGGACACGGCCTTTCTGGCGCAGAACGTGCAAACCTTCCTGGCGGAGGCCAACAAGCGCCCGGAATTCGCGCGCGTCACGACCACCTTCCTGCCCGCCGTGCCGCAAGTGTACGTCAACGTTGAGCGTGACAAAGTCCTCATGCAGGGCGTGAAACTGCAGGATGTGTATCAAACCCTGCAATGCTTCATGGGCGGCGCTTTTGTGAACTATTTCAACAAGTTCGGCCGCCAGTGGCAGGTGTACGTCGAAGCCGAAGGCGACTACCGCACGAGCACCCGCTATCTCGGCCAATTCTATGTCCGCAACAGCGCGGGCAACACCGTGCCGCTGGCCGCCTTGACGCAGGTCAGCAGCATTGCCGGGCCGGAGTTCTTGATGCGCTATAATCTTTACAGCAGCGCCCAGATCAATGCTGCCGCCAGACCCGGCGTCAGCTCCCAACAGGCCATGGCGGCCATGGAAGATGTCTTTGCGAAAACCATGCCGTCCGAGATGGGCTTCAATTACATGGGTATGAGTTTCCAGGAACAGCAGGCGCAGCAAGGTATTTCGTCCATGGCAATTTTCGGCTTCTCGCTCCTGTGCGTCTTTCTGATTCTGGCGGCCCAATACGAAAGCTGGACCCTGCCGTTTAGTGTCTTGCTGGGCACGCCGATTGCCGTCTTCGGTGCGTTTGCCGGTTTGCTCGTCGGCCATTTTGAAAACAATGTCTATGCCCAAATCGGGCTGGTGATGCTGATTGGCCTGGCCGCCAAAAACGCCATCTTGATCGTCGAGTTCGCCAGGACCCGCTACGAGCAAGGCCTGTCGCTCATGGATGCTGCGCTCGACGGTGCGCGCGTCCGCTTGCGCCCCATTCTCATGACCGCCTTTGCCTTTATCCTTGGCTGTGTGCCGTTGGCGATTGCCAGCGGCGCGGGCGCCCTGTCGCGCCAGGTCATGGGCTTCACCGTCATTGGCGGCATGCTCGCCTCAACCTTTCTGGCGATCTTCCTGATCCCGGTCTCGTTCCACGTGGTCGAGAAACTCGGCGGCACAAAAACCGGAACCGACGGGCTCACAACCGAACCGACATCTCTGGAGACCCCCACGGCCTTGCGCCGTGGGTGAATAAGATTGAGCAGAAAAACACGCCGGCCGCTCTTTCAATCTCTGCTTCCACCGATCCCGCCGCCGGCGGGATCGGCGGGGAGCCGAAAATGCACAACAGGGAAACAATGAATATCCGATTCTTCACGCATCATCCGCGCGCATTGTGCGCCAGCGCCGCGCTACTAATCAGTGTTGCTGCCGTGTGCGCCGCCGTGCCAACGCCCGGTGCCGCGCCGATTGCTCAACAGGACGAACAGGCGATTCGCGCAACGGCGGATGCGTTCGTCAAGGCCTTCAATGCCGCCGATGTCAAAGCCATGGGTGCGCTCTGGGCGCCCGACGCCACCTATACCGACGAGGCGGGCCAAGCCTACCGCGGCCGTCCTGCCATCCAAAAATTGTACGCCGCATTGTTCAAAGAGCATCCGGGCGCGACCATGACGGTCACGATCGAGTCTCTGCGCTTCATGGGCCCGGAGGTTGCCATCGAGCGCGGCATCGCCAAACTGGCTTCGCCTTCGACGGTAGCCGGCACCGGCGCGCGCTACTCCGTCGTGCATGCCAAGCGCAAAGGCAAATGGACCATGCTGACAGTGCGCGATGCACCCTATGTCACTGGCTCGAATCAGGAGCACCTGCAGGATCTCGCGTGGCTGATCGGCAGCTGGACCAGCGGCGAGAGCAACGCGGCCATGCACATCTCGTTCGAGTGGATGGCCAACACCAACTTTATCAAATGCACGTATACGGTCGCGCAGGATGGCCAGGCGCCGGTAGCGGGCATGCAGATCATCGGCTGGAATCCCAGCGCGGGCCGGATCGTGTCATGGCTGTTTGACGCGCAGGGCGGCGTCGCCAACGATGTGTGGATCAAGAGTGGCGCGACCTGGATCATTGACGCCAACGGCCAACTGCCCGACGGCGATGCCTGCTCCGCCGTCAATGTGTTGACCCGCCTTGACGCCGACAGTTTTTCGTGGCAATCCGTCAAGCGTACGCTCGATGGCGTACGGCTTCCCAACACGCCATTGGTCAAACTTGTCCGCCTTCAGTCCGACAATTAGGGAGTCTCTTATGAAAACAGCAACAATCGCGTTGGTAATGGTATCCGTGGCGCTGTGCGGCGCGCAGCTGGCACACGCCCGCGGCGGCGGTGGCGGCCATGGCGGCGGTGGTGGTGGCCGTGGCGGGGGCGGTTCGTTTGGCGGCTTTCATGACGGTGGTGGCGGCGGCTCGTATGACGGCGGGTACCGCAGCGGTGAATCTCTTGACCGTGGCTACCGCGACCAAGGATTTGGCGGCGACCGCCCGGTTCCGAATGTCAATGCGTTCAACGCAGCCAACGTCAGAATCCCCACCGACGGCGGCTTCGGCAGAGACTGGTCCGGGGCCAACACCGTGGCACCTCACTTGAACAGCCTGGCGGCCCGTGGTGCGGCCGTTCGCGCGGCGTACAACCACTATGACGTCTTCGGCCCCGGCTGGTTCGCCAGCCATCCTGGGGCGTGGGTTGTAGCCAATTGGGCGCGTGGCCGCGCCTGGAACTATGCCACGTGGCAAGCCATAAATGCGTGGTTTGACTGGGGTGATGTGCCGCCGGCCTATTTTGATTACGGCGACAGCATCACGTGGGATGCGGACAATGTCTACTGCAACAATCAGCAGATTGCCACGACCGAAGGCTACTATCAGCAAGCCGCGGATCTGGCCCAAAACGCGCCGACCGCAGATCCGAACAGCGGCGACTGGATGCCCCTCGGCGTCTTCTCGTTCGTGCAGGGCGACCAGACCGACTCGAGCGCCATGTTCCAGCTCGCCGTCAACAAGGCCGGCGTCATTGGCGGCAATTACTACGATGTGCTCACCGGCACCACGCTCCCGGTGCACGGCGCCGTCGACATGCAGACGCAGCAGGCTGCCTGGCAAGTGGGCGACCGCACCATCGTGTGCGAGGCCGGCCTCAGCAATCTCACCCAAGACCAAGCCCCGGTGCTGGTGCATCTCGACCAGGACACCATTCAACAGTGGACCCTCATCCGCATCCCGAACAACACCGGCGCCGACACCAGCGGCGATGACAACAACAGCAATAATGACAACGGTGGCGACGCTGGCAGCAGCGACGATGACCAGCCCCAGCGACTGGATGAAGAAATCGGATGAAATGTCGAGCAATGCCGGGACGGTGATCGACAATCGGTTAGTGGGAAGGAGGTGAGCCATGCAAGCAAAAGCTTTCCGTTGTGTTGCTGGCAGAAAAGTGATTCTGCAGATCATCATTTATCTTGCCCTAATGCTGTTTGCGCTAGTGCTCGGGCTTGCCCTGCTGTACCATATGACCCGCGCACTTCGCGTCCGCGAGAATGTCAAATGCCTATATCTGTATGCTGCAATGTATGCGCAGAGCCACGACCAGAAGTTTGCGCCGGATCTTAAGACATTAATCGCGTTTCATGCGCAGCACGGCGCTACGTCCCCCTCGCATATGATCTGGCGGGATGTAATCTATCCAGGCACCGCCAAAACAATGGATGATAATCCGCCCACGCTGCTGCTCGAAAAACGCGTGCCAAAGCTGGGCACATTCTGTGTGTACTCCGATAGTACTCAGGAGGTCAAAGAAGACTGATAGTAATTCTCGCGCAGTGGGGTGCTACAGCAATCTTCAGTTTTTATTTTGCGATATTCCCAGTTCCGGTGACTCAGCAAGTCACAGGGAAGCAAATCCAATGTTTGTTTGCTGAAATACGACACTGACTGCCAGAGAAGGTGGGAGCCAGTTCAGCTGGCGATCTGGGCAACATCGCGGCCTGAAGCCGCTCCCACTTTATTTTGAGTCGCCGGAACCGGGCGTTCTGCCTCATTGACTTCCCTTGCCGTTTTTGTTACCCTAGCCGCAGTTGGATTGCGCTTCCGGATGCGGCACACATTTTGCCGCCTTCGCTCATGTTCAACACTGGAGATCACTATGCATGCCCGTCGTCTCATTCTTACACTTAGTTGTTTCTTGTTTGCCGGCCTGGTCTGTGCACCGCGTGTCCTGGCCGCCACGCCCACCAAAGCGGAAGCGCTCAAAGATTGGACGGCGCTGGTGGCGTTGCACACCCAAGTGCGCGAGCCACTCGACAAGTATCAATCCGGCTTTCTCTATGACAAGCCCGCCGAGCAACTGGCCGCATTCGCGACCTTCGAGAAAAACGACATGCCGAAGATCAAAGCGATGCTCGACAGCTTCGGCGCCAAATACGGCACCAGTCCCGGCGACATCGAGAACAAAATATTTCCGATCGTGGGCCGCTCGGATTTGCGCAGTGCCGGCTCGACCTATGAGGAGTTGCAGCGTGGTTACACCGGCGCCTGCGCCTTGCGCAAGAACATGGGCGACAAACTCCTGCAGGAAGCCGAAGGCACGCTGGAAATGATGCCCAACTATGCCGAGAGCACGCGGGCCGGGCGCTACGATGAGGTTAAGAGCACGCTCGCGCAGGCGGCCCAGTTCGACCCGAACAATGCCACCATCAAAGCAAAGCTGGCGGCAATTGACAAAGACAAGAATGCCGCGCAAGGCAAAGTGGATAAAGAACGCGACGCGCGCCAATGGCCGGGGCACTTCAAAGGCTTTGCCGGTCCAGGCAATGTCAAGGACCTGGTCAAGGCCTCGCTCGCGTTTCTGGTGAACGCGCCGGACTGGGGCGCCAACCAGAAGAACCCGTGCGAAATTGTTGCCGTCGCCATCAAAGGCAACTGGTGGGCCATCGAGAAAAACATGCTGGGGCAAGTCACCCAGTGGGGCTTGCCCGTCTATGTGGCGGTCGCCAGCAAGAAAGGCGATCCGAAGAATGTGACCGTGTTTGAGCTCTCAATGTGCACGACGGATGGGAACAAAGCGCCGCCCTTTGACGGCGTGACGGTCGGCAACAATTTCACCATGCGCCGCAAGAATGTGACGGGCGGCGGCGGCAGTGGCGGTGGCACGACCAGCGGCATGCTCGGTTCGCTGCTGTGGCTTGGGCTGGCCTTGGCCAACATCATTGCCGGACTGTTGGCGGCCGCGCCGTTACTGGCGATCAAAGCGCCGCAGCTTGCCGGAGTCTACAAAAAACTGACGCCGTTCCGCAATCTGATCGGCGTGCTCACCCTGGCGATTGGCGCACTGTCGTTCATCTGGGCCGTGCTGCATTTTTCGCTGCTGTCGGGCATTTTACCGCAGCTATCGGCCATGGCGGTCGGGCTGTTCCTCGGCAAAGAATTACTGATGCGCAAACCAGCAATGGCGGAGGCCAGCGGCGCAGCGGCCCAGAAAGTCGCCGCGGCGGCGGATGCCGCCGCGCTGAGAGCGCAGGAACTGCTGACCAAGTATCAAAGCAAGATCGCCCTGCTCGACGTGTATCAGGTGCCGATTGGCATTGCCTGTATCGTGTTGGGCGTGCTGCACCTGTTGATCAGCAGTGCGCGCTTCTTCTAAGCAAGAACACAAACCGGGCGTTGTTTGAGGCACACATCTACTGAAGCTGTACTTCAGTAGTGTGCCATGTAGTTATTGTTTTTCGTTATCACCACGGAGCCGCGCCATGAGAATTCATCAAATATGCGTTGCCGGTGCCGCAATGGCAGTACTTATGCTGGTGTCCACTGTATGCGGTGTTTGGGACACGGATAGTGCGGGTGTGCAGCAAGTGCCGCGCGTGCAGCGCGCGTCGGCGCGTGTCGGCAGCCAATCCGGCACGGATCGCCGGGCTCCACAGCAGCAACGCTGGCTGAAGCAGCAGGTGCATGCGCGCGCATCAGCGAGCAGGCTGCGCACGCAGGCTGGCCGGGGTGCCGCGCCCAATAATGATATGTTTGCCGCGCGCTTTGCCGTCAGTGGCGAAGCGGGAACAACCAATGGGAACAACATTGATGCGACTACCGAAGTTGGGGAAACCACGTTCTGGTATGATGGCACGCAAACCGTGTGGTGGACGTGGACCGCGCCAGCCGCCGGCCTGTATGCGTTTGACACCTTCGGCAGCAGTTTTGACACTGTTCTGGCCATTTGGCAAGGCACCGCGCTGACGTCCCTTACCCTTGTTGGAAAAAACGATGATACTATCACGCTGCAGAGTTTTTACCCATTCGAAGCACTCTCAGGTAGCGTCTATCAAATTCAAGTGAACGGGTATGATGCGGCTGACCTTGGGATCATCACCCTGAACTGGGCGCAAGTCTCGTGGACGAATCAATATACCGACACGAACACACATAACGACGTGTGGCTCACGCCGAAAGGCACCGCCCTGCAGCAGGTTGCACGCACCATCCACACCAGGTGTTGGGGCACCGACAGTATGGCGCGTGTGGTGTATTACGATTGGTATACGTACCCACTTGGGTCGGCCTCTGTGGCAGACAAGAAGGGCCAAAACATGGTTAACAACCAAACCTTCCCGGGCGCGCCGGCGGCGGCGTGGATTGAGGATTTCGACGGCACGCAGGTGCTGCTCGGCAACGCGGTGCAAGCGTACAATGAGTTTTTCCTCTACAAAGTGGCCAAGGGCGGATTCGCGCTGAGCGGCACGGTGGTCATTTCCAACAACTACCACGATGCGTGGTTCACGCCCGGGGGGATCTTTGTCACCTTGGCACAAGTGAACATGCAGGGTCTGCAATGCTGGCACAAGAAGTTGAAGAAACTGCTCTGGCAATTGCCACTGGCGCCAGGATGGTTCGATAGCGTCTATGCCAACGGCGTCAGCTTCTTTGCCAAGAAGGCAGGTGGCAGCACTGAGTACACGGTCTACAAGAAAAACAAACTGCTAGGCGCCAACACGACTCCGGACCCCGGCAGTGGCAGCAAACAGACCGACACAGATGAAAAGGGAGGTCTGCTGTATTGGACCGAAACAGCGGGCACAAACGGGCCGATGACGCTGGTGACGCCCAAAGGCAAGAAGGTGTTCGAAAACTTCACGCCGGACGGGTTTGCCACATTCGCTGCGTGCCTTTACAACAGCAAGCAACTCTGGTTCCGCAAGGGCGATTATGGCAGCACGGTGGAACTGCGCAGTTACAAGCCCGCGTCGGCGCCGGTCTTGAACGGCGCCACGACGGTGGCCAACTACACCAGCGCCGGCATCCGCGGCGCAACGTCATACTCCGTGAGTGAGATGGGCGGCACCTACACGGTGCGCGGCCACAATAAGAAGCTGGCGGAACAGTGGAGCAAAGCGCACACCGGCGACGATTGGGACTTTTTTGACAAGGATATCTATTACATTTACGAAGACACCGGCACGGCGGATGCCTACTATATGTACAAAAAAGATAAAGATATCTGCACGCATTCCTATCCGTATCCGTGAACAGCACGATGCCACGCGCGCGAAGGCAAAGGCACGCAGAAGAAACAATCCTGGTACGCCGGCAGGTGCATTCGGCGGCACGACAACCTGAGCGTGCGCTGCGTGTTGCTCAACCAAGTTGATGCGGAACGTCCACCTTGAATTTCGGCGCGTCTAGCGACGCAAACGCCGAGGTATTGTTGGCCTTCAGTTCTTCGGGAAGGTCGACACGAAGTACTCCGCCTCCCATTGTTTCTGGTTTTCACTGAGGCCATACACTCCGATGTCATCCGCACCCCAGTCGACATATCGTTTCGCATAGACTTCCACGACCACATCATTGGTCAGATGCACCCACAGCATCGGATACCAGCGTGCTAGCCTGACGGGGCGCGCGTAGTGCATCACGAACGTGTTGGTTCCGTAGATCCCGAGAGCAGTCGCATGCGGCTCACCCAGAATGCCAACAACATCTGCCTTGGTCATGCCGAGTTGAACCCTGCGAATGCTCGCAACAGTCACCTTGGGGCAAAGGTCGCTTCGACCGCGAGAGAGGAACGCCAGACAAACAGTTAAGCATGCCAACACGATCCCGACTGTGATGCTCTTTTTCATTTTTCGTTCATCTTTTCAAGGTTAACGGTAAGGTCAATACGGCCAATTGCATGCCGGCCAACGTCACGGCTGTGGCGCACACAATCACCCTTCATTGACTGAATGTATGCCATTGCTGTGCGCCATGGTGCCGGCGCATGTGGATGATGAGTGCCAGCATGAGCAGGCCGGTGAAACATGGTTCGGGGACGACGCGCGGCACCAACTCGTCGCTGACCGGCGTCAAGCCCGCCGCTTGAAATTGCGCGTCCGTCTCGAGCACCACGGCGCCGGAGACGGGCGTGACCACATGCTGCGCCGTTGCCAAAACGACGGCGTTGCTGGTCGCGCTGGCGCGGCGCTGGCCGCACAAGATGTGCACTTGATCGTTGGCCCACAACCGGGCCACGTGCGCGTCGGCGCACATGCTGGCGGTGTTGAAGCCGGGATTCTCACACCAGCGCACGACGCGCACCGCGGATGCCGCGGGCTGCCATTGCGCCAGCAGTCGTTCGAGATCATGCGCCGGTTGGCCGAACCGCGTGGCGCTCTGCAAGGCAACCAGACCGTTGAGTTGCGCGGCCAGTGCATTCGGGCCGGTGCCG
Organism: uncultured bacterium; assembly: GCA_964397565.1. Taxonomy (GTDB): domain Bacteria; phylum Auribacterota; class UBA3054; order UBA3054; family JAPLST01; genus JAPLST01. Next base: position 16,316 of record CAYNJC010000017.1, read on the forward strand.
CATTGCAGATCAACGATGACGGGCGACCACGGCTGGCGCGCAAGCCGCTGGCGCAGGGCCTCGATGTCGCGCGATTGCAGCGGTTGCGTGGCATGCAACCAGACAATCACGCTGGGTGCGCGCGCGGCGGCAAGATCCCAGGCGCGCGTCAGTGCGTGCGCGTTGTCGCAGCCGCCAGCATACGTCAGCGCATCCAGCGCGGCGGTTGCCTGCGCATGCGCGGCCGGTGTCCACCATGTTGGCGGTAGCAGCTCGCGCACGGTGTCGCCGGCGCCAAGCAACGCAACCTCGACACCCGCCGGCAGGGCGCGCAACGCGTGATATACCATATTGGTATACGCCGCCATCCGCCGGGATTGATCAAGCACCAGCACAATCCGTTGCGGCGCGGCGGCATTGGTCGCGCTGATATGTTGCCGGACCACCCTGTTGGACGCCGCATCCAGCCAGGCCCACGCATCGGTGCGTTGCGCATCACGCGTCACACGTACGGCCTGAATCTGGTCGAGCGCGGCGGCGCCCAAGTTGCCACGCAAGACCCAGCTATCGTCACGCGCGGCGCACACCATGCCGGTCACCGGCTGCAGCAACTGCACGGTGGCCGGTGCTTCAAGCCAGAGACCGTGCTCCAACCCGGTGCGGGTCGTAAAATTGCGTTCGCTGAAATACGGCAGGCGCACAAGCCCTTCTGACAATGTCGGCAGGGTCAAGGGCACGGTGATGCCGATCCGCACTTTCATGGTGCCATTATTAGGTGGCACGGGGAAGCACTGCACCAAGACTTGATCGCGCCCGCTGGTGGTGACCAGAATTGGATCGCGGCGTTGCTGGACGATGTCTTCATACGCCTTGCGCGCCTGGGCGCGCGGGGCAAAGGCCGCTTCGCGCGGCGTGTCGTTCACCCACAACGTGACGCGCGAGACGACCGCATCCGGCGGCAAGACGACTTGGGCGCGCGCCTCGTGCTGCACGGCCGCGTTGTTGCGAAAAACCATCGTCCATTCGAGGTAGGCCGTGGCGGCGTCTGGATCCACCCTGCCGTCCAATCGCGATTGATCGAGCGATAATCCGCGCAGGCGCGCGGCGACGGCCTCGCCGCCTTGGTCATAGTCAAAGTGCTCGACATTCGCCATGCGCGTGCGCGGGCCGCTGATGGCAGGCGGGGCGACCGCATTGTACGGCACGCCAGTGACGCGGTAATAGATATCTTGTGCCTGTGCTGCGGTGACGTCCGGGCCGCTGATGCGGAACAGCAAGGTCAATAAATCAATGGCGAAGCGGCGTTGCAGGTAACATGCGCGCAGGATGTCAGCGTGATTGCCGGCCACGCGCAGTACCTGGATGCCGCGCGCCTGGGTTGCGTCGTTCTCGCTGACGGCCATTTGCATGCCGGCCAGTGTCACGGCCTTGGGCACGTCCAGCACCAGCAGTGCCAGCACGCCGATCAGCAGGCCACACCACGCACCGCGCAGGCGCACGCCGACGGCGGCCGCGCGCTGGCGTAGTCTCTTGCGCAACGAGAAACCGGTGAGCAGTGCCAGCAGCGGCGCCAGCGGCAGCAAGCCAAGGCCGCACATCACAATGCCCACGATCGCGAACGGCGTAAAGGGCAAGAAGCCCAGCGTGTAATACAAACTAATGCCGAGCGCAATGCTGTTGGTCCACGCGAGTATGCGCCAGTTGCGGATCTGGTCGCGCCGCAAGGCCAGACAGGCAAGCAAGTTTGCGGGCGGAATGCAGGCCACCAGCACGACATGCCAGACGGTCGGCAAGGGATCGAACAATTCAGTGGTGCAGACGCCGGTCAGCAATTCAAAGAGCCAGGCGAACAACGGCAAGGCCACGCCACACGCGATGCAGGCGACCAATGCAAAACCGGAGAGCAGCGGCGTGGTCTGGGCGCACGTAGCCGGCGCGGGCGGCGCGAACTGATTTGGCGCATCGCACGTGGCCGCCGGGTCCTGCATGCCGGACAGCAGGCGCAGCACATCCTCGCGCGTAAGCATTGCAATGCCGGCGCGCGCGGCCTCTTCGGTGATGTGGCTGCGCAAATCATCCAACACTTCCGCGGGATCGGCGCCAGCAGCGACAAACCGGGCACGGTTGCGTTCGCAATACTCGATCAATTCTGCTTCGGCGGGGGAAGTCCACAGTGTCATATCAAGCTCCGGCAAGGGTTGAGCGATCGCTGTTTTCAAGCAGCACCGCCAGATAATTGTTCATCAAGCGTGCCGTGGCGCGGCCTTTAGCGGTCAGGGCATAATACTTGCGGGCCGGGCCTGCGGACGATTCCTCCAAGCGCGTGTTGACCAGTTTTTGCACGCGCAGGCGCGAGAGCAAGGGATAGATGGTGCCCTCGGTGATGCTCCAGCCGAGCATGCGGGTCAGGCTTTTGACCAGATCGTAGCCGTAGAATTCGCGCTGGGCCAGGGCGTTCAGAATGCACACTTCCAGCAGGCCTTTGCGCACCTGCACGGTCCAGTTGTCGAAGTACTCGTCCTGGTCGCGGACGAGGTGGGGGGTAGCAAGCGCAGTCATGGCGGGCATTCCTGGGTGTGTGCGCGCGGCGTGCGCGGCGCGTGAGTAACGGTGCCAAGTACATTGTATCACAAAGTACCATGCGTGTCAAGCGGGGAGGGGCGGCGCGCCCAGATCCGGCGCCGCGCGCCGAAAATCGCGTTACCGTGGCCACGCGTGTCTGCCGCTGCCGCGCCACGCATCGGCCGCATCAGCTCCTCCACCGAATACCGATTACTGAACACTGATCGCTGATCTTGGTAGGTGCGCAGGTAGGAAGGATGTTGCTACGCCACACCACCGTCATCGCCTCCGCCGCGACCGGGCGGGAATGCACGGTCGGCCTTGCAGAAATCACATTTACGAGTTGCCGAAATCAGGTGGCGCAGCGGTGGCGACCCCGTCAGAGAATGAATGCGGCCGGCGCTCTTGGATACGTAGTGCTGCGGTCACCCGCGCGGGGCGGCAACGAAGGCCGGGAAGATATCCGCGTCCAGCGTGCTGGCGCCGCGCGCGCCATACACTTGCCAGCCGCGATAGGCAATCATGCGTGCGTTGTCGGTGCAGAGCGCAAAAGATGGCAGCAGCACGCGCACGCCCTGCCGTGCGCCCTCGGCGAGAAAGTGTTCACGCAGGCGCGTGTTGGCGGTGACGCCGCCGCCCAGCACGACGGTCGCGCGCCGAAAATGGCGGGCGGCACGCAGCGTTTTCCGCACCAGCACGTCAACGATGGCCTCCTGGTACGCAGCGGCGACGTCCGGCAGGTGGGCTTCCGGATGGTCGCGCCGGAAATAGACCAAGGCGGTCTTCAACCCGGAGAAACTGAAATCCCAACTCTGATCATGCAGCATCGCGCGCGGAAAGGCATACGCGCGGGGATTGCCGCCGCGGGCCAGCTCTTGGAGGGCCTGCCCGCCCGGATATCCCAAGCCGAGGAGCTTTGCGCCTTTATCGAACGCCTCGCCGGCGGCGTCATCGCGCGTGCGGCCCAAAACCGTGTACTGCAACGCGTCGTGAATATCCACCAGCAGCGTATGCCCGCCGGAGACGACCAGCGCCAAAAACGGCGTATGCACCTCTGCTTCCGCACCGGCAGCATACATGTGCGCCTCGATGTGATTCACGGCGACGAACGGCACGGCCAGCCCGGCCGCCAGCGCCTTGCCGTAACTCAGCCCGACGATCAAGGCGCCCGCCAAGCCCGGACCGGCAGTCGCGGCGACATGGGTGATCGCAGCCAAGGCAATGCCCGCGTCGGCGCAGACGGCGTGGGTCAGCGGTGAAATGGTTTCGAGATGGCAGCGACTGGCCAGTTCCGGCACCACGCCGCCATAGGGCGCATGCACGGCAAGTTGGCGCGCAACACGCTCGAAAAAGCGGCCGGATTCGGGATGATACAGCGCAGCGGCCGTCTCGTCACACGAGCTTTCAAGGCCGAGCACCCACATGGCTAGGGCTTTTGCGCCGCAGGCGGGGCGGATGTGGTCGTGGGGCCGGGCGCGGCCTCGAGTGGGGTGGTGGCAGCGAGCGCGCGCTGCCGGGCGCGCTCTTGTTGCGGTTGCGCAAACTCGATCCGGTAAATCGGATAATTCTCGTCGAGCTTGAACTCATACCAGCGAATGAATTGCATGTCGCTGTCGCTTTCGCCGATCGTCATATAGTAGTCAAACGGATAGGCGGCCTCCTGCTTGAAGAACTTGGTGATCTCCGCCAGCGGTCGGTCGCCTTTGTCCTTGAAGCGAATGGAACGCTCAACCCAGGTGCGCCCTTTCATGCTGCGCGGCGTGGTGCGGAAGTCAATCACATCCTTGGGCGTATAGCCGATTTTGTTGAACGACTCATCAATGGATGCTTGCGACACCGTGACGCGCTCGTCAAAGGAGGTGCAGGCGCACAGCCCCAGGCAGATGGTCAACGGCAGGAGCCGGCTAATCAGTGGATGCATGGTCATCTCATGGTGGAGCGTTAGTGACAGCGGGCAGCGCAACCGGCGCGGCGGGCATTTCCATGAAACGCGCAAGGCCGCCGCTGCCCAGCACGCGCAAAGCGTTGAGAATATCAACGGCGCGTTCCAATTGGGTGTCGCGCGCGGCGCGCAATGCGTCATAGTGCGCGCGCTCTGCTTTCGTCAGCTGGGCCGGGTCTGCTTTCCGAAAGGCGTTTGACCGTTTCTCAATCAGCTTGATCTCGTCATCCAACGTGAGCTGCACGTCGATATGCGGGTAAATGCCGGTGCCGTGAATGCAGACGCCCGAGGGTGTATAGTATTTCGCCGTGGTCAGCCGCAACGAGCAGTTGTTGTTGCCGATCGGCAGGACGGTCTGCACCGAGCCCTTGCCGAACGTTTTGCTGCCGATCACCAGGCCGCGCTGGTTGTCCTTGATCGCGCCGGTCACAATTTCCGAGGCGCTGGCCGAGGCCCCGTTCACCAGCACGACCAGCGGCATGCGATACTGTGCGCCCGCGCCGCTCGCGCGAAATACTTGCTCGTGACGCAAGACCCGGCTGCGCACCGAGACAATCACCGTGTTGCTCTCCAAAAACATGTCCGCCATCTTGATGGCTTCGACCAAGAGACCGCCACCGTTGTTGCGCATGTCCAACACCAGCGCCCACATGCCTTGCGTGACCAAGCCGTCAATCGCGGTCTGCAGTTCGCTGGCGGTGGTCTTGTCAAAGGCCGTCACGCGCACATAGCCGATGTGATTAGTCGGATCAATGATCGCGGCGTCGCGCACGCGTTTGACTTTGATGACCGCGCGCGTCAGGGTGAAGTCTTTGAGCTCGCGCCGCTCCTGCAATCGGCGTTGGATGGTGAGACGCATCTCCGTGCCGGGCTTGCCGCGCATGCGTTTGATGGCCTCGTTGATGCTCAGGTTGCGCGCGCTCTCGTCGCCGATCTTGACAATCTGATCGAACGGCATCAGCCCGGCCTCGGCCGCCGGCGTGCCTTCGATCGGTGCGATCACTGTCAAGTATTCGTCGCGGATGCCCAGTTCAATGCCGATCCCGCCGAATTCGCCCTCGGTCTCGATTTTCAGTTCCTCGGTTGCTTCCGGCTCCATGAATTCGCTGTGCGGATCCAGCGCGCGCATCAGGCCGTGCAGCGCATTGTACATCACATTGGTCGGATTCACCTCATCCACATATTCGCTCTCGACGATCGTCAGGCACGACGCGAATAAATCGAGAAACGGGAACAATTCTTGCGGCGCGGGGGCGGGGGCGGTGTCAGACGCGCTTGCGGGCGCGGCCGCGCGCACCAGCGTGGCCAGCGCAAGACCAATCAGCCACGCGCGGGTGGCACAGCTGCGGATAGTCAAGTTCATCATCCAGTGCTCCTTTAAAGGAAAAGTATAGCAAGCTGGCCGGCGCGCGTCAAACGCCCCTTAATACTCTGCACTTTCGCTACAAGGTAAAGGCGTTGGTGAGAGAAGTCCGGCCGCTGCGGTTGCAGAGTCCGGCCGTCCCGCTTCGTCACCCTGCTGCCGCAGGCGACCCCGCGCCCTTGCAGCGTGGGTGAAGAAGATTGACCACCGCAAGAGCGGAATTGTGAATATCTGCCCAGTGTTTGGCTTTTCAACCCCGTTTTGCTACAATACCTTATGCTAATCATGGTCAAAACGACGTGAGGAAATGATGCAACAAGTGTCATCATCCGTGGCGGCGGCGCGTGGGCTTGCCGCGTTGCGCGCCAAGAAACAGCAGCGTGAGCGGATTGTCGCGCTAACGGCCTACGATTGGCTGACGGCCTCGTGGCTGGCGCAATGCCCGGTGGATTTCCTGCTGGTGGGCGATTCGCTCGCGAATGTCGTTGCCGGCCATCAGACGACCTTGCCGGTAACGATGGACGAGATGGTCTATCACACCCGCATGGTTGTGCGTGGCGCCGGTGTGGTGCCGGTGATTGCCGACCTGCCGTTCCTCTCGTACGAAGTGACGCCCGAGGCGGCCGTGCTCAATGCCGGCCGGCTGGTGAAGGAGGCTGGCGCGAGCGGTGTCAAACTCGAGGGTGGCGCGGATATGGCGCCGACGATCGAACGGATTGTGCGCGCCCACATTCCCGTCCTCGGCCACATTGGCCTGACGCCGCAATCTGTGCTCGAACTGGGCGGCTTCAAAGTGCAGGGCACACACGACAGCGACGCCGAGCGCCTGCGCGCGCATGCCCGGGCGGTGCAGGAGGCGGGTGCTTTCGCCCTCGTGCTCGAATGCATTCCGGGCGTGCTGGCCGCGGCGATCACGGCTGATGTGGCGATTCCGACGATCGGGATTGGCGCCGGGCCCGACTGCGATGGGCAGATTCTGGTCACGCAGGATCTGCTGGGCTGGTTTGACCAACCCAAGAAATTTGTGAAACAGTATGCGCACTGTCGTCAGACCGCAACGGCGGCCGTCACCGCCTTTGCGGCGGATGTGCGCGCCGGGCGGTTCCCCGACGCCGACCACACCTTTTAATCCCGTGCAACCGCCTGTGTACCGACGTCTCTCGAATGTCCTGTGGCTGACCCGCTCACGCGCCGTGCTAGCTGCGTGCGTGCTGGTGCTCCTGTGCAGCGGTTGTGCCCGGCGGATTGATCTGGCGGCCGTCTTGCGTGAGGCCAATGCGGCGTATGCACAGGGCGATTACGCCCGCGCCGCCTGGCTCTTTCACACGCTCAAGCAGCGTCGCGTCTTGCAGGACAACGCCGCGCTGCGCGTCAGTCTCGGGGCGTGCTATCTCAAACTGGGCTGGCTGCCCTATGCCGGCGGCGAGTTCAGCCGCGCCATCGAGTTTGAGCGCACCAACGCAACCGCATGGCTTGGCCTGGGCACGGTCTATGCCCACACCAACGACCAGCGCAAGGCGATTGATTGTTACCTGCAGGCGCAACAGTTCGAGCCCAAAAATGCCGCCCTGTACCGCAAGCTCGGCAATGCCTTGTTTGCCATCAAGGAGTATGCCCAAGCCGCCGATCATTACCTCTATGCGTGCTCGCTGGGCGACGAGAACGACGCCTTGTTCGCCACCGTTGGCCATTGCTATGAGCGCACCTATCAATGGCAGAAAGCGGTCAATGCCTATCTCAAAGCCTATGCCTTGAACCGGCGCAACACCTATGTGGTGTTGCGCCTCGCAGTCCTGTATCGCGACCAGTTCAACAACATGGTGCAGATGAAAGTCTACTATGATATTCTGCGCAAGATCAACCCGCAAGTCGCGCATGCCGAGGCGCGCGCCTTCGAGGACCGCCTGCGCACCGCGCTGGTCTCCAATCCGCTCTTTGCGACCGGCGGCGCAACGTCCGCGGCGCCCACCCGCGCGAGCGGGGCGACTAATGCCGTCACGCTGCTCTCGCACGACCAACAGCAAAGTCAGGCGGCGGCAGATCATTACGAGAAACTGGCCCGCGTCTCGATCCTGAACGATGACGCCAAAGGCGCCCTCAAGTATTTTACGCACGCATTCTCGAATGACACGACCCGCGTTCACTACCTCAAGGAGATCGCCGGCTTGTATGAAAAGTCGTTTCAGGATTTGAGCACGGCGCTCACGTTTTACGAGCAGTACCTGGCGGCCTACAAAGACAAGAACGAGCCGGAATTCGATCAAATGGTCAGCTATGTGCGCGCGTTGCGCGACCGCTATGTGCAGCAAGATGCCGAGCGCCAGCGGCGCCAAGCCGAGGATGAGCAGCGCGTGCGCGAAGAGACGGAGCGCCGCCAGCAGGCCGAGGCCGAGCGCCTCACGCAATATGAAGTTGCCAAGACGTCGGCCGAGACGTACAATAGCCTGCTGGACGAAGGCACGCGCTGCATGCGCAACGAGTCGCTGGATCTCGAGCGCGCGCGCCAGGCCTATCAAAAGGCGATTGCGCTCGATGCCAAGGTGCCCAATGCTTACTACAATCTTGGCTTGGTCTATCTGCGCATGACGAATTTTGTCCAGAGCATTCCCTATTTCGAGAAAGCCCTCGAGCAGGACAAAACATTTGCGGACGCGCATTTGGCGCTCGGTATGGCCTATGAACGCCAGCGCCAGATCCCGAGCGCCATCGAGCATTATCAGCTGTACTTGGAAGTCGCACCGAATGGCGCACACGCCGACGCGGTCCGCGACTGGGTAACGCGCCACGCCGGCGCGCAATAACGGTTACGAGGAGAACGTACTATGCGCATCACTTTTTTACTCATGCTCGCCGTGCTGCTGGTGCTGGTCGGCTGCTCCAAGCCGGACAGCGAGGCCACGCTTGCCTACAAACAGGCCCAGACTCTGCGCGATCAGGAGAAATACCAAGATGCGATTCGCCTGTATCGGCGCGCCATCGAGCTCGATCCCGCCTTTGACAAATCGTACCTCGATCTGGCCCAGACCTACGAGGGCTTGGGCGACAATCAAAGCGCCGCCGAGATGTACCGCAAATTCATCGAGGTGACCCAGAACGCCCAGATGCGCGAGAAGGCCGGCAGTTTTCTCGAAGAAGTGCAAGCCGCGGTGGACGAGGCCGCCCGCGACCAGCAAGCCGGCAGCGCGGCGCAGTTGTCGCCGCAAATGAAACTGTTGGTTGACCAGGCGGTGGCCAAGGAGCGCGCCCGCCTGCAAAAGGAATTCAGCGCCAAGCAGACCAGCACGACTGGTGGCGCCAAGGATACTGACAATTTGCGCGCCGAGCTCATCAAGACCACCACCGCCAACGAGGAACTCGAGTCAAAGATTGCGGCCCTGCAGACGGAACGCGATCGCCTCAGCAAGTCCCACGAGGAATTGCGCGGCCAGGCTGACGTCGCCGAACTGCTGCAATCGCCGCTCTTCAAAGGCAATGACAAGGAATTGATGCAAAACCTGCTGCGTACCAAGACCGAGCTCGATCAAATGCACGCGCAACTGGCCCAGCAAAGCCAGCAACACCAGAAAGAAGCCGAGCAAACGGTCAAGCTCAAACAGCAGTTGATCGAGCTGCAACGCGGCGGTTCATCGGCTTCCACTGAGCTGCAAAGCAAACTCAGCGACCTCGAAGCCCAGAATCGCACGCTGGCGCAACAAGTCAGCCTGCTGCAAGGCGGTGCCGCGCCGGCCGCGGCGGTGGGTGCATCCGCCAATCCCGCCGCGCTCCAGAAGCTGCAGCAGCAAGTCACGCAGCTCACGCAAGAAAAGCAGCAAGCGATCACGGCCCAACAAAATGCCGAAACCTTGCTGGCCAGCCTGAAACGCCAGACCGATGACATTCTAGCCGCCATGCGCACGGATGCCAGTCGCGATCCCTTGAGCGACAACCGTCGCCTGCGCCTGCAGATCGCCAAAATGGTCTCGCAAAATAATGAGTTGACCAGCAAACAGGCGGTCACCGAACAACGCGCCCAGGCGCTCGAAGCGCAACTGCAGAAAATGCAGACCCTGCCGCAGAATGCGCAAGACTTGGCCGCGCCAGAATTCTCCGACCTGTCGGATGAAATCGTCAAAATGCAGAAGACCATCGCGGCCCAACGCACCCTGCTGGCGCAGCGCGACGCACAAGTGACGTCGCTCTCGGAGCAGGCGCGCACGCGGGATGCCGTCGCCGCGCCCGACCAACACGTGCGCACCTTGGTTGACGACCTCAATACGCAACTAGCCCGCCAGCAAGAGCAGATCACCCTGTTGACCCGCGCCAACGCCGACTTGCGCGCCGGCGCGCAAACCAGCGCGGCGACCACCCGCCTGAACGACCTGCAAACCGCGCGCCCGACCACGCCGACTACCACCCGCGCTGATGACCAATTCGCGCCGCCCATCAGCGCAACCGCCAGCCGGACCGCGAGCACTACCACGCCCGCGCCGGTCACGCCCACCGCGCCGGCGCGCCCGACCAGCGTCCGCAGCACAATTCCCGAGGCCACCCGCACCACCGGCCGCGCGCCACGCGCCTACCGTGTTCGCGCCGGTGACACCCTCGCCGGCATTGCCGAACGCGTCTATGGCGACCGTGGCAAATGGACGGTTATTTATCGCTACAATCGCGCGCTGCTCCCGCGCGCCAACGCCTTGCGCGAAGGCCAAGTGCTCTACATTCCGCCGCTGCCGCAGTGAGCGGCGGCGGCCAACGTTTCAACTCTGAAATTTCAAATTTCAACTCTGAACTTTCAAATTTCAACTCTGAAATTTCACCTACGGCTGTCATGATCTCCCACCGCGATGTTGCCTACCTCGCGCGACTCAGTCGCCTGGCCATGTCGGACGCCGACCTGGCCGTCTTTATGCCGCAGCTCCAGCAAATTCTCGCGTACATCGAACAGCTGCGCGCGCTGGACACGACCGGCATCGAGCCGACCGCGCATGTGCTGCCGCTGCGCAATGTCACGCGCGCGGATGACGTCGGCGAGTCCTTGCCGCAGGATGCCGCGTTGCAGTCCGCGCCGCATGCCGGCGACGGCTTCTTTCGTGTGCCCGCCGTGATTGAATAATGGAGACCGTTGCAGATTTTCTGGTGGCGCTGCGGCGCGGCACCCTGTCCGCGCGCGAGGCGATCGAGCTTGCCCTGCTGCGCATTGCAGCATCCGACCCGGCCATTCGGGCATTTCTCTCGGTGCGCACCGACGAGGCGCGCGCACAGGCCGCGCGGGTTGACGAACAGCGGGCGCAGGGCGTGGCCGTCGGCCCGCTGGCCGGCCTGCCGTTCGGCGTCAAAGATGTCATCTGTGAGCGCGACCTCGAATGCACCTGCTGCTCGAAGATTCTGACCGGGTATCGCCCGCCCTACAACGCCACGGTTATCGAACGCCTGCGCGCTGCCGGCGCCATTCCCGTCGGTCGGCTTAACATGGATGAATTTGCGATGGGCTCATCCACTGAGCACAGCGCGTTTCACCCCACGCGCAATCCTTGGGATACGACCCGCATTCCGGGTGGTTCGAGCGGCGGCTCGGCCGCGGCAGTCGCCGCGCGCATGACGCCCATGACGCTCGGCTCGGACACGGGCGGCTCGATTCGCCAACCCGCCGCGCTCTGTGGCGTGACCGGCTTGAAACCCACCTATGGCCGCGTCTCGCGCTACGGCCTGGTTGCCTATGCGTCGTCGCTGGATCAAATCGGTCCGCTGGCGCTCTCGGCCGAGGATGTGGCGTTGGTGCTGCCGCACCTCGCCGGCCATGATCCACAGGATTCCACATCCGCCGCAGTGCCCGTGCCCGATTATGTCGCCGGCCTCAGCGGTGACATCCGCGGGCTGCGCGTGGGTGTGCCGAAAGAATATTTCGTGGCCGGTCTCGACCAGGAAGTCCGGCACGCGGTGCAGGCTGCCATTGCCCGGCTTGGTGCCCTGGGCGCGCGGGTCGAGGAAGTATCGCTGCCGCACACCGAGTATGCGATCGCCACCTATTATGTCGTCGCGACGGCCGAGGCCAGCTCGAATCTGGCGCGCTATGACGGCATTCACTACGGCGCCTGCGCCGCCGACACCCAGAATCTGCTCGAGGTCTACACCAACACGCGCCGCCAGTTCTTTGGCGACGAAGTCATCCGCCGCATTATGCTGGGCACGTATGTGCTCAGCGCCGGCTACTATGACGCCTACTATCTCAAAGCCCTCCAAGTGCGCACCTTGATCAAACGCGATTTTGACGCGGCCTTCGAAAAGGTGGATGTGCTGGTCACGCCGACCAGCCCGACGCCGGCGTTCACACTGGGCGAGCGCACGGCCGATCCGCTGCAGATGTATCTGGCCGACATTTTCACGGTCAGTGTCAATCTGGCCGGCATACCCGGCTTGAGCATTCCCTGCGGCTTTTCTGAAAAGGGCCTGCCGATCGGCCTGCAACTGCTGGCCAAGCCGTTTGACGAGGCCACGCTGCTGAAGGTTGGCCATGCCTACCAATGCGCGACCGACTATCACACCCGCCGCCCGGCAATCTGCACCGACTTGTTTGACGAAGAGGCTAAAGAGTAGTAAGAGACTGCCATATTATGCCAGGACACACACCCATAGATGATCTCTGCGAGCACATTATCGGCGCGTGCATCGAAGTGCACAAGCACCTCGGTCCCGGATTGCTAGAAACAGTGTATCATGAAGCCCTGAAAGTGGAGTTTGACTTGCGCAAGCTGGGCTACATCCACGAGTATCCTATTGAAGGATCTTTCAAAGGTGTGCCGCTGGGCACCGTATACCGCTGCGATTTCTTGATTGCCGAACAAGTGCTTCTGGAAGTCAAGTCAATCGAGCAATTGAAAGCGATTCATGTGGCGATCGCCATCAACTATGCAACCCTTGCGAAAAAGCCAACATGTCTGCTGATTAATTTCATGGAATTGAAATTAGTGCAAGGCATCAAACGTGTTTTTCCGTCAAGATCATTTGACGCTCTATAGCCCTCTTGCCTCTCTTTAACCTCTTCGTTAATAACTATGGCGCAGTATGAAGCAGTGATTGGCCTCGAGGTGCACGTGCAGCTGAACACGGCGACCAAGCTGTTCTGCCGCTGCCGCAACCACTTTGGCGACCCGCCCAACACCAACGTCTGCCCGGTCTGCCTCGGCCTGCCGGGCGCGCTGCCAGTCGTCAATCAACAGGCGGTCGCGCATGCCGTCCAGACGGGTCTGCTGCTGAACTGCACCATCGCCGCGTTCTCGAAATTCGACCGCAAACATTATTTCTATCCCGATCTGCCCAAGGCCTATCAGATTTCACAATATGATCTGCCGGTCTGCCGCGCCGGCTGGCTGGAAATCCTGCTGGCCGGGCAATCGCTGCGGATCGGCATCACCCGCGTGCACATGGAAGAGGACGCCGGCAAACTCATTCATGACGAAGGCGCCGGCACCAGCTTGGTGGACTTGAACCGCACCGGCACACCGCTGCTTGAAATCGTCAGTGAACCGGAGCTGCATTCGCCCGACGCCGCGTATGCCTATCTGGCCACGCTCAAACAACTGATCTCTTATCTGGGCGTCAGCGACTGCAACATGGAAGAGGGTAGCTTGCGCTGTGACGCCAATGTCAGTGTGCGCCCGGTCGGCGTCACCACCCTTGGCACCAAAGTTGAAATCAAGAACCTGAACTCGTTCAAGGGCGTGCACAAAGCGCTGACCTATGAGATCGAGCGCCAAACCAAGGCCATCGCCGCCGGCCAGCCCATCGTGCAGGAAACACGCCTGTTCGATGCCGCGCAGGACAAGACGTTCTCCATGCGCAGCAAGGAAGAAGCCCACGATTATCGCTATTTTCCCGATCCCGACCTGGCGCCGATGACCTTCAGCGCGGCGCAAATTGAGGCCGCGCGCGCATCCTTGCCGGAACTGCCGCATGTCCGCAAGGAACGCTTCATCACCCAGTTCGCGCTGTCCGACTATGATGCCACGCTCCTCACCAGCGCGCGCGCCATGGCCGAGTATTTCGAGGCCACCGTGCAGGCCGGCGCATCCGGCAAAGCCGCCGCCAACTGGATCGCCAACAATCTGCTGACCGCGCTCAATGCCGCGCACCTCACCCTGGGGCAGTGCCGCATTACGCCGGCCCAGCTCGCGGACATGATCGCCCTGGTCGGCAGCAACGCGATCAGCAGCACCAATGCCAAGAATGACGTCTTTCCGGCCATGTTCGCCAGCGGCGCGGCACCGCAGACAATCGTCGACGAGAAGGGCTTGCGGCAAGTGTCGGACAGCACCCAGATTGATGCGTGGGTGCGCGCCGCGCTTGCAGAAAACCCGGAGGTCGTGGCCGCCCTCAAGACCGGCAAAGCTAAGGCGGCCGGCAAACTAGTCGCGGCGGTCATGCGCCTCAGCCAGGGCAAAGCCAATCCGGCCCTGGTCAACCAGCGCATTGCCGCACTCACGCGTGCCTATCCGCCGCCGGCACAGGAACCGACATGAACAATGACATGAGTGTGTACGAGGCCATCATGCTGCTGTGCTTTGGCGCGGCCTGGCCGGTCTCGCTGTACAAGTCCTGGAAATCGCGCACCAATGCCGGCAAGAGCCTCTGGTTCCTGTTGATTGTGCTGACCGGCTATGTGGCCGGCTGCCTGCACAAGCTGACCTATGATTGCGATCCGATCGTGGCGCTGTATGCGCTGAACGGCCTGCTGGTGGGCGCGGATGTGCTGCTGTACTGGCGCAATGCGCGCCTGGTGCGGGCGCACTGAGAGCGCTGCAGCTATAGCAACAACACCAACGACTTGTCATCAACCCAAGATGGTTTCACGAAACCCATCCCGCACATCGGTTGTCTAATTGTCCATCTGCGCCGGCACATCGCGGCCAATCGGGCGATTCCAAAAACGGCGGGCGGAAATCGACCGGAGTCTGCTGGAACAAGACCAGGCAACGTGCACCATGATGCGGTACAGAGCGCGACTTGACAGATAAAAGATAAAATGGTACCCTAATATAGTTTACTTATCCCCGCGGACGTGACACCTCGGCGCACCCCGCTTCATGATGACCCGCTTGACCAATGGACAAGAAATACTTCCTCGGTATTGATATCGGCTCGACCACGCTGAAAGCCGTCCTGCTGACGCGCAAAGGCAAAGTCCATCATACCTTGTACCGCCGCACGCGCCCGCTGCCCGACGCGCTGCTCAGCTGCACCGGCCAGTGCCATCGCTGTGGCGCCTGCAACTTCGGTGCGCTCTCCAAGACCATCGACGAGTTTCTGGCCGGGGCCGGCACCGGGCGCAAGGATGTGGCTGCCACGATCGTGACCGGCAGCCAGATCGTGGATGAGCTGAAACGCTTCCTCGAATACGATGCCTACGTGAGCGAAGTCTCGGCCCATGTCGCCGGCGCGCGACATTACTATCCCGACTGCAAGGCGATCCTGGATGTGGGCGGGCAGGACAGCAAGGCGATGCTGTTCAACGAACGGATGCAGATGTGGATGTCGAAGATGAGTGGCATTTGCGCCGCCGGCACGGGCGCGTTTCTCGACAGTGTCGCCGTCAAGCTGGACGTGCCGGTCGAAGAAATGGCCGAGCGCGTCAACTATGATTCCGAGCTCCAAGTGTCGTCGATCTGCGCGGTCTTGAGTGCCACGTCGGTCAACAAGTTCAAGAACCGGTATCCGCTCGGCGATGTGATCGCGGCGGCCTGCCGCGCACAGGCGCGCACGGTCATGTCGGGCGTCGGCGAGATTTTCCTGGACTACAAGGGTGACATTGTTTTTCAAGGCGGGGTGGCCTCAAATCGTGCCGTGGCCTATTACCTCAACCAGATTACGGGCAACAAGATTGTCATTCCGGAATTTCACCAGGTGATGGGCGCGCTGGGCGCCGCCTGCCTGGCGCGCGATCTGAGTGACATGGCCGGCGCGAAGCACGCCGCGCTGCGCGTCTTCGACATCAAACGGCGCTTCCGCATCTCCCTGCCCGAATTTCACGACGTCATTGATGCCGTCGGCGACGCCGGCCTGAAACGCGAAGTCTTCAAGCTGCGCGACAAGTTGATTGTGCGCAAGACACCGGATGGCAAGGAAAAAATCGGCATCCCCGAATTTCAACAAGTGCGCGATGCCTTCACCGATCCCAAACTCGCGCACGAATTCGGCAAACTGATTGACCGCTTGACCGCGCGCTCGTCGATCAACAAGGCCGTCGCCCTGCGCACCAGATTCACGCGCAGCGACTTCCTCTCGCGCAACGGCAAGCCGATGGTCTGGCGCAATTTGTTTTACCCAGCCGAGCTGCTCAACGCGCTGGACGTGCGCATGTTGACGCTCGAGACCTACGCCGCCCTGCGCGGGCGCAGCCAGAAGAAACTGCGCCATTTCTTCGACCGCGCGGCCTGCAAGGGCTTCTCGGCCGAAACCTGCTCGTTCCTGCGCGTGCTCGAAGGCGATGAGCTCCTGCCCAAGGCCGATTTCGCGGTGACCACCACGGAGCCGTGCCAGCAGGGCGAACGCATTTTCGCCGACCTGATCCGCTCGAACAACATCAGCGACCGCTACTACACGCTGCACACCCCCTTTCATCATGACGAGCATGCCGTCGAGCAAATCGCGGCCGGCCTTGAAGAATCAACGCGGCGCATGGAACGCGCGCTCAATTTGAAATTGGACATGGGCCGCCTGCGCTACGCGTGCGAAGTGTCCAATCAAGCCCGTGCCTTCGCGATGAAATGCCATGAACTGCGTGCCGTCAGCCCGCCCTTGATTCGTGGCAGCGAATCGGTCATGTTCGCCAATATGTTCTCCCAATTATGGGGCAAGCCCGAAATGGTCGAGTTGCAACGGACCTTGCTCGAAGAGCTTGAAGAACGGCGCAGCGAGCTGCATGATGTTGCCATTGGCGACACACACCGCCTGGCCTGGCTGCATTTGCCGCCGTTCTACAGCTCACGCCTGATGGATTTCATCGAGCTGACCTGCAACGCCCCGATTGTGACCGAGGAAGTGAACTATGTCGGCTGGGACGAGTTGAAGCCGGACGATCCGTACCGCAGTCTGGCGCGCAAGCTCCTGACGGTCGGCTTCCTCGATCCGCAACTGCGGGTGCAGCACATCTGCAACTACGCCATCAAGGCCAAACTCGACGGTTGTGTCCTGTACAGCCACATGTTCGGGCGCTGCTCGATGGCCGACACCAGCTTCATCAAACATTTGCGCGAAGAACTGCAGCAAGTGAGTGTGGCGCTGTTGGTGCTGGACGGCGACTGTCTCGATGAGACGACCGATCCGTGCAGTACGCAGACCAAGGTCAGCTCATTTGTCGAGGCGCTCAACACCAAGAAATGCGGCAATCTGTTCGGCTACCACAAGTGACCTGGATGCTGCCGCACCTCAGATACTATGGCCACGAATGGCTGCAAGTAACATTGAACATCGAACAGTAGGCGCAGCACCACCGTCGTGCGGCCCTTGGCCGCTTTATAATTATCGCGCCGCGCGAGAATTTAGAAGACACGAACAAATCGCAGCACTGCATCCTTATTTGTTTTGCTGCCAAAATAATTACTAATGAATGCGCTTACTAGGTGTCATGCCAATTGTGGCCGCGGGCGCCTGCTTGGAGTCCCGCCAACGGCGCGGATGACCGCGGCTGCAGAAGCCGCCCTCACCGCGGGCGGCTACAAGGACGCTGCAAAGTAGAAAGCGCATTCATTAGTAACGAAGAAATCGCAGAATCAGGCATTGTCTATTGTGCAGTCGCAGCATGCCGCACTTTGACAACCAACAACCTGATTGCTGCTGCTGTTTTGTGTCTTGGCTGGCGTCTGCTAGTCCCGCCCTGTGGCGTGGATGTCTTGGGGGTTAATGCTGTTCTCGCTGCATTGACTTTCCCCCTGCCTGTGTGCTATACTCTCCCGTTCCGTAGCAGGTGCCTACCGACATTGGCATAATCGAACCTTCTCACACCGATCACAACCATGCGGCCCGACAGCCCGGCACTTCACGCGCCCTCGTGCGACACGTTCCGCGCCGAACTCGACCGGCTGGTCGAACTGTTCAACCGCAATCTCAGCCTCCACAAGAGTCCCTCGTACAGCGAAGCACGCCTGCGCATGGACTTCCTCGACCCGTTCTTCCGCGCCCTTGGCTGGGACGTCGAAAACAAAGCCGGGCTGATCCCGCAGCACCGCGAAGTCGAAATCGAAAGCCGCACCCAGGTCGGCAGCCGCCAGAAACGCGCCGATTACCTCTTCCGCACTAAGAGCAATGAACTAACAGGAGAAACCCAATGACAAGTACCGGCAAGGTTATCCAAGAGGCAATCAGACTTGTGACGGAAACGCCACCTGGTGTCCGGTACAGTGTCCTTCATAAGATGATACTCGCAAAATACCCCGACATCCCGTCGAACACAATTCACGGTTCGCTACACAAATTCCGCACTCATTTGCCTGCTGACATCTACTTGCCTTCAAAGGGGCTCTACAAACACACGAGATTCAAGGACCCGAGGGAGCTTCTTCCGGAAACATCCCCGAGCATCAAACCGGCAACGAAGATGGACGAAGAGCATTTCTACGGGCAATTCGCACAATGGATTGTCAATGAGTTGGAGGAATGCACAAAGGCAATTCCACTCGGCGGCAACAAGTTCAAGGACAAATGGGGAACACCTGACGTGATTGGAATACGTGAACCTCGGAAGAGTGACATCATCAAGCCGCCTACGGAGATCATCGCTGCGGAAATCAAGACTGACTCGCAGGCACTGATTGTCGCCTTCGGCCAAGCTTGTGCGTACAAACTGTTTTCTCACCGTTCATATATTGTAGTGCCGGATGAGTCATCCGACGAGGACATCGCACGGTTAGACGCCTTGGCCCGCATATTCGGTATCGGACTGATTCTCTTCGACAAGCAAGAGAAGGAACCAGAATTCGAGATCCGCGTGAGGGCATCAAGACATGAACCAGATATGTTCTATATCAACAAGTACCTAAAGCTAATCGAGGACGATCTGTTTACATGAACAATGGAACACTGCCACCGACCAGCAAATCGACGCCCTGGTCTACGCACTCTACGGGCTGGCGCCGGAAGAGATTGAATTGGTGGAGAAAAACTAACTCTGGCACTTTCTAACCGTAACGAGCTGTACCAGCGATACAACACGAGGTGGCATGGACATATTCATTCTTATACCGAAATACTTCTGGTTGATTGCTATCCTTGTGACGAGCATCAATTGCATGATGTTTCGAATAAGAGCAAAAAAGCACATTGCCGCGAAGCCAGAGCTCAAAGATGGATATGCAACTTTGTTGCGCGGCTACCTGTTTTGGATGAATCTGCCTTGGGTTGTCATGGGCATTGGCTGCACTGTTGGGCGCGTTCCTTCCGTGTGGTACTATTTCAGGCCACGCGACGGGAATCCTTATGTACTAGCATGGTTTGCATCCATTGTATTGCTTTGGGTGCTCGGTACGTTCTGGCTCTTTTTCCGCGGTGGTGCAGAAACGTTGGTTCGGTATCCTGGTGTACTGCAAGCCGGCGGTGGGCTTAAGAGTAGGAACATAGCGAGCCCTGTCCTCTTCAAGGTCATTTGGTTGTTGGCTCTTACCGGTGGCGTAATCGCCATGGTGACAATGTGGATCTTGGACATTCCCATCCAACATTTCGCACAATGACGGCCACCGAGCGGGTATGCATTGTCCGTTGACATTTCGGGGGATGATACTCCAAGGCACAATCATTGGTCAACAAGGTGGTCACCAGATCGCACGGGCAGGCGCGCAGGGTGGAAGATTAGCGGCAACAGGTCTCGCAAGAAGTCAACCTAATGCATAACAGAATGCGTACAGAAACACTATTCTTGATTGCAGTGACAATCCTGTTCTTGCAGTCATGCAGTGACGTGGACTACTATCAGGCATTGTTGCAGAGACATGGCTGCATACCAACGGGCGGTACGGTCAGAGTTGTCTATGATGCTGACATGCACTTGGCGGGCGGTAGAATCCTTTTGGGCATTTCCGGGATGACGCGTTCGCATTGGGAATGGCTTGTCACCAATAGCGAATCAGCGGCAGGGCCATCACCAAGCCTGATTGGCATGCTTAGAAAGGCCAGCGTGCCTGCACCACAGACTAATGTGGTTGTCCTTTATAGAGATCTGGAGAACGGCGGCGGCGCTGAATTGTACCATGCATCGCCCACCGTGACATACATTGAGGTAATTTCGTTCTGAAGTACCTATGGGGTCAGGCGTTAAAAGGTAACACTTCACGTTGACTTCCAGCGGGCATTCAGGTCCAGAGTGGGGTCATGCATTGATAGTTGACAAATGCAGCATGGATATTTGGCATATGCAATCAGCAGTGCCTGATGATTGATCCGTGGCATCCGTGCAATCCGTGGTGGAACGCTGCTGGCAGAAACTTGACCACGGTGGCTTTGTGAAAGACCGGGCTGGCGCTGCATGCCCCGTGCGGAGCGCGGCGTGCGCGGAAGAGAATATGAGCAGCGATTATCCGCAGATCACGCAGATGTCGCAGATCGAACACGGACTTTGATTGCCGTCGTTTGTTTGATTAGAGCGCAGATCGCCAGCTGAACTGGCTCCCACTCTGCCAGGACTTGGATCGCCGTCATTTGTTTCTTTGTTTTCCAAACACTATCTGCGCAATCGGCGTCATCTGCGCATAGATCTGTTCCGCCGGAGCGACCTCCGGCGCCTGCAGCACGCTTGGCGCTTCTTCGTGCCTTGGCTGGCGTCTGCTAGTCCCGCCATGAGTACCTATGGGCTACCTATGGGGTCAGGCGTTAAAAGGTAACACTTCACGTTGACTTCCAGCGGGCATTCTGGTATAATGGACGCATGGCAAGGCCCTTGCGCATAGAAGGAGCAGGCCTCTGGTACCATGTGCTGTGTCGTGGCAACGGTGGCCAGTGCGTGTTTACCGGCGCGAAAGACTACCAAGGATTCCTCGCGCGGCTTGGCACTGTCGCCCTCGCCTTCCACGTTGAAATCCATGCGTACGCGTTGATGACCAACCACCTGCATCTATTCGTGCGAACCCGTGCGGCAAACCTGAGCAGGTTCATGCAGCGGTTGTTGTCCGGCTACACGCAATGGTTCAACGTCAGGCACGAGACATACGGCCACCTGTTCCAAGGTCGCTACAAGGCGCTTCTGGTTGACAAGAATGCCTATGGGGCATCCGTGAGCCGCTACATTCATTTGAATCCAGTGCGGATCGCGGACACAGGCAAACTGACGGTGGCGCAACGGCAAGCAGCATTACGGGACTACCGCTGGAGCAGTTACCGGGCAATAATCGGATTGGCCAAAGCGGAAGAGTGGCTGGCAACAGACGCTACATTGTCGCGCTGGGGCTCTGGATGGCAGCAGCAGCAGAACGGATATGCGAAGTTTGTGGAAGAGGGGCTGATCAAGGATGTAAAGGATCCCGCCGAGGAGGCAAAGGCGCAGAGCATCTTGGGACACGACCGGTTCGTGGATCGGCTACGGCGGATACTGCGGCAACGCGGAAAGATAGATCGTGAGAGCGAACGAGCCCGTCGCCAACTGACAGCGGAAAGCGTTGAGACGGTGGTGAAGCGCGTGGCGCAGGCATACCGTGTGAGCCCAGAGGAAGTGAAGAAGACACGGATGGGCCAGCGTGGCAACGAGGCGCGGCAAGTGGCCATGTGGCTGGCACGCGAGCGGTGCGCTGCGCTGGCGACCGTGCGGGACATCGGCAAGGCGCTGGGCGGGGTGAGCGGATCAGCGGTGGTGGTGGCGCACCGGCGTTTGAGCCAGATGATGAAGCGCAACAAAAGACTGCAACGAATAGCGAATCGGCTAGTATGAAGTGTCACCTTTTAACGCCTGACCCCATTCTGTCTTTGGCGACGTCAGAAGGGCGGCCGCCACGTTTGTTGGCCTCTACAACCGCTCGAAAAACCGGGTTCAAGAGCCCATTGCAATTCAGGGATGAATATGCCATAATGGCAGCAGCGTAGTTACAATAAAATCGTGTCCGGGAAACCGGTGGCGCTACAACAAGCCGGCCACGCTTCCGCTGGCCTCGAGGGAGGGCATGTTGGCCTTCCCGTTCTTTTTCAGGAACGGTTAGCCTACGCGTTTTACCGACGCGGACAACATGCGATTCAGGAGCGGGGACAAGGGCGAAAAGGCACTGGCGGGAACAACTAATTAACATGGACATTCTCGAGGCAAAAAACATAGTGAAATCATTTCCGGGAGTGAAAGCGCTTTCCGGAGTTGACTTTTCTGTGCGCCCTGGAGAAGTTCACGCGCTCATGGGGGAGAATGGCGCCGGAAAAAGCACCCTCGTAAAAATCATCACCGGAGTTTACAGGCAGGACGATGGCGAAATATTTTTTAACGGGAGGAGCATTAATCCAGGTTCGACAAGAGAAGCGGAAGCCTGCGGCATCAGCACGGTGTATCAGGAGGTGAATCTTCTTCCGGAAATGTCGGTCGCTGAAAATATCTGCCTCGGACGCCAGCCAAAACTATTTGGTCTGATACACTGGAGCGCCGTCAGAAAACGCGCCGTGGCGGCGCTAAAAAGACTCGAACTCGACCTTGATGTTTCAAGGAATCTCGCCTACTACTCAATTGCCGTTCAGCAACTGATCGCGATAGCACGCGCCCTGGACATTGACTGCAAGTTGCTGATCCTGGATGAGCCTACCTCCAGCCTTGATGCAAAAGAGGTGGACGAACTTTTCACCGTGCTTGGAAAACTCCGGGCCCAGGGAATGGCGATCATCTTCATAACTCACTTCCTTGATCAGGTGTATCAGATAAGCGACAGGATCACCATTCTCAGGGATGGGAGCAAAGTCGGGACTTTTGAGACATCCACACTTGCACGTCTTGAAATGGTTGGAAAAATGATTGGAAAAGATCCCGAGCAGGTCAGGGACATGGATAAGAAACGCAAACTTCGCACAAGCGCAGGCAGGGACTTTCTCAGGGCGGAACACACCGGACGCACAGGAATGCTGTTCCCCATGGATTTGAACATACGCGCAGGCGAAATAATCGGGCTTGCAGGCCTGCTCGGTTCAGGACGTTCCGAAACCGCGAGAATGCTGTTTGGAGTTGATCCGCCTGATTCCGGCAAACTTATCATAGATGGCAAAGAAACGGTCAACAGCTCTCCTGGTAAAGCTGTTAGCCATGGCATTGCGTTGACCGCCGAAGACAGAACAGCCACCGGGATAATTCCCGACCTGACCATCAGGGAAAACATTGTTCTCGCCCTTCAGGCCAGAGCCGGCATCTTAAAGACCTATACAATTAAAGAACAGCATGCTCTTGCTGACACGTTCATAAAAGCGCTCGGGATAAAAACCCCTGACGCGGATCAGCTTACAAAACATCTCAGCGGAGGCAACCAGCAGAAAGTCCTGCTCGCCCGCTGGCTCGCGATGAACCCTAAACTCTTTATGCTTGATGAGCCGACAAGAGGCATTGATGTTGGCGCTAAGGCTGAAATAGAAAAGGTCATGGCTGAACTCTGTGACAAGGGGATGGCCATGCTTTTCATCAGTTCTGAAATGGAGGAAGTCACGCGGACATGCGACAGAGTGGTCGTTCTCCGTGACAGAAGGAAGATCGGCGAGATTGCCGGAGAGCAGATAAGCATTCAGTCCATCATGAACATGATCGCGGAATAGCAGCAACATGTGTTGTTGCCTTTAGAGATGATTGGAAACATGGAAAAACAAAACACTATATTCAAGGACAACCTGTTCACGCGGCTTTTCTGGCCTCTGATGGCGCTTGGACTTCTGCTTGTCTTCAATCTTATATGCACACAAGGATTCTTCCATATAGAAGTGCGCGACGGACATTTTTATGGAACGCTCCTTGACATACTAAACCATGGCAGCAAAGTCATGGTTCTTGCCATTGGCATGACGCTGGTTATTGCGACAAAAGGCGTTGACCTTTCGGTCGGCGCCGTGATGGCGGTTGCGGGCGCCGTGGCGGCTCTGCTTGTAGGCCAGGTCGAGCATGGATGGATATTCTGCGATGGATTCACCCTTGGCGGTCTTGTTCCCCTGCTGAACGCCCATCAGCTCTCCTGGTTTCTCCCGGTCATTGCGGCCTTGCTGGTTTCACTGGTCGCAGGCTTCTGGAATGCGCTGCTCGTGGCGGGATTCAGAATTCAGCCGATCGTCGCCACCCTTGTCCTGATGGTTGCCGGCAGGGGCATTGCACAGCTAATCACTGACGGACAGATAATTACATTCACAAACACGGGCCTTGTTTATCTCGGCAACGGATATTTTCTCCGCGTTCCGGTTTCGGTCTGGATTGCGATGGGCGTTTTCACAGTGGTCGCGATTCTTGTCAGAAAAACCGCGCTGGGGCTCTTTATAGAATCCGTCGGCAACAATGAAACCGCAAGTTTCTATGCAGGCATCCACTCGAAAACGATCAAGGGATTAACCTATGTCATCTGTGGATTGTGCGCCGGTGTTGCAGGTCTTATCGCGTCTTCCAATATCAAATGCGCGGACTCTAATAATGCCGGACTCTATCTTGAACTTGATGCGATTCTGGCAGTGGTTATCGGTGGAACTTCTCTGAACGGCGGAAGATTCTTTCTCGCCGGTTCAATTGCAGGAGCGATTCTCATCCAGACCCTCACGACAACAATGTATGCCAGGGATGTGAGCCCGCACGTGGCGGCAGTCCCTAAAGCTCTTGTCATCATCATGGTCTGTCTCATGCAGTCGGAAACATTCCGGAACAGAGCGGCGGGAATTTTCAAGAGATCACGAAAGCGGGCATGGTCATTGTGAAATTGCTGAAACTACAGACACGCTATATTCCGCTGCTTGCTACCGCATCTGTTTTTGCGATCTTGTACAGTATCGGACTTGCAAGTTTTTCACACTTCGGATCTCTCCGTGTCTTTGTCAATCTGCTCGGTGACAATGCCTTCCTCGGCATCGCCGCGATTGGCGCCACATTTGTGATTCTTTCAGGCGGGATAGACCTTTCCGTCGGTTCGGTCATCGCATGTACCAGCATACTCATGGCCACTCTTCTGGAAAAGGGGTGGGTGCCTGCGACCGTGATTTCAATGGCCCTGCTCTTCGGCATATGCTTTGGCGCCGCGATGGGATGCCTGATTCATTGTTTTGCGCTCCCCGCATTTCTCGTGACTCTTGCCGGCATGTTTTTTGCGCGGGGGCTCGGCTTCATTATTCATCCTCAGGCTTTGGGAATCAACCATCCGTTTTTCCTGAACACGATAGGAGACAACCTTGCCATCCGACTTCCACACGGTGTTGAGTTTCCATTTACCGCAAGCTGTTTTGTGGTGGCCCTCCTTGTGGCAATGGCCATTGCCCACATGACCGTTTTCGGAAGGAATGTCTATGCCGTAGGGGGCAATGAACAGGCCGCCAAACTTATGGGCGTCAGGATCGGGTCTGCAAAACTCATGATCTACACGCTGGCGGGATTTTTCTCCGCGCTTGCCGGCGTTGTTTTCACATTTTACATGCAGTCAGGAAACCCGGCCTCCTGTGTCGGGCTTGAACTCGACGCCATAGCGGCAGTGGTAATAGGCGGAACTCTTCTTTCCGGCGGCGTAGGATATCTGGCGGGCACATTCCTCGGCATACTTGTCCTCGGGCTTATCCAGACCTTGATAACATTTCATGGGGATCTCAACACCTGGTGGACAAAGATTGTCATCGGCATGCTTGTCTTAGTATTCATATTGTTGCAGAATCTCGTGACAACCATGACGAAAAAGGGAATCGCGCAATGAAAACAAACAATCACAGCAAGGAGATCAAGGAATGAAAAAGAAACTCGTGATGCTGGGGCTCTTAGCCGGCGTTGCAGCATTGTCAATGCTTCTTACAGCATGTGGTCAGGATGAAACAACAAAGAAGAAATTGGTGGTGGGCTTCAGCCAAATAGGAGCTGAAAGCGCCTGGCGCACGGCTAATACGACTTCAATTAAGGATGAGGCAGAAAAAAGGGGGATGGCGCTTAAATTCTCGGATGCCCAGCAGAAACAGGAAAACCAGATAAAGGCTATCAGAAGTTTTATCGCCCAGGGCGTTGACGTGATTGCTTTTTCTCCAGTTGTTGAGACGGGATGGGAACCGGTCCTCAAAGAAGCCAAGCGGGCGAAGATTCCGGTGATTCTCTCGGACAGGTCTGTTGAAGTCTCCGATCCAAGTCTGTATGTGACCTTCATCGGTTCCGATTTCGTAGAGGAAGGACGCAGAGCCGGCCAATGGCTGGCTGAAACAACCGGTGGTAAAGCACAGATTGCGGAACTTGTCGGAACTCCGGGCGCGGCTCCCGCCATTGACCGCAAAAAAGGATTCGAAGAAGTAATTGCAGAATATCCTGAGATGCAGATCATCAAATCCCAGAGCGGTGATTTTACAAGGGCTAAAGGCAAGGAAGTCATGGAGGCATTTCTGAAATCTCCGGAAGGCAATACTATAACGGCGCTATATGCCCACAATGACGATATGGCTCTGGGTGCCATTCAGGCAATAGAAGAGGCCGGGAAGAAACCTGGAAAGGATATTGTAATTGTCTCTATTGACGGTGTCAGGGGAGCTTTTGAAGCGATGGTTGCTGGCAAACTGAACTGCACGGTTGAATGCAATCCGCTCATAGGCCCTCAGCTTTTCGACGTGATTGAGAACATTACAGATGGCAAGGAAGTTGCCAAACGAGTTGTTTCGGAAGAAGGCGTATACGACCAGACCCAAGCGGCAAAAGCGCTGCCCAAAAGAAAGTACTGACGATATGAAATTCAATGAACAGTGTTTCAATAGGTCAACTTCTACACACTAACTTATTACAACAATGACTCTGGAGATCACCATGAAACTCGCAACATCCATTCTTCTGACACTGGGATGCTTGTCCGCAGGCGCCGCTGAAGCGCACGCACCCGCAACGGGCACCACGACGCTGCAAGCGGTGGCCTTCCGGCCGTATCCAATCAAGGCGATCAAACCCGGCGGCTGGCTGGCCAAGCAGCTCAAGATCCAAGCCGATGGCATGAGCGGCCACTTGGACGAATTCTGGCCGGATCTGAAGGACAGCCGCTGGATCGGCGGAACAGGAACGCAGAACGACTGGGAGCGCATGCCGTACTGGCTGGACGGGGTCATCCCGCTGGCGTGGCAGCTTGACGATGCCCCGCTGAAAGCCCGGATCACCGGGTACATAGATCAGATCATCAAGCGTCAGGGGAAAGACGGCTGGATTGGCCCGAGGCCCGAGGAGCATAATAACTATAACGACCGGTGGGTGCAGCTTCTCCTGCTGAAGCTGCTGACGGTCTATTACGACGCGAGTGGCGACGCGCGCGTTCCGGCCGTAGTGGAGAAGTCCCTGCGCTGCTTCGCGCGTTCCTTCAAGGAAGGGAAAGATTTGAGCGGATGGGGGCAGGATCGCGGCTTCGAGGGGCTTATTGCGGTGTACTGGCTGTATGAGAGAACCAAGGAGCCCTGGTTGCTGGACCTGGCCGAACAATTGCGTCAGCATACCCTGGATTGGCAGAAGACATTCTCACACTGGGCCCATACCGGGCGCACGCCCACGGGCAAATGGAACAGGGAGGGCCATGTCGTCAACAACGCCATGGCCATCAAGGCCGGCGCTCTGTATTGGCGACTGAGCGGCAAGGAGGCGGACCGGCAATTCGTGTATGAAATGATGGGCAAGCTCGATCAGTGTCACGGCATGCCCACCGGTGTGTTCAGCGGCGACGAATGCCTGGCTGGCTTGAGTGCGATCCAGGGCACGGAACTGTGTTCAGTGGTGGAATATATGTACACTCTGGAGTGCTTGATCTCCATCCTTGGCGATCCCTTGCTGGCCGACCGTCTGGAACGGATTGCTTACAATGCGCTACCAGCTACCATCTCGAAGAACATGTGGTCGCACCAGTATGACCAGCAGGTGAACCAGATCGAATGCAGTGTCCGGACCAACCGTTCGTGGACCACCAACGCAGGGGATTCCAACATCTTCGGGTTAGAACCCAGTTTCGGATGCTGCACGGCGAACTTCAGCCAGGGCTGGCCGAAGTTCGCCGCTCATCTGTGGATGCAGACCGCAGACGGCGGCATCGCCGCCGTGGCCTATGCGCCGTCCCGGCTAGTGACGCAGATCGGCACGGTGCCGGTGTCGGTGGAACTGGAGACCGGCTATCCCTTCCGCGACGAACTGCGCTTCACGGTGAGCGTCGCGCAGGCGGTGGATTTCCCCCTGCTGCTACGGATTCCGCAATGGGCGAAGCAGGCCACTTTGGAGATGGACGGCAAGAGCCAGCGCATCGAAGCGCCGGGCTCCTTCTACCGGATTCAGCGCCGCTGGCAAGGAAAGGTCGTGCTGACCCTGAAGCTGCCGATGAACCCCGAAGCCCTGCCGAGGCCGAACGGAGCCCTCTCCATCGCGCGCGGCCCGCTTGTGTATGGGCTCAAGATAGGAGAAGACTGGAAGCTGCTGAAGACGAAGGAGCCGAACCGCGAACTGCCGCATGCGGACTGGGAGGTTTATCCGACCACGTCGTGGAACTATGCACTGGCAACCTCGGGCAAAACTCTGGCTGGCGACATTTGCTTTAAGGAGCGGCCGCTTGGGGAGAAGGTTTTCTCTCCGGAGGGCGCCCCGGTGGTTGCCACCATCAAGGCCCGGCGTGTGTCGGAATGGCGTGAGGAAAACGGTTCCGCCCAGCCGACACCGGCCAGCCCCGTTGCCACGGCCGAGCCTAACGAACAGGTGACGCTCATTCCTTATGGATGCACCAGCTTGCGCATCGCGGAGTTCCCGCTGGCCGGGAGTCAAGCTGCCGGGAAAAGCGCGGGGGCGAAAACCCGAGGAGAAAAACCATGAACGCGCCAAAAACGCCTGCCTTGAATCTCGCCATCCTGATCGGCGGCGTCGACAGTTGACAAATGCAACTTGGGTATCTGGCATCCACAATCAGCATTGCATGGTGATTGATCCCTGGCATCCGTGCAATCCGTGGTGGAACGCTGCTGGCAGAATTTTGACCATGGTTATTATGTGAGTGACTGGGCTGGGTGCTGCATGCCCCGCGCGGAGCGTCGAAGGGGAACGCGGCACGCCCGTGCCGCTGAGCGGCGGCGGGATTTCCAGATCCCGCCATGTTCTCGTGCAGCACGACAATGTGGGTTGCAGAGATGCGGAAGTTGTCGGCGGTTTCCTGCACGGCGCCTTCCAGCAGAAAGTGCGATCGGGCGATCGCACCTACCTTCAGCCGATCGGGCGATCGGCGCTCCCTTCGCGGCGTGGCAGCGGTGCAGCAGATGCGCGACGCGGTGTTTGCGCATCGACGTGGCTGCTGTGACAGTCCGGCAGTGGTGCCGAGGGGAACGCGGCACACCCGTGCCGCTGAGCGGTGGCGGGATTTCCATATCCCGCCAAGTTCTCATGCGACACGACAATTCAAGGTTGCAGAAGTGCAGAAGTTGCTGGCGGTTCCGTGTATGTGCCTTCCGCCGGAGACTGCGATCGGGCGATCGCAGCTACCTTCAGCCGATCGGGCGATCGGCGTTCCCTTCGCGGCGTGGCAGTCGCGCATGAACGCGGATGGGCGCATTAACATTTACAGAGCACAAACCTGTTGATTGCTCGGCGTGTTCAGCGCCTCGGCGGTGAATCTGTTCTGACTCCAGCGCAGATCGCCAGCTGAACTGGCTCCCACTCTGCCGAGATGCAGCGGGTCCAGGCATGGAGTTTGCCGTTTTACATATCCATTCCTCCATTCTTCCATCCCTGTAGATGAGTAGATGAAGCACGGCACCCGGCCCCACGGACACTACGGTGCTGAACTCCAAATTCATTCGCCGCGAACGAATTTACGCAGCAGCAACCCTCCATTCCTCCATTCCTCCAGCCTTTCACTCGCCGCCGACGCTTGCCTCACCACGGAAATTTTGTTACACTACCCGCACGACTATGAAGCTCTGCCTGTTGGCCTGTAATGTTTTTCTGCGCGAAGCGTGCCACTGCCTGGTGCGTTCACCGCATGTGATTGATCCCCTCTTTCTCGAACTGGGCGAACACGCCCGGCCAGATGGTTTACGCGCCATGCTCCAGGCGAAGATTGACGAATGCAGCGCGGCGCCGCGTGGCTATGACGCCATTTGCCTGCTGTACGGCCTGTGCGGCAATGCGACCAACGGCTTGGTTGCGCGTTCGATTCCACTGGTCCTGCCGCGCGCGCATGATTGCTGTACCGTGCTGCTGGGCTCGAAGCACCGTTTTCGCGAACTGTTCGGCGATAATCCCAGCACGCCGTTCAGTTCGGTTGGCTATGCCGAGCGCGGCGATTATTATTTGCGCCTCGACGAGGGCATGCCGACGGTGCATTGCGGCGATGGGTATGCCGAGCTGGTTGCGCGCTATGGCGAGGAGAACGCGCGCTATGTCTGGGAGACGATGCATCCCACCGGCGCGGCGGCCAGCCACAAAGCCGTCTTCATCGAATTTGACGAGACCGCCCATCTCGGTCTGGCGCAGCGCGTCCGCCAGCAGGCCGAACAGGAGCAGAAGGAGTTTACTTTGTTGCGCGGCGACTTGCGCTTGATCCGGGCCTTGCTCGACGGCGCATGGTCTGACGAGGATTTTCTGGTCGTGCCGCCCGGTCAGTCTGTCGCGGCCGTGTACGACTGGGACACGATTGTGCGCGCCGAACCCTTGCCTGGAGTTGCACCATGCTGATGGACTGGTTGCATTCAGAAACGTCGGATTACGTCTTGCGCATCTGCGCGGCCGCGCTGTGCGGCGGGATTATCGGCTTTGAACGCGACCGGCACGGCAAAGCCGCCGGCGTGCGCACGCACCTGCTGGTCTCGGTTGGCTCGGCGCTCTTCACCGTCATGTCGTTTGTCATTGCCGCCGCCGCTGGCCAAGCCAGTGATCCCGGCCGGATCGCCGCGCAGGTGGTCACCGGCATGGGCTTTCTCGGCGCCGGCACGATTATGAAGGAAGGCATGAATGTGCGCGGCCTGACCACGGCCGCCTGTTTGTGGACCGTGTCTGCCATCGGCATGACCTGCGGCGCGGCGCGTTATGGCCTGGCGGGCGCCGCGACCCTGCTGACGATCGGCTTCTTGATTGGCTTGAATTATTTCGAACAGTTGTATCACAAGGACATTGATCGCATGCTGAAAATCACGTGCGCCCACTCGGTTGACGTGGCCACCGTGATTGCCTGCGTCAAACAGCATAATTTGGTGATTGATTCGCTCGATTTGAGCCGCAATTACGACGACGACACCACGGTCATCCGCCTGCTGCTGCACATGCACAGCAGCACGTTTACCGACGCCCAGTCGAGCGCGCTGGTCAACAGCATCGAGGAATGCGGGGTAAAACTGAAGTCGGTCAAGTGGGAGCGGCCGTGAGTGGTGAGTGATCGGTGATCGGTGCGGCGGTGGCAGGTGGCGAGTATCTGAACCCAGAACTATGGACACCTTCATCCTTCTACAATCCTTAATCATCATTCGTCAATCACTGCGATTGAAAATTGACGATCAACGATTGAAGAAGTACGAAGTAAAGACTTGAACCCTGAAGGTGGTCGGTGCGGCGGTGCGGCGGTGTTCGGTATTCAGTCGCTGCCTGAGCCCTGAACCCTGAACCCTGAACCCTGCAGCACCCAAGATGTTACTAATGAATGCGCTTACTAGGTGTCATGCCAATTGTGGCCGCGGGCGCTGACCGCGGCTGCAGAAGCCGCCCTCACCGCGGGCGGCTACAAGGACGCTGCAACGTAGAAAGCGCATTCATTAGTATATGGTCACGAAGACACGAAGAAATCGCAACTGCGAGCATTGATTATTGTGCAGCCGCAGCCTGCTGCGCTTTAGCCACTACCACCGTTATTGTTGTTGCTGTTTCTTCTTCGTGTCTTCGTGCCTTTGTGGCAAATTTATCTGCTTCCGCCCTGAATCCTGAACCCTGCAGCACCTAAGATATTATGGCCACGAAGTCACGAAGACGCGAAGAAAGCGCAGGCATAGGGTAGGCGCCGGAACTCACTCCGGCGGGCAGGCGCAGCGACAGCACTTTCACCGCCGAGGCGCGGAGCACGCTGAGCAATCAGCAGGCTTGTGCTCTGCAAGTGGAAATCCGCTGCATCGGCGTCCATCCGCGTTCATCTGTGGCGAAACTATCTGCCAATAGTGTTTGCTACCGAATACTGAACACCGAATATTGAATACTCATGCCTGTCACAGGCATGCGCGCGTCAGCGCGTGATTTCCGCACCCGGGTAGAAATACAGCACAATCTGCTTGTAGGTGTAGCCGCGGTCGGCCATGCCCTTGCTGCTCCACTGGCACAAGCCGACGCCGTGGCCCCAGCCGCGCCCGGCAAATTCGAGTCGGTCGCCGCGGATGGCCACATTGAAGAGGGTTGACTTCAGTTTGTCATAACCGAGGATGCGGCGGCAGTCTTCGCCGCTGAGCTCGCACGCGCCGCGCGCCGAGCTGAACTGCAGGCGCGCCACGCGCCCGCTTGGGTAGCGCTGCAGGACGCGGACAGCGGTGATCGGCCCGCCCGGCGCCTTGCCATCCTGGCGCAGTTTTTCGCCACAGTTGAGCAGCGCCACGGAATAGCGCCAGAAATGATGCGGCGAATCGTTTTCAAAGTTGGAGCTGACCCCGCGCGGGCTGTTCTTCACATCCGGGAAAATCAAGCGGGCCTCCTCGGTGCGGCCGCCGCAACTGGTGTGGAAGAATGTGCACAGGACATCGCCATTATACGAGAGAATCTCACCGCGTGTGTCCTGCACGGCCTTGCTGGTGCGCGGGTCTTCGGCACTGGCGCCGCCATAGAGTTGATGCATCGGCGCGATCAGATCATAATCATTCTTGCTGCCGTGGCGCATGTGATAGACGGCGAAACTGCGGCTGGCCACCGCTTGCGCGCACAGGGCCGCGTCCGGCCACGACGCGAACGTCTCGCGCGGAACCACGCCCATCAGATACTCTTCCAGATCAAGGTTGTTGACCACCGTCAGCGTGCCGGCCTTGCCGACCAGTTCAAGCGCGCCGCGATACAAGGTATTGTTGACCCACAGGCTTTGCGGCATATCCGGCACGATGGCCAGGCGGGACGTGCCCAGTGCGCGGCCGTTCATGACAATGCCGCCGCCCGCACTTGTGCAGGTGGCGGCCAGGGTCGCAAAGCGTTCCACGGTGCGGCGCCGCACGCGGTCATACAGCACGCCCGGCCCGGCAACTTTGAGCGTGACACTCGGCGCATTCAGCGCCAGCGCGACGCGCACCGTCTGGCGCGGCGCGGGTGCACGAATGGCCTCGCCAATCGGCCCGGGCAGCGCCTCACGCATGCTGCTGCAGCCAGCCAGCAGCAGGGCAACCGTAGCAAGCACGAGCGCCGCCGGGCCGGTGGCGCCAGACCCAGCTCCGGCAACGCGCAGCATCTGCAGATAACGCGGCGGGACGCCGCGTCTACTGTGCAGCGTCGTCAGCACAGGGTTCGCGGGAGCGCCTGCGTCTGGCGGGCACGGCCAATACTTACATCGCGGGTACAGTGTCATCGCACCAGGCGAATACGCTTGATCGGCAGATACACGACCCAGGCCTTGCCCTTGACCAATTCAAGCGGCGCAAAGCCCCAGTAGCGACTGTCCAGCGAATGCGCGCTGTTGTCGCCCATCATGAAGAAGCAATTCGTCGGCACGCGCACTTCGCTTTCAATCGGATCGCCAATGCTGGCGCTGCGCTGCATGCCCGCCTCAACCTCGCGATAGCGCGTGCCATTGACATAGACCGCATCCTTGATCGCCGTGCAGCCAGTCTCTTCCATCAGCTTGAGCAATTGCATGCGCGCATAGGGCGAGACCAGCTCCACCAGCAGTTCGCCATTATTGCGCAACGTGCCGATGAGTTGCGGCAGCGTGGGCGCGCCCCGCGGGCTATTCAATATTTTGCAGACAGCGGATGCCATCGTCGGATTAGTTGCCAGGATATTTGCCAGCTTATTTTCCATAATTTTGGACACTTGGCGGCGCACTTCCGCATAATGCGTGGACAGCAGGCCGACATTCGAATAACGCACATAGCTGGCCGTGGCCGGCGAGTTGGTGACGATCCAGCCATTCACAAACAGGTGCCCGTCACGGATGGTCACGCGGTCGCCGGATGCGCCGGCACAGCGCTTGATGTAGTCGATCGCCGGATCAACCGGGTTTTCGAACACCACCACATCGCCGACGCGCGGCGCGTGCATGCCGCCAAAGCACAAGCGCTGATAGGGCATCTGAATGCGCCAGTTCAGCAGCGGCACTTTGATCGTGCCGCTCAACCCATAGGGAAAGCGCAGCACCAGCAGATGATCGCCAAAGCCGCGGCCCAGGTCATTCGCCCCATACAACGTTGGTTCCATCGAACCGGTCGGAATCTTAAACAGCTCGATCGTGTTGGATTTGATGAACAACGCCAGCGGAATAATGATCAGCAATTGGAGGATAGTCGAGAGCGCGTGGCGCCAGCCGCTCGGCGGCGGCGCGGCGGGCGTGGCGGGCATACGGGGAACGGCAGCTTTCATGCACAAGTCCTATCGGTGAAAACAAAAAGGATATTATACAATTTTTGTCCGATTTTGGCTTGCCAACATTGCCCGCTGTAACGCCAACACGGCAGCGCAGTAGAATTATACGCCGGGCACGGCTGCGCGCCGCACGCACTTCCGCGCGATGTGCTGCACGCCGCACGCCGTGCGTCGGCTACGGGCAGAGATACCAGTTCCGCGCCCATCCCGCAATGTAGCCGCGGAACGGCGTTCCGCGTGATGTGCTGCACGCCGCACGCCGTGCGGCGATGGGAGCGCCGATCGCCGGATCGGCTGAAGGTAAGTGCGATCTCCCGATCGCATCCCTTGTCGCACGGGCGGGATATGGAAATCCCGCCGCCACTCAGCGGCACGGGCGTGCCGCGCTCCCCTCGGCAGCCGGCCGGCGGAGCGGCGTTCCGCGTGATGTGCTGCACGCCGCACGCCGTGCGTCGGCTACGGGCAGAGATACGCGAGCGGCGCGAAGGAAAAGCCGATCATCGCTTTTTGAAGCATGCAACACTTGATGTTTTTCTTGTTCTGCATTCATCATTCATCATTCATCACTCATCATTCATCATTTCTGCAGAACCCTGAATCTCTTCAGCCGCAGGGTCGCGGGAGGCGCTGCGCCTTGCGGGCGGTCACGCAATAGAGTCCTTCGCCGGCGTGCGCCGACCGGAAACACAGATTGCACGAGATACACGCCGCCGGCGCACGATCACCCGCCTGCCAGCGGTTGGCCAAGTCCGGCTCGCGAATCAGCGGCCGGCTCAACGCCACAAAATCCGTCACACCGGTCGCCACCAATTCCTCGGCGATGGCAACGTCGCGAATGCCGCCGACCAGCAGGAGCGGCACGCGCACGTGCTGCCGGCATAGCACGGCGGCTTCGCGATAATACACGGACTGGAGTTTGCCGCGGCGGACGGGTGAGTTGTTCCCCGAGTAGCGCGTTCCGCCGCTGAGCTCGATGGCGGAAATGCCCGCCTGCTCGAGCAGCCGGGCGAGCATGCACATGTCCGCGCGGGTCAATCCCTCCTCCACAAAATCTTCTGAATTAATCTTGACCAACACGAGATAGTCATGGCCAACCGCGGCGCGCACGGCCGTGACGGTCTCGACGACGATCCGGGCCCGCTGGTCAAGCGTCCCGCCGTAGTCATCGCTGCGCTTGTTGAAATAGCCGGACAGGAACTGGCTCAGCAGATAGCCGTGCGCGGCATGAATCTGCACCCCGTCGAACCCGGCGCGTTGGGCGCGCCCGGCGGCGGCGGCAAACGCGCGGACCACAGCCAGGATTTCGTCAACGGTCATGCCGCGCGCGTCATCACCATTGCCGTTTTTCATTGGGGAGGGACCGCGCGGTGGCAGGCCGGTCAGTTGCGGCAACGCCTCGCTGCCGGCGTGCGCCAGTTGCAGAACGACTCGGCCGCCGGCCGCATGCACAGCGTTGGCCATGGCGGTCAACCCGGGCAGCATGGCGTCCGTATGCACGCCTAGTTTGCCGGGACTGGCCTGGCCTTCGGGACTGACGAACGCATGGCCGGAAATGATCAAGCCCACGCCACCGCGCGCCAGGGCCGTCATCATGTCCATCAGCGCCGGCGTGACTGTGCCATCCGGCGCGGCCATACCTTCCCAAGTAGCCGAGCGCACCAGGCGATTAGGCAGCGGCAGCGAACCGATGGTTGTCTTTTCAAAAAGAGCGGGCATAATTCTTTTTCCTACGGTCTTAACTTGAAACTTGGCGCCAGGCACCTACAAGCGCAGATCTTTGAGCCATTCCTTGATGATGTCAACGGACGGGACTTTGCCGACCGATTTCACGGCCGACTGCACCGTGATCACCGCCGGCGTCGCGTCCACCTCATAGCGCGCGATTTCCTCCGGCGCTTGCACCCATTCGACCGGCACATTAATGCCCAATTCTTTGATTGCCTGCGCAATATTGCCCTTGATCTCGTCGCAGACGGCGCCGTCGCCGCCCAGCACGAGCACTTTGCAGGTGTACTGCTTGAAGTAGCGGCGCACTTTGCGGTTGAGCCGCTCCTGGATCGCGCGCACCAATTCATCGCGGCTGGGAATCCGGCTGACAAAGACAATTTCGCCGTCAATGCAAATCGTCGGCACGTTGCGCACCATCATGGCGGCCATGAATTCGACCGACTCGGGTATTTTGATTTTGTGCTCACGCCAGATGATCAGATCCTCGAACAGCGGCGCCACATTTTTGACGGCCTCGACCATGTACTGGCACGGCGCGCAGGCCTCCGAATCGAGCGTGATGACGTCCACGACCACCTTATCCAGTGTGCCGTAGTCGCTCATATCGAGGTCGCTGTGGGCTTCGATGTGCGACTGCAACAGGGTGCGCGCGATGTCCTGCTGATACGTATCGCGCACGAGCTGGCCGATCACCTCGAGATTCGCCGGCGGGGTTGCATACGGAATGTCGCAGCCGGGTGCCAGCACATACCCCTGTCCACCACCGGCACTCATGCATTCGATCGCATTGCGCAGGCAGTCCTCTTTCTTGCCGAACAACAGTACGACCGTCAGTTGCAGATTGCCGCCACAGGAAATGCCGTGGCGGGCGCACGCATCGCGCACAAAGCTGAGCTGGATGTTTTCATCAATCGAGATGTTGTCCGGTTTGGTGCGGCACATCTCCTCAATGTTGGCCTGGGCGTGGCCGCAGACAAAGAACGACGAGAGCTTGCCGTGGGCGCGAATGGCGTTGAAGATCGGTGTGACAAACGGCGTGACGAACTCGTGGAAATGTTCCGGGCCGATCTGGCTGGTCATCGGGTCCACCATCGCGATGACATCGCAGCCGGCATCCATATAATAGCCCGCCACAGCCAACGCAACCTCGCGGCAGAAGCCCAGCACCTCGCGCATTTTTTGCGGATCATCATACATCAGCATGAAGACATGTGGCCCGAGCAGGTGCAGCGCGAGCGTGAACGGGCCGGTGATCAGGCCATACAAGGCGGTCGCCGGCTGTTGCGCGGCCAGCCGGCGCGCGGCTTCCAGCACGATCGGCAGCCGGCCTTCGTCGGCGCGCGGCACATGCAGGTCGGCCAGTGCACGGCTGAGCAATGGATGGGACGCGACGGCGGGCGGGTTTTCGTCGGCCCAGACCAGATCGCAGCCGAGAATTTCGGCTTCGATCTGCAAATCGAACGTGACCGGAATGCCGTCCGCGTGATAGCGCTGGATGGCCGCAACGGCGCCGCGCACGATCAGATCCGCAGACAGAAAATAGTCGCGCGCGCTGACGTTCAGCAACGCCGCGCCATGACAACCAACAAACGGCACCCACGGCACGCGCGCCGTCGGCTGATTGCGCAGGGCCGCCAAGACGAGCTCCTTGCCATTCATGCAAAACTCCTGGTAAGATTACTCTATCTATTGAACACAATTTCGCCATAATTCGCAACCGCACACAAACAAGGGCGGTGTGGGTGGGTGTCGCTGACGCTGCGATAGCAGTCGCGCCAACGGCGCGGATGGATGGCGGAACCAGCCGGCTCGTCCCGCAGACCGCGCAGATGCTCGGTGCTGCCGCCGGGCTGCTGCTGCAAGTTCGTCATGCATCATTTCTTGCTGCTTGGAGTGCCGCTAAAAGCGGTATTCGCTATTCGTCATTCATCCCCCCCGCCCCGACAGGGCGGGAATGCAGGGAATGCGCCGTTACCCAGGGCGTTGCCCTGGGCTGGTATGCCCTGCCCCCTTGGGGCACCACTGCACTCCGCAATCACCCAGCCACATCGCACCCAAAATACCACTCACTATCGATATCTATCGGCCTTGCAGCACCTGCATTTCACGAATCGCCGGATCTGGGGGTGCATTTTCATTGACGTCCACAGGTGCTTTTTGCTATACTTATATAATTGTTTGCATGGTTTTTCATGTGCTCTTTCACGATGCAGTCGCATCGCCAGTTTGCCGCGCGATGGACTGCGATAGTACAACAACCGGACTACTATGAAGTTGATTGCATGGGCGCTGGTCGGCCTGGGATTGAGCGTGAGTGCGCCGGCGGCCACACTGACACACACCTTCTCATTCGCGCGTGCGGCCCTCAGTCTGACCCCGCAGGCCGACGGCACCGCCGTGATTCTGGCCGCAGAAGCACGGCCGTGCGACACGCCTGGCGCGCCATGGTTGCCAGCGGCGTATCGCACGCTGTTGCTGCCGGCCGGCGCGCGCGTGACCGCCGTGCATTGCGTCAGTGATGAAGCGCTGCTACAGACCGGCATCACGGTCGCACCCGCCCAGCCGCCGCAGCGCCGCAATGCGCCCAAGGCCGCCGTGACACCGGCACGCGCCGAGGCCTATGCGCGCGATACGCTGATGCCGCAACAGCAGGCGCAGTATCTTGAGACACAAACCATGCGCGGCTATACGCTGGTGGCGTTGCGCCTGAATCCGGTGCGCTACAACGCGGCGCAACGCGTGTTACATTTCGCGTCCGAGCTACGGGTGACGATCGAGTATGAGGTGACCACGCCAGCCGCGATGTCGGCGCGCAATCTGGAGGTCTTCGGCGCCATGGCGCGCGGCATGGCGGCCAATCCGCAGTTGGCCGAGGCACGTCCCCAGACGATGCGCCTAGCTCCGCGCAATGCCGTGGATTATCTGATCATTACCTCACAGGCGCTTTCGAATGCCTTTGCCGCCCTGGCTGCGCAGCGCGCCGGGCGCGGCCTGTCTACCGCAATCATGACTGTCGAGGCCATCACCGCCGCCTATCCTGGTATGGATACCCAGCAGAAAATCCGCAACTGCATCACCAATTTTGTCTATGGCAAGGGCACCCTCTTTGTCGTGCTCGGCGGCGATGACACCGTCGTGCCGGATCGCGACTGTTATGTCACCGGTCCTGAACTTGAATCTCAAATGCCGACCGATTTATACTATTCCGGTTTGGACGGCACCTGGAACGCCGACGGTGATAGCAACTACGGCGAGACCAACGACGGCGTGGACATGGCTCCGGATGTGCTTGTCGGGCGGATACCCGTGCGCACCGCGCAGCAGGCCACGGATTACATTAACAAAGTGATTGCATTTGAGAACAATCGCCCGACCGCACTGCTCGACAAAATGTTGCTGATCGGCACGGAGACGTGGGATACCTACACCGGCACCGGTCGGCCGACCGATCTGCTGAACGACGGCCACGCTGAATTTCGCGCGGCCAACCACCCCAGTGTCAGCGATGCGGAGATCTGGGCGCGGCGCCTGTATCGCGACGGTATCACCCAGTACTGGCGCGCGGCCACGCTGTCGTGCTTTTTCGACACGCTGACCTCGTGGGACACGACCACCGCCGGGGATTACGCGCAGACGGCCGCGAATGTGCAATCAAAAATGAATCTGGGCTGGGGCCAGGTCTTTTTCTCCGACCACGGCTATGAATCCGGCTGGGGCCTCGAAAGCGGCGATTACACGACCACGGAAGCCAGCACGCTCAACAATCGTGTCGTGCTGGTCTACACCGATGCCTGCCTGACCGGCCACTTTGATGGCAGCCCCGAGCCATGTTTCAGCGAGGGTTTCTTGCGCAACGCCAACAACGGCACGCTGAGCTATATTGGCTGCAGCCGCTATGGTTGGGGCGAGCCCGGCAGTTGGGATGGCGGGGCATCCACGGTCTATGCCTACAAATTCTATCAGCGCCTGTTGCAGCCGCGCAGCGTTACCATCGGCCAAGCGTTTGCACAGCACAAAGCCGACATGGCGCCGCAATGCACCGTTGAAGGCGCCGAGCGCTGGATTCAATTCGGCCTCAATTTGCAGGGTGATCCGGCGATCCAGTGGGGCCTTGTTGAAAGCAACAAGCCGCCGGTCTTGGCGCATATCGGCAACAAGGCTGTGTTGGCCGGCTCACTGCTCCAATTTCCCGTCAGCGCCCAAGACACTGTTGA
The DNA here is from genome assembly GCA_964397565.1 of uncultured bacterium. Taxonomy (GTDB): domain Bacteria; phylum Auribacterota; class UBA3054; order UBA3054; family JAPLST01; genus JAPLST01. Next base: position 56,758 of record CAYNJC010000017.1, read on the forward strand.
TGGCGACACCATCACGCTACAGGCCGCACCCCTGCCGGCCTGGGCTGCCTTTGCCGTGGTCAGTAACAAAGGCACCGTCAGCAGTGAGTTCAGCGGTGTGCCACCACAGCCCGGCATGTATGATCTGGTCTTCATCGCCCAGGATAAGGACGGCGCAACCAGCGAGACCGTGCGGGTTGTGGCCGGTGCAACGGGGTTGGCGTCTGCGCTCTTGATTTCTCAATATGGCGAAGGCAGCAGCGGCAACAAATTCATCGAGCTCTACAACGGCACCAGCAATGCCATTGACCTCAGCGGCTATGTTGTGAAGCAGCAGATGAACGGTGCCGGTGCGTTCGCCAATGATTTGACCTTGAGCGGGGTTTTGACCGCCAGCCACACCTATGTGATTGTCTGCAATCAGGCCAGCGACAGCTTGCGCGCCAAGGGCGACTTGGTCACCGGCAGCTTGTGTCTGCAATTCACCGGCAACGACGCCATCGGCGTGTTCACCACCGGCGCCACGTTGCTTGACGTGGTCGGCGAGCAGAACAGCAGCGCCAACTGGGGGCGCGACCTGACACTGTGCCGCCGGCCGGAAGTGCACCAGCCCGCGCCGGTATATGCCGCCGTAGAATGGGACGTTTTGCCCAGCGATGATTGGGATGATGTCGGCCAGCACATGCTTGTTCCGGAGCCAGGTCTGCTTGTGGGCGGCCTGCTGGGCGGCTGGCTGTGGTTGCGCCGGCGCGGGCCTTCTGCCGGTGGCCAGCGGTGTTTTGTGCAGCACTGATGCAGCAACAACCAACTCCGTGATTCTGCCCTTATCCTTGCTTTTTTTATGTGATTTTCGTACAGTAGACCGATGTACCGTTCGTGTTTGGCACGTGTTCGGCGGTCATAGTTCGGTAACTTCTGGGTTGATGGATCGTTAACCATTTGATGTGGAGCCGCAACATGAAGTGCGGTCTTTTTATTTTCGTTGTGCTTAGCACTTTCTGCGTCAGTTGTGCAGCTAGTGCGGTCGTCATTTGCGGCGAAGGCTTCAACCAGGCCACGCTTCCCGCGGGCTGGTCGCTTTCAAATGCGACGCAGTATTCATCGGCGGTCACGGCCAATGCAAAAACGTCTCCGCCGAGCATTGACCGCTTTCCTTATCTGCAAGATTTCAATGATACAAGCGCATGGCCACCGACAAGCGCACAGCCACCAAGCGGGTGGAGCATCATTGACAACCTGAACATGAATAGACCGTGGACTCTGAACACAAGGTGGGAAGCCCCGAATTATGCCGGTGGCAACGGTGCCTGCGCTCTTGCTTCCTCGGTGTCGATTGCCAACGCCATGGACACCGAATTGCGCGTCACGTTTGATTTTTCGGGTTTGACCAAACCGTTACTAAAATTCATCACCGCCTACGCTGATCACAGCATTAACGACAGCGCCCGCACCCAAGTCAGCACCAATGGCGGCACAACGTGGGTACCATTGGCCAACTGGACCACCGATATCAGCCCGGATGGTCCAGGCAGCAACATTGTCTTCGATTTGCAGGCGTGTGCCGGCCAGCCCAATGTCATCCTGCGCTTCTGGTATGTAAGCGACTATGATTATTTTTGGGAAGTGGACAATGTCTATGTTTTCGACAATGTGCCGAATGTATTTTTCCAGCCCGACAAACAGAGCGGCATTGGTTGTATTGGCGTGACAGTTCCCTATCGTCTGTCCGTCGAAAATTCAACGGGCAGCGACCGTGGTTTCAACTTTCAGTATGACAGTAGCTGGCCGGTCAACGGCCCGAGCTCGTCCGGCGTGCTGGGCAACGGCGTTATCACCAACATCACTGTCGGCGTGACGGTGCCACTCACCGCGTATCAAGGGCAAGCCTGCACCACCACCGTGCGCGCCATTTCAACGGATGGCAACTATACTAATATCGCCCAACTGATTACTGCGTGCACGTGGGTGAACAATATTCTCTACGAGCCCTTCAACAACGGACTGAACGGCTGGACGAATTATTATGGCGGACCACAGGTGGGGGGCTGGTATCTTTTATACTCCGGCGGCATCGCGCACGGCAAGTTCGATGGCGTAACCAACTGGCTGGTCTCACCTGCCATTAATCTTACCGCGCTTGGTCTGGATACCCTTGACGTACAGTTCTGGTTTGGCTGCTATGTTAACATGATCAATGTCGAAAGTGTCTATCTCTCGACCGGCAGCCGGAATCCGGCCGACGGTGACTTTGTCAAGCTGGCGGACATCGAATCCAAGCCGGGCTACGCGTATTTGAACTATGCCAATCTTTTGGCATATGCCGGCAGCAATCCGGTCTATTTTGGCATTGCATATCTCAGCTCGAATGATTGGCAAGCGATTCGCGACTTCCGGATTACTGGCGCGAAAATCGGCATTAATAATGCCATGCTGTTGGGCCCGCCAACGCTGCCAACCATGACTAGTTACGGCAGCACGCCAGCTGTCACGGGCGGCATATATTACGCCGACGAAACGGGGACCAATGGCCCGGCCCCATTCACGATCGCCCAGCTTGGTTTTGGCCCGACCGGCACCATGGATTTGGCCCTGTGGACTTGGTTTGACGCAGCCTATAGCGGTCACGACGACATGTATGACTTGTTTACCTGTGCACCGCAATTGACCATCGCCGGTCCGCTTAACTATTGCTATCGCTTCCGGCGCGGCAGCGCCGCATGGGTGTATGCCGACTTGGACGGCAGCACCAACGGTTTCGCCTTTGACAAGGTCGGTGTGATCACGGTCAATATGTTGCCGCCACGGGGCGCACTGCTGCGCAATCAGACCATTAGTGCCGATTGGGCCTTTGCGCCTAGCTCCTTTGCGAATCCGAGCAATGTGCCGCCGATCTATTGGGAAACTGCCGATGATATCAGTTTGCCCTACGATGCCCACATCAAGTCTGTGTGCATGGCCGGTGTCTACTGGAATGCGGGCCGGCAGGGACTGGAAGATGGTTTTTGGCTGCGCATTTACAACAACGCCGTGACCAATCCGGGCACGCTGCTCTATCAACAATATGTGCCCGGCTATGCCTGTGAGCAACTGATCGGTGTGGACGCCTATGGTTACCATGACTACAAATATCAGGTGGATCTCAATGCACCATTCCTAGCCAAAATTGGCAACACTTATTGGGTCTCGCTGCAACAGGAAACGCGCAACGGCACCTTCTGGTCGCTGCTCGACTCGCCCGATGCGATACGCGGTCTCGATGCTTGCTATCGTGGCACAAACGCTTGGTTGCGGGTGACGAAGCGTGATGGTAGTGGCGTGGATCTCGGCATGGAAGTCTACGGTGACGCAACCAATGCGGGTTTTGTCGTCGGCACGGTACGCACTACGGATACGCTGCTACCGATCGCCAATGCACAGGTGATGATTACCAATGATAGTTATATGTACAGCGTAGCAACTATTACCGACGGTACGTATGTTATCCAAGCGCCGGCTGACACGTATGACGTCACCGTCACCAAGGGGAATTATCTGCCAGCAACGGCTGCGGGTGTGGTCGTCACCGCCGACCAGACCAACACACAGGACTTCTTACTTAAGGGTTCGCAGTTGTTCGTCAGCCCGACCAATATTACGCGCATGAGGATGGCCGGGCAGATGATAATGACCAATCAACTGGTGCTGACCAACAGCGGCCCGCTTACGGTGAATGTTAGTTTGGCGCTGGCGCAGTGGGGCTACACAAATGCCGTACTGACCACCTCTTTTGCTTGTGCACCGCGTTGCCCGATCCGGATCGGCGCGCCGTCACCGCACACGACGGCGGTGCCGGCGGTGCCAAGCAAGACCTGCTATGGTATCAACAATTACCAGACATCCAGCACGGTCAAACAGTTGTGGCAATTCACCACCACAACGCCCAGCACACCCGTGGTAACAACAATAAATCCAAGTGGTTGGATCTGGGGCGGCGATTTCATTGGTGACGACTATTCGACGTTTTATGCCCTGACGGACGACAATACGCTGATCACAATCAACGTAGTGAACGGTGCCACTGCCGTCGTCGGCGCGGCGACGCCGTCGGCTGGTGCACAATGGTCGGGGATGGCCGCCGCCGGTGACGGCACGGTCTATGCCAGCGCGAACACGTATCCCGGTGCCGAACTGTATGCCATCAATCCCGCAACCGGCACTGCCACTTTGATTGGCACCATCACCAGCGCAAACAACATTGGCGGTTTGGCCATCAGCCCCGATGGTGTTCTGTATGGTGTAGATGTGGCAGCTAATACCCTTGTGCAGATCAACAAAACCAGCGGAGCTGGCACGGTCATCGGCGCGCTCGGGATGGATGCGGTGTACGACTCGGCCATGGATTATGATGACGACGACAACATTCTCTATTTGGCCACATGCGATGCCAACACTGCCAATCAAGATTGCGTCCTCGTCACGGTCAACCCGACGACGGGTGCCACCAATGGCTATCTCGGCCTGCTGGGCAATGGCTTGACGGACATCACCGCGTTGGGTATTGTTTCTCGTGCGCCGCGCTGGGCGCGGATGACGACCAATGCGCTCTCGATTGCGGCGGGCGGGGTCGGGACCGTTGACGTCATCTTCGATGTCTCGATCGTCTCGAATTCGGGAACGTACACGGCTGAAGTGGATATCAGTGGCACGCATGTCAATCCACTGGCGCCGGTGCCGCTCAAGCTGATCTTGGGCACCGACCCGGTCATCAGCGCGCCTACATCGCTCGACTTTGGCGATGTGCAGCTTGGCCAAACCAACAGCGCCAAGCTGATTGTCGGCAATATTGGTGCTGGCATGTTGACTGGTGAAATCTTTGGCGTGACTGCGCCGTTTGGCATCATCGGTACTGCCAACTACCACATCCCGGCTGGCGTTACGGCAACGCAGACGTTGTTTTTCACGCCGCCAATGGAACTGGCCTATACCAATACGGCCGTGTTGACCGGCGGTGGCGGGGCAACCGTCACCCTGGTTGGCGGCGGCATCCCCGAACCCGTGTTCGCGCTTTGTCTGTTCGGTTTGGCGCTGTTGACGCGGCGCAGGTACTCCGCCTGATCTGTCTTCTCGGCGCGGCGATGTTGGTGAGGGACCTCACGCTCACCGGCGTCGCCGCAAGCCAACTTGCGGATGCACGCGCACGTCTGCTGGGCGCGCGGTGCTGGATTTGGGATTGTTCTTCTTTGCTTTTTTCCCCGACATTTGCTATACTACCGCATTCATGATGTCCCGCTGGCAAGTATGCAGCGGTCATAGTCCGGTAACTTTTCGGTTGATGGATCGATAACCATTTGATTGGAGTCACCACGATGAAACGCAGCTTTTTCACTCTCATTGTTCTTGGTCTTCTCTGTGTCAGTCGTGCAGCCAGCGCAGCCGTCATCCTCAGTGAAGGCTTCAACCAGGCCACGCTTCCCGCGGGCTGGTCGCTTTCAAATGCGACGCCGGTCACCTTCGTGACCAGCAGCACGTATCCAACAGCCGTGCCTTACGAAGGCACGCACTTTGTGAGGTTTAACTCGTTCAGTGTGTCGTCCGGCGTCCGCTCGCAGCTTGCCTCACCCAGCATGTCAACGGTTGGCAAGTCTGACATCAACGTCGTCTTTGCCTGGTATCGCGACACCGGTTATGCCAGCAACTGGGACCGCGTCTATGTACAGTACTCGATCGACGGCACGACCTGGGCCGATGTCGCCATGTATCCGCGCACCAACACCGTCAACGGTTGGACCCTGCAAACCTGCCCGCTGCCGGCCGACGCGACCAATCAGCCGAATCTGCGCATTGCGTTTCTGTTTTGGTCGGCGTATGGCAACAACTGTTATCTTGACGCGGTCCAGGTTAAAGGCACGGCGCCCGGCGAAGTGGACCCGCCCGTCAATTTCTCCGCCAGCGCAGCCAGCAAGACGCAGATCAACCTGGCATGGCAAGCCAATGCCGCCGGTGACGATGTCATAGTCGCCTCGAACGGCGTGGCCACGTTTGGTGTGCCGGCCAACGGCACGAGCTATGCCGTCGGCACCGCGCTGCCGGGCGGTGGTGTCATCATATACAAAGGCAACGGCCTGGTGTACCCCTGCGACAACTTGACGATGGACACGCGCTATTATTATTCTGCCTGGTCGGTCAATGCGGTGACGACGTATTCGCCGGCCGTCACGGCCAACGCGCAAACGTTCGCGCCGGCCATTGACAGCTTTCCCTATCTGCAGGACTTTAACGGCGCCTGGCCACCCAGCGGATGGAGCGTCATTGACAACCTGAGCGCCGGTGGCACATGGGATTTGAACACGACCTGGAGTCGCCCGAACTATGCTGGCGGCAACGGCACCTGCGCGGATGCCGACTCGGATGCGTTTGGCGATGCCATGGACACCGAATTGCGCGCCACCTTTGATTTTTCGGGCTTGACCAAGCCCGTCTTGAAATTCATCACGTCCTACAACGATTATAGCAGCTACGACAGCGCCCGCACCCAAGTCAGCACGAATGGCGGCACAACCTGGGTCACCCTGGCCAATTGGACGGTCGACATAGATCCGAATGGTCCGGGCAGCAACATCGTCTTCAACCTCGAGGGCTTCGCCGGCCAGCCCAATGTCATGTTGCGTTTCTGGTATGTGAGCGATTGGGATTGGTGGTGGGAAGTGGACAATGTGTATGTCTACGACAAGCTGCCGAACGTATACTTGGAGCCGACCAAGCAGAGCGGCGTGGGCTATCTTGGCGCCGCAGTCCCCTATCGCCTCTCGGCCGAGAACGCGACCGGCGGCGGCCGCGATTTCAATTTCCAGTATGACAGCATCTGGCCGGTCAACGGCCCGAGCTCATCCGGCATCCTCGGTGATGGCGTGACCACCAACATCGTGGTCAGCGTGACCGTGCCACTCACCGCGTATCAAGGCCAGGCCTGCACCACCACTGTACGTGCCGTCTCAAGCGATGGCACCTTCACCAACACGGCCCAGTTGATCACGTCGTGCACGTGGGAGAAAGACTTTTTCTACGAGGCCTTCACCACGTGGCCAAACGGCTGGACCAATTACTATGGCGGACCGCAGGTGGGCGGCTGGTATCGTGATGCATACTACGGCGCCGCCGCGCACGGCAAGTTCGCGGGCGCAACCAACTGGCTGGTCTCACCCGCCATTGATTTGACCGGGCCTGGTCTGGATTCCCTCGAGTTGGCGTTTTTGTTTGGTTGCACCGCCGACCTGGTCAATGTCGAAGGCATCTACCTCTCGACCGGCAGTCGGAATCCGGCCGATGGCGCCTTTGTCAAGCTGGCGGACATCGAATCCGAAGCGCTCTACTGGTTCTGGAATTACGCCAATCTTCTGGCCTATGTCGGCAGCAACCCGGTCTATTTGGGCATTGCGTATCTCGGCCCGAATGATTGGCAATTGGTCGACGAATTTCAGATTGCTGGCGCAAAAGTCGGCATTGACAATGCCATGCTGGCCGGCCCGCCGACGCTGCCGACCATCACCAGCTACGACAGCACGCTGGCCGTCACCGGCGGCATGTCCTATGCCGGCGAGACGGGCGCGAGCGGTCCTGCGCCATTCACCACGGCCGAACTCGGCTTCGGCCCGACCGGCACGGTGCCCAACAGCGCGACGTGGACCTGGTTCCCCGCCGCGTATCTTGGCGCCGGCGGTGACTATGATCTGTACACCGCCGCACCGCAAGTGACCATCGCCGGCCCGCTCAATTATTGCTATCGCTTCCGGCGCGGCACAGCGGCTTGGGTCTATGGCGACTTGGATGGCAGCACCAACGGCTTCAACCTTGACAAGGCCGGGGTGATCACGGTCAACATGTTGCCACCGCAAGGTGCGCTGCTGCGCAATCAGACCATTGGTCTCGATTGGGTAATTGGTCCCAGCTCATTTGTGGATCCGAGCAATGCGCCGCCCATCTACTGGGAAACCGCCGATGACCTTAACTTGCCCTACGATGCCCACATCAAGTCTGTGCGCATGGGTGGCATCTACTGGAATGCAGGCCGGCAAGGTCTGGAAGACGGCTTCTGGCTGCGCATTTACAACAACACCGTGACCAATCCGGGCAGCATGCTCTATCAGCAATATGTGCCCGGCTACGCCTGCGAGCAATTCCTCGGCGTGGACGGTAGTGGCCTCAATGACTACAAATATCAGGTGAATCTCAGTGCGCCATTCCTCGCCGTCGCCGGCAACACCTACTGGATTTCGCTCCAGCAGGAAACGCGCAACGGCACCTACTGGTCGCTGCTCGACTCGTCCGATGCGGTCCGCGGCCTCGATGCCTGCCAGACAGATGCAAGCATGGTGTGGTCGCCGGTGGGCGGCGGCGGCGTTGATCTCGGCATGGAAGTCTACGGTGATGTGACCAATGCGGGCTTTGTCGCCGGTATGGTCCGCAACGCGGACACCCTGCTGCCGATCACCGACGCGCAGGTCATGATCACCAATGCCAGCTACATTAACAGCCGGCTGACGATGGCCAACGGCACGTATGTCACGCCGGCCCCGGCTGGCACATACGACATCACCGTAACCAAGGCAGGCTATCTGCCGGCAACGGCTGCGGGTGTTATCGTCGCCGTCGGCCAGACCAACACGCAGGACTTCCTACTCGAGGGTTCGCAGTTGTTTGTCAGCCCCACCAATGTTACCCGCATGATGGCGGCCGGGCAAATGGTGACGAATCAATTAGTGCTGACCAACAGCGGGCCACTGGCGGTGGACACAAGTCTGGCGCTGGCGAATTGGGGCTACACGAATGTCGTGCTGGCTCTTAAGGCCGCGAGCGCACTTGCTCCGGCCGCGCGTTTCCCGATCCGGATCGGCGCACCGTCACCGCGGATCAAGACCGGCAACTACGCCACCCGCGCCACAACCGCAGCGGCGGCACCCACGGCGGTGCTCGGCAAGACCTGCTATGGCGTGAATATCTTCCAAACGTCCGGCGCGGTTACCCAGTTGTGGCAGTTCACCACCACAACGCCCAGCACGCCCACGGTGACGCCGATCGGCCCGAGCAGCATGATCTGGGGCGGCGATTTCATTGGCGGCGACTATTCGCAGTTCTACGCTCTAACCACAGGCAACAGCTTGATTGCCATCAATGTTGTCAACGGGGCCGTCACCACGGTCGGCACGGCCACCCCGTCCGCCGGCGCGCAATGGTCCGGGATGGCTGCTGCCAATGGCGGCACGGTCTATGCCAGCGCCAATACGGCCACCGGTGCCGAACTGTATACCATCAATCCTGCCACCGGCGCAGCCACGTTGATTGGCACCATCACCGGTGCAAGCAACATCGGCGGCTTGGCGATCAGCCCCGGCGGCGCGTTGTATGGCGTGGATCTGACGGCAGATGTGCTGGTCAGCATCAACAAAACCAGCGGTGCCGGTACGGTCATCGGCGCGCTGGGCATGGATACGATCTACGATTCGGCCATGGATTACGATGACGAGCATGACATCCTCTATCTGGCCACCTGCGATGCCGACACGGCCAATGAAGATTGCGTACTGGTCACGGTCAACCCGGCGACGGGCGCCACGAATGGCTATCTCGGCCTGTTGGGCAATGGCTTGACGCAGGTCACCGCGTTGGGCATTGTCGGTGCAAGTGCACCGCGCTGGGCGCGGCTGGGCACCAATGCGCTCTCGATTGCGGCCGGCGCGGTTGCCAACCTTGACGTCATTTTTGATGCCACCGTGGTCTCGAATCCGGGCACCTACACGGCCGAACTGGAGCTCAGCGGCACGCATGTCAATCCGCTGGCGCCGGTGCCGCTCAAGATGATCTTGGGCGTCGGTCCGATCATTAGCGCGCCGGCCTTGCTCGACTTCGGCGACGTCATTGTCGGCGAGACCGGCGGCGTGGATCTGGTCGTCGGCAACATCGGCGTCGGCGTCCTGACGGGTGAGACCACGGGTGTGACTGCGCCGTTCGGCGTCTTGGGCGCGGCCGGCTACGGTATTCCGGCCGGCGCCAGCGTGACCCAGAATCTGGTCTTCACGCCGCCGCTGGAACTGGCCTACACCAACACGGCCGTGTTGACCGGCGGTGGCGGCGCAACCGTCATCCTAGTCGGCGTCGGCATACCCGAGCCCGCGTTTGCATTTGGTCTGCTCGGTGTGGCGCTGCTGACGCGGCGGCGCACATGATCCAGGCCGTCTGACATGTCCGACTGGTTCGACATGTCCGACCTGCTGGTTGTCTTCTGCGCGGCGGCGCTCGTGGGAACTGCATCTCCCACCGGCGTCGCCGCGCCTGTTTTCACCAGCGGCTGGCAACGCTTAAATGCCTTGTTCGGCGCGGCCCTTTTTCAAGACACCAATCTCTGGAATGATGCCGATGCTGCCGTGGCCACGCGCCTTGGTCTGCCGCTCGAGTCACGCACGTCGCAGCAAGCCAGCTTTCGCGCCTATCCCGACGCACATGCCCGCCTGCTGGGCGCGCGCCCCTACTCCTGTGCCCTCTATAGCGAAAGCGGCCAGGTGGCGTATCTCTCGATCATGTTTGCCAACAAAGGCGATGTCGAGGGCTTGTCGGTGGGCGGAGACCGCGATGCCTCGCGCGCCGATGCGCACCTGCGCAAGAAAGCATTGCAGACCTATCAGGACAAAATCCGCGCCGATGCCAAAACCATTGAAGCCACCTTGACCACAAGCTTGGGCACGCCGACGCAAGTGACGTTCGGTGAGGGCTCGCGCGACACGACCGAACGCGCGTGGCGCTGGAACGCCGGTGCTCACAGCATTCTCTTGTCTTCGCCAAAGGACGAATATGTCGCCGTGCGCATTGTCCCGCGCGCCTTGGCCGATGCCGAAGGCCGCGCCCAACGTATTGATGACGCCACGCTGCGCGCCAGCTTGGCCACCCGCGTGCAGCAGCGCAAGAACGGCGATGTGATTGTCGGCGATATCCCCATGGTGGACCAGGGGCCGAAGGGCTTCTGCGTGCCGGCCACATGGGAGCGCTACCTGCGCTACCTCGGCATTCCGGCCGACATGTACGTGCTCGCCATGGCCGGCGGCACCAGCGCCGGCGGCGGCACCTATCTCGCCGCCATGGAAGACAATGTCAAGAAACTCGTGCTGCGCCATGGCCGGCGCATCGTGACCATACGCAAGGTGCCGAAAACGCGCTTCATTCAAGAATATATTGACAAAGGCATTCCGCTGATGTGGACGCTGGTCGTGCCGCGCGACTTTTACATGAGTTTGTCCGCACGCGCCCAAGAACGTCGCAGTGTCACCGATTGGAATGCCTGGAAAAAACGGCTGCAGGCCCAGCGCGTCAGCGCCGATTCACTGCGCAAGCAGGCCGACGGCGGGCATATCTGCCTGATCATCGGCTACAACAAAATCACCGGTGAAATTGCCACGTCCGACTCGTGGGGCAAGGGCTTCGAGGAACGCTGGATGACCGAGGCCGAAGCCGAAGCCATCGGCGCCCAGTATCTGACCGCCATCACGTGGTAATATTGACAATTCGCCGTGTATATGCTCTAATGATATACGCTGTACGTTAGGTTAACAACTCACACAAAGGATGCCCCGATGAAAACACTCCAAGCTCCACTGCTGATTGTGCTCGTGCTGCTGCTGTGCTGCATGACCACTGCACGTGCGGCTGCGCCGGCAGTCAAGAGCACTGCTGCACCGACGGCCCTCGCCCCAGCGCCGGAAGTCAAGCTCGAAGGTACAGCGCCCGCGGTTACCGAGGCGCCGGCCGCGTCAACCTTGGCCAACCTGCAGGCGGCCTACAACGGCGAGTCCAATGCCAAGGTCAGATACGAGGCCTTTGCCAAGAAGGCCGACGAAGAAGGTTACGCTGGCGTTGCCAGGCTCTTTCGTGCGGCCGCGCGCGCCGAGCAAGTGCACCTGGAAAACCATGCCAAGGTCATCCAAGCAATGAAGGGCACACCCACGGCCGTGATCGTGGCACCGGATGTCAAGAGCACCAAGGAAAACCTCGAGGCCGCGGTGGTTGGCGAGAATTATGAGCGCCTGACCATGTATCCGCAATTCATCGAGCTCGCCAAAAAGGAGAGGAACAGCAAGGCGGTGCAAACCTTCACCCGTGCCATGAAAGTGGAAGCCGTGCATGCCACGCTGTACAAGGCCGCGCTCGACAACCTCGAACAATGGAAGAAAGCCGACAAGACGTTTCTGGTCTGCCCGGTTTGCGGCTATACGACGGATGATGGCACGTTCAAGAAATGCCCCATCTGCGCCACGCCACGCACAAAATTCATGGAAGTCAAATAGGTGGCGCGCCATAGTGCTAAGCGCATGACGCTCGCACGACGCCGCTGGGCTGCGCGGGGTTTGTGGCTCTTCCTGGCCGCAAACCTCGCGCTCATTTTGTGCTGTTGGGCGTGGAACTCGGTCCACAGCACGGAAGGCAATCTTTTCGACCCGCTCAATGCGTCCCTGCTGTTGGCCTTCGGGCGCGCAGCCGGATTGCTGGCGGCCTCCTTGCTGCTCCTCCAGTTCATGCTCATCGGGCGGATTGCGTGGCTTGAGCGGGTCGTTGGCCATGACCGGCTCGCGCATGCCCACCACATCGTCGGCGCACTATTTTTGCTTTGCCTCGTGGCGCACCCGATCCTGCTCGTCGCCCATTTTCAGGACGAGGGTTGGTGGGCAAAACTCGTCGACTTTTGGCAGAATTGGGATGACGTCGCCGCCGCCATGCTGGCTGCGCTTATCTTTCTCATCGTCTCGGTTTCTTCATGGCAGATCGCGCGGCGGCGCCTGCATTATGAATGGTGGCTGCTGATCCACGTCAGTGTCTACGTCGCGCTCGCACTTGCGTTTGCCCACCAGATCATGGTGGGCGGTGACTTTGTCGAGCATCCGGCCTTCGCCGCATATTGGGTCGGCCTCTATGTCTTTGTCGCGGCGAATTACGCGTGGTATCGCGCGCTCCGTCCGCTGGTGCTTTACCGGCGCCACCGCTTTCAGGTTGTGCGCGTCGAACGCGAAAGCGATGGCATCACCTCGGTGTACATCGGCGGACGCCATCTGCAGCGCTGGCGCGCGCACGCCGGCCAATTCGTCTTTGTGCGCTTTCTCACGCCCGGCCTGCGCTGGTTTGCACACCCCTTCTCCCTCTCCGCCGCGCCGGATGGGCAGACCATTCGCCTCACCATCAAAGCGGTGGGCGATTATACGCGCCGCATTCCCCAGCTCGCGCCCGGCACGCCAGTTGTCCTCGAGGGTCCGTTCGGCATCTTCATCGCCGACACCTGTCGCACGCGCGCTGCGGCATTGATTGCCGGCGGCATCGGCATCACGCCCATTCGCGCACTCGCCCAAGAGCTCTGTGCGCGCGGCATTCCCTGCACGGTCCTCTACAGTGTGAGAACAACCAGCGACGCGGCCTTGGCCAACGAACTGCGGGCCGTACTCAGCGCACACCCCCAGGCCGTATTCCATCAAATTGTCACCAACGATCCCACCTGGCCGGGTGAGCGTGGCCGTCTTGATCAGCGCATGCTCACGCGCCTCATACCAGACATCGCCGACCGCGATGTGTTCATCTGCGGGCCGCAGCCAATGATGACCGCCATCCGCCGCGCCGCCGTCGCACGCGGCGTACCGCGGTGTGCCATCCATTACGAGCGATTCGCGCTGTAACAACTATCGGTGACACTATGCCTTCATTGCGTTCTGCCAGATCAACCATCACGCTCCTGCTCGTATCCCTGCTGACGGCCGGGTACTGCCTGGCTGCAGACTATTATGTCGCCAGCAACGGCAGCGACAGCAATGACGGTCTGACACCCACCGGCGCATGGCGCTCGATCAATTACGCCATCGCCGCCAGCGGCACCGGCACGCCCGGCGCACCACTGGTGATTAATGTCGGCCCCGGCGTCTTTGTTGAGTATTACAGTTTCAACGCCGCCGTGCACATCCCGCCCGGCAAGGGCCATGTGCAGCTGCGTGGCGCCGGTATCGATGCCACGGTGATTATGAGCGATGCAACGAAACTGTGGCGCATGGGCTACTCGGCCGTCATTCGCAGTTACAGCAACACCGTGACCATCAGCGATTGCACCGTGCGGCACGGCTTGCCGCAGGGCTATCACTGGGGCTCCGTGTTGATGATTCGCTATGCCGCCGCCGCGCTGGTCAGCAACGTTTGGCTTGATGCGCGCGAGACAACCCGCGCGCTGCTGTTTCTCGACCTCCTCGCCAACGCGCGGGTGACTACCATCAACACGCTGATTACCGATGGCCTCGGCTGTAATATTTGCCACAACGGCGCCAGTACCTCGGCGGGGCTCGTCACCAACTGCACGATCATCGGCGGCTACGGTGGTGTCCAGGCCGATGCCGGCGTGTGCCAGGTCAGCCGCAGCATCATTGCCCAGGTCAAGGGCAGCGCATTCTATGGCACCGGCACCGTGCAAGGCCGGCAGTGCTGGCTGCGCGCCAATCATCGCACGGCGGAAGGCAGCGGGAGCGCATCCCTGTGTATCACCGGCGCGGTCATGCCTTTTGTCGGGCCCATCAGCGGGCAAGTAACGTCGCTGTCGTACCAGCTGCTGCCGGACACTGACGCCAGCGGCTATGGCTTTGCGCCCACGCCCCTGCCTGCCGCGTTTTTCCCGGCGCAACCGGTCAACACGGCACCCAGCAATGATGCCACCGTCAGCGCCACGCCCACGTTGTCCGGCAGTCCATTCATGTCGCCGCTTGCTGCCGCGCATAGCGGCACCGAATGGCTGCTGCAGATCAGCAATCGCGGCGACTGGATCACCTTTGCGAGCGTCACCACGGCCGCACCGCTGACCACTCTGACGTATGCGCCGCCGCTGCGCGCACTCTATCCCGGCCAGCGCTTTTACTGGCGCATGCGCTACAGTGATGACCGCGGCGTCTGGAGCCCGTATTCCGCACCGACTGCCTTCATCGTCGCCGACACCAATCTGCCAACCTGGACCGTGCCGGTCAACGGCATGATCATCACGACCAACGTCACGCTCAAGCCGGGCTTCTATGCCCTGCCCGGCGGCCTGGTGCTGGCCGCGCATAACATCGCCCTTAATGGCAACGGCGCGATGCTCTGCGGTTCTGTCACCACCGGGTTCGGCATTCGCGCCACAGGCTATTCGGGCCTGACGGTGTCCAACATTACGTTGATGAACTACTGGTATGGCATGGTGCTGCGCAACGGCGACAACTGGCTGCTGCGCGAAGTACATGCCAGCAACAATCGCGTGTACGCCGGCTCGATGCTGTTTCTCAACGTGTGGGTCTGGAAAACGTTGACCGATGAGAATCTGTGTGGCGGCATCTATCTCGAGACCACCCGCGACACGCGCGTCGAACGCTGCAGCGCCACCAATCAACAGAACGGCATCAGCGTGGTCGGCGGCACCCGCTGCCTGCTGCTCAGCAATGACTGCAGCGCCAACGTCGGCTGGGGCATTCATCTGGCGTCCACCGACTACTCGCGCGTGGTCTACAACCGCGCTGTTCGTGGCAATCGTGGCAACAACGGCGGGACCGGCGCGGATGCCACCTGCTTCCTCAGCATCCACCAATCCACGCATAATGAGGTCAGCTCAAATTCGTTCACCGATGGCGGCGACGGCGTCTTCGAATGCTGCCTCGTGCAAGGCAGCACCAAAAAATCCGGCTGGAATTATTACGCCGCCAATGATTGCCGCCGCGCCACCCACAACCCGATCGAGTCCACCTTCGCCTTCAGCAATGTCTATGTTGACAACATCTGCGACGACGGCAGCCACGGCTTCTGGCTCGGCTACACCCACTGCTCCGTCATCTCGAATAACGCGATCCGCGGCAATTACGGCTGGGATCATCCCTCCGGCATTGTCATCGAACATGGGCGCAACAACCTCATCTGCAACAATGACATCGTCAGCAACTACGCCGCCGGCATTCGCCTGTGGACGGATTACGACAGTGGTCTCAGTTATCTGTACCCCGATTTGCGCGACTCGAAACAGTATACCATTTGCGGCAATCGTTTCCTCGACAACGGCTATGCCCTCTATTGGGAAGACACCACCAACACGCTGGTCTACAATAACCTCATGCTGACCCAGCGGACGGCCTATGTCTACAGCTATCGCTCGACCGGCTCATGGAACATCGCCAAGACCGCCGGCCCGAACGTTCATGGCGGCCCCTTTCTGGGCGGCAATTACTGGCAGGCCTACACCGGCCAGGATCTCACTGGCGACGGCCTCGGCGACACGCTTCTGCCGTTTACCGATTTCGGCGCGCTCCTGCCCGGCGATTTTCTGCCACTGACCGACGTGGTGCCGGAACCGGGCCTGCTGGCGGCACTGCTGCTGCTGTGGTGCGCGCGCCGGCGCTGAACGCCGCGCTTACAGCGGCACAATCATGGAGAACGCCAGCACGAAAATCGCGACCGTCTCGGTAATGCCCAGAATGATGAAATTCTGCGCAAAGCCCTTGCGTGTCTCGGCAAAGGCATCGCAGGCGCACGCCGCGCCTTTGCCCTGAAACAAGGCCGAGACGCCAATCGCGATCCCGCCGCACACGCCCAGCCCGAGCTTGATCAGAAAATTGTCCGGCGTGGTCGGCACCGCCAGCAGCTTCATCTTCAGCAAAATGAACGCGTAAATCGTCTGGGTCAGTGGCGCGCCGACAAAGCCCACCAGCAGAAACGGCGCCGCTTTGCTCTGTAGATAGCACTTCTTCCACGCGCCAATGGCCGCCATCCCCGCCAGGCCCGAGCCCCAGGCCGAACCGATCGCCGCCAAACCCAGCACGGCCACACCGCCAAAATCACCCAAGTGAATCATCAGATTTGTTTCCATTTCCATATCTCCCTCATTGCTGAACTATGAACTATGCACTATGCACTATGCACTATGACCTTGATCATGGTACCTCGGGGGCCTGCTTGGCAAGCGGCTGATACCGGTTGCCGCTCCACTCCTGGCCGAGATGTCCGGAAAACTCAAGCGTGTTCAGACGCAGACCATGCACCAGCACGGCCAGCAAGCCCAGCACCATGTTCAGCGCGTGGCCAACCACCAGAATCAACGCGGCAATAAAGCCGGTCAAGATCGTGTTCATGCCGACTTGCTCGGCGATGCCGTTAAACGCTAGTGAGGTCGCCACGCCGGCAAAGCCGACCGCAAACAAACGGATGTACGAGGCAATGTCGCCGAAACAGTTGATCACGCTGAACGGAAATTGAATCACGCCGGCAATCAGGTCTTCACCACGTTTGTCATAAATATACAATCCAAACGTCAGCGCCAGTAGAACCAGTCCGCCGTACAGCACGAGCGCCGGCAGGGGTTTGTCCAAAATCAGCTTGTTGGCAATAAAGTACATGAAAATAATGATGCCCGCCCAGCCAAGCTGCTCAAAGCCCTTGGGTGAGTTCATCATCCGTGCGAAATTCCACAAATGCGCCAGCGTGAGCTGCACGGCCGCAATGATGAAGCACAGCGACACGACGCTGTAAAAGTCCGCCGAATCGAGCACGACCAGTTTGCGCAAGAAGGCGCCCTGCGCCAGTTCTATGCCGAAATAACTGCCAGTCAGCACACCCCACACCAGCATGGCGAGGTTGAGCACATACATGAGATACAGTGGCTGCTGCGGAATGCGGCGGCCGTATTTGATCTGGATGCCCACGGTGATTGACAGAAACACCACGGCATAGCCGGCATCGCCAATCAGCATGGCGTAGAAGAGCGAAAAGAACAGATAGAAGACGCCGCTGATGTCGCGTTCGCGATACCCTGGGAAAGTGTCAATGAAGTTGAAGACCGTCGCGACCGGCCGCAGCCAGCGCGGGTTGCGAATCAGGGTCGGCACCACGTCCTCGGACGTGGGCTCTTCAATCAGCAGGCCCCAGCCATGCGTGCGCGCGGCCGCCTCGACCGGCGCGACGGTGTCATGCGGGACGAAACCACACAGATAGGCCAGCGTTTCGACGCAACCGGTCGCATCGCGGGCCAGGGCCAGCTGCAGTTCGTCATCCAGGGCATGGCGCGCCTGCTGCAACGCGGGCAGTGCGGCAGCCTGCCGCGCGATCATGGCACGCTCCTCGGCCTGTTGCTGCTCGAGCGCGGCCAGGGCAGCGCGCAATTCGGCCGGCGCCTTGTCCGGCAGCGGCACACTCGCAAGCGGCAACTCAATCGGTGCTTGACTGACCAGCACGAACGCAACCGCATCCTTGGTGCGCCGCACTTCGTGCATAACACAGCCGGCCGGCATGGCCGGCACTTCATCCACGCCGCACTTGTACAATGCAACATGCACGCCTTGCGCGCGCAGCGTCTGCAACTGTTGCGGCTCGAAATCACCCCAGACCGCAAGGTCGGCGAGCTGGGCACGCAGGCGCGCGGCATCCTCGCCGCGCTGCGCAAGCTGCTCGCGCGCCGTCAGCAGCGCGCGGATGACCGCGTCCGGCGCCTGCGTCGCGTTCGCTGCCGTGGCTGGCGCCGGCGGCTGTTCCCGCAGTATTTCAATGGCGGTGTCATTGTCGCGGATACGCGTGACGACCTCCAGCGCGCTGGCGTGTTGCGGTTTGACGGCCGCCTGCACGTGCAGAACGCCCAGCGCGCGCAACTCCAGCAGCGTGGCCTCCTGCGTCTGCGCCAGGCACACCACCGTTACTTTTTTCATCGGGACAATCATCTGCTTCTATTGGTCAAGTGTCAACGGTCATTGGTCATTTGTCATTGGCGCCGCGCAAACGACGCTTCTTGGCGGTGGCAATGGACGCATGGATGATCTTGCAGAGCTGCTGTGTTTCATCACGCACATCCGCCAGTAATCGCGCCGGCATCATTTCTGCTGCAATAAGTATATCAAGCCACACCGCTGTTTCGTTCAATTCTTTTTCAACTATGCCGAGTTTATGCACAAAATCGCTGGTGCTTTCCGCCGCGCGCGCCTCGGCATAATTGGGCGCAGGTGACGTGCCTGCGCGGATGATCTGTTGGGCAATGTGGCGGCCCGCAACCGTCTTCGGCAACGCATCCGCCAAACGCAAGACACGCACGGCATGCCAAATCAGCCGTTGCTGCAATTCATCCGCAAAACTCGTTTCTATCTGTTCTGGTGCCGTCATTCTCTATCTGCCATTGATATATGACCAATGACCAATGAACATTGATAAATGGTTTGCCCTCACGCCGCCCCTTCCATTTGCGTCTCGCTCAGTTTGGCCTTGGCAATTTTGCCGCGCGCAACGGCATTGGCCATTTGATCACCCAGGTAAATCTGAATCATACGGATACTGGTGAGCGCGGCCGGGATTTTCACTTTTTCGAACAAATTAATGCGCTGGATCGTCGTGCGCAACTCGCGCTGCAACAAGTCGCGCTGGCGCTCAATGATCGCGCGTTCAATCCGGATGCGGGCCAGCTCCTGCACCACCTCGAGCGCACGATCCACCCACAGCGGCGTGCTGAACAGGTCATACTCGTTGACCTTGAAATGCGCGGCGATGAAGACCGGAATGATCACGCCGGCAATATTGGCCGCGCGCGTCTCGACCCGCTCCAACACCAGTTTCTCCGCAAACGCGACCGGCTCGGAGAACAGTTGCACCCAGCCGGCCAGTGCGACCCGCACGCGTGCCTCGGCCTGCTGTTTGTCCGCCAGCACACGTTCGACACGTCGGACCTCCTCGACCAACTGCTGCTTTTTCAGTTCGAGGGTCGGCAGGAAACGGCGGTACCGCTTGAGCGCGTCACGCTGCGTCTTCAGCTCATTCTTGGTCAGTTTCAGCTTGGCCATGATTTCTGCTGGAGATGCGTGCTGAATGGTGATGTACAGGTGCGGTCCATCGCATTATCTCTTCGGCCAATATTGCTCAATCAAACTGGCTTTAATGCTGACTTCAGTTTTGTCGAAACACTGCGCCAGAATTTCCCAGCACAAGTCTAGTGCGCGTTCGAGCGGGATGTTGACCGACAAGGACATCAACTCCTGCTCGAACAAGCCGCCGTATTTCAGCAGTTTCTTGTCCCACGCGCTCATCTGGAAGCCCATCGCCATTTTTTCCTGCGTGTCGCGGCATTGGGCGTACAACTGGATCATCGTGTTCATGATCGTGCGATGATCGTCGCGCGTTGTGCCGTTGACTTGCTGTTTCAGGCGGCTGAGCGAGCCGAAGGGCTCGATCCGCCCGTTGCGCAGGTAGAACTGGCCTTCGGTGATGTAGCCGGTGTTATCCGGAATCGGGTGGGTTACGTCATCGCCCGGCATGGTCGTCACCGCCAAAATGGTGATCGAGCCGGCGCCCTCGAAGTCAACCGCTTTTTCGTAGCGCGCCGCCAGTTGGCTGTACAAGTCACCCGGGTAGCCGCGATTGGACGGCACCTGCTCCATGGTGATCGCGATTTCCTTCATGGCGTCGGCGAAGTTGGTCATGTCGGTCAGCAAGGCCAGCACGCGCTTGCCCTGCAAAGCGAACTGCTCGGCCACCGCCAGGCACATGTCGGGCACCAGCAGACACTCGACGGTCGGGTCGGCCGCGGTATGCACGAACATGACCGCGCGCGCCAGGGCGCCGCGCGCGTCGAACGTGTCGCGGAAATACAGGTAGTCATCGTGTTTCAAGCCCATCCCGCCGAAGACAATGATGTCGACCTCGGCCTGCATGGCGATGCGCGCGAGCAGCTCGTTGTAGGGCTCGCCGGCCACCGAGAAAATCGGCAGCTTTTGCGACTCGACCAGCGAGTTGAACACGTCAATCATCGGAATGCCGGTGCGCACCATGTTGCGCGGAATGATGCGCTTGGCCGGGTTGACCGACGGGCCGCCGATCTCGACCCAGTTGCCGTCCAGGGCCGGGCCGCGGTCGCGCGGTATGCCGCTGCCGTTGAAGATGCGGCCCAGCAGATCGCTGCTGTACGAGACCCGCATGGCATGGCCGAGGAAGCGCACTTCGTCATTGGTGGCAATGCCGCGCGCGCCGGCAAACACTTGCAGCGAGACATGGTCGTGTTGCAGGCGGATCACCTGCGCCAGCGACACGCCGCGCGACGTGCGCACTTCGGCCAGCTCGCCGAACGCAACCCCGCTCGCCGCCACCGTGATGACGTTGCCGGAAATCTGCAAGACTCGTGTATGTACTTTCTGCATTGCCGCACTACTCCATGATTGCCGGCGCGTCAGGCCGCGACGGCGCGGGTGATTTTTTCAGTGATCTGCGCCTCGAGCGTCTTGAACTCGGCGGATTCAAATTCGGTCGGGTTCCACGTCTTGTACAACTGCGTCAGCTCGAGAAAGAAGCGCCGCGCGCTGTCCTTGTCCGCAAAGGTAAAGGTCGCGTGCAACACCTCGGCCACTTTGGCGAATACATAGCGTTGGCGCTCGAGCGGCGTGGCCGCGTCCACTTTGTCAAACGCGTCCTGCTGCAAATAGGCCGCATCCAGAAATTCCGCTTTGAGATAGATGACAAAGTCGTCCAAGGCTGTGCCTTCTTCACCAATGACTTTCATCATCTGATTGACTTCGCTGCCGCGCCGCAAAATATCTTTGGCATAGGCCGCTTCGGGCTCGTTCACAAAATTGGCGTACTTGCTCCAGCTTTCAAGCGGATGAATCGCCGGATAGCGCCGCGCGTCCGACCGTTCACGCGACAAGCCGTGAAACGCGCCGACCACCTTCAACGTCGCCTGCGTCACCGGCTCTTCAAAATTGCCGCCGGCCGGGCTGACCGTGCCACCGACCGTCACCGAGCCGAGCGTGTCATCATGCAGGCGCACCACGCCGGCGCGCTCGTAAAAGCTGGCAATGATGGATTCGAGATAGGCCGGAAATGCTTCTTCGCCGGGAATCTCCTCGAGCCGGCCGGACATCTCGCGCAACGCCTGCGCCCAGCGCGAGGTCGAGTCGGCCAGCAATAGCACCTGCAAACCCATTAGCCGATAATATTCCGCCAGCGTGATCGCGGTGTAGACCGAGGCCTCGCGCGCGGCCACCGGCATCGAGCTGGTGTTGCAGATGATAATCGTGCGCTCCATCAGGGAACGGCCGGTGCGCGGGTCCTCGAGCTGCGGAAATTCACGCAATGTTTCGACCACTTCGCCAGCGCGCTCGCCGCAGGCCGCGACGATGACCACGTCCACATCGGCATAGCGGCTGATCAATTGCTGCAAGACCGTCTTGCCCGCGCCAAACGGGCCGGGAATGCAGTAGGTGCCGCCTTTCGCCACCGGAAAGAACGTATCAATGATCCGGCATTTGGTGGTCAGCGGCTCGCTCGGGCGCAGGCGCTCCTTGTAGGCGCGCAAGGCGATTTTCACCGGCCACGTTTGGGTCATGCTGACCGCGTGGGTGCGGCCATCGGGCGCGACCAGGGTGGCGATCTGATCCGCCATGGCGTACGAGCCGGCGGCCACAATCTCCTTGACCTTCCAGACGCCCTGCAGCGCAAACGGCGTCATGATGCGGTGCTCGAAGATGCCTTCCGGCACATGGCCGAGAAACGCGCCCGCGCGCACTTCGTCGCCGACCTTCGCGGTCGGCGTAAACGCCCAGGTCTGGGTGTCGGACAAGCTCGGCAGATATGCCCCGCGTTTGAGAAAAAAGCCGCACTGCTCGGCCAGTTCCGGCAGCGGATTCTGCAACCCGTCAAACACTTTGCCGAGCAGGCCCGGCCCCAGTTGCACCGCCAGCAGGTTGCCGGTGAACTCAACATTGTCGCCGACTTTCAGGCCGCGCGTGTCCTCGAACACCTGCAGATCAGCGTAGTCGCCGCGCACGCGGATGACTTCGCTTTTCAACCGGTCGTCATTGACCAGCACAAAGGCGACTTCATTCTGAATCACACTTGACCCAAATTCAACGGTAATCATGTTGCCGTTGACTGCCACGATCCGTCCGGTTTTCTGACTCATGTTGTGGAAACTCCTGTAAGCAACGAATCCAAGAATGCCGCGCCGGCCACCGCATTGAGCGCCTGCCAGCGTTCGAGCAGGCGCAGCTTCAGCAGATAGCCAAGCAGCACAGTAAAATCAAACGCGTGCGCGGCGCACAGATTGTCAAGAAACGCCCAGCGCGCCTGGTCGAGCGCGAGCTCGGCCTTGAGCGGGTCATTCAGTTTGACGCATTCCTGCACCAGCGCGCGGGTGTACGCATCCAGCGGGTCAGCCGTGCGCAGATATGGCGCGGCCTCGAGACCACGGCGGGCCGCGCGCGCCGTGACCAGCGTATTGCGCAGGGCCGTGTCAAACCCGCGCCACGCCGCGACCGGGCCATCCGTCTCGTGGACCACGTCCATCTCGTCCACTTCGTCCATCTCGTCCAGCACGGCCGCCAGCCCGCGCAGATCGGCGACCGGCAGCCATGCGCGGCACAAGGCCCGCACCTTGTCGCTGGCAACCGGCGCCGGATCGCCCAAGCGCAGGTGCGGCAGCGTCGCTAACACATAATAATACGCGGTGCTCATGCTTCCACGACTACCCAGGTCGTTTGGTCACAACCATTACGGTTGCTTGTGCGTCGCCGCTTTGCTGAGAATGTCTGCCAACATGGGATTGACTAATTCGCACAACATCTGCACGATCACATCGTCGGTGAAGTCGTAGACAACGTCCTTGTTGGCGAACGCAATCCGGAAGCCGGCCTTGATGGTCGGCAGCGGATGCAGCTCGACGCCGTGCTGCATGTGCTCGCGGAACCGATCCAGGAAAAATTCAGCCAGCGCCGTATAGTCATTTTCACTGACAAACACGCGCACGCCGTCGGCCGTGTTTTTCTGCTGATCGGCCTGGCTGGCCAAGCGCACCAGAATCTCCTGCACGACCGTGATCGGCACAATCTCCGGCATGGCATCCTTGATCAGCGCCGCGAATTCGCCTTGAATTGCCTGGCGCAGGTAGATCAGCAAGTCGCGCGCGGCCTGTTCGAGCGACTGTTTGCTGTTCGCAATCAGTTGCGCGGCATTTTTCTCGGCGGCCTCGACAAGCGCGGTAGCCCGGCGCTCGGCCTCGGCCACTCGCTGCGCGGCTTGCTTGTCCGCGGCGGCCAGGCGCTCGCGCGCCGTAACCTCCGCCTTGGCAATTGCCTCGTCGTTGATTTTCTTCAGCAGACTGTCCAGCTGCTCAGCCATAAGTACATCTCCCGATGTCGAACAACAATAGGCGGTGCGCCGCGCATGCCGCGCGCACCGAAATTCTTTACCAGTGCAATATTATAGCGATTATTGACAAAAAAGAGAACCGCGGTCGCGCTGCGCACACCGCCAGCCCTTGAGGTGCCCACCACGCATGATCCTGGCCGCGCCGTGTTCGGTTCAGCACGCGTCCCTTGTTCCGGCTCTTCCGGGTTTTGCGTGGTAAAAAAGCGGATCAGCGGGAGCAAACCAGAAACCCCGCCCAAATGCGACCCGCAACCAGCGGCGCAGAAGGCGCGCCAATGGGCGGCCTGGCACTCGTGTGGCTCTGTATTCCCCTTTGTCCTAGAGGGGGTGGGCGCAGCAGCGCCGGGGGATTTCGTGCAGCGCGACTGCCACACCATACGCCCAGCCCACATTCTCACCCCACCAACAGGCTGATTGTGATTGCCCAACCTCTTGGGGTAAAGGTGTCAGGCGTGCACACTGGCCATTCACGACGCCCTCACGATTGATCTTCTCAATTGCTGTCGCGCGGTCGCCGCCCCGGCATCGTTGCAGTGTCAGGCACAGGACCATTTGGTCGCCGGCGCCGGGCTATTCCTGCGCGGCGGCTGGCTCGGTTTTTTTGTTGGCCGCGCCTTTTTTGAAGCCTTTCTTGAAGCCGGGCTTGGCGCCTTTCTTGAACCGTTCGCGCTTGCCGCTGTACAGCGTCTCGGCCGCCCACTTGCTCTTCAGCGCCAGGACGGTATCGGTCAGGCGCACAATCTGGCTGCGCGGAATCCATTTGGTCTGCTTGAGCGACAGGCGCAAGCCGATCGCCTTCTTGTCCGGATTGTCAATGACATCAATAATGGTGGCCTTTTGATAGTCCACTTCGGTGCCCTCCTCACCCACATAGGTGACGCTGATTTCGCGGCTATTCGCGGCCACTTTGCGATCCACAATCTTGCGGGCCTGGTCAATGAACTTGGAGATCAGCGACGAATCCGCGCGCAGCTCGGCGGACAGCTCCATGCCGGTATCCTTGGCCAGTGATTCGGCATATTTGATCTGGCGGTCGCTGGGCGGCAACGTCGGCAAGTCAACCCGCTGTTTGATTTGGTCAATCCAGTTGGACAAGGTCTTGCAGTCGCCGAGCGCGTCATCGGGGATCGGCGTCTTGGCGACCTCGGCCAAGCGTTCGGCCAGGCGCAATTGCTTGGCGGTCGGCTTGTGTTCCATGGCGAAGCCGCTGCCTTTCTTGTACATTTCATAGGCGTCTTTGACGCGCTCGAATTCATCATTGACCACGTCGAGATAGGGTTTGGTGCCTTCCTCGACCTCGTCCAGTTCGTGCTCCATTTTGGCGGTAAACGCGTAGTCAATCACGATCGGGCGGTGCTCTTTCAGGAAGTCAAAAAGTTTCTCGCCCTTGGCGGTTGGCTGGAATTCGCGCCGCTTGCTGGCCTCCTCGACGTAGCCGCGATCCTGAATCAGCTGCACGATGGCGGCATAGGTGGAGGGCCGGCCGATGCCGAGATTCTCGAGTTTCTCGACCAGCGAGCCATTGTTATAGCGCGGCGGCGGCAGCGTTGTTTTCTTTTCGTGGGCGGTGTCCAGCAAGGTCAAGCGATCACCGCTGCGCAGTTCGGGCAATTTCTTGTCTTCGTCCGCGTCGTCGCGTTCTTGCTCATTCAGGTCGGTGCCATAGGCCTTGAGAAAGCCCTCGAACGTGAGGGTTGTGCCAATGGCCTCGAGCTCGACCGCGTCGGCGTTGATCGCCGCCTTGACGCGCGCATAGAGGGCCGGCTTCATCTGCGACGCCAGCCAGCGCTTGTAGATCAAGTCGTAAATCAGAAACTGCGGTTTTTCGAGATACTGCTTGGCAATGTCCGGCGAAATCTCGGGATGGGCCGGGCGAATGGCCTCGTGCGCGTCCTGCGCGCCGGCCTTGCCGCGAAACTGGCGACGCTGATGGTACTGCTCGCCAAACTGGACCACGATCTGGTCGCGCGCGGCCTCCAGGCCTTCCGGCGCGATGCGCGGCGAATCGGTGCGCATGTAGGTGATCAGGGCGATCTGCTTGCCGTTGATGTCAACGCCTTCATAGAGCCCTTGCGCGACGCGCATCGCCGCAATCGAGTTCATGCGATAGGCCTTGAATGCGGCGCGCTGGAAGGTCGAGGTGATGAACGGCGGCGGCGGATTCTTGGTCACCTCACTCGTCTCAATCTTGGCGACCTGGTGCGTCTGCGCCGCGCGAATGGCGGCCACCAGCCGGGTCGCCTCCTCTTCCGATTTGACGCGCCCGGCTTTGAGCATGGTGACAAATTCGCTCGCGCCTTTGCGGTACTGCGCGCGCACCAGCCAGTAGGCCTCAGGCACGAAGGCGCGGATTTCGCGCTCGCGCTCAACCACCAGCGCCATGGCCGGGCTTTGCACGCGCCCGACCGACAGTTTGTCGGACAAGTGCCGCGAGGCTTCCGGCGACAACAGGTAGCCGATCAAGCGGTCAATGATCCGGCGCGCAAACTGGGCGTCCACGCGATGCCGGTCGAGCTGGCCGGGATGCTGCAGGGCGCGGTCGATCTCGGATTTGGTGATCGCGTTGAAGGTGATCCGTTTGATGTCCTTGACGCTGGGCAGCAGGTTGCTGACATGCCAGGCAATCGCCTCGCCTTCGCGATCCGGATCAGTGGCGAGGTAGACGATGTCCGCATGTTGGGCCGCGCTCTTGATTTCGGCAATTGCTTTGCTGCGCCCCTTGATCGTGACAAACTGCATCCGAAAGCCGTTCTCGATGTCAACGCCCATGCTGTTGGGCGGAATGTCCTTGATGTGGCCCAGCGTCGCACGAATTTCATAGTTGCGCCCCACGATTTCGCGAATCGTGCGGATCTTAGCGGGTGACTCAACTACAATGAGATGACGTGCCACGGTGTTCCCGGGTTGTGTTAGTTGTATTCATCGTACAGCAAGGTATTATAGGCAGATCCGGCGCGCTTGTCAAAGCACGGGTGATTTTTCGACCAAAAAGCGCCAATAACGCTGGGGCATGTGCTGACGCTGTAAGCGCAGGTTTTTGCGGCCGGCCACACTGATGTTTTTGAAAAATGCGCGCCAGAGCGCTTGATACTGCAACTCGGCCGCGCTGACAATCTCGTCAGCCGCCGCCGGATGGGCGCGCAGGCGCGCCACCAGCGCGGCGGCTAGCGTCACGTGGTGGTGCTGCATGCCGTCCCAGCGCACGCCGTAATCGCGTTCAAGATCGTACAGCACCCAGGCCGGCTGCGGAATGCGCCGCGCGAAATGCCACGCCAGCGGCGCGAGAATATTGTACGTCGGTTGCAGCGGCGCCCAGAGCGTGCCGTCGCGCAGTTCGCGAAAGCGCGTCAGCCCTTTATAGCGCTGCAGCTCGCTACCAACGCGCTGCGCCGCACTGTGCACCGTGTGCACCGCCGCGTGCGCATGATAGTTCACCGCCGCCGGGCCGCGCGCAAAGGCCAGCCGGCAATATTCGGCCAGCGGGCGCACCGCCGCTGGTGCTTCCGCCAGAAAGCAGTAACTCATGGCTTGCACGACCGCACGACCGCCGGTCTGCGTCAGGCGTTGCAGGAACTCGTGCGCGCGGGCGGCGTCAGTCGGCACGCGCGGCGCGTCGTCCAGCAGAGTCGGTTGCCACTGGTCGTCCGCCACAACCTCGGCGCACGCTGCAGTCTGCAGCGCCTCATCAATTGCGCACAGCAGGCCTTCATACGTGCCATCGTACACAAATGTCACCACGCTGCTACTCTTCGTCCGTTGCATCCGCGTCGGCGGCATCCTCTGTGTCCGTTACCTCTGCGTCGGCGGTATCCTCTGCGTCCGTGGCAGCCGCGTCAGCCGTCGGCGCCACGCGGACATCGGTAAAATCGAAATAGCCATCCGCTTTCGGATTCGTAATGGAAAAGCCCAGCGTTGCGCCGGTCACTTGGTTCGTGCGCGTGCCACTGGTCAAGCGCGCGCATTTGAAGGGGAAGCGCACCGTTTGCCACTGCGGGCTCACTTTTATTGGCCAGCTGCCGCCACCGCCGAATTTCGTCTCGAGGGTGTCGCCGACGACATACGACTCGCCCGCCTGGCCCAGACTGCAGGCCACCTCGGCATTGCGCCCGCGCACGCGCAGCGTCACTGCATACGGCTGATCATAGACAATCGGCAGATGACCGTGGTGGATGACACTACCGCCGCGCCCGCTGTAGCCTTCGGCGAACGCGATGTGCGCAAAGGCCATGCGTGCGGCGCTGTCCGCCTCGGTTTCCGTGCCCGTCGTCATCATTATGGCGGCATTGTCATCGCCTTGGCAGCCCACCTCCCACGGCCACGGCGGCTGCAGGTAGGGCCGCAGCACATCCGTCCCGCGCAGTTCGATCGGCGTGGCAAACACTGGTGCGCGGCGCGTGCCGATGTTACGACTGAGCCGCACGACACCATCATTACAGCCAAGCCACAAGTCCAGATCGCCATCTGCATCGGCATCCGCCAAGTACGGCCGCGGCATGACGCCTACCGGCGCGCGTGAGTCACCCACCAGTATCGGCTCGGCGTGCGGCTGCGTTACTTCGATCGCCGTACTGTGCCGGTTGCTCACCTGCTGCTCGTACCACCACAGCCCTCCGGTGCGTTCGCCCACCAGCAGGTCATAATCGCCATCGCCATCCAAGTCGCCGATGGCCGGGCTCAGCTGCTCGCGGCCCATGCCGTACGCCAGCCACACGCGCTGTGGCTGCGGAAATTGCGGCATGGCCGGGTTGCCGACGTTGCGGTAAAGATACACGGCATTGGCCGAGAATGAGCCTTCCCCGATCACCAATTCCGGCGTGCCGCTCTTGTCCCAATCCACCAAGCGCGGCGCGGCAAAACTGCCGATGCACAACGCCGTCTTGTTCTGCATGATCAAGGGGAACATGCCTTTCGTCTCGAGCGGCTGGCGCTTGCGCACTTTGCCGACATCCAACGCCGCGTAACTTGGCACAAAATCCGGTGGCATGAATACACCCTTGCCACGATTGAATAACAGCTGCACGACGCCTTCCACCGTGCCGACTAAGATGTCATTCTGCCCATCGCCATTGTAATCCGCCACGTCAATGTTCAGGACGCGCCCGAGATAGGTCGGCAGAAAACGCCCGCGGTCAAAACGCGGCGGGAATTGCCCGCGTGCCGACCGTTGCGCATAAATCCAGACAAAGCCGCGACTATCCCCGACCACCAATTCCGGCACACCGTCACCGGTCACATCCGCATAACAGGCCGAGGCGCCAAAGGGCACCGCTTCCGTATGCTCGCCTTCAATCATGATGCCACACGGCGTCGCATGCACGGTAATCACGCCATTACTGCTGACGCCATCCCAGAGATTGTCCACCACCTGCGTCGCGCGGAAATCGCCGTTCTGGATCTCGGCGGCCGCCGGCGCAGCCAGGGCCATCAGACCCAGGCCGAGTAGTGCAAGCACGCTGATACGCACCCATGAGCACATATGAACATCCATCCGACACTGATGTTTCAAGAGCATGGACTCGTGGATTGGCTGGTTACTTGTTCAGGCGCGGCCGCGCGGTGGCGTGCGCGCGTGGTCGGCACCCGCATCAGCGGCTCGTCGCCCGGCTGATTGAACCACTGGTTGAGCCAGTGGTTCAATTCCTGACGCGGGGCATGGCGCGGAAAATCCGCCGGTGCGACTTCGCAGGCGATCAGGATCGTGCGCTTGGGGCACCAGAAGATGCCGTTGCGCAGCAAGGTCCAGGCGCCGGCCAGCAGCGTGTGGATCAACTTTGGTTTGCTGCCGGCCGCGCACGAAAACGAACTGCCCCAGAAACCACGAATGCGCACCAGCAGCACCGGCACATCCGGAAACCGTTTCAGAATCAGCTGCGTGCCCGACGCGTTGCCGACCGACTCGCGCGGCCCGCGATACAAACGGCCGGACGGGTACAGCAACACATTGTCACCGGCGTGCAGTGCGGCAACTGCCTCGCCTAGGCGTTGTTTCAACAGGCGCACACTCGCGACCGTGCGCGTCACTTCCAAATCCGGGATTGGCAGGGCGTTGCCCACCCACAGCACACCGCGCGTGATCCGGATGTCATAAAATTCCTGCAACACCAGCGCGCGCAGGCGCAACTGTGACCACGTCGCCGATGTCAACACCAGCGGATCAATTTCCGCCGGGTGATTCGCCAGCACCAGCATTCCCTGCGCCGTCAGCAGCGCGTCGAACCCGCGCAGTTCAACTGTGTAGCGCCGGCGCAAAATCTGGCGCAGGAACCACGCCACTAGCACGGCAAGGTATCGCTTCAGGCGGGGCATCTGGGCATTACCGCCGGCGCGCGCTTAGCGGCGACACATCAATCATCACCGCGATAACCAAGCAGATAATCTGCGGCAGTTCCCATTGCCCGCCAAACCAGTTGTGCACGGCCGCATACCAAAACAGCGTGGTCGGCAGGAACAAAAAGCCCAGTACCGGCCAGAACGCACTGTGGAACATGCCCTGAAACCAGCCCGTGAACAACCACAGCACCAGGATGAGAAATCGCGGCGTCAGCAGGGCAATCGCCACCAAAAAACACGGCATAACTTGGTTCCTTAGCTACAGTTAGTTACCAGCAAAGTATACCACACTGTGCGGATTTTTTCAACCTGTCCGCGCCGCATGGCCGCTTTGGGTGGGTCGCGGGCCTGCGCGTCTGTACCACTACGTGCAACCCCCTTGCGCAGTTACCTACCGACGCACTGACGACTGACGCACCGCTCACTAAATCAGTATAATCTCTAGCTATGACAACCACCTCTTGCATACTGCAGTCGCCCTACACAGCCATGGGGCCACAATGGCTACGCGGCGCATTGCACCTGCACTCAACCAGTTCCGATGGGACGCAAGCGCCGGGCGAGACCCTGCGCGACTATGAGCGCATCGGCTTCGACTTCGCCGTGCTGACGGATCACAATGTTTTTCCGGCGGACAGTATGGAGCGCGCCTGCCCGCGCATGCTGTGCCTGCCCGGCTGCGAGTACCGCGCCCGGCCGGGCGAGCCGGAACTCGGTATCATTGGTGTGCGCGCCGGCCTGCCGTTCGGCGTGCCCGATGAGGTGGCCATGGCTGCCGTACGCGCGCTGGACGCCTTGGTCGTTTACAATCATCCTAACTGGTTTTTCGACCATTGGCCGACCACGCGCATGCTGGCCTTGCGTGCCGCCGATGCGCTGGAAGTCTACAACGCGCTCATTGAATCGTTGCCCGGTTGTGCGGATGCCACCAATAAGTGGGATATCCTGTTGTCCTGCGGCTATCG
The DNA here is from genome assembly GCA_964397565.1 of uncultured bacterium. Lineage (GTDB taxonomy): Bacteria > Auribacterota > UBA3054 > UBA3054 > JAPLST01 > JAPLST01. The sequence continues at coordinate 88,200 of CAYNJC010000017.1, forward strand.
CATCTGGGGTATCGCGACGGACGATGCACACAAGCCGGCGCACCGTGGCCATGCCTGGGTCATGGTCAATGCCGCGCCGGACGCGCGCGCCATCCTCACCGCGCTCAAAGCCGGCCGGTTCTATGCCTCAACCGGCGTGCGTATTGATGCGATTGAGCTGCAGGAGGGCGTGCTGACCGTGCGCGCGGACAATGCGCAGCTCATCCGTTTTATCGCCGAACGCGGGCAGGTGCGCGCCGAGACACATGGCACGCACGCACAGTACCGGGTGCGCGCCGACGACGTCTATGTGCGCGTCGAATTTTTCGGTGCGGATGCGACCAAAGCCTGGAGTAATCCGGTCTTTATCGAATCCGCCGCCAGCCGCGTGTTGGTCGAAGAGTTCCACACGTGGTTTTTGAAGCAGCCATGATTGGTTCTGCATCACGCCTGCGACGCCACCGTGACCATGCCGTTTGCGCACCAACACTGCTATCGCTATAATAGCCCTACAGCAGCGCAGTGGGACAGTATCGCCGCGCTGCATCATAAAGAATGACGACCCCTGACGTTTTATTCCTGCTGCACACGCCTACCGAAGGGCCTGGCACGATTGCCCCGTTTATCGCCGCGCGCGGCGCGTGTGTCCATGATGCCCGTTTGTACGCCGGTGCCGGCGTGCCGGCTGATCCGCGCTATTTCGCTCTGATTGTCGCCATGGGCGGCCCGATGAATGTGGACGAGGAAGACCGCTATCCATTCTTGCGCGAGGAAACCGCCTTCCTGCGCACAGCCATCGCGGCCAATGTGCCCGTGTTGGGCGTCTGCCTCGGCGCACAGATCATCGCCAAGGCGTGCGGCGCGCGTGTCGTCAAGGCGCCACAACCGGAGATTGGGTGGTACCCCATCACGCTCACCGCCACGGCCGTCAACGATCCGATCTTCGCCGGCCTGCCGCGCGAATGCATCGTGCTGCACTGGCATGAAGATATGGCCCTGCTGCCGGACGGCGCCGTGCTGCTGGCATCCTCGGCCGCCTGTCCGCATCAGGCCTTTCGCATCGGCTCCGCGCTGGCACTCCAGTTTCATGTCGAAATCACGCTGGCCATGTTGGCCGCGTGGACGGCCGACAAGCCGGCGCGGCAACACCTCGCCACCGAACATGCCCGGCATAGTTCCATCCTCGCACGCTACACCACTACCTTGTATGCCAATCTCTGGCAGCATATTTTCACCCCATGATCATCCCCATGTCCACTCGCACACAATCATCACGCCGCACGCGCAGTACTGCCAAGCCTGTCGTTTATTTCGCCGATGCCGCCGTGGCGCGGATGGAATCGTCGCTGACGCTGCCGGCGAAATTCAAGCGCATGCTTGAGAAATTCGACCTGTCCGCGCGCGTCAAAGACAAGCGCGTCGGCATTAAAATGCATTTCGGCGGCGACATTGGCTACACCACGATTTCACCCGTCTTCATCCGCATTTTGGTGCAGGCGTTAAAGGACGCCGGCGCGCGCCACATCAAAGCAATGGACAACAATCCGGCCGACGGTATTGCACGCGGTTACACGCGCGAAGTGCTGGGCTGCGATGTTGTTTCAACCTTTGGCGCCAGTCAGAAGTATCTTCATCGCGAGAAAATCGGCTTTAAGACGCTGGACGAGGCCTTGCTGGGCGGCGAAGCAATTGACTGCGATTATTTCATTGATTTCTCGCATGTCAAAGGCCATGGCGACTGCGGTTTCGGCGGCGCCCTCAAGAACATTGCCATGGGGGTCACACCACCAGAGACGCGCGGAAAATTACACCGCCTCGAAGGCGGCATTGCCTATGACGCACAGAAGTGCACTTTTTGCAAGAAGTGTCTGCGCGCCTGCCCGAACGGCGCGATCAGTGCGGATGCGAAGACCAAGCGCATCGCGGTTTTCCTCCATCATTGCACCTATTGCCAGCACTGCATTTTGATCTGCCCGACCCACGCCTTGAAATTGGAGAATCGCCGCTTTGAGGATTTCGCTGAAGGCATGGCGCGTATCACCGCGCTGTTTCTCAAAAAATTCGCGCCGGAAAATCTGCTGTTCATCAATGTGCTGTTGAATATCACGATTTTCTGTGACTGCTGGGGGCTGAGCACGCCCGCGCTGGTGCCGGACATCGGCATCGTTGCATCCACCGATCTGGTTGCCGCGGACACTGCCTCACTCGACTTGATCAAGCCCGACCAACTCCTCCCGAACGGCCTGCCCAAGGGCCGCGTGCTGTGCGCCGGCACGCACCTCTTCGAGAAAATCCACGGCAAAGATCCGTATGTCATGCTGCAGCTGCTCGAACGCCTGGGCGGCGGCCACAGTGGCTACACGCTGACGGAAATCAAATAGGTGCCAGCCGGTGAATTGGTGCTTTAACGAGTGCGATCGTTTCCGATAAGTTGTTCTTGATGAATATGCTGGAAATAGATGCTTTGTTTGTTCTTGCGTTTGTGCAAAGTGCCAATTCACCTCCTGGCTTTGTGAATCTGAATGCTAGTTTTGGCGCAGCCTGGTCTTCGCGCAACAGTCTTCGCGCAACAGTCTTCGCGCAACAGTCTTTGCGCAACAGTCTTCGCGCAACAGTCTT
>CAYNJC010000017.1:90897-95070 GCA_964397565.1 uncultured bacterium
GCGCAACAGTCTTCGCGCAACAGTCTTTGCGCAACAGTCTTCGCGCAACAGTCTTCGCAGCTAGTTTTTGTTGGCTCTTGGCGCATTCCCGCGCCGCACGCTTCTTTTCCGAAACAGTCCGTTCTTTCTGCCTCAGCGGTGGCATCTTTACACGTCTGCGCATTGACATTTTCTTACATGATGAAAATATAACGTTGAACCGACATGGCCGGCGAAACTGCGCGGCTCGTATCAGAAGCTGTTTTTGAACTACATAAAATGGAGGTGTGTATCATGCGTGCAATATGTTTGTTCACAAGTCTTATGCTGCTTTCTGCCATTTCTGGCGTTGCGCAAATTTACTACATCGCCCCAACGGGTAACGATACCAACGAAGGCAGTTGTGCGTATCCGTTTGCCACAGTTCAGCATGGCTATGCGGTCGCGTTATCAAACGGCGGCATTCATACTGTCTTTCTCGAACAAGGCGACTATTGCGTGTCGAATACGCTGACGCTGAACAACAGCAGCATCATGCTGCAAGGCAGTGGGCCGGGGCTCTCGATTATTAGCGATCCCGTTCTTGTGCAGAGCGACGCGCGGCTGGCTGATGTGACCTGCGCCGGCACATTTTCAAATGCTGCCAGTGCCTGTCTTGTCCACCACGTGAAGATCAGCACGACGCCAACAGGTGCAGGGAGCTTGTACGGTCTGTGGTATGATGCGGACGATTACGCGCATGTCAGTTCGCTGACGGAACCGCGCGACGGTTTTGATGCGGTCAGCGCCAATTGGGTGTGCAATCACGTGCAACAGTCAGCCTTGCCGCGCACAGGCGGAGTGCTCAGCGGCGCACTCTACCTTGAGGCTGCAATTGGCGCAGCATCGCAAGCCGTCACAAGGGCATATGTGGACGCCAGTTCATCGGGCGTGCTCTGGTCGGTGACCGCCAGCACCAATGCGCTGCCGGCCATATATGTCAAAAAGTCAGGCGACAACATGAGCGGCTTCCTCACCCTCAATGGCGCGCCAACCAGCACCCTGCACGCCGCTACCAAGGGTTATGTGGATCGCGCGCTGCTCTACAACTACGATGCGATCATCGGGGTAAATTTCAGCAGCGTCAAAGCGGCAATCGACAACGGTGCAACAAACATATTTCTTTCCCCCGGTACGTACTGCGAGAATTGGAGCAGCGCATTCATCATTCAGCGTCCCCTGCGCATCCATGGCGCAGGCATGAACAGCACAAGACTCACCGTCAGCACGTCTTTGGACAACGGCGTATTCAAACTGCAAATGCCCAACGGTTTCTTCGAAATGAACGACCTCGATCTCACCGTGACTAATAACTCCTCCATGCACGGATTCTTGTATGTAACCACTGATTACAGCATCCGGCTCCACTCCATCAAAGGCACCTGCATTTCGCCCAACAACGGTCAAATATGGTTTGTCTTAAACCAGGAATCTTATTTGAACATCCTGAGCCTGGATCTGGATGACATCAACTTCAGAATGCAGAGTGCCGGGCGCGTCGTGTTCTATTACGGCTTGAGTAAACAACCGCGCATCACTGTTCGCAAAGCAGATATCTTCATAGACAAGTGCGGCTCAGGCCAGTTTACTGATGGCGCGTTCCTTTGTCAATCCCTGCAAAATACTGCCGGCGGCTATATCCACGTGGGGCAATGCAATTTCACTGTGACTAATCATGTGCTGGACGCAGAGTGCTTTCTGCAAATCAACGGCGGCTCCGGACAGTTGGATTCGCTGCATCTGAGCGACTGTTCGGTCAACTTGAACAAGGCGAACGAGTATGCCACTGCCATTATTCTGAATGGTGGCGTGCGCCACGCCGTGATCAGCGACTCGCGGCTATCCGCCACCCGGGGCATCAGAATGTATGACAACACCGATGCCCGCTGCATCAGCAACGTGTTCATCGAAGCCTGCACCTTTGACACTGCTATTGCCGTTGAGTGTGGCACAGATGCCCGTGCGGGCACCGTGATCTCGGTGGCCAACTGCGCCTTCAACAGTGCCGTAACCAACGATGGTTGCCGCACCGCGGTGCTCATGGAAAGCGACCGCATTCGCGGCGCGATCCAGGCGAGCGTCATCACGCTCGTCAGCAACATGGTTCCGCACGTCAATCAGGGTTACTACGTATCGTTTTGTAAATCTTTTGCAGCCAATGGTCGTTACTTCGAGACCACTGACCTGTATAATGACCTCCCAGTGTATACCAACGTCGCCGGCTACCACATGTACTCTTGGTGGGGGGAATATTGGATGATCGCTGCATCTCTTGATGTTAATCCCTGGGCTGCCCCGACGTATATCGAAAGTACTGAAACGATCCCGCCCCCAGGTGCTTGGTACGACGGCACAATGGTCTATGACAACTACACCGAATACATCGCCGAAAGCCCCTACATAGACTGCCGTGGTGGCCGTATGATTCATTTGAGCGAAGGCACCAACGACGACGATGCCGTCACACTTGGCCAGCTCAACTCCATCGCCCTCACTCCTGGCCCGACTGGCCCAACCGGCGCGCAAGGCCCGACCGGTCCAACTGGTGTTGCCAATCTTGCCAGCATTTCGAACCAATTCCTGCTTAAAGCCGGCGGCGACCTCTTCGGTTTTCTCACACTTAGTGCCGATCCCACCCAGCAATCCCACGCCGCCACCATGAAGTATGTTGACGACTCCTTCAAGGGGTTCGATTACGACGCCCGCTATGTCTACATTGACAAGTACTACGAAGGCAGCAACGGCTATCTGGGCACCTTGCGTGCGCCCTATACCAACTTTTTGCATGCCTTGGCCGTGATGGGTGGTGATTCCTTCTACGGCGGCAAATACGAGAACGATGGCGATCCAACCGGAACTCCGGTTGTGTATCATGTCGCCAATGGATTCTACCAGTTCCCGTCGCTGCAGCTTTCGGGAACCAGTCACTACCTGCGTGTCGGCATCGTCGGCTGCGGCGCATTTTATCGCAACATCCACGACCATTTGAGCGGGTATGCATCCAGCGTCTTCTCCGAGATGGGCACATACATTGACCAAGTGCTTGTCTATCGCACTGATGGACAAACCAATTATGCCAATGCCATTCTCTACCTCAAAGATTTGGTCATCAGCAATGTCTACCTGTATTCCACCGCTCATGATGAAGTCTACTGCGACAATGTGGTCTTCCTCAGTTTGACCAACAATAGCCAGCAGATCTGTCATGGCCTGTACTACTCCGGCGCGCTGGTGGACACCACCACTTCATTAGGCCACTACTATGCCTTGGACGCCAACAGTATCCGGCCCGGCTATTGGAGCGTTGCGCAGGCCAGCAACGATGCCAGCTATGTCAGAAAGTCCGGCGACAGCATGAGCGGCGCGTTAAACGTCGCGGCGCTCCTAAGCGCCAGCAACATCAATGTCAGCGTACCCGACTGGCATGTCGGCTCTGAAGCGAGCGTGGGCAACATCATCATCGAAAACAGCAGCGGTAAGATCAGCGCGCGGCGCGGCCATCTCTATCTCGAATCAGATACTAACAACAACATCGTGGCGCAAAGCCCGTTGGCGTTCTCGTCTAGCGCCGGCGTGCGTGGCCTGGGCGCTTCCGCCGGGCAAGCAATCACATGCGCCGCGTGCTCCATCTCTGCTCAGGTGATCATCACGCCAACAACACAGCCGTACTGTCAGTGGTGTGTTGTAAAGAGCAACGGCTGGTTTAGTGTCTATCCACAGTGGAGTAGTTTCACGTTTGACTGGCTGGTCATACCGGCCGGTCCATGAGGCGCGTGACCAATGCGCATGTCACCGCACAATACCATAATGTTCGGCCATGGATTAGTTCGATGAGCATAAAATGCTATACTAGTCTTAGAAACAGCGTTTTCATTGTGGTAATTGCCGCGGCATTTGTAACTTTGCTGGCATTGCGCGCGCGTGGCTATGTCTGGTTTGGTTACAGCGCGGCCCGTTCACAATGGTTCATGACGCCGACAACAATCACGCTTGACTATCCACAGCAGGAGACCCAGTTGCAGGTGATCGAGTACATGCCGGATATCCGCACGACGGGCGAGGTCACCCAATCGTGCATCTTCTGGACGGACAATCCCGAATGGAGCATGACGTCCGGCGGGCTGCTCTCCTGTCGCGTCAGTGGGCAGGGCGTCT
>CAYNJC010000018.1:0-87134 GCA_964397565.1 uncultured bacterium
GGCGGTCGTATGCGCACAATGCACATGGCAGATGCCGTCACGACAGCCCAGCGCGCTGACTATTTCCTGCACCGCGCGCGTGATGTCGACTAATTGTTCGCGGCGCGCCGTCGCCACGGGGAGCGTGCGCATCAGGGCGCTCCCGCCACTTTGATCGCCTGAATCCGGCGGCCCAGAAACCGCGCGCCCAGCTCCGTGAAGCGCGCAGCCGCATCACTGACAAAAAACGTCTCGTCGGGCACGCCCGCTGGCGCCAGTAAACCCTGTTGCGTCAGGAGTGCGGCCAGCTCTTCGGCACAGGTCGTGGCCGAATCGACCAACTGCACGTCGGCGCCCATATACGCCTGAATCGGCGCGGCCAGCAAGGGATAATGCGTGCAGCCCAGCACCAGCGTGTCAACCCGCGCCGTACGCAACGGCTGTAAATATTCCTCGACGACCAGGCGCGTGGCGGCGCGATCGTCCCAGCCTTCCTCAACCAGCGGTACAAACAACGGGCACGGCTGGGCATAGACAGTGATGCCGGGATCGAGCGCACGAATGGCACGCGTGTAGACATCGCTGGTAATGGTGGCGGTCGTGCCGATCACGCCGACTTTGTTGCCGCGGGTCGCTTGTGCGGCGGCCCGCGCGCCGGGCTCGATCACGCCCAACAACGGCACATCCACCCGCCCGGCCAGCGCCGGCAACGCCAAGGCCGAGGCCGTGTTGCACGCCACGACGATGCACTTGACCTCATGCTGGCGCAAGAAATGAATTGCCTCCCAGGTGAAGCGCACAATCGTCTCCTGGCTTTTTGCGCCATAGGGCACGCGCGCGGTGTCGCCAAAGTAGACCAGCGCCTCATACGGCAGACGCGCCCGGATCGCGCGCGCGACCGTCAAGCCACCTAGGCCGGAGTCAAATATACCGATCGGGTTGTTCTTTAGTTCATCATTCATCATTCATCATTCATCATTCATCATCTATTTTACTGGCTTGCCAAATATTCCGCAATGCCGCTGGCGATGGCATCGGCGATTTTCTGTCGGTACCACGGTTTTTTCAGATAGGCCACGTCGGTCGGGTTGCTGATGAACCCAACTTCCACCAGGCAGGCCGGGCACAATGTATTGCGCAAGACCGATAAATTAGCCGGCTTAATCCCGCGATTTTCGCCGACGGCCACGGCACCCACCCGCATCTGCACGCGTCGCGCCAGAATAATGGATTGTTCGCGCGTGTTGTGATAGTGCTGCCCGAGGAAGAAGCGCTTCAGGCGCGTGGTCAGCGATGACCACATGGAGTTGACGTTGTTCTTCACCGGCGAGTTCTCCAGGCGTTCGGTGGCGGCCGCGCTGGCCGTCTGCGCTTGCGCCAGATAAAATGTCTCGCTGCCGCTGATCGTGCGCGTGTCCTTCTTGACCGTATTGGCGTGAATACTGACTAGCACGGCCGCGCCGGCATTATTGGCCACATCCGCACGCTGCGCCAGCGAGACCGTGGCGTCGGCGTCGTGCGTCAGGCGCACTTTAATGCCGCGCTCGGTCAGTACCGTGCGCACCCGCCGCGCAATATCGAGCGTCAATTCTTTCTCTTTGTAGCCGCCGTAGCCCAGTGCGCCCGGGTCGCCGCCGCCATGGCCGGCATCGAGCACAACCACGCGCGTGCTCCCGCGTGCTTTGCGGCCGCCGAAGCGCGCGGCATAGGGTTGCAGGGTGCGGGTCACAAACGACGCCGGCACCAGCGGTTCGCCCTGCATGAACGTCAGCGCGCGGTCCATCCGCAGCGCGTCGCGTTTGTCAATCATCACAAACTGCGAATTGGCCAGCAACTCGATCGTGATTTTCTGGCTGCGCAGCTCAATGATGCGCGCCTCAAAATACCACGATATGGTCAGATCAAGCGCCTCGGCCGCATCGCATAACGACACATAGTCGCTGCCGTTGATCTCATGGCTTTCAAGGTTGAGCGCGCCGCCCGGCCCGGCATAGCTTTTCGCCCACGCGGCGGCGGCGCCGAGCAGGCAGAGCAACAGCGCCACACCTGCGCACCAGGACGCCCAACGTCTGCTGGCACGCGCGCGCGGCATCACGTCATTGATTCCCGCGCGCCGCTTTGTACCACTCGCACAGGCTGGCATACTCCGGACTACAGCACAGACGGCGAATATCGTCTTCATCCACCTTCCATTCCGCCGCATTTTTCACCAGTCTCCGCTTGGCCGGACACTCCAGCACAATTCTGTGGCGTTTGTACGGATCCATCGCCTGCACAAAAACAAAGATACGACTGTCTGCCAGCGGGCAGATGGTCTGCTTTTGCAGCGCCGCTTTGCGCTGTTCGAGTGACATGTGTTCGCTGCTCATTTCATCAAGTCCATTTTTAAATACTCTGCTGCATTATAGCAACACCCACAGCCTGATGCAAGGCGCCCGTACGGCCCGCGGCGCGCCGGGCTGGTCAGCGCGGGGTCCGCCGCAAGGTCGCGCCGTCCAACAGCCGGGCTGGCTCGCGCGTGAAGCGCAGGCACTGCGTGCGCCGCGCCAACACTATGTCACCCGCCGCGGTGCGCCGCACCAGCGCGCCCTCGACACACAGGTCAAAGGTGGTTGATTGCACTCCGCATGCTTCGAGCACGGCATTGGTGCCGAGCCGTTGCACCAACTCCGCAAAGCAGGCGCACGCGCCACTGGCCTGCAGTTGCGTTGCCACCGGCATGACCTGCGCGCCACACAGGTCGCGCAGCGCCGCCGGCGTGGCCGTGTTGAGATTGAGCGCCGTCTGGCGCGCAAACGGGTGCAGATACACGCCCTCCAGCCACAATTCACGTGTGCCCGGGCGCAGGGCCTGCTCGGTCGTCACCCGCAGACGCAACGTGCTGTTCGCCAGATGCGCGGGCGTCAGCATGCCCACTCGCAGCCGCTCCGCCTCATCAAAGGCGGCGTGCGTACGCAGCACGTCAAATTGTTTCGTGTGATGATTCCACGCCGCCACCGTGAGTGTGACCGGCGCATTCGTGTCCGCCCGCCATTGCGCGCGCTGCGCCGGCGGGCGCCATGCACGCGCGCTAATGCCGGCCAAGGTCAAGGTTATCGGTCGCTCGATGCGCGGCATGTTGGTCCACACAAACGTGCAGGCGCCCGGCCCGCCAAAGACGTGCACCCCCGGTCGTGCGCGCGACGGGCCGAACACGACCGTCTGGCCGGGCACTTGGGTAGTCAGCACATCCGGCGCCGGATACAGCGCGAAGCCGGCGCGGGTACAGGCCCGCACCGCCACACTGGCGCCGTCCGCAAACTGGGCTTGATTATACAACAAGCCCGGCGCACCCGGCGGAAATGCCGGCGCCGGCGCGGCCCACTGCCACCAGCCCTCGCGCACGCGCTGCACGCGCGCACGATCCGCCACCAAGGTGATGCCCGTGCAACTAGTCCGATCCGCAGCGCCACAACCGCGAAACTCGGCCTCGTGCAGGTACCAGTCGCTGGTAGTGTCCAGCCCGGCACGCTCGACCGCGCGCAATTTTTCAAAGGCGCCTCGATAGGGCGCGTTGTGCTGCGCACCTGCGCAGTCACGCAGGCGGCCGGCGTGTAACACCGCCGCGCGCAGGTGCTCCCACGACAGGCGCTGCGCGCGCAGCGTCCCATCCGCACCGCGCAGATAGTGCTGGCAGTCATCGCTCGTGTGTGCACGTGCATTCGGCATCTGCACGCGACTGGCGACGCGCCCGTCCGGCATGGTCAACCAACATTCACGCACGGCGCGCGGCAGTGCGCAGAACTGCAGCGTGGCCTCACGTGGCTGCGCAAAGCGCGTGCGCGAGCCCGCCAGGCGCACCGTCACGTCCCGCCCGCGTTGCGCAACAATGACGCCCGGCATCGCCGGTTGTGCACCGGCAGGGCCATCAACATCAACCAGCACAATCTCACCGGCCACACTCTCCGTCAGATCATGCGTCCAATCCATCTCCGGCGTGTGCAGCTCCCAGTCGGTCTCCCACGCCAGGTTGCGATCCGCCGTGCTGGTGGCGGTCTGTTCATGCTGCGCGCGCAGGCGTGTCACGGCCAGGCGCGGGCCCCAGGCCGCCCAGCTTGTTTCCACCACCGGCGTGTCCTCACCCGCGCTACCACCCCACTGCCCGTCCGGCACGGCGCCGATGAACCAGTCCAGCAGCGCGGCATTGGGCGTCACGATCAATGCGCCACCCGCCGGCATGCACGGCGAATTTGACCGCACCGCGCGGCGCGCCGCCGCATAATAGTATGACGCAGTCGTGAACGGTGGCGTCCAGAACAACCGCGTACCAAAGCGATAGCCCAATCGCCAGTCGCGCACGACAATCGGTGTTGCCGCGGTATTGCGCAACACAATGAAAGGCGGTTGGCGCAGGAGCGCGCCTTCCAAATAAAACGGTTGGGCCGTGCTGACACCCGCCTTGGGCGCGCGCACAAGCACCTCGATGAAATCACCGCGCCAGAGCTTGCGTGCCGCAATCGGCTGCCCCGCCAGCAGTGTCGCCCAGCCCTGCTCGTCCACGCGCGTTGATTGCAGTTGCTCGCTGCCGAACAATGAAACCGCTGCGTCGCGCGGTTGCAGATAGCCCGCGCCACTACACAGCAGCATCTCATAGCGCGCCGCGCGCGCAAGGTTCGTCAGCATAAAGCAATCCGGCGCGCCGGGTGTCGTGGTAAAAAATGCGCCGCGCGCACGCACGGCCGGCAGGCGCACACGCTGCAGGTCGTTCAATGAAGAGAACCAGCCGTCAAAGGTCACGGTTTGTCGGATGCCATTGGCGCCCTCGAAGCGCGCCAGAACGCCATCATCGAATTGCAGCGTTTCTGCACTGTTGCTCAAGACCGGCTGGTACTTAAACAGCCCGCCCTGTTCTTCCGGCAAGCCCGAGCCGGTTGCAGCGATAATCCCCTGCCACATGCCGCCATACCAGCGCGGCAGCTTCGAGCGCTCACGCAAGGTGCGATACGTTTGCCAGCCGGGCAAATCCGCAGTCGGCTGCTCATCCAGGGTGACGACAATATTGCTGCGCTGCAAGGTCGCGTTGTACACCGCGCGCGCCTGCCGCACCAGGAAGAAATTATGCGCGGCGCGCTCTTCATAATAGCGCCCCAAGCGCAATGTGTCATCAAAATGTTGCCAGCGCAGATCGGCCTGCAGCACCAGCCGCTCGAAGCGTACGGCCTCGGTATCCGGCGCATCCGGTGTCAGCAGGGCATGATTCGCGTCGCGATCGTCCAGCATGCGCGCGACGGCCTGTGCGCGCCAGACGGCATCGGTGGCACGCGCATCGAAGCGTTCGAACAGCGCTGCCATCTGCGTCGCGTCCGCGGCGTTCAAATCATCGGTCGGCTGCCAGCGCCCGCGGTACAATGCCGCCGCGCCAGCGGGCCGCACCTCGCCATCCGGCTCAGCCCGATCAAGCAGCTTGAAGCGGTAGCGCACAACCGTGGTGGTGGTCGGGCCGGGCAGTTCGAACCAGTGTTGCCCGCTGAGATTGGTCAATGCCGTCGCATAGTTGCGGCGCGCGCGCCAACCGCGCACGGGCCGCCCATGTGGCACGCTCACCCAGCTTTCCGCCAGCGTGTCGGCCGGGCCTTCCTGCACATCCGCCGTGAGCAACGCGGCGGCATGCTGCACGCCCGATTCGAGCGCCACGTCGGCCCAGCCAGTCTGAATGTACGTGGCGGTGTCGGCCCGCGTGTCGCGCATCAATTCGACAAAGATCAGCGCGCACGCCATGAACAAGGCGCAGACCAGCAGCATCACCACCACCGCGCCACCGCGTGGCCGGCGCGGTGCGGCGCAGCCCCTGCGCGACGCCGCTTCCAGCGGCGCTGCACTAACGGATACGGCGGCAGTAATACAGCATAACCGCGGCAAGCGGCGCCGCATCGAACAGCAGGCAGATGGTTTGTCTGGAAATGTCACGTCAGGCATGCCATCTCGTTCTGCGCCACAGGATCACACATAGTGCACTCAGCACGCCGCTTTCCGGCACTGACGCCACCCGGGCCACCGCATCAATTTCCGTGCTGCCACTGCCCGCCACGTCAACCAGCTTGACATAGCGCGCGGCGACAAGATTCGTCGGTGCGCCATCCGCCGTCAGCAAGTCACTGAGATCAACCGGGCACCCGCCGGCCGCGCCCGCGTACATTGCCACCGTGTTTGAATACGACCACGGCGGCTCGGCTTCAAACCAATCATTGGTCAGCAATGCTGGATTGATCGAGCGCAAGTAATCGCTGGGATTGCCGTTGCCATCCAGCGACTGCGTCGGCATATAGGAATCCGCCAAGCGCGCGCGGGCACGGCACCACACCTGCGTGTCCGCGCTTACCCAGATCTCCGCCGGCTCCGCACTGATGCCCACCCACGGCGCGCTGTAAAAGCTGGCCGTGCTGGCCGCGCCAAACAAAGCATTGCCATACACCAGCATATCCACGCCATACGGGTGCAGCGGATCGTCTTCATTGACCACTTCCGCGCCCAGCTCCAGCGTCAAGTGCCCGCCATCGCCAATCGAAACAATCTGGCTGGGCAGCCACGCGGGATTGATGACGGTTACTGCCGCCGGTTCGCTCCAGTCAAGCGTCTCACGTGCCGCCTCGCCCAGCGCCGCGTGCGCATTGGTGTAGCCATTGGCGGCATTCGCGCCGCGCACATACTCGATCACCGCGCTGGCCCAATCATCCGGGGCCGCCGCACCGTTCAGTGCGCAACAGGCAAGAGCAAGCATTGACCATTGTCCGGGTCTCATTCGTTGATTCCCTCTGTGGCATGCTGCTTGGCCTTTGGCCTTTGACCGCTGACCTCTGTTGCTTGCTCTAACAACGCCGCCAATTCATCGGCCACATCCACCAGGCGCGGTCCGGGAATGAGTACGGCCGGGTTGGTCACCACAAAAATGCGCCCGTTGCGCACGGCCGGCATATCGTGAAACTGCTGCCAGTCGCCGCGCAAACGCACCTGATCCGCGGCGCTCACCTGCTCGCCCGGACGCAATTCAATAATGACCTCCGGCCGCCGCTGGGACAGCACTTCCGCCGCCACCACGGGATACGTTCCGGGCACATCGGCGCAGACGTTGCTGCCGCCAACCGCCTGCACGATCTCGGCTAGGAACGATGCGCGTGAAATTGTCGTGCAGCCAGCCACCCTGCCCGGCGCACGCCACAAACTGACCAGCACGGGCACGGGCGCCCCGTGGCGGCGCGGCGCGTGCAAGCGTTGCCAGAACGTCGCACTCACCTGACGTGCCTGCTCCTCGCGCGCCAGGCGCCGGCCAACGTGCAGCATTGCATTCGTAATATCGGCGCAGCGCTCGATCCGCACCACGTCCAGCGCAATCTGATAGCGCACGCAGAATTGATGCAGCACATCCGGTGCGCTTTGCGCAATAATCAGCGTCGGTGCCAAGACAGTCATGCGTTCGAGATACGGATTCAGCACGCCCCCGAGTGCCGGCTTGCGCTGCGCCGTCGGTGGATAGTCGGCAAAATCACTGACTCCGACAATCTGCGCCTCCGCGCCCAGTGCAAAGGCCATTTCCGTCAACGCCGGCGAGAACGTAATCACCCGCGCGCCCGTGTTCGTCGCGCCCTGCGCGGCCAACGTCAGCATCAGGCAGACTAGCCACCGTGTTCTGTTGCTCAACTGTTCAGCATTCATCATTGCCTGAACCGCACTTTGTTCTTCTTGGTCTTAAAGGTCACTTCTTCGACCGCGCGCAAATACGCCGCATAATCGCCCGCGCACAGGGTGTTGGTCACCGTCGCGGCGACGACGCCATCGTTCGTGCCATAGGGCAGGGCGCCGCGCAAACTATGTTTTTTCATCTGTGCCTTTATGATCAAGCCCTGCCTCGCCCGCCGCCACGTCATTGCGGCTCTGAGGCTTTTGTCCGCGCTGACATATTTCCACGTCGCCCTGCCCGGCTTGCTCAGGTCTGTTTTCGTGCCGATGACACCATCCAGCACCACGGCATCGCCGACGCGCAACGTGATCGCGTTCGTAAACCACGCCGGCCAGGCGCTGGCGGCGGTCGCGCGCAGTTTCAGCACATCCTTGCCAACTTCCGTCACGCGAATCTGCCCGTTAAGGTGCGGTGTCTGCATGAAGCCTGCCCACCAGGCATAGGCGTACACCGCGCCGTTGTTGGCCGTGTAAAGCACATCATCATCCAGCGCGGGCGTGCCGCCGCCTTGCATCGTGCTGCGGCGCGACAGCAGCGCACCGCTGTGCAAATCCACCGCGCTCAGATTTGTGTAGCTGGCAAAATCCCAGCCGCTATACACGCCGGCCGCGGCATACACCACGCCCTTGCTGATGGCCGGCAACAAGGCGTAATGGCCAAGATCCGCGTGTTGCCACAGTTGCGTGCCGGTCAGCAGGTCAAAGGCGGTCAGGGCCGGCGCCACGGCGCTGTCACCGCAGGAATGTACCAGCACGCCCGCCTGCGCGGCCGGCGCCACATCACTCATGCCACAGATGCCCGCCCAGTGCAAGGCACCATCGGCCGCGCCCAGCACAAATATATTCGAGTCCGGCGCCGACGCGGCAAACGCGTCGTAATTGACGACACAGATGCGATTGCTGGACAAGGTCACATTGTTCAGCGCCTTGCCCGGTATGCGCGTCACCCAGCCGGTCGCGCCAGTGGCCACGTCAAACTGCCAGACAAGATCATTACAGCACGCATAGCCCTTGCCCGCTGTCGCGTCAATGGCCGGTGTGCATGAGGAGAAAATCGAGAAGACCGCGCCGGTCATGATGACCGTGTGCCAAACCTGCGATCCACTTGCCAGGTTGTATGCTGCGACACTGGCGCGCGTGTTCCAATAACTGAACAACGCCACAATAACATTGCTGCCGGCGACCACCGCCGAACTGTTCACGGTTTGATCCGGCAACGTCGCCGTCCAGCGCGCAGAGCCATCAAGATTCCAGCAGCCCAGAAACGCGTCGGCCGCGTAGACAATGCTGGCCGCGCCCAGCGACGGCGTCGCCCAACTGCCATAACCGAAATCCGCGACCGCCACCGGCGCGGACCACTGCGGCGCCAGGCTCGTTGCGTCAAGGCAATACAACAACCCGGTCGGCGCACCCGCCGCATAGGCATACACCCGGCCGTCCGCCACAACCACACCGCTGCCCGGCTTGACGCCCAGCGCGGCGGATTGCCGCAGCGCGGCCATCGGCAGCATGCGCGGCGCAATCGCCATGCTGGCCGCCGCCTTGTCCGGCGTGCCGCCGAATTGCTGCCACGCGGCCTGCGCGAAATCTAGCTGGAAAATAATTGCGCTGCATACCCACACCATGCATCCCACATGCATCATCGCATCCTTTGCTTTGAAGTGTATGACGCCACATGCAGGAGAGAGAATGCGACTGCGACTGTGTGCAGACCTGGCCATTCGTTGCGCCGTTATTCCTGGTTCCGAGGAAAAACAGTCAAGCTCCTGCGTGGAGCGAACGTTGCCCAGGTCGGTCTTCTGGCTTCTGTCCGCATAGCTTCTTTCGCCTTCCCATTCCGCGCGGGCGGAACAGTGGCTGCTGAAAGTTGCGTGGACAGTTACAGCGGCGTCCCCGCGCCGGCTTCGCACCGGCTTCCCGATTCTCCCATGCCCACGAGGCACGGGCGCCTGTCAACGGCCATAACTATAGCACACTCGGCCTGCGCCTGTCAAGCCCCTGAGGCTGGGTTCCCGCGCTGCGTCAAAGCAGGCGCGGCGCCGTGCCGCTACTGCCCTATCGCCAACGCCGCGGCTTGCAGCTTCTTCCAATCGAATTGTTTGGCAAGCGCGAGCGCATCGGCCTCGCTCATGCCGTTGAACGCAAACGTCGCGAGCGCGCCGCGGCTGGTCTTGTCGTTCTTGACGAGGCCGACAATCAGTGCGCCGGACTTGTCGGCGCTGGTGTAGGTCGTCTGCACCTTGAAGCCGTCAATGGTGCTGACCTGCACTTTTACCCCGTCCGACTCGAATCGCATGTCCATCATCTTCGACTGGGTGTACGCGCCCTTGCTGACCACGACCGTGGCCGAGAACGTAGTGTCACCCTTGGTGTAACTGCGCGTGGCGGTTGTCATGGTGTCGCCGCCGGCATCCATCGCCATGCTGGTGGCCGGCTCAGCCTGCCAGCCCTTCAGGTCTTTCAGCAATGCGGCCAAGGCGTTGTGGCCGGCACCAAATAAGAGCGCGGCACTCATGCAGATGCAGACACCCGCGATAATCATGCGCTGACCATTATTCGTACGCATATCAAACCTCCCCTACTAGATTACGTTACCGCTAGTATAGCACATTTGCCTGCGCACACGCGTGCACGGCGTGCACCCAGTTCCCGCAATGCCATGCGCGTGCACGGCTGATGTCGGCGGCATCTGCATTCCGAGAGTCCCAGCGGGCTTGTCCCGGGGCTGCAGCAGATTTGAGAGACGATGCCCGGCATGACTCACCTCGCATTCAGCCACGACGCAAGGTCGTGACGGGCTCTGCGCACCCACCCGCACCACGCACCGGCGCGGGTGCATACCCGTAGTTCTGGAAATACGATGCCCACGCCTGATCCACCAACGCGCGCGCCGACGCATCAAGCGTACACGCGTTGGGCCGATGCAGCCGCGCCGTCTGCCAGTAGCGTTCCATCGCCGGCTGCACCTTTTCGAAGGCACCGAGTTCGAGCACCTCGTAGACGCGCAGTACTGCGCGCAGCGGGTCGTGCCGCAGATCTTCATAGCGCACATCGCAGCACTGTCCTGACGGCAGGGTCGCCGTTGCGGCGTGAAAGGCATGATACATGCGGCAATGGGTCTGCACCACCGCCGTCAGCAAACCCGTATAATCCGGATGCTGCAACGCCTGGTCACGGTATAAGCGCCGCCACAAGGCCAACGTGGATGCGCACAGGTCATACGGATGACGCACCATGTGCACAATACGCGCCCGCGGAAACACGCGCAACAGATGCTGCAGCCGCGCCGTGTGCAAGGGTGATTTCAGAACCAGGCGGCCCGGCCGCGCAAGACAGACACAACGGTAGAAGTGCAGCAGGTGTTCCATCCATGCCTGGCGCGGCGCATCTGCGACGCCAGCCAAATCAAGATAGTCATCATAGCGCGGCGGTTGATTGGGGAAAAGCATGGTCAGATACGGCGAGGGCATGCCCATGTTGCAGAGGGCAAATTCATCCTCCTGGGGACGCAGCAGCCCGGCGGGCATGTTATCCATCGGCCGGCGGTCGGGCAGCAAGTGGCGCAGCCATGGCGCGACCATGCGCTCGCTCACCAGAAAATGGGTCGGCGCAAAGCAGGCGTAGGTGTGGGGAAACGTATGCCGCTCATCCAGGGACAGCAACTCGTGCATCAGCGTCGTGCCACTGCGCCAGTGCCCCACAATGATGATGGGATCATCGCGCAGGGGCGTAGCGGCAATTCGCCGGCCGTAGCGCGCGTGTTGCACGAGGGCCATCGTGGAGTTGAAGATGCCTGCGCTGGCGGTTCCCAGTGCCATGGGCACGCGGGCGGGCGTGATGGCCCAGCCATGGCGGGCCAACAGGCGCAGCCATGCACCACAGCCCATGCCATACCAAAAACGTGGAATCCACGGGCGATCAGGAGCGCCCATCGGCGGCGCGCTAGTCATCGCCCACGTTCAGCGCTGCAGGCGCTGCCGCAGTTCCTGGGCTGCACTCGCGGTGGTTTGCGGGCCGTGATCGCGCCCGCGCCCCATGGTCATCAACAACGATTGCGGGTATTTCTGTTCCAGCGAATCAAGCAAGCGCTCGGCATCGCCGCGCCGATTTTGGTCAATGTAATATCTGGCCAAGTTGTACTGCAGCATGGGCACCGCCTCCATGCCCCAGTCGGTGACGACGTTGTCAAAATTGCGATTGTTGCTGATCTGCGCGTAATACTTCTCGGCGTCGGCGTAATTGCCGTGGAACATGGAGCCGACGGCGCGTTCAGCCAGCACCATGCCGGTGGCGTTGGCATCCGGATATTTCTTCGCCAGCTCGTCAATGGCGGCATCGCGGTCTTGGTTATTATTATTGCCGCGGCCGCGGCCGCGGCCCCAGCGGAAGCGCGCTTTGTCATACAGTGTCACCAACTCTTCGCCGTATTTTTGCTTGTCGGTCTCGTGTTGTTCGGCATTGCGCTTCTGCATCGCTTGCTGCAACGTTTGCACTGTCTTGCGTTGCGTGTATTCGTCCAGCATGGCGCTCAAGGCAGTCGGGTCGGCGGTGGCATTGGTCGCTGCGCCTTCGATGCCGGCCGTGTCCATGAGTTGTTCGAGGCGCGAGACCGATCCTTCGAGCGCGACCAGCGAGTCGGCCATGCCTTGGTCGCCATCCGGCACGACGGCGGCGAGCATCGTGCGGGCCGTGGCTTGGGTTGCCTGCGCGAGCGCCAGGTCAAGCTGGTCAAGCTGCTGCTGGGCGCGGGCAAGGTGGGCAGCCAGCGTGTCAAGCTGCGGCGCCAGCCGGGTTTCCAGGCGCGTCGCCGTGCTTTGGGCGCGAATGGCCAGATAGCCCACGCTGGCGCAGGCGAGCAGGGCAACGCCCAGCACGATGAAACTGGATGAGGAGTGGGATGAGGTTGACATGATGAGGTCCTTAGGTGAGGTTATACATGAGGTTGGCGCAGATGCCGTACGGCTTGTCCTGCGACGAGGGTTCCCGAACTGATAACGCGTGCAAACACACCCTTGCGCGGCATGATGCAATCGCCCATGGCGCGCCGGATGGCACAGGCATGATTATGGCACTCCTTGCCAATCGCGGTTACTTCGAGCACGGGACCGTGCGCGACCATAAACCGGTCGCCGCAGCGCACCGTGCTGACATCCAAGTCGTCGAACAACAAATTCTCTCCAAATGCGCCGGGTTCCACTACAAGTCGCCCGGCGGTAAACTGCAGCACATCAGCGCGTGCCATGATGGACACTTGGCGCGGCCCGGGCCCGGCGTGGGCATCGCCAACCAAGCCGTGCGCGGCCCGGCATTCGGCCGACGCCACGGTGTGCTTGGCTGCGCCTTTGTGCGTGCTGATGCAGACGGCAACAACGGTTGCGTCGGCCTCATTACTTGATGACGTTGCCGGCGCGGATTTATTGTGCGCGGATTTTGTCATGCAGGTACGCGTGCAAGGCTTCACGCCAGGGGCGCATGGTCGCATCGGTCAGTGCGGTGTAACGTTGGGTGGCCATGGCCGAGTAAGCCGGGCGCGGCGCGGGGCTGCGAAACTGGGCCGTGGTGATGGGCGTGAGGCGCGGCGTGCGCAGCAGCAGGCCGGCCGCGGCCGCATCTTCGAGAATCGCGCGCGCAAAGTCGTACCACGAGCAGACGCCGCTGTTGCAGACATGCACATACCCGCGCGCATGGCACGCAATCAGGCGCCAGAGTGCGGCGGCCAGGTCCGGCGCGTAGGTCGGGCAGCCGCGCTGGTCGGCTACCACGTTCAGTTCGTCGCGCTCTTGGGCCAGGTGCAGCATGGTGTTGACGAAGTTGGCGCCCTGGGTGGCATAGAGCCAGGCGGTGCGCACAATCAGCCATGCGCCGCCGGTCTGTTCCACGGCCAGTTCACCGGCGCGCTTGCTCTTGGCGTAGACACCCTGCGGCGCGAGCGGATCGTCTTCCGTGAGCAGATGCGAGCCGTCCCCGCTGAACACGAAATCGGTGCTGAGATGCACCAGCGGCAGGGCATGCGCGCGGCAGGCTTCGGCCAGATTGCGGACGCCCTCGGCATTGACGGCGTACGCCATGGCGTGCTCCGTCTCGGCCGTGTCGACGGCCGTGTAGGCGGCGCAATTCAACACCACTTGAGGTGCGAGCGCGGCGATGGCGCTGCGTACCGCATGGGCGTCGGTGATGTCGAATTCCGGCAGGTCACGGTCGATCAAGGTAACGTGTGCGGGCGCCGCGCGCTTCACCTCGCGGGCCAGCATGCCGCGCGCGCCAACCAGCACAACTGTTATTTTTTCATCCATGGCGGATATGGATTTGAAATTTGAAATTCGAAATTCGAGATGTGAAATTTGAGATGCAGCGACTATGGCCTCGTTGACTGATGCACCGTCAGGGCCTTGCCATTGTTGTCCAGCGACTCCTCGGTCTGGCTGGTCTTGGCAACACCCTCGAAGCGCAGGCCGCTGCCCGGCACTTTGTCTGGCACAATCCACGGCCGGGTGACGGCATAACACGCGCCGGGCGCCAAGTGTGGCAGGCGCATTTCGCTGCGCGCGCCGGCGATGTTGTCGCGCCAGCGGGCATCCGTGATCGGATGTGTGCCTTGATTCTGCACGACAAAGACGACCGACAAGGACTGCCCGGCGCGCAAATCGGGCGGGTCGAAATACAAGGAGGTGACCGCCAGGTCGAAGACACGATCCGTGCGATCACGCAGGGCGCGGCGCAGGTTGATGATGCCTTCGCCAAAATAGGGATCGCGTCCGGCGTTGCCGATGTTGTCGGCCGTGTCCACCAGGCGCGCGCGCAATTCGTCGGCGTCAGCCTGTGGATTGCGCCCGCGCAGCACGGCCAATGCGCCCGCCACGAACGGGGTTGCAGACGATGTGCCGCTGAAATAGGTGCGCGTGCCGTTCGCCCCGCAGGTGTAAACGCCCACGCCCGGCGCAACCACATCTACTTCGTCGCCATAATTCGAAAATTGCGCATGCTGCAACTCGCCATCCACCGCACCAACGCACACGACCTCGGGATAGCCGCTCGGCATCAGCACCTGGTTGGCACCGTCATTGCCGGACGCGGCCACCACCAGCACGCCGCGCTTGTAGGCGTACTCAATTGCATCCCGCACGATCTGCGCGTCCGTGCGCGTGCCGATGCTCAAATTGATCACCTGCGCGCCGCGCTCGACGGCATAGACGATGCCTTCGACCACCGCAAAAGAATTGCCGCGCCCGTTTTCGTCCATGACTTTAACCGGCACAAGGTAGGCCTGCGGCGCGATGCCCTGCACCCCGTCGCTGTCGCTACCCGTGCCGGCGATAATGCCGGCACAGGCCGTGCCATGACCATGCAAATCGCGCGTGTCGAGATTGTCATCCACAAAATTGTAGCCGCCCAGCACGCGCCCGGCCAAGTCCGGATGCGTGCCATCCACGCCGGTATCCAACAGCGCGACCGTCACGCCGGCGCCTTGGGGCGCTTGCGCACCCAGCCGATCCGCGCCGATGAGCGCATGCCCTTTGCGCTCGACCGCCCACGGCAGGTCGCCGCTCGTCACGGGCGGCACATTGGTAACCGGCGTCGGCAGGTCGGTCTTGATGTTCGGGATGCGTTCACTGATGGCGTCAAGGTCGCGCAAGGCGGCCAAGGCGTTGCTGTAGCTCATGCCTTCCGGCAATTGCACGCGCACCAGGCGCAAGGGGTCAACGCGGCGCGTGATGATGATGCCATGCGCGCGCAGGGCTTGCTCAAGTTTTGCCATGGTGGCATTGTTGGCCACGCGCAGGATCATTTCATTGCCGACATACGGCAGGTCATCCGCCGCCGTGGCCACGCTGACGTTTGATGCCGGCGCCGCCAGCGTAATCTGCGCAGCGGGCGCGGCAGTCGTCACGGGGGCACTGACCACGAGCGCCGGTGCGGATGTGGTGACCGGCGCGGCCGGTGCGCTGGCCGGCCGGTTGCCGCATGAGCGCACGCCGAGTACCAGCAGGCCGGCCGCCGCGACCAATGCCAGCGCTACAAATTCAGGTCGTTTCATTATGCCTAGTATACCAATTTCCGAACGGCAACGGTTAGCGACGCGTTGGCTGCCACCACGGTTGGGCTGGCTGCCGCACGCCTGCACCTCACGCGCGTGATCTGCGCGCCAAGGCGAGCAACACCGTGGCCCACAGCCACAGCGTGGGCTCCGGCACCAGATACACGGCGACCGAGCGCTGCACCGAGCGCAACTGCCCCTGGTTGCATACTTCGACGTAGACGGTATACCACGCGGGATACACGGGCGGCAGCGCAAAGGTGTAGGGGCTGGTGAACGCATGCCATGCGCCGGTCAAGCCCGCCGGTGCGGTGGCCGCGCGAATGCCGGTCACCGGCAGCGCCGTGGGCGTGATCGCGCACGTCAGATCGACCTGCATACAGGTCGCCGTGACGACCGTGGCGCCGTCCACCGTGACGCCGTCCAACTGCGGGCGAATCAGACGATACTGCAGCGTCGGATCACCGTACAGGTTGAAGCGGAACACGTCGCTGTAATTGCCATCCCAACCGTAATAGTTGACGCCTTCCAGCTCCTGGCCGACAAGACGCAGGGCATCGCCAAAGGTGGCATTCGTGACCACGTGTTTAAAGAACATCACGTGGCCGTGCTCGCTGAAGCCCCACGAGGTGCGGGTGGCGCCGATGCTGCCGATGGCGCCGTTCCGCAGAAGCGCGTACGCCAGATTGTCGGCGGCTTCCGCCCAGGCGGTCTGACATGCCTTGAGGAACACCAAGCCCGGCTGGTTGTCGCGCAGATACTTGGTTTCGGCCACGTTGATGATCTCCGCGGCTTCCGTTGGGGAGCCATGCGTGGTGAAGACGACAATGCCGTAGCCGTTGTTGGTCCACGCGCTCGTGACATACGGCTTGATGACGCCGTGCGCCCACGTCCAGCCTTTGCATTCAGACAGCGTGACGAGCTGGGCGGCGGCGCCGGTATACTCGAGCCGGATGTAGCCGCGATTGCCGACCCGGGTGAGGGTGCCGGCATTTTCGTCGTAGACGACCTGGTACACGTTCGCGGTGCTGTCGTAGACGGCGTGTGCCCAGACGGACGTGTCCGCAACCAGAATGCGCGCGTTGCTCCAGTCACTGCCGCTGGCCGAGATGCGGATGCGCACCTGCGCGGGGAACGACGTCGCTGTCGGCGCGTAGAGCACGAAACGCACGGGGGCATAGTTGCGGGAGTCACTGTGCGCCAGGCGGAATTGCAGCCAGTCGTTCGGCGCCCAGTCGCGCGTGAACGTGGTCGTGTAACTGTCATCGGTGAGCGTGCCGATGGCATTGGTATAGTCGGCAAAGTTGTCCGAGTCGCCATTGACCAGCGCGCGGAAGCGGTAGGTGGACAGGGCGCGGGTGAAGTTGACAAGCGTGCGTGGCTGTGGCACGATCTCGGTCGGGTCAAACAACCACGGGTCATAGGTGTAGTGATCCTCGTAAATGCGCGTGGTGGCGAGGCCGTACGGCAGAAAGCAGCCGGTGCGCACGCTCTCGGCCATGAAAATGGGCGAGACGTTGCCTTCGGAATTGTAGTCGTCCGACCAGTCGATCGGATTGGGCTGCAAGACGCGGTAGCGCCAGGTGCAGAAATTGGTCGGCTGATCCGCGGCATAGGTGAGCGACTTGGCCAGAATCGCGCGCACGGCCGCAAACTCCGTCGTGCTGTAATAGGGAATCCGGCCGACACTCAGCGGGCAGACGGCCAGCGTTAAGCCACCGCTGGCGTGATCGCCGTTCCATTCCGCGAACATGCCGTTGTCGTTCAGATCCCAATCGCCAACCAGCACACGGTAAAAACAATCGCTCGGAACATGCCAGAGTGACGCGCTCGAATTCGTGCCCAGCGGGTACAACATTTTCATCGGCACGTCACCGACGGTGTCGGCGGGCTGGGTGAAGTCGTCCGGGTCAGGATTGCCGATCAACAGCAGGTGTGAGTACGAGCCGGTGCTGCATACCAGCCGCAGATAGGCCTTGATCTGATCGGCGCGATCATTGGTGGTCAGGATTGAATCGTACAAGGCTGGGTACAGCTGCGCGGGCGCGGCGTTCACCGCCGCAGTGGCCGAGATCAAGTGCACCTGCCAGCCCGCGCCTTCCTTGTGCCGGGCGAAATTCGTCAGGGCGTCATAGCCGGCCGTATAAAAACTCTGACCGGCGATGATGATCAATCCTTGAGCCATGACCGGGGCGGCCATGGCCGCCACGCACCCGCACAGCCAGAAAAGTTTGTGCCGCATAACCACCCTGATCTGTTTAAATGAAATATAACAAAGATATATTATAACTACAATATAGCACTTCTCTACATGGCTGTCAAGGAGCGCTTCCTTTAGAAAAATAATGCGGACCAACACAACCCGCGATGTCGTGCGCCTTGGGCGCTGACCGCGGCTGCAGAAGCCGCCCTCACCGCGGGCGGTTGCACGGACGCGGCAACATAGAAAGTGCTCTCATTAGTATCTAGGGATGGAACGGCTCGTCCAGCTCTTCCGGCTCGAGACTGATGCGGATGGTGTCCTCGGCCCGGCGCGCGGCCCGGGCAAATGCGTCTTCGGCCTTGTCCCACGGGACACGCTGCGAAATCAACGGGGCCAGACTTACGGCGCCGGTCTCGATCACATGGGCGGCCGCGCGCAACGTGTGATGGGCGTGACAGATATTCAGCAAGTGCACTTCCTTGCGGCGCGCAAGCTGCACGGGAAATTGGCGGGTGCGCTCGGCCGACAAGCCGACCAGCGCAATGCGCGCGCCCGGCGCCGCAACGTCCAATGCATCCGCCAGGGCCGCATCGCTGCCGGCGGTCTCGAAGACCACTTCCACGCCACGCGCGCCGGCTGCCCGCGCAAGGTCGGCTGCGTCAAGTTGAGTGCAGGACATTTCCGCGCCGAGCTGGCGCGCCAGGGCCGCCCGCGCCGGCACCGGGTCCACGACCGCCACGACGCGCGCGCCGGCATGCTGCGCCGCCAACAAGCACAGCAAGCCCATCCCGCCCGCGCCCAGAATTACGACCGTTGTGTTCGGCACAATCTGCGCGACGGCGGCGGCGTGCAATGCCAATGAAAACGGCGCGATGCAGGCCAATTCTGCAAATGAAACCCGCGCCGCCACCGGCACCACATTGCGCGCCGGCACGACGACATATTCGGCCAGCGCGCCATGGGTCGGCGGCCAGCCCAGCACGAGTGGTTCGCAACACTGGTCGTGCTGCTGTGCATGGCAGGCCGTACAGCGGCCGCACGCGATGACCGGATCGAGCACGACCGGCGTGCCTTGTGGCAGAGCCGTCACGTCGGCGTCGACCGCGTCAATCAGCCCGGCGGCGTCTTGGCCCAAAATAAACGGCTGCGGCAGGCGCTCGTCACCGAAACCGCCCGATGTGTAGCGTAGCACATCCACGCCGCTGAGGCAGACCGCCTTGATTGCCACGCGCACCTGGCCGGGGCCGGGCTGTGGCTTCGGCCATTCTTCTTCGCGCAGATCATTGCTGCCGTAATAGGCTAAGACGCGCATGGATACAGAAGGTCAAGGGTCAAAGGGCAAGGTTACGGGATTCAGGTTGCAGAGAAAAATGAATTGCGGCAATTCATTTTTATAGCCACTGAGTGTTCGATATTGGATACTCATCATGCATTTTAGTCGCAAAGGTGCTGGATGATCGCCGCGGCGGCGCGCTTGCCCGCACCCATCGCCTCGATGACCGTGGCCGCGCCAGTGACGATATCACCGCCGGCAAACACGCCCGGCTTGGTCGTGCGACCGGTCTCGTCGGTGACGATGTAGCCCCATTTGTTGACCGGCAGGTCGGTTGTCGTCTGGCGGATCAGCGGATTGGACTCGGTGCCGATCGCGATGATCGCGCAATCAATCGCGGTCTCAAAGAGCGAATCAGGAATGGCCACGGGGCGACGGCGGCCAGATGCGTCCGGCTCGCCCAATTGCATCCGCTCGCAGCGCACGGCCTTCAACCAGCCGCGTTCGTCGCCGCGGAATTCAAGCGGGTTCACCAGAAATTGCATCTGCACGCCTTCTTGCTCGGCATGATGAATTTCCTCCGCGCGCGCCGGCATCTCCGCGCGGCTGCGGCGATACATGATGTGCACTTCCTGCGCGCCGATGCGCAAGGCCGTGCGGGCCGCGTCCATCGCCGTATTGCCCGCGCCGAACACGGCCACGCGCTTGCCGCGAAACACCGGCGTCTCCGCGCCCGGCAGATAGGCCTTCATCAAATTGACGCGCGTCAGAAACTCGTTCGCGGAATAGACCCCGTTCAGGTTCTCGCCCGCAATGTTCAGAAACTTCGGCGCGCCCGCGCCGGTGCCGACAAACACGGCCGCGTAGCCCTCGTGCTGCAGCAATTCGTCAATCGTGAACAGGCGCCCGATGACGGCATTCGTCATCAACTCCAGGCCGCGCTGCAACAACGCATCGATTTCGGCCTTGACAATGTCTTTGGGCAACCGAAATTCGGGAATGCCATACACCAGCACGCCGCCAGGCTCGTGCAACGCTTCGAACATGGTCACGTTGTAGCCGGCCTGCAATAGATCCGCCGCACAGGCCAGTCCCGATGGGCCCGAGCCGATGATGGCCACTTTAGGCGCATCCGCCCGTGGTTTGGTCTCGGGCAGCGGCGCCGTTGCGCTGCGCAGCGACTGGCTGCGCACATGATCGGCGGCAAAGCGTTCCAGCCGCCCGATCGCCACCGCGTCGCCTTTCTTGGCCAAGACACACTTGATTTCGCATTGCGATTCCTGCGGGCAGACCCGGCCGCAGATCGCCGGCAGACTGTTGGTCGCCATGATGATCGCGAGCGCCGCCGCAACATCACCCTCGGCCACTTTGGCGATGAATTCTGGAATGTGCACGTTGACCGGGCAGCCATCCACGCACTTCGGATTCTTGCACTGCAGGCAGCGCTGCGCCTCGCGCACGGCCTGCTCGTCGCTGTAGCCCAGCGGCACTTCGTTGAAATTCGCGCGCCGGATCTCCGGCGCTTGTTCGGGCATGCTCTGGCGCGGAATCGCCATGCGTTCTTTCGGGGTCAAGGTTGTAGGCATAGATCAAGCTTCAAGTTTCGAGTTTCAAGTTTCACTACTTACCGCACCGCATCCAACTTGCAGTCTTCGCCCGGGTGCTGTTCCTGCGTGCGGTACATGCCGAGCCGGCGCTGCAACTCGTCGAAATCAACCTGATGCGCATCGAACTCCGGGCCGTCCACGCAGGTGTACTTGATGGCTTTGCCGACCGTCACGCGACAGCCGCCGCACATGCCCGTCCCGTCAATCATGATCGTGTTCAAGCTGGCAATGGTCGGCACCTGCGCCGCGCGCGTCACGGCCGCGACGGCTTTCATCATCGGCACCGGCCCGATCGTGACGGCAAAGACCGGGCGCGGCTCTTGTTCCAGCCGCGTACGCAAGACATCCGTGACAAAGCCCTTTTGCACATACGAGCCGTCATCCGTCGTGATCAACAATTCATCGCTGACCGCGCGCAATTCATCTTCCAGAATCAGCAAGCTCTTGGTGCGCGCGCCGATGATCGCAATCACGTGATTGCCGGCCTCTTTCATCGCCGTGACAATCGGCAGCAACGGTGCGACGCCGATCCCGCCACCAATGCAGACGACCACACCGTAGTTCTTGATCTCGGTCGGATGACCGAGCGGGCCGGCCACATCGCGCACGAATTCACCCGGCGCCAACGCCACTAATTCCTGGGTGGTCTTGCCGACCGCTTGGACGATCAGGCGAATGGCGCCGTCCGCCGGGCGCACGCCGGCGATGGTTAATGGGACGCGCTCGCTGTGCTCGGCCGGGCGTAAAATGATAAATTGCCCCGCCTGGCGTTTCTTCGCGATGCGCGGCGCCTCAATCCACAGTGAATAGACCTTGTCAGCCAACTGCTGACGTTCCAGCACTTTAAACGGCATTCGAGTTCCCAAGCATGGTTAGCGTGCATTACTCTAGAAGGTAAGTATACAAAACACCGACGTAACGCGCAAATGCACGTTGGCCTGGCTGGTGCCTGACGCATATGCCAGCCTTAACGCGCTTTCACTTGGTCTTTCTTGTATTGAGCAACTGTTTCCGCTCTGCGGTGAACGCCCACCACGGGCGTGGCGCTGCGCCATCCATAAAACGCGTTACCGAGATGAGCACGTCCAGAACGCACGGGTCGTGGCGCACGCCTGTTTTCTTGCAGAGCCGTTCGTACATCTCGAAAGGACACACGCCAACAAGCTGATGTGGCTTGTCAATGCCGAGCAAGCGCAGGTCAGCGGCGCCGGCTTTGCCAATGTTGGGCAAGTCGGTCAGGTGCTGCACGCGCGTGCGGTCAACTTTGTTTGGGTTCATATTACATGTGCGCCGCGAAGAGTTGAGCAAAGATGCAGGCCACGACAAGTGCGGCCGCGTATCCCGCCAGAACCATGATGATCTTGATGAGCCTGTTCATTGATGATTCGCACCCGCCCGCCGCGTTCTGTTGCGCAGCAAGATCCCTTCTGGATCCCATGCGAAATGCATGCCATAGTATAATGTCTTGTGCCTCTCGGCGCAAACCGGGCTAGTGCCTGGCGCGAAGTTCCAGGTTAGCGCGAATGGTCTTTTATTAATTTGTTCGCCGAGAACAAATTAGTTGACAAGCGCGCGGGTGAAGCGTATCATAGCCACTTATGTTCACACAGGAGCACAGGTATGAATCGGATTACCGCCGCAGTTGAGTTCCTCGGTTTGAAGAAAAGCATCGTGGCGGTGCTGACCATGGCCATTTTGGTCGGCTTGGGCGAGCACATGGCGGAACGCTTCCTGCCGCTGTACCTTGGC
This sequence comes from uncultured bacterium, assembly GCA_964397565.1. GTDB lineage: Bacteria > Auribacterota > UBA3054 > UBA3054 > JAPLST01 > JAPLST01. The sequence continues at coordinate 22,560 of CAYNJC010000018.1, forward strand.
CTGCTCGGCGGTGGCGCGCTGTCGATTGGTTTACTGAATGGATTGGATAATTTGTTGAGCGCGTTGTATTCGTTTCCGGGCGGCTATCTGAGCGACCGGCTGGGCTACAAACGCGCACTGCTCCTGTTCAATTTGTTTGCCATGATCGGCTTCTTGCTGGTGATTGTCGCGCCGTCGTGGTATGTCGTCATTATCGGCGCGCTCTTTTTCATTTCCTGGTCGGCGATTTCACTGCCGGCCACCATGGAGGCCGTCGCCAGCATTCTGCCGCGCACGAAACGCACGATGGGCGTGACCATGCATTCGATGGTGCGGCGCATCCCCATGGCGGCCGGCCCGTTGATCGGCGGCGCGCTGATCAGTGCCTATGGCGTGCAGACCGGTGTGCGCATTGCGTTCGTCATTGCGTTTGCAGTCGCGGGCGTGTCGGCTATGCTGCAGCAGGTGATGATCACCGCACCGGTGCAGGCCAAGCGCCGGGCGCGCTTGCATCCGTGGCATACCCTGCGGCAGATGAGCCCGGCCTTGCGCAATCTACTCGTGTCCGACATTCTGATTCGTTTTTGCGAGCAGATTCCCTATGCGTTTGTCGTGATCTGGTGCGTCGAACTGTACGGGCTCTCGGCCATGCGCTTTGGCGTGCTCACCGCGATTGAAATGGTGACAGCGATGCTGGTGTACATTCCAGTTGCCTATCTGGCCGACAAGGGCACGAAAAAGCCGTTTGTTGTGGCGACCTTTGCGTTCTTTACCTTGTTTCCGCTGGCGCTACTGGGTGCGCGCACGTTCTGGGTGATGGTGCTCGTGTTTGTGCTGCGCGGCATGAAAGAATTTGGCGAGCCGACCCGCAAAGCCCTGATCATGGACCTCGCGCCGGAGGACAGCAAGGCCACCATGTTCGGCGCCTACTACCTGGTGCGTGACACGATCGTCTCGCTGGCGGCGTTCGGCGGCGCACTGCTCTGGAATCCTTCCACGGCGGAACGGCTGGTGGGCATCTTCGGGTTTGGCCAGACGCTGCTGCCATGGATCCGCCACGTGGCGTCGCCAACCACAAACCTCTTGACTGCGTTTGGCTTTGGTGTGCTCGGCACACTGTATTTCGCGCTGTTCGGCAAGAATGTGCAAGCATGCCCGGCGCTGCCGTCAAGTGCAGCCGGACCCGGCAGCCGGAACGTCCCGCACTGATCACCCACGCACCGACGTCAGTCTGTGCGCTTCCGTGAACTCCCACCACGGGCGTGGCGCATAAAGCGGGTCACCGGGATTATTAATGAGAGCGCTTTCTACTTTGCAGTGTCCTTGTAGCCGCCCGCGCTGAGGGCGGCTTCTACAGCCGCGGTCAGCGCCCGCGGCTACAATTGGCATGACAGCTAGTAAGCGCATTCATTAGTAAGGTTGCCGTAATCTGATCGATGGCCTTCCAGGCCGGGCTGAACAGGCCGGGCTGGGTAACAAAATCGTGGAGCATGCCGGGATAGCAGCTGTGGATCACCGGTACACCGGCTGCCTGTAAGCACTGGGCGTACGCGCGACCCTGGTCGGCAAGCAGATCATATTCGGCAGTAATGACCAGGGCGGGTGGCAGGCCAGAAAAATCCACGGCGCGCAGTGGCGATACGCGGGGATCCTCAGCTTGATCCACGTTCTGCAAATAGTGGCGCCGGTACCAGTCGATGGCGGTGGTCGAAAGCCAAAGACCCTGGCCGAAACAATGGAAGGAATCCGTGTTTTCGGAGGCGGTTGACATGTCCACCCACGGGCAGATCAGGGTTTGATGGATGAGCGTAGGCGCGCCCTGGTCACGCGCAAACCGGGCGACAACCGCGGCCAGATTCCCGCCCGCGCTGTCGCCCGCAACAGAGAGACGGGTCGGGTCTCCGCCGAAACGGGCGGCATGCGCGGCCACCCATTGCGTCGCGGCCCAGACGTCATCCAGCGCCGTGGGGAATGGGAATTCCGGTGCCAAGCGATAGTCTACCGACACAACGATGCAGCGGGCGCCCGCGGCCAGGAAGGTGCAGAAGGGCTCGTATTCATCGAGATTCCCCAGCACGAAACCGCCGCCGTGAAAGAAGATCACAACTGGCCTGGGCCCCTGCTCTGGCGGAGTATAGATGCGGATGGGGATTTCGCCCGCGTTGGTCTTGCAGATGGTGATGTCCTCCCTGGGATTGCCAAGCCATTCGGGCAGAAGGAATGCTTTTCGCGCGTCGGCGGGGCTCATGGCATAGAGGGGCGTGTACTTCCCTGCGGCAATCTGCGTGAGGATCGCTTCAGATTCCGGGTGCAGATGGCCCCGCGTATAGGTGGGATAGAACACGTGCGGCATGAAAGGCTTTCCTTTGATCAATCGTTGTTGCCCAAGGGTCACGATGCTGAACGTTAGTGGTGAGTTGGGTTTCTGCGCCGCGGGAACAACGCGAACACCACCGCATGGCTGGCCGGTTTATATTTGCGCAAGAATGACGACGTAATTCTTTCCGTACTTCTTCGCGCACGCGGGGCACGTCGTATAGTAAAAGTACATTTTGCTGACGTCCTTGCCTTTGGCCGCTACAAAGGCCTTCATCTCTTCGATCCATTTCCGCGTGTTCCGGTAGGGACCCTCGAACACCTTGGAGACGAAGGTGCCCGAAATAGTTGCCATCCGCGCATGGGGAACATTTTTAGTCACCTCAAGATACACATCAGCCCCCCACAGCGAGTTCTCGTCTGACAGGACCATCATAGGTTCGGGGATGGCGTTGACGGCCGCAATTGCCGCAACACTCCGTTTCATGACCGCACCGAAGTTCACGGGGATGTGCAGAATACTGGTGACGCGGTCCTGAACAAAGAGTTTATTGTCCAAGGTGATGCGCTTGTCGTCCCAAGGTGCGGGATCAAATCGGGAACAGCAGTGCTCGGAATTTTGTTCACTCATGGTGCGTCCTTTCGTTGTGGCCAATGGTGGCGGTGAGCGCCGCGCGCGCGGTGGTCACCTCACACGCAGCGCATCCGTGCAATTATACCATAGTCGAAAAGAATCGGGGTAGTGCAGCGCCATTAGCACCGCGCGGTACTCACCGCCCAGGGCAGGCGTGTTGCAGCGTGGCGCCGGCACCGGCTGGTTCGGGCGAACTTTTTCCAGGGCATCCGCCTCGCTCGCAAGACTCCAGCAAGAGCAGCTCAGATGTCAGTGCGCCTTCCAGCCGAATAGTCAGGCCCTGCTTCATCAGGGCGACCCCGTCCATCTCGCACGAGCGTTGGTCATTGTCGAAGGTTACCCGGTACCTGCGCGACAAATCCAACCCGCGCAAACGGAGTGTGTAGTCCGCCACACGTGGCGCGCAGAGTTGAAAGACTCCGCAGACCGCCTTGGTGCGATCGCGCGAGGCCAGCTCCAATACGCCCCAGCCCTGCGGCTCGGGGCCCGGCACGCACGGGGTATGGTGGTAGATGCGCCCGGTGCTCATGAATGGCCGGACGAAGTGTTTGTACAGTGCAATCCAGTGCTGCATCTGCGCCAACATGTGCGGATTCCACTCCGCTCCCATCGGTTTTGGAAACCCGATGGTGGGGCGCACAAAAAGAAGCAGCCGGGACTGAAAGTTGAAGTCCGCCGTCAGGAATCCGCTCTGCCCCCCGATCAAACGGTCTACGTACTCGGGCGGCAGGGCCATGGTCATGCCGTTGGTGATGGCAAAGGAACGCGGCGCGAGCTGCCAGTCCGTGACCCAGGTATGGCTGAAGCGGCGCACCATGCCGACATCCGTGCGCCCGCCGCCACCGGCGCAGTTCTCGAAGATGACGTTGGGGAAGCGGGCGCGCAGGCGCTCGTAGATGGCATACTGGGCCTCATAATAGCGCCAGAAATGGCACTCTGTGAAGCCCGCGCGCGGGATCCGCCCCACGCCCTGCGTGTTGTAGTCCAGGCGGAAGAACTCCAGTTCGTTTTCTTCGATCACGCGGACGATCTGCGCTTCCATCCATTGCGCAACCTGGGGATTGGCGAGGTCGAGCATGCCCCCGAGTTCCTGACCGTCATAACCGCGCACGATCCACTCCGGATGCGCTTGGGCTGCCTGGCTTTCTGCGCCGATCCTTTCGGCGTCCATCCACAGGCCCCACAACATACCTTTCGCATGTGCCCGATCACGAAACGGTTTCAGTCCGTCCGGAAATCGCGCGCGGTTAACATCCCAGTTGCCGACCGTCTTCCACCAGTCCGCGCCAGGCGGCGCGTACCAGCTTGCGTCCACGAAGAACACTTCCGCGCCGAAATCGGCCGCCGTGTCGATCGCATGGATCACCTGCGCCGCCGTAATCTCCACCTCCGGACCGATGGCGGACTCCACCCATCCGCCGCGCCCGCGCGGTTGCGGCAGAAAAACGCTTCTGCGCAGATGGTCGTGCATCGCCTGGATGGCCGTATCGAGGTCGCCGAATACCAGGCCGAGATGCAGCTCGGGGCAGCGGACCGTCTCGCCCGGGGCAATGACCCGTTGCGGCGCCGGGGCGTCCGGCCCGCCACTGAAAAAAAGCCGCGCAACCGGGTCGCTGGCATCCGCCGTGAGATCGAATTCGAACGCATAGCCGCCCGACCACGCGAGCTGTCCGACAAAGTGTTCGCCGGTGGCGTTGTTTCGCAGAACGAACCAGGGATGGCGATGGCGGTCGCGCCGGTAGCGTCCGTCGACGCGGTAGCCGGCGGCCGGCAGGTCGTGCCACTGGAAATCGCCCTCATGCCCCCAGCGCGGGTTCTCAAAATAACCGAGAGAGTAGAGCGGAAGCCCGCTGGCCCCGAGGTGCGCGCGCCAGCGGTTGACCACCTGCAGGACACCGCTCCACGACGCGCAGGCCGCCAGCGCTGCGGGCGTGGCACCGGTGTTGGTGATCTCAATCCAGCGCGTCAAGACCGGCGTGCCGTCCAGACGCGTGCACACCTTCACGGTGACATCACGAACAGCATGCCGTAGTGTGACCACCGCCCGGAGCCCCGCGGATGGCTCGACCGTTTTGTCGAACCCGGCCCATTCCCAATCGGCGGCAAGCAGTTGCCCGTCAAGTTCGACCCAGAACGCCTGTGGCGTTGGGTGCGCAGCGGGATTACTGCGTCCATCGTAAAAAGGGATGTAACCGGCGCCATTCCAGCCGCGCCCTACAAACCGCCCCTTGATCAGGGAGTCCTCATAGACGGCAAACGCCGTGCGGTACGTCACCGTCGGCGTCTCTCCCTCGGTAAGGATAACATCACACCATGTGGAATCTTCACACTCTGTCATAACGCCGTTCCGCGGCTGCATGCCGTAGTCAATTGTGAATGTAGACGGACGTGTTCTGCGTGATGATGCGCTTCACATGCAGCCGCCTCACGCCGGTGGAAATGACCATGGTGTTGACGTTGGGGATGTAGCGGTCGGACGTTCGCCACCGTCCCTCATCATACATGCCCACGCCGCGCAGCTCGTCCGCAGTGAGTGAATCGATCGGGCCGCCCGGCGGGTTGAGCGTGTATACTCCCGGCATCTCGTCCATGTACCCGTTGAGCAGCGGGGCGCCGACCGTGATGGGCGTCGCGATAATGTGCTTGGCGATGATGCTGCCAATGGAACCGCCGCTGAAGATGAAGACGTTGTTGTTGGTGACGCTGCCGGCCACGACCATGTCGCGCCGGGCCGGCGCGCCGGTGAGCACGTACGAGAGATAGGTGTTCTTCAGTCGCAGCGTCTTGATGGATTTGGCGTAGAGAAACGTTCCCCACAGATCGCAGTTGAAACTGATCGTCTCCACATCGCCGTCGCAGATGACCATGCCATATTGCGAGATCGAGCTGCCAAACGGACTCCAGGTCGGCCCGGCCAACGGCACGCCGGTGCCAAACATCGAGCCGGCGCCAAGCCGGATCGAGATGCTCTTCATGTTCGAGTTGGAGCAAATGACATTGAAATACTGTACTGCTGCGGCGCGCTGCTTCGTATTGGGCGTAATAAGCAGGCGGCCGTTGGCGTCACCATTCAAAATCCAGATCATGGCATAGCCGGCGTCGGACACGCCGTAGACGGGAATGTTCGTCAGCACGGACGCGAATGACCATTGCACAAAATTCGAGGCGGGGTCAAACACCGGCGTGATCTGTGGCCGTGCGCCCGACTGCACGATCAACTGGCCCGCGCCCTTATATGTGGCTTTCCAATACGGCGTCTCCGCCCGCTGCACACCGGCGCCCCACGCCATGCCGGCCACCGCCGCCATTACTGCGCACCATTGTGTCGCTTTCATTGTGTCTCCATTCACTGATTGATGAACACCGAAGTGCCCTCGGTGATGATATGCGTTGCGGGTACCTTGATCTGCGGCCGGACCGCGCCCACCACAAAGCTGGACGGCAGCCATTTCGCCGCCGGCGCATTGAACCGGCCCACGCCACACAAGGATTTCGCCTGCACTTTGCCGATCGTGCCGCTGGGCGGATACGTGTTGTACAGCGCCAAAAGATCGGGGGTGAAGACATCCGTGATCGGCGCGCACCCGGCAAAAATCAACGTATCCTGCATCGAGTCGCCCGCTTTGAAGGTGCCCAGATCGCCCTCGCTGACCGTCACAAGGTCGTTGGAGTCACCCTCGTAATTCACATAAGCATTGCTGACGTATTGCTGCGGCGTGCCCAGCAGCAGGAACGAATAGTAGGAGCTGCGGCACGAGAACACCCCGACATTGCGCATGGCAAACGCGCTGCCGATCAACCGCGCCGTCGTGGTGAACTTCTCCACGTCGCCGTCAATCATCGCCCCCGCGCCGCTCATCAGGCCGAACACCATTTGGTCCGCATCCCGCGGGGCCTTGACGAGAATCGATTTGAAACTTGAATTCGACCCGATGATCTGAACCGGCTGCGTGAAGGCCACGATGCCGGGCTTCGGTTTGACTTGCAGCATGCTTTTCGCATCGCTGTTCTGGACGAAAATCAGTGCGGGCAGCAACGCGGTCACGCCCCAGAAATGACTGGTGACATCCTCAACTTCGTAGACGTATTGGGCAAAGTGGTCGCTGCTGTCAAAGACAGCATCGCGGTTCACGCTCTTCCCCTCCATGACCGACAGCGTGCCGCCGCCTTTGTAGCGGACAGTCCACTGGCTCGTTTCCTGGACTTGCCAACTCGCGGCAAATGCAAGCGAACTGGCAGCGACGCAGCACGCGCACAGCATTTTCATAGCAGCCTCCAAGTGGGGGTAATCGGTGATTAAGTATAGTATAGCATGCGGGCCGTTGCATGTCAAAATATCTGCAAAAGCAGACCCGCTTGCGGCAGGTGCCCCTGGCAGCGCCAGCGTGTCGCGCTTGTGCCGGCCCTAGCTTTTATGCGATAATTGGCCATGAGCCTTTCATCCACCGCATCCTTGCGCATCGCCCGCAATGGCCAGGCCTTCGATCTGCTCGGCGTACCCGCGGACGTGCAGCAGCTTGCCGCCGCACGCCAGTTCACCCAATGGCTCGACCGCATGGATCCGCGCTTCCGCATTCGGCACATCACACTTCAAGTGCTCGATCGCCGTATTGATGGCGGGCTGCTCTTCGCCAAACTGCTGGCCGAGGTCACGGATGACCACGACCGCCGCATTCCCGGCGCTGTCTTTCTGCGCGGTGATGCGGTCGCCGTCCTAGTCGTGCTGCACGCCGACGACCGCGCCTGGGTTGTGCTCACCGCCCAGCCGCGCTTTCCCAGCGGCGAATTCGAGTCGGTTGAAATCCCGGCCGGCATGATGGACGACCACGGCGACTTCATCGGCAAAGCCGCGCAGGAAGTGCAGGAAGAAACCGGCCTGCTGATTCACGCCGCGGCGCTCGTCGTGCTTGGCGAATTCTTTCCGTCTGGTGGCGGCAGTGACGAGAACATCCGCCTCTATCTGTATGAGCAGCCGGCCACAGACGCCGAGATTCAGGCCATGCATGGCCGCGTCGCCGGCGCGCACCATGAGCACGAACATATCCGTGTCTTGCTGGTTCCGCTCGATGAATTGCCCCGGCACACCAATGATAGTAAAGCCCTCCTGGCCTACGGCGCCTACCGCGGCCTGTGGGGGCCACACAGTCATCATCAACAAGAGGCACGTGTATGAAAAGCAAACTGCTTTGTTTGCTGATCCTTGCCGTCACGGCATGCCAGGCCGGCGACCTGGCGGGCGTGCGCGATGCGCTCATCTACCAATGGTCCCATCTCGACTGGCGCAGCAACGCTGTCGACTTTGCCACGTTCGATGGCTACCTCAGCACTGTTGCCGACAGAAGTGATGCGTCCGACCTGGTCCGCATGCAAGCGGCCGTGACGCGCTCATTGCTGCATGCCTGGCGCCAGAACATGCCTGGGCCACCTGGCATGCAGGCCGAGATTGCTACTGCCTATATGCAATTGGCCGCCGATACGACCAATACCCTGGCCGCACCTGCGCTCATCCAACTGGCGGTCCTGCGCCGCTTGACGGATCGCGCGACCGACGCGGTTGCCCGCGCGCGCTACCTCCTGGCCGTGCTGCATCTGGCGCATGCACAGCGCTATCTTGCCGCATTTCCAAAGTACTACGCCATTGTGGACGATCAGCGTGCCGCCATCGAATGGGAGCGCCTGCGCGCTGTGCTTGAGTATCTGCGTATCTATAGCAATCCGGACTACACAACGCCGATGCTCTCAGTCCTGCCCTCGCTTGATTTTGCGCCGCGTTTTTCCGTGCAGTGCGCCGTGCAGGCGGATGCCGATCTGACCAACGCCACGCTTGCCAGCATCGAGCGATGTTGGCTTGTGCGCGCGTGCCTCGCCGTACCCTATGGCGGAGAGTTTGACCTCGTCCGGTGTTCAGTAATACAGCAAGAAATCAATTGTGGTGCGCGGCGCGTCTCGGCCGCCTTGCCCACCACCTTGCAGCAACTCGTGGCGCTGACGCCGTCGCCGCAGGCATTGGAGGCGGTCAGCTACTCTGCCGAGCGCCTGCCGTGGTTTCAGGGCAGCGGGGGCGGCCAGGAATATGGCATGGCGCTTCAGCGCAGCCGCGTGTACCTCACCAACAGTGTTGCAGTGTGCTGGCGCCCCAACAATAATCCCGTGCTTGTGCTGAGCAATACCACCCTGAAGGCCGCGGCGACATTTGCCCAAATGGAGCGCCTGGCGTATCAGTATTTATCCAGTAACGCGTGGTGGTTGGCGCCACACCCATGAATATCACTATGCATCGCTCGCTGCTTGTCTGTGCGCTCACTCTCGCTGCCGCTCTGCGTGCAGAGGATGTCTCTGTCACCCTGCCGTTCACACCGGATGACTGCGCCTTTACCCACACGCCCGCCGGCATACAACTGACGCTGCGCGCTGGTGTGCTCCCACCCGGGCCCGCAGGCGAACCATGGCTGCCGGCGCGCGACGTGATGATCCTCGTGCCCAGCGGCGCGCGCGTCACCGCCCTCGAAGTCACGGCCGCGCAGGAGCGCATCATTCAGCGCGACATTCTGCTCGCGCCGCGTCAGCCCGAAGCGCCGCTGAGCAAGGCCCGCCCGGCCTTCGTCCCCGCCGATCCCGCGATCTACGCCGGCGCCACGCCGCTGCCCGTCGCGCATGCCGAACTCACCGGCGTGCATACCATGCGCGGTTTTACCTATGCGTCGGTGCGCGTCTGGCCGTTGCGCTACACGCCCGCGCAGCGCACGCTAACGCTGACTGAAACCATCACGCTGCGCCTGTCCTGTGTGCGGCCGTATACACCCACAATCCTGCCTGCGGGCAGGGTTGTTAACAATCGACATTTTTTGTCGTTTGTGCGCGACCAGGTGGTCAATCCCGCCGCGCTTGACCTTGAAACCTATGCGCCGCGCCGCGCCGCGCTGGCCGGCCCTTCCAATGACTATCTCATTATCACCGCCAATGCCTTGACCGGCGCCTTTGCCACCCTCGCGCAGCAACGCACAACCTTCAGTGGCATGGCCTGCGCGATCGAGACGACTGAACGCATCGCCGGCGCCTTTGCCGGCCGCGACCTGCAAGAAAAAATCCGCGCTTGCATCCAGTCCTATGTTCAAACCAAGGGCACGCTCTTCGTCGTCCTCGGCGGTGATGACACGATCGTGCCGGATCGCAACACGCATGTCTTCATCGGCGTTTACAACGAACCGGCCATGCCCACCGATTTGTACTACAGCGGACTCGACGGCACCTGGGATGACTGCAACACCAACAACATCTTTGGCGAAGCCGATGTGGACGGCAACAACGCTCACGATGAAGGCGATCTCGCGCCGGATGTCTTTGTCGGTCGCATTCCCGTCCGCACCGCAGCGCAGGCGCGCGACTACATTGACAAGGTGTGCGCCTTCGAGTCGCAGCCGCCCACCACCGTGGCTTTGCGCATGCTGGTCGGCGGCGTCAGCTTGTGGGACGCCTACAGCGGCAGCGACCGCCCGGTTGATGCGCTGAATGATGGCCTGCCACAATTCCAGGCACATGCGCCCGTCACGGACGCCGAAATGTGGGGCCGGCGCATGTATCGCGATGGTGTTCAGCCATTCTGGCAGGCCATGCCGCCGTGTTGTTTCTTCGACAGCATCACGTCATGGGACGGCGGCACCGCCGGCGGCTATCCACTCTCCAAAGTCAATTTTGTTGCGCGGCTCAATGAGGGCTGGCAACTGTGTTCCTTTGACACCCATGGTAGTCCCGATGGCTGGTCACTCGAAAGCGATTGGTTCAGCGCCGCCGATGCCGCCGCGTTGACCAATGCCCCGCGCCTGATTTATACCATGGCCTGCAACACCGGCGCCTTTGACACCGATGAGCCCTGCCTCAGCGAGGCCTTCCTGCGCAATCCCAAGGGCGCGCTCGTCTATCTCGGCTGCAGCCGCTATGGCTGGGGTGGCCCCGACGATCCACCCGCCAGCCCGGTCACCTTCGGCGGCAGCTCGAGCGCCTATGAAATGGAATTCCACCGCCAACTGTTTTCCGTGCGGCGCACGACGCTGGGCGAGGCCTTCGCCTGGCACAAAGCCGCAAAAGCATCCGCTTGCGGCGATAATTATGCCTATCGCTGGGTGCAGTTCGGCCTCAACTTCCAAGGCGATCCCGCCCTCCGCCTGCCGCTCGATGTTGGTGTGCATTTCGACGGGCTCGATCCCGCAACGCCGCTCGATGCCACGCACGCGCCGGGTACCCAAACGCCGCTGGCGTTCTGGCTGAAAAACGAAGACTTGGTCACGCACGCGGCGACGGTGACGCTGGCGACCAGCACCGCCGCGATCACCCTGGATCCCACCACGCTGGTGTTCAGCGCGATTGCCGGCGGCGCACGGGTCAGTAATGCCGCGCCCGTCACGCTCAGCATCGCGTCAGATTGCGCGGCGGGCGCCGCTCAGCTTGCACTGGTCTGCGCCAGTGGCGCCGGCGCGCGCACGGCCATGCTGGCGCTGGTGGTCGCGCCGCAACCGGCCGTCGGGCTAACTGATACTAATATAGTATTAGTTTGCCCGCCCGGCGCCTGCGTCACTGCCACACTCGCCCTCGCCAATGCCGGCAGCGCGCCACTCTCCTGGCAGTGCGCCGCCGGCAGCAATTATTGTTGGCGCGACTCACGTATGCCCGGCGGTCCGGCTTTCGCTTGGATTCCCGTCGCGCCCGACGCAACCCGCATCCTGGTGGGCGACGACGATGTCGCCGCGCCGGTCGCGCTCCCGCTGCCGTTCTATTTTTACGGCCGGCGCTGCACGAATGTCTACATCGGCTCGAACGGCGCACTCGGCTTTGCGCCCGGCTTTTTGGATGGCAACAACCAGGCCCTGCCGTGCTTGCCGTTTAATGGCTTCGGTCCGATGCTCGCCCCGCTCTGGGATGACCTCGATCCTGGCAGTGCCGGCGCCATCTGGTTGCAATCGTCGAGCACCCAGCTTGTCGTCAGTTTCGTCGGCGTGCCGCGCCTTGATTACGCGGCCCAGCAACAAACCTTTCAGGCGGTGCTCGAGGCCGACGGCCGCATGCGCCTGCACTATCTCGACTTGCGCGGGAATCTCAGCAATGCGACCATTGGCGTGCAGGAAGCGCATGCCGGCCGCACGCTGCAAATCGCGTACAACACGCCGTATCTGACGAATGCTCTGGCGGTCGAACTTGCGCCGCCCGCGCTGCCCGCCTGGCTGGCGCTCGCGCAAACCCACGGCACGGTGGACGCTGGATCCACCGCCACGCTGCAGCTCGTTGTCTGCGCGGCGGCGCTCACCAATGACTATGAGCACACGACCCTCTATCTCTGGCACAACGATGCGCAGCAGGCCAACTGCACGCCGCTCAGCGTGACCGTGGTGCTGCCCGAGCCAGCGGTAGTTGTGTGCCTCGGCTGGCTGATGGCCGGCGTGTGCGTCCGGCGGCGTGCAATCCGCAACAAATGTTACTAATGAAAGCACTTACTTGTTGTCATGCCAGTTGTGGCCGCGGGCGCCTGCTTGGAGCTGCTTGGAGTCCCGCCAACGGCGTGGATCCCGTCAACGGCGCGGATGACCGCGGCTGCAGAAGCCGCCCTCACCGCGGGCGGCTACAAGGACGATGCAACGTGGAACGCGCTCTCATTAGTAGATGGAGCATCGTGGCAGCAAAAGGAATGGCATGACAATCGCGACATTATTCGTCTGCGTAGATCTGGTGTGCCCTGCATATGCGCTCTTAAGGTGGTCAGCATCTCCTGCGCCGTGAGGGCGACGGCCAGGGCCGTCCACCGGCCTTCGATAGCCCGCGGCGATCATGGAGCCCTCCCCAACAGATACTGGTCCGCTCCTCCACCAGCCGCAGCCGCTTGCGCAGCAGGTCGCGCATGGCGCGCCATGCGGGCAAACACGCCTAAGCCGCCGGACACGTGCCCCTGCGTGCCATCTGGCCCATGATCGTTTGCGGGCGCCCCATCATACCACATGCAGCCGCAGCGGGCCCTTGTAAAGGGCGTTCCGCGTTTGTCATGGTGCGCGCTACACCGCCCGCCGTGCGGCGGCTACATTACTGAATGCTGAGCGGCGCGCTGGGCGCGGATACGTTGCCCAGCTCATCCGTCTGGTACACGCGCAACATGAGCGGGCGCGCTAACGTGGCCACCGCCTGCACCGGCAGCAAATTTGTGCATGCGCCGCCCTGCGGCTGCCACGCCAGATGTGCCGCCGCCCAGCCAGTATGCTCGTAGTATTCCACTACGATGCGGTGCACACCCGGGGCCAAGGCGAGCGTGCCCGGCTTGTCTTTGGCCTCGTGAATACCCCAGTAGTCAATCAGCAGCGCGTCATCCACGAGCAATCTGCTGCCGTCATCGGTACCGAGGAAAAACGTGGCGGTGGTTGCGGACGGCAGTGACAGATAGCCGGTCCAGCGCACACTGAAATTATCGGGTGTCACAATGCCGCGCAGCGGTGTGCCGTCTTCAAATTCGAAGTTAATCACGCGATCCAGGCGATACATTACCGGATTTGTCCAGACTTCACTGTTGAAATACTCGCCGCGAAAGCCGGCCAGTGTCGGATCGAGCACAACATTCGTCACGCCCTGCTGACTGAGCCGCACGCTGGACAGTGCCAGCCATTCACCCGGCTGCGCTTCGCATTCCAACACGACCGTGGCACCCGGCTCGCCGGCCAACGTCAAGGTGACATCCGTCGCGGTGCCGGCCGCGCGGCGCATGGTCGGCGGCAAGGCCGCCGTGTCGACGGAGAGTGCAAACGGTCGCGAGGCCTGGCCTGCAGCCGTGCGCGCTATCAAGGTGTTCAGGCTTGAAACAGGATCATGGCCGACGGTCACCCCGCTGAGCTGCACCCAGCCGGGGCCGCTGCGTTGGCCCAGCACGCGGCCCTTGTCGTCCAACACGCTGACCGGCGTGGCATGCCCGACACCTTCGATGCGCACAACCGGCGCGGTGGTCGCCTGTTGCGGCTGCGAATAGCGCAACGTCGGCAAATCCGGCGCGCGCGGGTCTTTCTTCAAGACGGTGCTGACCATGGTCCACGGTGGCGTCATCAACACCCGCTCCTTTTCCGCCGCAAAGTCAAAGGCCAGATTGAAGGACACGCGCTGGCCGTCCAGCAGCGTCAGCGCCTGCGCACGATCTTCCGGAAACTCCTGCCCGCTGGTCACGCCGCGCACGCCCAGCCGCGCCGGCAGCGCCATCTCGACCACGACCCAGCCCGTCACATCCGTGCTCCAGACATACTGCGCGCCCGGCCACGCCGTCAGCGTGTTGTGCAGCTCCACCTGCGGCACCTTGCCGTATGCGGCACGCCACAGATACGTGTCGCCGCCCACCCAGAAACCATTGTCGGCCGACGTGTCAATCTGCCCCTCCAGCGTAAATGCACGCGGGGCGCGCGCCACCACATACAGAGTTTCTTCATCCCAACAGGTGTACACCTGGCAAACTTCGCGCGCTTGGTTGGTGTTCGTCGCGGCGTACCAGCGGTACAGCAGCGGCGTATACTCCGCCTCGATCACGCCATCCACCTGCGGCGCGCGCAGCGCATAGCCAAGCTGCGGCGCGATCGCCACGGTCGGCCACTGATCCACGCCATCCGGCATGCCGTCGCCATCCGTGTCAGTATTGTGCGGGTCTGCGCCCAAGTAGATGTCCGCCGTGAACTCCTCAAGATCGCCCAACCCATCGCCATCCGTATCGGGATTCAGCGGATCAGTGCCGAAGCGGCGCTCGTCCATCGGCAAGGCCGCGTCATCGTCGGCCAAGCCGTCGCCATCCGAATCCAGCGCCAAAAGCTGACTGCCGGTCGCGCCGGGGATTTGCAGATACTTGCGGAAATTGCGCAAGGTACAGGCTTCCCAATCCCAATGCTGCCCGCCGGGATTGACGACCTGCCCCGGCTGCGCCTTCGGGCTCTCCGCACTATCGGTGTACGGATGGCCCATCAGAAACTCATCGAAGCCCGCGCCGCCGGCAATCGCATAGTCAAGCGCGTGCTGGAATTCATGCACAAAAATCCACGCCGTGTCGAAACCCGTGTTGGTGTCCGCGGACGGGAATGAATTCATTTGCCCGCCCATGCCGGGACCGCCAAACGCCGCGCCGGTCTTGTCGAAAATCACAAAGCCGCCCAAATTGCCGAGCAGACCCCGGCCCGTCGTAAACACGCCGTCAAATTGATTGTTGACATAGCCGCGGCGCCGCAAGTCCGCCTCGATGTGCTCGTAGGTCCCGCCCTCATTGGACGGCGCAACCGTATCAATCGGCAGAAAGCTCATGGTCAGGTTCAACTCCCCGCGCGTGTTGCGGAAATAAAACGTACGACCAATATTGATCGCGTTGACGATGCTCGCATATTCCGCATCACCCACGTAGTCGGGCGCGTTCGTCGCCCCGCGGTAGATCACCGCCAGCACGCGCAGATCTTTGATGGGTTTGTCGTGGTCATGCGCCACCACGTCCGGCCGCGCGGCCATGAGACAGCTGCACAGTGCCACTACGGTCAGGCTGCCACGACGAATGATTGTCTTCATAAACGCTCCTTGGTGTAATGAAATGGTTTCAGCATGAGTATATTATAGCAATCTTGCAACTAAAACACAACACGGCTGCTTATCAAACAAAAAAGCAGGCGCGCCCATCTTTCCAGCCATGGTGCGCCGCATACTTTGTTCAAGTCATGGCACGCAGTAACTCAGCCGGACTGCAGATGTGCACGGCCATGCGCGCGCTCACGGGATAGTGCTTGAGATTGCCCGTGACCAGTGCATCCGCGAGACCAGCCACGGCGGTTTCGAGAAACGGCATGTCATCCGCATCCGGCAGCGTTATCGGCAATGGTCTGGGCACAATCATCTCGCACTGTGCCCGCAAAAACTCACCCACTTCAGCGGCAAGGTTAGCGGCAATTGCAAGCCGCGGGCGGGCCATAACTTCCTCATACTCAAGTAACATGCGTTCATCCGCGATCAGCAGGAGCTCGCCTGCCAGCGCCAAGCGCACGACCGTGGCTGGCGTCCCGTGCGGCTGCAGCAGTCCGGAAATCAACACATTGGTGTCCAGAACGATTCTCACCGCCGTGCCCGCCGCGCGGCCTTGATCTCGCGTGCGATCATGGCATCACTTACTTTGTGACGGCCATCCGCCAGCGCCTGACGATGAATGGCCTCCAGCGCGCGCAAGGCGCGCACTCGTTTCATGGTCGCCAACATCTCATCAACCGAATCCGCGTTCACCGTCGTCATCACCGCAACCGGCTTGCCATTATTGGTAACCACAACATCCTTCTGACGGGCAATCCGCCGCCACACTTCCGCAGACCGGATCCGGAATTCTTTGATGGGTATCAACGTCATGGTGCATCCCTATGTGTTTTATTATTGCTTTTTAGTATACACTATAGTGATGGTGTTGTCAACTGTCATTTTCGCAACTGCCATCCGCTCATTGCTGCCGCTGGACATTCGCGCACGTTTCTTGTATTATCGTTCTTGCGTTAGTATGCCAATACTGTAACCACGTTTGACTTGTTATGAATCCTTGGCTTCTCGAAAAGCACGGCTGGCAGCTGGCCGCCTTGCCGCAGCATAATTCGATCTTCACCGTCTGCAACGGCTATTGGGCGCTGAAAGGCCTGCTGCTCGAAGACCGCGGCGAAATCATGCCGACCACCATTGTCAATGGCATCTTCGATCTGTGCAACATGTTCGCGACGATCCCGCCCAGCAAGGAGAAGCGCTGGTATCTCGAGGAAGACAAGTTTGACCAAGGCGCGCCCAGCCCCTCGGTCGCCAATCTGCCGAATCCACTCGACCTGCGCGTCTTCATCAATGACCATGAACTGTGCGTGCAGCAGGGCGTCATCACCGAGTTCGTGCAGGAATTTGATCTGCGCACCGCGTGCTATCGCTACGCGTTTGTGCACACCGATGCGTGCGGCCATGCGACCCGCATCGAGATGGCGCGCTTCTGCGACGCGAACAACTGGCATGCCGCTCATCTACGTTATGCCGTCACGCCGCTGAATTGCACGGCCCAACTGCGGATCTTGTCCGGGATTGACGGGACGGTGTGCTCGAACGTCGTGCACGACCGCCAGTTCGATGTTGTGGGCACGAGCGCCGATGACGACAATTGTTGTTTTCTGGAGGCCAAAACCCGCGCCCGCGGCATTGCCGTCGATGTCGGCGTGCACACGAGCTATGCCGCCGCGCGCGACGGCAAGGCCACTCCCCTGCCGCCCGTGTCACGCCGGGTGCTGCATATGGCGGCGCGGGTCGCCGAGGAAGGCTGCGTGACCCTCGCGCCCGGCCTGACACTCACACTCGACAAAGCCATGGTCATCGGCACCAGCGACGACGCGCGCCGCGGCGTGCCGGTCACCATCGCCGCCGCACTGCACGACGCCGTCGCGCGCGGCTTTGATGCGGCGCTGCAGGCGCACACTGCAACCTGGCAATCCTATTGGGATCGCTGCGACGTCAGCATTGAGGGCGATGAACTTGCTCAGCAATATCTGCGCTTCTGTCTCTGTCATTTGATCGCCGCCGCGCCCAAGCACACGGACAGTTTGGGCGTGCCGGTCAAACTCCTCACCGGCGAATATTATCAGGGCAATACGTTTTACGACACGGACACCTACATTGTGCCGTTCTACACGCATGTCATGCCGGAATGGGCGCGCCACTGCCTGAATTGGCGTTACATTGGTCTGGCGCCCGGGCGCGAAATTGCCCGCCAGCAGGGCTTTCGCGGCGCAAAGCTTGCCTGGCAGGCCGGGCCCGACGGCGAGGAATGCCTGGGGGTCTGGTGGCATTTCATCCACTCGAATATTCACATCAATGGCGACGTGGTCTATGCCATGCTGCAATATGTTGACGTGACCGGCGACACGGCGTTCCTGCAGGCCAAAGGCGTTGAACTGCTGCGCGAGTCCGCGCGCTTCTACGCCTCGCGCGCCGAGTACGACAAGCAAAACGACCGCTATCATCTGCACGACGTCGCCGGCCCGGACGAAGGCCATTGCACTAGCACCGATAATTTTTACACAAACTACCTTGCGCGCGTGGTGCTGACGACCGCGGCGGATGTCTGCGAAAAAGCCGGATCGTGTGATGCGGCCGAATGCGCTGCATGGCGCACGATCGCCGGGAAGCTGCGCTTCCTGTTCGACCCGCACACCAATGTCTACGAACAGTACGACGGCTTCTATCAGCTCGAGGATGTCTCAGACGATTTCTTCGCGCGCCGGCGCGACCGCAAGGAATGGTTCGCGCCCGTCCGCCCGTTTCAGGCGATTCATCAGCCGGACGTCATCATGGCCATGCTGCTGTACCGGCGCGAGTTCAGCGACGAGGTCTTCGCTGCAAA
This sequence comes from uncultured bacterium, assembly GCA_964397565.1. Taxonomy (GTDB): domain Bacteria; phylum Auribacterota; class UBA3054; order UBA3054; family JAPLST01; genus JAPLST01. The sequence continues at coordinate 40,880 of CAYNJC010000018.1, forward strand.
TCAGCGTTTCTACTATCCGCGCACGATGAATTTCTCGTCCATGAGTTACGGGCTGAACGCGATTGCCTGCAATGAAGTTGGCGACACGCAGGAGGCCTACAAGAATTTCCTGATCACGGCCGGCATGGACATTGACGAAGAGCTGACCGGCCGGCGTGACACGGCCCAAGGCATGCACGGCACGGCCTGCGGCGGCGCGTGGCTGGCGGTGGTATTTGGTTTTGCGGGCGTGCAGGTGCACGATGGCGTCCTGACGCTGCGCCCGCGCCTGCCGCAAAAATGGCAGGCGCTGCGCTTCAGCGTGATGGTGCGCGGCAGCATCTGTCGCGTGGCGATCACGTCAAAGGAAGTCAGTGTTGCGGTGGATGCTGCGGCTCCGCGTGCAGTAGATGTGGTGGTGGGCGCTCAGCGGCAGACAGTCCATCCCGGCACGCAAGTGCACACTGCTTTTTGATGTAGCCGCGGGCGCTGACCGCGGCAGCACAGAAACCGCCCTCAGCGCGGGCGCCGACCGCGGCAGCACAGAAACCGCCCTCAGCGCGGGCGGCTACAAAACCGGGCCTGCAATCCGGCGACGCGAGCGCGGCACCGACAAGGTTGTTCAGCTCAGTGGTTTCACACGAGTCGCAAGAATCAGTCCGCTCGTAACGGCTGCCACTAGAGGAGCGCATACAGGGATCAACACCCAGCCGCGATTGCTCCATAACGGGGATATCTGAATTTGGGATAGCAAGAGTACCACCAGCACCGCCATCAAGCATCCGGCAAGGGATCACACCAGTGTTGCAGTCGGCAAATAGCGTTGCCGGAAATCAGCATAGCAGAGGCCGGCCGTAATGCCGATGGGTATTCCCAATACTGTCAAATAATAGCAGAGGTCGCTCGTAATGCCGACGGGCGGCATTCCCAACACTATCAAATAGATTCTAGAGTGTACACCCATTGTCCACGCCATAACTGGTAAAAGCACCACCGAAATCAGGAATGCTCCTATGTACGACAGCAGCACTCTCCTGAGTATATTGGTTACTACCACAATGCGCCTTGGTGGGAATAGTGAAACAGTGCAACGCTTGGCTATGCCACTTGCAGATTGAGTGATTGCGTATGTGGCTGTGGTATGGCAGCCCCTTCTTGCCGTAGACCGCTTGCACTCTTTTCAATGACAATGAGATATCTCATGGTTTCAAGGCCGCCTGTTTCATTATGCTGTTACGCGTGCCGGTAGTGCATTATACCATTCCCATTCGCACACATCAACAATTCCCAGATCCGGCGGTGTATTTGTGTTGTTGCTCCCCACCGATCACCGTCGGCGGCGGGATCGGTGGAAGCAGAGATTGAGAAAGGGACGACGGTGCGCCTTCCTACTCAATCTTATTCACCCACGACGCAAGGTCGTGGGGGTCTGGCAGAAGAGATGCGGAGAAGGGCCGGCGTTATCTCACTCAATCTTATTCACCCACGACGCAAGGTCGTGGGGGTCTCAGAGGTAGCCGCGGAACGGCGTTCCGCGTCACCTGCTGCACGCCGCACGCAGTGCGGCGGCTACGGGCAGAGGGTGCGGTGCTGATGATTTATACTGGCGGTGCTGCTGGCGGTGTTTCTGCTGGCGGCACCGGCGCGGGCGGTGGCTTGATGCCGCTGTCTTCCTTGCGGATCGCATCGAGCAGGGCATTGATGAAATGCCCGGACTCGGCCGTGCTGTACAGCTTGGCGATGTCAATCGCCTCATTGATGCAGATCACGGCCGGCAGGCGCGGCTCGTAGTGCATTTCCACCAGGGCAATCCGCATCAGAATCCGGTCGAGGATCGCCATGCGCGCCAGGCGCCAGTTTTGGGCGCGCTCACGAATGAGCGTGTCGAGCTCGACACTGTGCGCCATGGCGGTGTGCACCAAATGATAGGCGTAATCCTCAATGTTCTGATCGAAGCGTCGCGCATACATGGTCGGCACCATGCGCGCAATGCCATGCGCCGCGTCGCGCTGCATCTCCATCGCATACAGCATGGACATGGCCAAAATTCTTGATTTTCGACGAGCGCGCATTGACCCCGTTATTTCTTGGCGGGCAGCTTGGCGTAGAGGTCCGCCATTTCAATCGCCGCCAAGGCCGCCTGCCAGCCTTTGTTGCCAGCCTTGGTGCCGGCGCGCTCGATCGCCTGATCGACATTGTCGGTAGTCAAGACACCGAAACTGACCGGAATCCCCGCCTGCATGCCGACCTGCGCAATGCCTTTCGACATTTCACTGGCGACGTAATCAAAGTGCGGCGTGCCACCGCGAATCACAGCGCCCAGGCAGACCAGCATATCGCAGCGCCCGGTTTGGGCCAGCCGCTGGGCCGCCGCCGGCAGTTCCCAGGCGCCCGGCACCCAGACCAGCGTTACCGCGGCTTCGTCGCCGCCGTGACGGCGCCAACAATCGAGGGCGCCCTCAATCAGCTTGCCGGTGATGAATTCGTTGAAACGACTGGCGACCAAGCCAAGGCGCTTGCCGTCGGCCTTTAACATGCCTTCAAGAATAGTGTGCGTTGCCATAGGTGTGATCCATGCGGCGGTTAATGCAGATGCCCCATTTTACTGAATTTCGTGTCAAGGTAGCGCTGATTATGCGGATTGGGCGCTATTTTCAGCGAGACGCGTTCGACGACTTCGAGGCCGTAGCCGTCCAGCCCAATGATCTTGCGCGGGTTGTTGGTCAGCAGGCGCAGGCGCTTGATGCCCAGCGCCACCAGCATTTGCGCGCCATAGCCGTAGTCGCGCAGATCGGGTGGAAAGCCCAGCTTGACATTGGCCTCGACCGTGTCGGCGCCCTTGTCCTGCAAATGATACGCGCGCAATTTGGCGGGCAAGCCGATGCCGCGGCCCTCCTGGCGCATGTATAAAATGACGCCGCGGCCCTCTGCACCGATGCGCGCCATGGCGGCCTTCAATTGCATGCCGCAATCACAGCGCAGCGAATGCAGCGCGTCGCCGGTCAAGCATTCGGAATGGACGCGCACCAGTGGCGGCGTCGGGTCGGCCAGGTCGCCCATCGTCAGCGCGAGATGATGCTGATCTTCAATAGTGGACTCGAACAGGTGCAGGCGAAACGCGCCGAATTCGGTGGGCAGATCAATCTGGACGGCATCGTTGATCAAGCACTCGGTGCGGCGGCGATAGCGGATCAGTTCCGCAATCGTGCAGATTTTCAGCTTAAACTTTTTGGCCAGTTGGAGCAGCTCGGGCATGCGCGCCATACTGCCGTCGTGGTGCAGGATTTCGCACAAGATACCGGCGGGCACGCAGCCGGCCAAGCGCGCCAAGTCGACGGACGCCTCGGTATGGCCGGCGCGGCGCAGGACGCCGCCGGCACTGGCGCGCAGCGGGAAGACATGGCCCGGCACGCCAAAATCATCGCGGCGTGCAGTGGGCTGGACAAAGCGCCGGATCGTTTCGCAGCGATCATGCGCGGAAATGCCGGTGGTCGTCCCCACGCGCGCGTCGATCGAAACGGTGAACGGCGTGCCCATGATGGCCGTGTTTTTCGCCACCATCATGCCCAAGCCGACCGCGTCCATTTTCTCGCCCGGGGCCGACAGGCACACTAGGCCGCGCCCGTGCGTGATCATGAAATTGACGGCGTCGGGCGTGACATGCTCGGCCGCCATGATGAAATCGCCTTCGTTCTCACGCGTTTCATCGTCGGTGAGAATCAGCATGCCACCGGCGCGAATGATGGCAAAGGCTTCCTCCGGCGTGGCGAAGCACGCGGGATCAGCGGCGCTCATACTCTGGGCGACAGCCATTACTTCTTGTCATCCTTGGTGAAGTCACTGTAATCGCCCTTCATCATTTTGCGCAAGGTGGCGGGGTCGAGCTTCATGTTGCGAATTTGGTCAACTAGTTTGTTGTTATCAACGCGCAACATGATGCGGCTGTTTTCGAACCAGCAATCGGTGACATTCAGATGCTCGATCGGCGCCTGGCCCATGACGCGATAATTGACATATTGGCGCGTGACCGGCATGCGCCGCACATCGAAGTACAGTTTGCCGTCCTTGTCGAGCACGCCGGTGATTGGGCCGACTTCGCTGGAGAAATTCTCCTCCTTCAGTTTCTTGGCGTCGAAGCCCAGCATTTGCTGCAAGACGGCGACGAGCAGGGTCGCCACGCAGGCGTACGTGACCTGATCTTTGAGATAGTCGAACGGTTCGGTCGGCTGAAACACAAACGAGCGTTTATGCGAGGTCCAGACCAACTCGGCGAACGTCAATTCGCGCCGCAGACTCGGCCGGCCGTCCGAGAACGTGGCCTTGATCGCGATGCCGGTACGGCTGATGTCCAGGTTGGCGTGTTTGACCCCCGGCAGGCAGGCGACATGGGTGACGAGCAGGGCGCGGACTTTCTTCTCCGCGATCGGCATCTTCAGGTCGCGCATCCGTTCGAGGGCTTTGTCCATCGTCACGTCCTGCGCTTTTTGTTTCAACGACGAGAAAAAATTGAGCAATCCCATGCAGCTACTCACGCGTGAGTTATAGTATGTACTTGCCAAAGGGGATTATAGCAGGCCGGCCGCCGCAAGTCAAATCGGTTCAGTGCGAACAACTAACGCTTGAACGGATTGCGCACCCGCACACCGTCATAAACGGCGTCGTGCTGCAGGTCTTCCGACCAGAGCGTGGCGCACTCGAGCGCGACGGCGCTCTCGATGATCAGCGCATCCCAGAACGACATCTTACGCCGCGCCGCGCGGCGTGCCGCGCGCTCCACATGCGCTGCTGTCGGCTCGTGCACGCGCCATTGTGAAAGATTGTGGACGACCTGCAGCGCGTCCTCCGGCAACAACGGCCGCGCAATTTTGCGCGTCACGACGGTGTAGAACTCACACAACACCTGAATGCTGGTTGCACCAACATTATCATGCCAAATCCGCGCCAGCAATTCTTGTGCAATCGTGCGTTGCTCCCCGGCGCGCGCGTCGCGCGCATAGACATGAATGTTGCTGTCCACGAATTCAGCGCTCATGGAGCTCATCCCGTGTCCAGGTTGCCCGGCCTTGCGTGCCCATGTCCCAGCCGCGCTTCATTAACGCCAGATCACGTTTGCGCGCCTTTTCGTACTCGCTTTCCCGGGCAGTCAACGTGCCCAGCCAGGCGGCCACCATGGCCGACAGTGACGTCGCGCGCTTCGCCGCCAGAATCTTTGCCTGACGGGCAAGATGATCGTCGATCCGGATGGTAATGTTGGTCGCCATAGCATCGTCCTTGTGTTGTACCACAGAAATAGTGTAGCACAGTTTCTGTGCAATGTCAAGTCTGATGAGAAAACTCGTGCACGGACGCACGCATGTATAGATTATCGCGCGGCGCGAGAAGGTACTGTGCGTTGAAACGTCGCGCCAGGCGCCGGGATGCGGTGCGTCGCTGGACGGCACGCCAGTGCGCCGGTGACGCAGCACGTAGTCGCGGAACGGCGTTCCGCGCTGGTTCCATCGTCGTTAACCGATGAACTTCGCTTTCAGCAGCGCAAACGTGTTGGTGAGCGTGGCCCGCTCCACGTCCCGGTAACATGCCGGCAGAAAGCGGGTATCAGAGCAGGCCAGCACGGCGGCCAGGTCCTGCATGGCAATCAGAGTGGGGTCCAGTGGATCCACAAAGGAAGCCACGGCATCCTGCAGGTCGGCCAGGCGGACCTCGGTGCGATTGTCCAGCGCGGCCTGTTCCTTGGCGCGCAGGAGCATGGCTTCGACCTCGCTGCCGGTCAGTGGCGCGGCGCCCAGCTTCGTGCGCACAAAGGCACGCATGGCGTCGGTGAAGGTCACGCCTTTGCTGCGGGCGATGACCGTGAAGAGGTCGCGCACGTCGTCCTCGCTCTGGGCGGGAAAAAGCGGGATGCACAACCCGAAACGGCCCTGGCGTTTCATATCAATCGCCAGCAGGTCGGGGCGCGAGGTCATGGCGATCCACAGTTCGCGACCGCGCAGGGACGCGTCACCGATGTGCGCGGCAAAGGCGGCGAAGACGCGCGTAGAAACGCCGCTGTCGCCATCGCTCGCCCGATTGCCAAAGACCGCATCGGCCTCGTCCACAATGACAATCACCGGCCCGAGGGCTTTGATCGTCAGCAGGATTTTCGAGAGCTGGCGCTCGGTGTCCCCTACCCATTTGGATCGGAAATCACCCATCTCCATCACCGGCAGACCGCATTCGCTGGCGAAGCAATCTATCAGAAATGACTTGCCGACCCCCACGCGTCCAGGCAGCAGCACGCCGCGTTCGAGCACGTCGCCACGATTGGCTTTAATCAATTGCGCCAATTCCCGAAACTTCTTCTTGGCGGCGGTGTGCGTGGCAACCGCGTCGAGATTCAGCCCCGCCTTGGGTTCCTTGAATTTCACCAGACCCTGGCAATACTCCTCGATCAGCCGTTTTTTACTTTGGGCAACGTACGCACTGGTGATGCGGCTGTCGTTATGGACGGCATCGGCGACCAGGTGCTGGATGCGCAGCAGATTCAGGCCGGCTGTGCGCGCGGCCAGGGCATCCAGTGCCAGGTCGCTGGCGGCGGCAAGCTGGCTATCATCCGCGCCGCGCGCGGCGCCGCCGGCGGCAAGGAACTGCTGGCGCTCCTCGCCATCGGGCAGTGGCAGGGCGATTTGTGCGACATGCGGATTCTGCAACAGGTCCGCGTGCAATTCCGCGGCCGACTCCGTGACGAGCAGCACGCCGATATCCAGCCGGCGGAACTCCGGTGACGAGGCCCATTTCAGGAGGGACACCAAGGCGACGCGCTCGTCCACGCTCAAGCCGGATTCTTCCGCCGCCGGCACGATTTTCTCCGGAAAATCAATGATCAGGGCCAGCCCGCGATACGCTTTCTGCTCCGCGGCCGCCATGAAAAACCGGTGCAGCAAGGGTACTAGCTTCGTAAATTCCCGCGGCGGGCCGCTGACATGCAGCGCGGTACCCTCGACCTGGTCATAGAGTTCCAGCCATTCAAAGAACGCTTTCTGCATCACCGGTGTGCCGAACGTGAGGCCATCCGCAATGTCATAAAAGAGCAGGCAGGAGAGCTGGGGAAATATGCGCCGGGCCAAAAACGCTTTCAACGGCACGTAGGTCAACGGCTCATCAAGCTGCAGGGGAAACACATCAAAAATGTTGCCATGTAGCACAAACACCGTATAGGAGTTGCTGTTCCAGGCGCGCGCGAGGTCGTGGCTCCAACCCTTCAGCGGCAACGGCACCGTGGTGGTCGCGGCCGTACTCATGTGGTTTGCGCCGGTGTTTTCGATGTCCGCGACGGCGGCGTGGCTTTGGCGGCCGGCGCGGCCGCGGCGGGCGTGGCGCGCAGCGTGAAGCCGATGCGCTGGTCGCTGGCCGGCAGGTCGCCGACGATGTCCTTGAAGTCCGCCATTTCCGAGAGCCACTTGTTGGTCTGGTCGAGATGCTGGACGCTGGCATCAATGCGCGCGGTGAGCATCTCGGTATTTCTCGAGGCGATGGCGTCGGCGCGGATTAACTTGATCTGCTGGGCCAGCCGTTCTTGTTCGGCACACAGGACTTCAACATTGGTCTTGGCCTGCTCAATCCGTTGCACGCGTTTATAGAGCACATCCAGGCGCTCGCTGCGCGAAGTCAGCAAGCGGCGTTTGCCTTCAATGGCGGTCGGCGCGGCCTTGTTTGCCACCAGCGCGTCGAGTTCCTTGCGCAGGTCGGTTACGCCGGTCTCGGCCGCGCTCATCTGGCGGGGAACATCCTCGCGCCGCTCTATTTCCAGATACACTGCGAGGGATTGCTCGACACTGAGCAGGCGCAGATACGTCCACATCAGCTCGTCCAGTTTGCGCAGGCGCGGATCGACGCCACTGGCAGCGGCGCCATCCACGTCCGCCGTCACCTTTTCAATATCGCGGCAGACGCCGGCCAGTTCATCATACAGGGCGCAGCGCTGGGCGGTGAGCGCGGCCACTTGGATGTCACGATTACGGATAAATTCGGCCACTTTGCGCAACTCTTCCTGGCGGCGCAGCTCCTCTTCCGCGCGGTCCACCCGCCGCCTGAACCACGGCAGGTCCGGCAGATAGATCAGGCCGAGGGTGTAGGCCGTGGCACCGATGATCAAGCCCAGCCATTCGCCACTCAGCACCCCGCCGCCCAGTGTGACCAGGCCCAGCACCGCATGGTATTTGCTGGAGCAGAACTCTTTGAAATAATTATAGGATGGCTGCATGGCGTTCCGTCGGGCGAGCGGCAGTGAGGGGCGCACCGGCGGGCGCCTCGTCTTCAAGCCGGCGCAACAGTTCGTGCGCGGCGTCGGCAAACCACGTCTGCTGGCGCATCTGCTCGGGCGGCACATCCGGGCGCGGCATGCGCAATTCCTCGACCAAGTGCCCGGGATTCGCGGCCATACGGTAGACGCGGTCACCCAAGTAGAGCGCCTCTTCGACCGAATGGGTGACGAAGAAGACGGTCGTTTCCTGGGCGCGCCACAGTTCGATCAGCAGCTCCTGCATATGCAGGCGGGTTTTTGGATCAAGCGCGCCGAAGGGCTCATCCATCAGCAGAATGCGCGGGGTGAGGATCAAGGTGGCGGCGATGGCGACGCGTTGCTGCATTCCGCCCGAGAGCTCATGTGGATACTTGGTCTCGGCCCCGCCCAGCCCGACTTTTTTGATCCACTCGTGCGCCACAGCATGCTGCGCGCTGCGCCCCATGCCGCGCAGTTTCAAGCCGAAGGCGATATTGTCCAGCACGGTCAAATGCGGCAACAGTGAGTATTTCTGGTCCACCAAACCACGGTCGGCACTGGGCGCCGCGACGGGTTTGCCAAACACACGCACCGTGCCGCTGGTGGGTGGAAAATGCGGGCGCAGACCGGCGATGATGCGCAACACCGTCGACTTGCCGCAGCCGGACGGGCCGACCAAGGTGACCAGTTCACCTTTGCCGGGCAGGTCGTGCACCGCAAAGGAAACACGCGCGATCGCCACCCGCTGCGTGGCGCCGCTTCCGAAGGTTTTGGTAACCTCGTCGAACACCACCAGCTCGGGCAGAGCTGTCGCGGGCGCCGCGGCGTTGGGCGCGCTCATCTTTTGCTCCGGTACGGAAACAGCCACGTGCCGCTCCAACGCCAGAGCTTGTCGCACAGCACGGCGATCGCCACAATCACGAACACTACCGCAAACATGGCGGCGGTATAACCGCGCCGTTCCGAGACACTGATCAAATACCCGAGGCCTTGTTGGGCGTTGACCACCTCGGCCAGAATAATCCAGCCCCAGCCCACGCCATACACGCCGCGCAAATGATCCCAGATATCGGCCAGCGCCACCGGCACCAGCACATGCCGCACCAACTGCCATTGGGTCGCGCCTTTGGTCATAGCGACATCCAGATAGGCGGCGCCGACGTCATTGACTGCCTTGACGACCAGCGGCAGCAGGGCCACAAAACAGGCAATGAAGAGAAACCCGATTTTCTGGGTTTCCGTCGTGCCCCACCAGGCCAAGGTCAGCGGAATAAACACAATGATGGGCACATAGGCGCTGGCCAGCGCCAGCGGTTTGAAAAACGCCGCCAGCGGGGTAAACGCGGCCATGCAGACACCCAAGGTCACCGCCAATAGTGCCGCCAGCGTGAAGCCGGCCGTCACGCGTACAAAGGAAACCAGTGCGCTGTAGACCAGCGCCTGCTCAAAATGCAGGCGCGGGAACGCCATGAGCACCTCCGCCGGGCTGGGCAGGATCAGTGGCGCCAGCATGCGATCCTCGATGCGTGCCCCGTGCGTGACGTACCACCAGCCGAAAATGACCACCATGACAAAGGCACCCGTCAGCGCGGCCGTGGCATCGCGCGAAATGTCCTGCCGCACGGTCATCTGGCCAAAGCGCGCCACCAGGGTCAAGAGCACCGCCGCGACGAGGGCGAGCAAAAGAAAGGTGATCATGCTATGCTGCCGCGGGCTGTGGGTTCACCAGCATCATTCTTCGAGCGGGAAGACTTTCACTTCGACGCGCCGGTTCTTGGTGTTGTTCTCCGCCTGCGACGGATCGGTCATGCCCGGCAGCGGGTTGTCCCAGCCGTTGCCGATCGTCTTGAATTTATTCGGGTCGAACTTGTATTTCTGGATGATCGCCTTCTTGACGGAATCGGCCCGGTCATATGACAATTGGCGCACCAGGTCGGCCGGCACAACCCCCTTGCGGCTGGCATCCGTGTTGCCCTCAATCACGATGTAGGCATTGCCAAACGAGCCGGCCAGCTCGCCGATCTCCTGCAATGTTTTCGTGATCGCACGGTCGTAGTTAGTATTGAGGACCGAGCTGTTCGGTTCAAATTGAATGATGACGGCCTTGGTCAAGACCTGGCCCTCGGCCGCCTCGGCTTGCTTGAAGACCATGTTGGGCTTGAAGATCGGCTGCGACAAGTCGATCACATCCTTGTATTCCTGCACCATGCCAGCCAGGACCTTGGCGGCCTTGACCTTCGAGGACGGCACCGGCGCATCAATCGCGCCCAAGGTTTGGTAGATGGTGGCGGCGCGGTTCCAGACCACCTCGAAGTTCGCCGGATTCATCGGGTCAAGAAAGAAATTATAGTTCTCGCGGTAATTGCAGAGATGCGCATCGCCGTCCTTGATGCCGCCATCCGGGCCGATCATCGCCAGACAGTCTTCCTTGGGGATGCTGTACACCGCGGCCATCAATGCGGCGGCCGCATCCACATCGCGGCGCACCAGGTCCACCCCCGCAAAGATGCCGCGCACCAGGTTGGCGACGATATCCGGATGGTCATTGAAAAAATCATTGCGCACGGCCCAGACGTCGGCGACCAGCCGGTTGGCACTTTCGGTGCTGACGACAATGCGCGCGCCCTTGAGCTGCTCGGCGACGATATAGATATCCGGGGCCCAGCCGACGAAGGCGTCAAACGACGGGTCTTGCACGAAGATTTTTGCGGCGGCCGGGGCATCCGCCGCCCAGCGGAAATCCACTTGGGCGGGATCAATGCCGGCCTCGATCAGCAAGCTCATGATGAAATAATGGCTGGGCGAGTTCTGGGCCAGCACGACTTTTTTCCGGAGCCCGTTCTTCATCCGGAAATCATTGATCGAGCGAATTTCGCCGCGCGCCACCACGCCATCGCCGCCGTCCGACCAGTCAATCTGCTGGCAGACCACCGGCACCGTCCGCGAGTCCTTGGCCAGCGCCGGCGCGAACAGCGCGATCATGTCCAGCGTGCCCCACAAAATGTGGCTGTGGCCGCTGGCAAACAAGTCACGCGCCTTGACCGGGTCATCCACAATGCTGAGCTGCACATAGAAGCCGTATTGCTGATAAAAAACGCTCTCGTCGTTCGCATCCAGCCCCTTGTTGGCCGCAATAATCGGCGCCCAGCCCGGCCAGACATTGATCGGGAATTGCACGACCAGCTTGCCGTTCTTCAGCGGCTTGTCGTAGTCACTGACACCCAACACCGGCGGAATGGCGGAGGCGTCCACCAGCGACACCTGCTTGTCACCCGCCAACAGTTTCTTCTGCACGGCGGCGATGTCCGCCACGGTCGTTACGGCTGGCCCGGGCGTCGGCGGCATGATCTTGTCGCGCCAACGATACACGCCAAAGCCGACCACGCCCAGAATCAACACCGTCAACAGCAGCTTGCCCAACATGGTTGCCTTCATTGCCGTGCTCCTTGTCTAGTCTGCGTTCATGCGTTATGAAAGAGGATGCTGGCCCGGCCGTTATTCGGCGACTTTCTGCCGCGCGGGCTTGTCCTGCGCTTGGGCCGGCGGCGCGGCCGCGTCGGCCTGCACCATGCCCATCTTTTTCTTGTACTCGTCAAACAGCAATTTGCCGCGTGCCTTGCGCATGTCTTGCTGGCGCTGAATGGATGAACCCATCTCCTTGGCCAAGTCCACCGTCGCCCGCATTTGGCCTTCGCCCATCGCCGCCGAGGTGCGCAATTGCTCCATCGATTGGCTCATCTCGCCACCGATCATGCCCTGCAATTCGGTGACCGACCCTTTCATCAGCGTGGCCAGATGCTCCAGCGAGCGACTCATCGCCACGCGCACTTTCAACTGCTCGAATTCGCGCTGGAATCTCTGAATCTCACGCAGGCTCTGGGCGATGATCTCGGTGTTCTGGCGGTAGACTACTTCGAGGTTTTCGAGTTGGGCTTGGTTGTCACCGATATCTTGTTCGAGATCGGCGAGTTGCTCGGCAAAGTGCGCACCGTTGCTCTCGTCATTGGTGGCCACGGCCGCTTGCAGCAAGCCCTGCAACTCGGCCCGCTGGCGTTCCTGGCGTTTGAGCTGGTCCTTCAGCAGTGCCACTTGCCCGGCCAACTGGCCATTGGCGTAATGCGCCTGGTCCGCCTTGGCCTTGGCATCGCGAATGCCGCGCTCGACCACCGCCTGGTTGATTGCATCCGTTTCGGTAGCCTTCTCAACCATCAGCCCGAAATACACGAACACGCGCTTGAATGCTCTGAAAATACCCATACCAGGTACTCCTGTCCCTTGTGTTATGCCAGCTCAAGCAGCAGCACTGCCTTGAGGCGGCCGGCCTTGCTTGCCATAGTATAGCAAAACAGCCCAGCAATGTAAACTTTGCGTAAGACCTAGAGGAAACCACCCACGGCACGCGTGGCTATGTTAGGGCGCGCTGCGCGCCCGCGACGGGTGTGACCACCCGTGCGTTGGCCGTTATGCGCGCGGACGGTGGTGCCATCCGTAAACGTGCCGTCGTGCGCCAGGCACATGGCCGCTGTAAGAATACGCCGCCGCCGCGCTTGACCTTAGTCTGTATGCTTTTCTTGTGCAAAAAAACGCGTGCAGCTCACCTCGGAATATCTTTTGCAATAATCTCTTTGGCCTCAGGTGAGATACACTGCCTGATGGCGTCTTTTTTGGACAAGATTGCGTTGCTTATCACGCCGGTGTGACTAACCACGCATTCGCAAAACAAAGCAGGGCCAACGGAATATAAGTTGGTGGTGCCAATGAAATTAACTTGGCTGAACAAGCTTGGTTGCGCATTATGTGTTGCGGCGTGGTAAACAAAATTACTCCCTGTCGCATCAATAGTTATAATTGCACCGCCGCACATAACAATGTTGCTTGCATTCTCAGTTGCTACGAAGGTCTTCATTGTATTGTTTGTTTGTCTGACGATGCTCTCGAACACACAATCATATATGCGTGCATTGTTGCAGCAATTCAGCCAAACATTATAACAACTGTTGTTTGCGTCAGTATGCACAGCAGATAATCTCACATTGATAAGTGTTAGATTGGTCGTTGACGCTAGGTTCATCGCACAGTCGTTCCAGTATGGTACATTCCTGACATAAACACGGATCCAAGAGTCCGCGTCGCCAATCAGGGTCAGATTGTTGCGGGCAAGCGTCATTGGACTACTGTTGGCCGTGTTCTGTTGCTTTTCCTCAAATACTCCTGAATATCTTACGACATCTCCGTCACGAGCATTACTGATCGCTTGCCATACCGATGTGTAGAAAAAGACCGTTGCTCCACTGTGCCTTGCCACCTGACACTTTACATTCGTGGCCGTCATCGGTCCGGCAAAAGCAGTGAATGCCCCCAACAGCAGCGCGGCTAACACGGCACAACGCGGCAGGTGTTTTTGTGGCACTGACTTCAGCATTCCCGCTGCTGCCTTGTTTTCTGTTTTCATAGATGCTCTACCAGCAAACAGTTAATGGTTCAACGAGTGTGTCAACTCATCATTTTCTTCTGGTGGCGGGCTGGGTAGCTCGCCGCACTTAATGTGGGATTCGCACTCCATGCGGCGGTATGAACATCGCGGCAGGGTAGCCGCTCCCACACATTGCTTTTTCAAAGTGGGAGCCGGTGCCACCCGGCGCTGCTGCAACAGATTCGCGGCGCGAAGGTTGCTCCCCTTCTCCAGCGGTAGCCGCCACGGGACATCTGCCCGGCCTGCTTGCGGCATGCAGTGCAGTATTCAGTATGCGGCTTTCAGTTGCTGAGCCTGCCTCTGCCACCGACTACCGATCACCGACTACCGATCACTATTTCTTGTAGATCACGGTTGCGTTTTCGCGCAGCTTTTGGGCCCACTGCTGCAGCATTTGCTGGCGGCGGCCGAGATCAATGCCTTGCATGATCTCGAGCTTGACTTCATCGAAGCCGGCGGTGCGCGCTGGTTTCTTGTCGGTGACGTAGAGCAGATGATAGCCGCGGTCGGTGGCCACCGTATCGGTGACGTTGCTGAGCGGGGCGGCAAAGACGGCGTCCAGGAACGGTTCGGGCAGCTCGGCTTGGTTGCGATCCAGCGCGCCGAGCAGGCCGCCGCGCGTGGCGCTGGGATCCTGCGAATATTTCTTGGCGGCCTCGGCAAAGGGCAGGCCTTGCTTGATCTCCTGACGAATCTCGCGCAGGCGGGCCAAGGTCTTGGCTATCGTGTCGGTCGTTGCATTGGGCGGCACCGTCAATTGAATATGGGCGACGGTGGCCTGCTCAGGAAAGGCAAAATCATCGCGATGCTCGTTATAATATTGCTGCGCTTCGGCCACCGTACTGGTGGTAAAGCTCATGTCACGCTGGACCATGGCCATGACTTTGAGTTGCAGGCGCAAGCCCTCGCGAAATTGGTCGTACGTCATATTGCTTTCTTCGAGCGCCTCGCGTAGTTGCCCCTCGCCATTGTATTCGTTGCTGATCAGCGACGCGATTTGCCGGTCAACCTGCACTTCGGCCACCTGCACGTTGGCGGTGGCCAGGATATCGCGGACGAGCGCGTCCATGATGCGTTGCTCGATCAGTTTCCGGCGTTCTTGGTCAAGCTGGGCGGGGGTCACCGGCATGCCCATTTGCTGCTGCTGGGCCACGGCTTGCTGGATCAGCGTTTCAATCTGCCCGGCCACAACTTCCTTGCCGTTGACCAGCGCAATGACCGTGTTCGACGCCAGCGGACCGACGGCGCTGCCGCCGGCTTTGCTGGCGGGCTTGCAGCCCGTGCTCATCAGCGCCAGCGCGAGAACAGGGAGCAGATACAGGAGCGAAAGGAACGTGCGACAGTGCATTAGAGTCCTAGGGGTGGAAATGAAGCGGCCAAGGGCGCCGACAGGGGTGCCGGTGCGGCAAAGTCAGCAGTATGATCAGCGCCAGATGTGGCCGCCGGCGACGGCGCCACGTGATTGGGCGTAGTGGCGCCGGTTTCAGCGGCGTTAGCCGCGGGCAGCGGCGCCACGTCCATGCGGGCATGGCTGCGTTCGCGCTGCCATTCGCGGTCGGCGCAGTCATTGATGATGGCTTTGCAGGTGGCATCGTGGTCATGCCGCGGCGTGGCAGCATGTATGCGTTCGGCATGTTTGCGGGCGTGGCCGCGACTGCGGCGGCGGGTATGGCGAATGAGTTCCATGGTGGCGCGGGCGTCTAGCGGGGCATGAATTGTTTGCGCAATTGCTCGATGCGTTTGCGTTCGGCATCTTTGTCCAGGACGACATTGATGGACGTGCGCACGGCGCGATCGTTGGGTTGCACGACGACCGGCTGCACGTCGGAAACCCATTCGCGCTGGCGCTGGACGGCTTGCAGCAGATAGCTGCCGGGCTGCACATTGGGGAAGACGAAGCGGCCCTCCTGGTAGTAGGTCGGCGCCTCGCGATAGATCAGCTTGCCGTTGGTGCGCGCATCTTTCATAATGACAATTGCATCCACATGCGTGCGCGGCAGGTCGTCAATCGTAATCATGCCGAACAAATGCCGGCGGTCGCGCTCGATGCGGATGCGCGCGGTCTGGGTCGTCAGCGTGATCGGCACGTAATAAAAGCGATTCTCATCGAGCCGGCGGTCAATGAACATCTTGCGCCGTTCCAGCACCAGCGTGTAGCGTTCGGGAGTCAAGCGCGCGATGCGGAAATAGCCGTTGCTCATGATGATCGCGCCGGCCTGCGCGCCCTGGGCGTTGACCAGCCGCATGAACAGGCCATGTTGCGCCGGCTGGCCGTCAACGAACAACTGGCCAAAGACCGTGATCGGCATGCGGAACTGGACCCGCACCAGCAGCGCCTGGCCCGGCGTCATAAACAGGTTCGTGAAGAAAAATTGGTTCTCGATGGTCGCGGTCAGTGTGTAGGTGTTTGACTCGGTAATGTTGAACGCGAAATTGCCGCCGGGCGTGCTCTGCATGGTCTTGTAGGACGTGTCGTTAAACAGCACGACCTTGACATTGGCGACCGGGCGGCGATTATGATCCTTAATATTGCCGACGATCGTGCCGGGCCGGACGTAGGTGTTGAGCGGGGCTTCTTCGACCGGGATGACAATCTGCTCCGGTGTTGTGGTGGTGGCCAGGGCCGTGGCAACGGCGAGGGTGCCGGTGAACAAGTCGGCCGTGGACGTGAACACATCCACTTCGGCGGTGCTGTCAGTGACGCTCCCTTTGATTGCCTCTGTGACCACTTCTTTCAGGTCAACGGCGGTGTCGATCCCCACTTCCGGTTCGTCGCTTGGCTCGGCGGGTTGTTCCGCGCCCATGACGACCACATCACTGTTGGTAGCCAGCGGCACGGCCGTCGCGCGCCCACCGCGCGGTTGCAGCATGTCTGGCGCCAACACCGCCGCCGCTGTCGTGGTGGGCGCGGGCGCACCATCGTTCAGCAGGTTGGCCAGCATGGCATCCGCTTCGGAGCTCTGCGCGTGCAGCGTCAGTGCCGCACACGCCATCACAAGCACGATCAAGCGCACGGTGTTCATATGGGCACTATTTTACCTATTCCGGCGCAAAAACACAAGTGCGGCCCAGTTTCCTGGGTTCCGGCGACGCGCGTCGTTAGGTGTGCCTCCCTATGCGGTCACGCCCATGGCGGGGCGTTTGACATTTCGGCCCGGATCTGTCACAATTTCTAACTATGGTACAGGAGACACAGTTGACCCACGCGCGGCGCGGGACGATCACGCCGGCGATGCAGGCCGTGGCAGCGCGCGAGTGCCTTGCGCCCGAACTGGTGCGCGCGGAAGTTGCGCGCGGCCGGATGGTTATTCCCGCCAACCTGCGCCACACGGGGCTCGCGCCGATTGGCATCGGCATCAATGCGACCTGTAAAATCAATGCGAATATCGGCCGCTCACCGGCGCAGTCGGATGCCGGCTCTGAACTCGACAAATTGGCAGCCTGCATCACCTACGGCGCGGATGCCGTCATGGATTTGAGCACGGGGCCGCAACTGGACGAGATTCGCCAGCGCATTCTCGCGGCCAGTCCCCTGCCGGTCGGCACGGTGCCGATATATCAGGCGGTCAATGACGTGTGCGACGTGGTCGCGTTGCAGGCCGCCGATTATGTGCGCGTCATTCGCGCGCAGGCCGAGCAAGGGGTGGATTTTATGACCGTGCATTGCGGCTTGCTGCGGCGGATGCTGCCGATGGCGTGCCGGCGCGCGCTGGGCATCGTCAGTCGCGGCGGGTCGCTGATGGCGCGCTGGATGGTGGAACACAACGCGGAAAATCCCTTGTACACCCAGTTTGACGACGTCCTGGCAATTTGCCGCGCACATGATGTCACGTTGAGCCTGGGCGATGGCTTGCGCCCGGGCTGCCTGGCGGATGCCAGCGATGCTGCCCAATTCGCCGAATTGGATGTGATGGGCGAACTGACCCAGCGCTGCTGGGACGCCGGCGTGCAGGTGATGATCGAAGGTCCCGGCCATGTGCCGTTTGACCAAATCGCCATGAATGTCGAACGTCAGATGGCGGTGTGCCAGGAAGCGCCGTTTTATGTGCTGGGCCCGATTGTGTGCGACATCGCCCCGGGCTACGATCATATCACGTCCGCCATCGGCGCGACGGCGGCGGCTACCGCGGGCGCGGCGTTCCTGTGCTACGTGACGCCCAAGGAGCATCTGGGCTTGCCGGACATCGAGGATGTGCGTACCGGCATTATTGCCTACAAAATTGCCGCGCATGCCGCCGACATCGCGCGCAAACGGCCTGGCGCGCGCAGCCGCGATGATGCCATGGCCGCCGCGCGCAAAGCATTTGATTGGGAAGGCCAGTTCGCGTTGGCGCTCGATCCGGCACGCGCCCGCGAGTATTTCGATGCGCGCAACAGCGGCCATGCCGGCAACGAACAACATTTTTGTTCGATGTGCGGCGAACAATTCTGCGCCGTGCGCACCAGTGCATTAGTGGCCGAATCCCTCGCACGCCTGCCGCAATGACCCGCACGCTGCCCCAGTACTTCCGCAGCGCACCCCAGCACCGCCGCGCCACGATTGTCTGCACAATCGGGCCAAGCTCGTCCTCACCCAAGGTGCTGTTGGCCTTGGCGCAGGCGGGCATGGACGTTGTGCGCCTCAACTTTTCGCACGGCGATTACACCCAGAAGGACGCGATCATCAGCCACGTGCGCGCGATCGAACGCAAAGTAGGGCGGCCGCTGGCCATTCTGCAGGATCTCCAAGGGCCCAAGCTGCGCGTAGGCGAGATGATGGGCGGCAAACCGGCCCTGCTGGAGCCCGGCCACACGATCACAATCACGACCGCCCCCTGCTTGGGCACGTCCCAGCGCATTTCGGTCAACTATGCCAAGCTGCCGGGCGAGGTCAAGCCGGGTGACCCGATTCTGATCGCCGATGGCACGATTGCGTTGCGGGTGCTGGAAGTGCGGCAGGACAGTGTGCAATGCGAGGTGGTGCATGGCGGACTGTTGTTGCCGCGTAAGGGCGTTAATCTGCCGGGCGTGATGCTCTCCATTCCGGCGCTGACCAGCAAAGATGTGCGCGATGTGCGCTACGGCGTGGAGCGTGGCGTGGACTGGGTCGCGTTGTCGTTTGTGCGCGATGCGCGCGACATTGTGCAGTTGCAGCGCATGATCGCCCGCGACTACGCACGACTACGACCGGCGCCCGCACACCTGCCCCCGCGCGTGATCGCGAAAATTGAAAAACCCGAGGCGGTCGCGCAGCTGCCGGCCATCATTGCGGTGGCCGACGGCGTCATGGTCGCGCGCGGCGATCTGGGCGTGGAGCTGCGGCCGGAGACGGTACCGGTCGTGCAAAAAGAAATGATCCGCCTGGCCAATGCGGCGGGCAAGCCGGTGATCACCGCCACCCAAATGCTGGAAACCATGATCCATAGTCCGGTGGCCACCCGGGCGGAAACAAGCGATGTGGCCAACGCCGTTTTTGACGGCACCGACGCGCTGATGCTGTCGGGTGAAACGGCGGCGGGCGACAATCCGGTCGCAGCCGTGCAGGTGATGGCCCGCATCGTGGCGAGCGTGGAAGCCAGCGCTTTGTACGTGCCGCGGCCGCGCACCGGCGCCGCCTGCACCAGCGACGGGATCGCGCAGGCAGCCGTGCAGGTGGCGCGCGACATCAATGCGGCGTGCATTGCCGTGTTCACTCACTCGGGCACCACCGCCGTGCACTTGGTGCATTACCGGCCGATGATGCCCGTCATCGCGTTGTGTACTACTGCGGCGATTGCGCGGCCGCTGATGCTGTACTGGAACTTGAAGACCTTCACGGTTCCGCAGTGTGCCTCGCGCACGCGCCAGTTGCACGTGGCGGAGCGCATGGTGCGCACGCTGGGTGTGGCCAGGCCAGGCCAAGCTTACGTCGTGGTGTCCGGCTCGAGCTTTCAGTCGGGCGGGACCAACTGGGTGGAAGTGCGCACCTGCGGCGTGACGCCGGATGAGAGGAAGTAGCATGCGCGTGCGCCTGGCATTGCTGAATTACGGCATGGGCAATTTGCACAGCGTGCGCAAAGCGCTCGAACAGGTCGGCGCGCAGGTGTGCGACGTTGCCGCCGGCGCCGCCTGGGGCACCGTGGACGGTGTGGTGTTGCCGGGCGTCGGCCATTTCGGCGACGGCATGCGCGAACTGCACGCCCGTGGGCTGGCCGCGCCGCTCCACGCATGGGTCGCGGCGGATCGGCCGTTGCTGGGTATTTGCCTGGGCCAGCAACTGCTGATGGAGCACAGCGAAGAAGCGCCGGACGTTGCCGGCTTGGGCAGTTGCCGCGGCCGGGTCGTGCGGTTTCAGCCGCAGGATGCAACTTTGAAAGTGCCGCACATGGGCTGGAACACGTTCGAGGCACGGCCGAAATGCCCGCTCTGCCGCGGGATTGCACCCGCCAGTCAGGTCTACTTCGTACACTCGTACTATGTCGTGCCAGACGATCCGGCCTGCATCGGTGCGACCACGACGTATGCCGTGCCGTTCTGCTCGCTGCTCTGGCGCGGCAATCTGTTTGCCAGCCAGTTTCACCCGGAAAAAAGCCAGGCGGTGGGCCTGGCCATGTTGCGTAACTTTGTCGAGGTGGTATGGAACTGCTCCCGGCAATAGATCTGCGCGACGGCAAATGTGTGCGCCTGGAACAAGGCGACGCAGCCCGCCAGACGGTGTACAGCGACGATCCCTGCGCCGTCGCACGGCAGTTTGCCGCCGCCGGCGCAACGTGGCTGCACATCGTTGATTTGGACGGCGCGTTCTCGGGCACGCGCCGGCACACCCAGGTCGTCCGCGCAATCGTCGCCGCGACCGGCTTGCAGGTCGAGTTGGGCGGCGGCGTGCGCACGCTCGACGACATCGCTGCGTGTCGCGCGGCCGGCGCGCGCCGCGTCGTCCTCGGCACCAGTGCGCACGACCATCCGGCGTTCGTGCGCGCCGCCGTGCAGCAGTTTGGAGATGCAATCGCAGTTGGCATTGACGCGCGCGGCGGGCTGGTTGCCGTGCGCGGCTGGACTGCGCCGACGCAGACGCCGGTACTCGACTTCGCCCGCGCCATCGTGGCGCTCGGCGTGGCTACCCTTATTTATACTGATATCGCAACGGACGGCATGCTGGCAGGACCAGATTTCGCTACCGTGCAGGCTTTGCTCGCCACGCTCGACGCTACCATCATTGCGTCCGGCGGGGTGGCCTCCCTCGAGCACCTTGATGCCTTGACGCGGCTGAGCCCGCGCGCCCCTGACGGCTGCATCATCGGCAAAGCCCTGTACCACGGAGCCCTTGACCTGCGCGCCGCACTTGCACTCACACGCGCCCGGGCCAACCGCCCGATTGCGCCGTCGTTGGGAGACGACTGCTCATGATGATTCAAAAAATGTTTGCTGACTATGCGCGCCTCTTTACCATCACCAAAGGACCAAAGCTTTTCAAAATCGTCACGGTTCTGTTCGTGCCCTCCTTGCACATCATGCTGGTGCACCGGATTGGCTACGCCATCACGCGCTTGTGGCTGCCCTTCCGCTGGCCGCTGCTGGTGCCGTACGCCTTCCTGCAGGGGCTGGTGCACCTGGCCTACAATGTCTCCGTGCCCGCGCGCGCGACGATTGGCGGCGGCTGTGTCCTCTTGCATCCCTGCGGCACGGTCATTCATCCCGGCGTGCGCATCGGCCGCAATGTCACGTTGGGCTGCCAGGTGGTGCTGGACATCGCCGATCTAAAAGATGTGCGGGTGCCGGAGATCGGCGACGAAGTCGTCATTTTTGCCGGCGCGAAGGTGCTCGGACCGGCGCACGTCTTTCATCACGCCGTGGTGGGCGCCAACGCGGTGGTCTGCAGCGATGTGCCGGCCTACGGCGAAGTCGGCGGTGTGCCGGCGCGCGTCTTGCGCGTGAATCAGCCGCAGCAGCAGCAACGTCGGCGCCACCAGCGCTTCCAGCGCCGGCCGCGCAACGACAGTAATGTGCGGGTCTACAGTGACAAACGTGAAGGTGTCATCCACGTCTGACCTGGCGATTCCGGTCTTGCACGTCTGCACGGTCGGCATCACCGCGCGCGCGTTCTTGCTGCCGATTTTGCAGCGCATGCGCGCGGATGGGTATGCCGTCTGGCTGGCGTGTTCGGACGATGCTGACGCGCGCGCGGCCGCCCGCCACGGCATTTCGTTTTTCCCGGTGCACATCAGTCGCAACATCAGCCCGTGGGATCTGCTGGCCGTCCTGCGTTTGTATCGCTTCATGCGCCGCATGCGCTTTGTCATCGTCAATACGCATACCTCGAAGGGCGGCTTTGTCGGCCGCCTGGCGGCCTGGCTGGCGCGCGTGCCCTGCATCATTTACACCGCCCACGGCTACACCGTGCATGCCGCCCAGCCGCGCCTGGTGCAGGCCTTCTATCGCCTGCTCGACAATTGGATCGGCCGGCGCACGTCCCTGTTCATTAGCGTCACCGAACGCGTCAAAGACGCCATCATCGAGCTGGGCAGTGCGCGCGCCGATAACAGCATCTGCATTTATAACGGTATTGACTTCGCGCGCTTCACGCCCGCCGCACTTGACCCGCAGCACGTTGCCGCGCGCCGCCAACAATGGGATGTGGACGGCAACACCGTCGTCATCGGCTGTGCCTCGCGGTTGGTGCCCGACAAAGGTCTTGATCTGCTGCTGGATGCCTTCGCGCAGGTGCTGCCGACCGCGCCCGATGCCATCCTGGTTATCGCCGGCGAA
Organism: uncultured bacterium; assembly: GCA_964397565.1. GTDB lineage: Bacteria > Auribacterota > UBA3054 > UBA3054 > JAPLST01 > JAPLST01. Next base: position 63,313 of record CAYNJC010000018.1, read on the forward strand.
GGCCCGCTGCGTGCGCTCTTACAGCAACAGGCCGAGGCGCGCGGCATCAGCGCCCGTGTCCGTTTTCTTGGCTGGCAAGACGACATGCCCGAGCTGATGGCGTGCTTCGACTTGTTCTGCCTGCCCACCCTGCGCGAGGGCTTTGGTTATGTCTTTCTCGAAGCGCAGGCGATGGGCGTGCCGGTCGTCGCCACGGCCATCGAACCCCTCACGGAAACCATGACGCACGGCGAAACCGCCCTGCTGGTCGCGCCGCATGACACCGTTCAACTAGCCCAGGCCCTGACGCGTTTAGTGCAAAATTCTACCGAACGCCGCCGGCTCGGCATGAACGGTGCCGTGCGTGTGCGCCAACTCTTCGACCAGCGCCGCCAGCTCGAGCAGTTGGCCGCGGTTTACCGCCAGTGCGTAAAGAGCGCTGAACGGTGAACTATCCACGCAAAAGTAAAAATGCGGATTCCGCGCTGACTTCATTGTTCAGCGTTCCGACTTCATACTTCTCTCCTGAACCCTGAACCCTGAACCCTGGAACCCAAGAAAATGAAAACTCTCTCGATCGGCGTCATTGGTCTCGGCGTAGGCCGCCATCACATCACGGAGTTTCACAAGCACCCGCAGGCGCGTGTCATCGCGCTTGCCGATGCCAATCCCGACCGCCTCAAGGAAATCGGCGACAAACACGCCATCGCGTCGCGCTACACCGCGGCTGAGGACATGCTGCGCGCGCACAAATTCGACATCGTCAGCATTGCCACACCGAATGTCTATCACGCGCCGCTCACGATGGCGGCCTTGCGCGCCGGCGCGCATGTCCTGTGCGAAAAGCCAATGGCAATGAACGCCCGCGAGGCCCGCGCCATGTTGGCCGCCGCGAAAAAGGCGCGCCGCCGCTTAATGATCAATTTTTCCTATCGTTTCACCGAGCAATCCTGGGCGCTCAAGCAGCAAGTGGACAGCGGTATTCTGGGCGAGGTATATTTCGCACGCACGATCTGGCATCGCCGCCGCGGCCTGCCCGGCTTTGGCGGCTGGTTCGGCCAAAAGGCGTTGTCCGGCGGCGGCCCGTTGATTGATCTCGGCGTGCACCGCCTGGATCTGGCCCTGTGGTTGATGGGCTATCCCAAGCCAACCTATGTGCTGGGCCGCACCTACAATCCGATTGGCATGCGCCTCGCCAAAGAACTGAATAAGAAGTTTGATACCGAAGATTTGGCGGCCGCATTCATCACCTTTGAGAACGGCGCATCGCTCGAAATTGAGGCGTCATGGGCGGCCAACATCAAAGAACGCGAAATGATGGAAACCCGCCTGTACGGCACGCAGGCCGGCCTGGTGCAGCGCAATCTGAATGAGGGCTACGAGTTCGAAGCCGAACTGTTCCTCGAAAAGAACGGCTGCCAGTTCGATATGCGCCTGCATCCGCCCGTCCCGGCCGTGAAAGGCGCCTGCGTCCATCTCGTCGAGGCAATTCTCGGCAACAAGCCGCATATCGCCACCGGCGAAGAAGGCGCGACCGTCATGGAACTGCTCGACGCCATTTACACCAGCGCCGCCACCGGCAAGCCGGTGCGGTGTAGGTAAAAGGTCCCAGGGTTCAGGGTTCAGGGTTCAGGATTGATAGTTGTAAATTGCAGTTCGTACATTGTATATGGCCACTGTCCTGCACATGTTCCGCCGCGACTTGCGCCTGGATGACAACACGGCCTTGTGCGCTGCGGCAGCCAGTGGCGCGCGCGTCCTGCCGTGTTTCATCTTCGACCCGCGCCAAGTGCAGGACAATCCCTATCGCAGCGACAACGCGGTCCAGTTCCTGGTTGCGTCGCTGCGCGATCTTGCTGCGCAAGTGCGCGCAGGCGGCGGCCGCCTGTTCGTGTTTCACGGCACAGCCGCGGAGGTCGTCGCGCGCCTGTTCGCGGAACTCGACATCGCCGCCGTGCATGTCAATGCGGACTATACCCCGTTCAGCAAACAGCGCGATGCGGCGATTGCGGACGCGTGCGCACGATGTGGCGTGGCATTCCATTCGTCGCACGATGCGCTGTTACGCGCGTCGGACGAGATGCTGACCGCGCGCGGCACGCCCTATACGGTCTTCACCCCCTATCTGCGCCGCGCGCTGCACCTGCCGCTGCGCGCGCCGCGCCCGTGCCCACCGGCGCGGTTTCACACCGCGCCGATCGCGTGGGCCGACCAGGACTTCGCCGCCGCCCAATGCGCGCCGGACAACCCGCACATGCGCGTCCGCGGCGGCCGCGCCGAAGCGCTGCGCATCTTAAAGTCGCTCGCGTCCTTCACCGACTACGCCGCGCAGCGCGACATTCCGTCTCAGCCGACCACCGGCCTCTCGGCCCACATCAAGTTCGGCACGGTCTCGATCCGCGAAGTGCATGCCGCCGTCACGCGCGCACTCGGACCGGCCCACGTGCTGATCAACGAGCTACACTGGCACGATTTCTTCACGCACGTCGGGCATTTTTTCCCGCATGTCTTTGGCCACGCGTTTCGCGAAAAGTACGATCGGCTCTGGTGGAGCGCCGACGAGACTGCCTGGCGCGCCTGGTGCACCGGCCGCACTGGCTTCCCGATCGTCGACGCCGGCATGCGCGAACTCAATGCGACCGGCTTCATGCACAATCGCGTGCGCATGATGGTCGCCTCGTTCTTGACCAAAGACCTGCACATTGATTGGCGCAAAGGCGAACGCTATTTCGCACAGAAACTGGTGGATTACGATCCGTGCGTCAACAATGGCAACTGGCAATGGTCGGCCTCGACCGGCTGCGACGCGCAACCCTACTTTCGCATCTTCAATCCATGGCTGCAACAAAAGCGTTTTGATCCGCAGGGCGAGTACATCCGCCGTTGGCTGCCGGAGCTTGCCGCCGCGCCGTTGCGCGCATTGCACGCGCCGCCAAAAGCCGGCCAGCGCCTCGCGCCTGACTATCCCCTGCCGCTCTGCGACCACGCCCAGGAGAGCGCCCGCGCCAAACAACTCTTCGCCGAAACCGCGCGCACGCAACGCAGTTTCTCGTGAGGGTGGGATGCACAGTATGTCGCAAGCGACTATGTACTCCAGCGCCGCGGCATATCTGCTATAATTAGGCCACCGGTAAAACTGTGGTGATACTGAGAAACCGCATGGAAAACAAAGAAGCCACCGCCCGCATCAAGATCAACAAGCTGCTCGAAACGGCAGGCTGGCTCTTCTTTGCGCGGGAAAGCGCGCCCGCCAACATTCGCCTTGAACTCAGTGTGACAATCAAGTCATCCGATCTGGATGCTCTCGGCGACAACTTTGAAAAGACGAGCAAGGGCTTCATCGACTTCCTGCTGCTGGACACCAAAGGATTTCCGCTCATTGTCCTGGAGGCCAAATCGGAGAACAAGAACCCACTCGTCGGCAAGGAGCAGGCCCGCAAATACGCCAAGTCCCAGAACTGCCGCTTCGTGATCCTCTCCAACGGCAACCTGCACTACTTCTGGGACCTCGAGCGCGGTAACCCCAACGTCATCACTTCCTTTCCGACTCCCGACTCGGTGAGCGGCTACCAGCAGGTCACGCCCAACCCGCAACGCCTGGTCGAGGACCAAGTCGGCGACGACTACATTGTGCTGACCCAGCGCCCGAGCTACCAATCCGAAGCGGCGTGGCGCAACGAGGCCGAACGTCCCGGCTATATCCAGGCCAACAAACTGCGTTTCTTGCGGCCCTATCAGTTGAAGGCCATTCACGCCCTACAACGGGCTGTCGAGGACGGCAAAGACCGCTTCCTGTTCGAGATGGCCACCGGCACCGGCAAGACACTGACTGCCGCCGCCGTCATCAAACTCTTCCTCCGTTCCGGCAATTCCCGGCGCGTGCTGTTTCTGGTGGATCGCCTCGAACTGGAAGAGCAGGCCAGGAAGGCCTTCATAGCGCTGCTGTCTGCCGACTTTCAGACGGTGATCTACAAAGAGAATCGTGACGACTGGCGCCGGGCGGAAATCGTGGTCACCACGGTGCAGTCGCTGCTCTTCAACAACAAGTATCAGCGGCTCTTCTCGCCGACCGATTTCGACCTGGTCATCTCCGACGAAGCCCACCGCTCCATCGGCGGCAACGCCCGCGCCGTCTTCGACTACTTCATCGGCTACAAACTTGGTCTCACCGCCACGCCCCGCGACTACCTCAGGCGATTTGACAAAACAAATCCTTCTACCCGCGACCCGCGCGAAGCCGAGCGCCGGCTGTTGCTGGATACCTACCGCACCTTCGGCTGCGAAAACAGCCTTCCTACCTACCGCTATTCTCTGCTCGAAGGCGTTAAGGAAGGCTATCTGATCAACCCCACCGTGGTGGATGCCCGCACCGAGATCACCACCGAATTGCTCTCTAAAGAAGGCTTCGTCGTCGCGTTCACCGATGATGCCGGCGAAGATCAGCAGGAGGCTTTCAAGCAGCGCGAGTTCGAGAAGCGCTTTTTCGCCGATGCCACCAACCAGCTCTTCTGCAAGACCTTTCTGGAAAACGCCCTGCGCGATCCGGTCAGCGGGGAGATCGGCAAGTCCATCATCTTCGCCGTCAGCCAAAACCACGCCGCCAAGCTGGCGCAGATTCTCAACCAGATGGCCGACCGCATGTTTCCCGGCAAGTACCAGTCCGACTTCGCCGTGCAGGTCACCTCGCAGATCCCCGACGCCCAGCAGTTCACCATCAACTTCGCCAACAACAACCTGCTCGGTTCGGCCAACTTCCTGCCGACCTACAAAACCAGCAAGGCCCGTGTCTGCGTGACGGTTGGCATGATGACCACCGGCTACGATTGCACCGACATTCTCAATCTTGGCATGTTCCGACCGATCTTCTCGCCGACCGACTTCATCCAGATCAAGGGCCGTGGCACCCGCAAACACAACTTCCTCGAACAGCTCTTCGATGACAACATCAAAGACAGCGTCAACGAGCCGCACAAGAGAGCATTCAAGCTCTTCGACTTCTTCGCCAACTGCGAATACTTCGAGGAGAAATTTAACTATGACGAGGTGTTGAAGCTCCCCAGGCCCCAAGGCAAAGTTCGTGATGACGACAGCGATAAAAAACCGGTGGTGTTTGGCGGCGCCTATGAGCACCTCGGCGCCGATATCATCGCATCGATGAAGGAAGAGACCATCGGTTACGAAGGCATGAAGATCGACCGCATGTTCTTCGAGAAATTCGAGGACTCCGTGCGCGAGAATGAGACGATTGCCGCGGCCGTTGAGTCAGGCCAATGGGATCGCGTTATTGATTACGTCAATCGCGAGGTCTTCGACAAACCCGAGGAATACTACACCCTCGACAAGTTGCGCAAAGCCGCCGCCGTGGATCGGCGCCTGACCCTGCGGGAGATTCTGGAGAAGATCTTCGGCCTCATTCCACGCTTCAAGTCCAAGGACGAACTGCTGGAAGAAGAATTCGCCAAGTTCGTCGCCGATACCAAGCCCGCAGAGGCCACCGCGATGCCGGCTATCAAGAACTACTTCAAGGCCTATGTCACTAGCGACCACGTGCGCCACATCATCGAGAGCAAGCACTTCACCGACCTGGCCACTAACCCGGTCTTTTCCACCCGTGACTTCCGCGCCGTGCCGGACAAGTATCGCATGCTCATCCCTGCATACGTCAAAGACTATGTCGCTTTGAATCAGTTCATTGCATAGGAGTTTTTATGAGCAAAGCAGCAAAAGCGATTATCGACGTACAAGGGACCTCCATAACCGTTCTCAACCTCGCTATTGACGACTATATTTGTCTGACGGATATTGCCAAGCACAAAGAGCCGGATCGCGCGGATCATGTCATCCAGAACTGGATGAGAAACCGCAATACCATTGAATTTCTGGGTGTATGGGAGCGTTTGAACAACGCTGATTTTAACCCCCTCGAATTCGAGGGGTTTAGAACTAAAGCCGGGCTTAACAGCTTCGCCCTCACCTCGAAACAGCGCGAGAGCGCCCATAACGCCGATTTTGGTCATGGCGGATTCGCCACTATTAGGGGGCGTGTTTCAGCGCCAAAGGCGCGTCTCTATCCCAGCCTGGGGCAACGCCCCAGGAATGTGATTAAGCATCCAATAAGGGCTGAAAGCCCGCCCCAATAAGTATGCCACAATCCCTGTCATGTCTTCTCATCCATGTCGTCTTCAGTACCAAAGACCGTGCACCCATGCTCGGGCTGACGATCCGGCCTGCCCTTCACGCCTACCTCGCCACCGTGGCCCGAAATGCCGATTGCGAATGCTATCGTGTGGGAGGTACGGCCGATCATGTCCATCTCGCCGTCCGCTTCTCCCGAACGATCACGGCGGCACAACTCGTTGAAGAACTGAAAACATCTTCATCAAAATGGCTCAAGACACAATCACCTGATCTGGCCGGATTTTCATGGCAACGCGGGTACGGTGCTTTTTCCGTGGGACCTACCAACCTTGACGACTTGCGTCAGTATATTGACAACCAAGAAGAGCATCATTGTGTCCACACATTCCAAGAAGAGTATCTTGCTTTCCTCACCAAATATGGAATTGAATACGAGGAACGATATGTGTGGGACTAACCGATGGAACGGGCTTTCAGCCCTTATGAATGTTATGACCGATTCCTGGGGCGTTGCCCCAGGCTGGGATAGCGGCAGGCCGTTGGCCTTTGGAGATCGTTCGTTTCTGATGATTTGGAGTTCATCCCATGCTTGACACCGACACCAAACGCCGCATCGACACCGCCCGCGACATCCTCGTCGGCAAGGTGCCTGATCCCAAGAGCCAGGTCGAGCAGATCACTATCGCCTTGATCTATAAGTTCATGGATGACATGGACGCCGAGAGCGAGGAGTTTGGTGGCAAGCGCAAGTTTTTCGCAAAAGAGTTTGCCCGCTACGGCTGGGCCAAACTCATGCGCTCTGGGCTGGGCGGCCACGAGACCCTGAACCTCTACGCCGAGGCCATCGCCAAGATGCCGGAGAATCCCGGCATCCCGCTCCTTTTCCGCGACATCTTCAAGAACGCCTATCTGCCCTACCGCGATCCCGAAACACTCAAGATGTTCCTCAAGGTCATTGACGAGTTCAACTACGACCATTCCGAGCGTTTGGGCGATGCCTTCGAGTATCTGCTCTCCGTGCTCGGTTCGCAAGGTGACGCCGGGCAGTTCCGCACCCCGCGCCACATCATTGATTTCATGGTCGAAATCATCGCCCCGAAGAAGACCGAGACCGTCCTCGACCCGGCTTGCGGCACCGCCGGGTTCCTGATCTCGTCCTGGAAACACATCCTCCAGGCCAACGCCGACAAGAAAGGCAACAGCACCCTGACGCCGGACGAAAAGGGCCGCCTCGCGCAGAACTTCAAGGGCTACGATATCTCGCCCGATATGGTGCGCCTGTCGCTGGTGAACCTGTATTTGCACGGCTTCGCCGACCCGCACATCGCCGAGTACGACACGCTGACCAGCCAGGATCGCTGGAACGAATACGCCGACGTGATCCTCGCCAATCCGCCCTTCATGTCGCCGAAGGGCGGCATCAAGCCGCACAACCGCTTCTCGGTGCAGTCCAAACGCAGCGAAGTGCTGTTTGTGGACTACATGGCCGAGCACCTCACGCCCGGCGGCCGCGCCGGCATCATCGTGCCCGAAGGCATCATCTTCCAAAGCCAGAACGCCTACAAGCAACTGCGCAAGATGTTGGTGGAGGAATACCTCGTCGCGGTGGTCTCGCTGCCGGCGGGCGTGTTCAATCCCTATTCCGGCGTCAAGACCTCGATCCTGATCCTGGACAAGTCGCTGGCGAAGAAGACCAACACCATTGCTTTCTTCAAGGTTGAGAACGACGGTTTCGGCCTCGGCGCCCAGCGCCGCGAGATTGACAAGAACGACCTGCCGCAGGCCAAGATGGAGATCAACTCGTATCTGGAATCATTACAAACCGCTGAAAATAGGGCCAAAGGCCCGTCGCTATCCCAGCCTGGGGCAACGCCCCAGGACCCGGACACCCACAAACCTAAAAGCGCCAACGGCGCGAAAACATCCCAGCCTGGGGCAACGCCCCAAGAGCCCGTTGCCAAACACGGAAGAGGGCTGAAAGCCCGCCCCATTTCCCGCGCCGGTGATGGATCGGGCCTTCAGCCCTCCGAAATGACGGGAAACAATGAACCTGGGGCGTTGCCCCAGGCTGGGATAAAGCGCGCCTTTGGCGCTCAACTCACGCTGGGTCTGATCGTGCCGAAAGAAAAAATCGCCGCGAATGGCGAGTACAACCTCAGCGGGGAGCGGTATCAGACTGCCGTCACCAGCCAAACACACTTCACAATGGTTCCGCTCGGGGATGTAGCCGAGTTGCTAAGGGGAATTACTTTCGGAAAGACCGATCAGCTTGAACGGGCCAACAAGGATTCCTTGCTCGTTGCGACAACCAAAGCCTCCCAGTCGTCTGGCATTGTTGAAGAAGACCTCTATCACATTCCGCGAGCCTTACTAAAGGATGAAACTAAGCTGCTCCGGTCAGGCGACATACTAATCTCTACCGCCAACAGCCTCAATCTACTGGGAAGAACGACCCATGTTCGCAGAGTCGAGCGACCTATGTCTTTCGGCGCGTTCATGTCGGTGATTCGACCGAACGGCAGGATTCTCGACGGCTACCTGATTCACTGCCTACGCACCGCATATGCCGCTGACTTCTTCCTTCGGAACGCAAACACAACGACCAACATTTCGAACCTGAACTTGTCAACCCTCGCGGGATTCCAAATCCCCCTGCCGCCCCTGGAGGTGCAGAAGGAGATCGTGGCGGAGATCGAAGGCTACCAGAAAGTCATCAACGGCGCCCGCGCCGTCCTCGACAACTACCGCCCCCACATCCCCATCCATCCCGACTGGCCTATGGTGGAACTGAGAGGAGTATGCATTTTCAAGCGGGGACCGTTCGGCGGAAGTCTGAAGAAGGAGATTTTCGTCGAGAATGGCTACGCAGTATATGAACAGAGTCACGCTATCGCCAACGACTTTTCAGAATTCAGATATTTCGTTGGTGAAGACAAGTTCGTCGAGATGCGTGGTTTTCAGGTGCGACCAGGCGAGTTGATAATGAGTTGTTCGGGCACGATGGGAAAAGTGGCTATCATTCCAGACAACGCGCCCGCTGGTATAATCAACCAAGCATTACTCAAGCTGACTCCAAAAGATTGCGTTCTGGGTGTCTTCCTGAAACACTGGATGGAGAGTACGAACTTTCAGCAAAGCCTGGCGGACTTCACTTATGGAGCAGCTATAAAGAACGTTGCTTCGGTCGAAATACTGAAAAGCTTGCGACTCCCCCTCCCGCCCCTCGCGACGCAGCAAGCCATTGTCGCCGAGATCGAGGCCGAGCAGGCGCTGGTCGCCGCCAACCGCGAACTGATCGCCCGCTTCGAGAAGAAGATCCAAGCCACCCTCGCCCGCATCTGGGGAGATGACAAAACTGCACCGGAGGAAGCGTGACTCATGGATGAAGCCTCGGATCTCGGCAACTATCTGTCGCAAAAGGACATTGACATCTGCCTCGGCTTCAACCTTGCCGGCATCGCGAATCGGCCGGAGATCGCCAGCATTCGCACGCTGCACGAGGCGCTGAAATCAAAATAATGGAGCAGACGATGAGCCCGCCGCGGCATATTTGCTATACTGTGGCGGCTTTATGCAACACTTTGTCAACCAAGTAACTAGTCCGTCAAGGACGAATAACGACATGGGAGAACAAGTATGCTGAATATGAAGGATGTAGCAATTGTGCGCCAACTGGCCGCGTGCGTGGCGGAAATTGCCGCGTTGCCGGTGCAGGAAGAAAAGCGGGCGCTGTGGCGCAAGCTTAATGCGCGGCAACCGGCACGAGCCATGGTGATGATCGACCAGGTATGCTGGAACGAGATGCACATCGGTGATGAACTCACCTTGCAGTGCGCTGACCAGGAGTGCCGCCGGCACGAGGAGCACCTCCGGCGCACGCTCTACCAGTGGCGGCATTTCCCCGTGGACATGGTGGTCGAATCCTTCGTGCGGGTACCCAAGGCGATCAGCAACAGCGGCTTCGGCATCAGCGTGCATGAGGAGACCGCCGTGAGCGATCCGACCAGCGAGGTCGTGGGCCACAAGTTCGAGAACCAGTTTCAGACCGACGCCGATCTGGAGAAAATTCGTACGCCGCGGATCAGCCACAACCCGGCCGAGACCGAACGCCGCCTGGCCGTCGCCCACGAACTCTTCGACGGCCTGCTGGATGTGCGCCCGTGGGGCTTCGATCCCTATCTGTCCCTGTGGGATCCCATCGCGACGTGGATGGGGGTTGAGAATGCGCTGTATGCCTTGGTGGACAGGCCCGACTTCATGCACCGCCTGCTGACCCGCATGACGGACGGCCACCTGAACCTGCTCGATCAGTTGGAGCAACAAGGGCTGCTGTGTGAACCCCAGAGTCTGATCCACTGTACGGGTGCTTATACGGACGAGCTACCCGCCCCGGGCTACAACCCGCAGACGCCCCGCACGAAGGATCTCTGGATGTTCGGTCTGGCCCAGATGCTCTCCACCGTCTCGCCCGCCATGTTCAAGGAATTCGAAGTGGACTACACCCGCCGCATCTGCGCGCGCTTCGGCATGGTCTACTACGGCTGTTGCGATCCTCTCGACCGCAAAATGGCCGAGGTGCGCATGATCCCGAACGTGCGCAAGGTCTCGATGAGCCCGTGGGTCAACGAAGAACGCGGCGCAGCCGAGATCGGCGGCGACTTCGTCTACTCCCGCAAGCCCAGCCCGGCCTTGGTAGCGATGGACCACTGCAGCACGGACCAGATCCACGCGGACCTGCTTGCGACGCGCAAGATCTGCGAGAAACACGGCTGTCCGCTGGAGTTTATCTTGAAGGACATCAGCACGGTGCGTTATGAGCCGCAGCGCCTTTCCGAGTGGGCGCGCATCGCCATGCAGGTCGTGGGCGGCTGACGTACTACTCAGTGCATGCAGTACTTGACAAAAGGTTAGAGATTTGTTGGCATTCCAATTGTGGCCGCGGGCGCTGACCGCGGCTGCAGAAGCCGCCCTCGCCGCGGGCGGCTACAAGGATGCCGCAAAGTAGAACGCGCACTCACTGGTAGTTACCATGCAGATTAGATGCAGACCTCATCAGTAACTAGGTAGGCGGCGACGTGGCGCCGCGCGCACATGCATATTTACGGAACCGATGTTTGACTTTTTACGCAACATAGACCGCAAGGATTACAAACCGCACTTTGGCGGTTTGGACATCTTGAAGTTTGTGGGGCCAGGCTTGCTGGTCACTGTTGGTTTTATTGACCCGGGCAATTGGGCATCGAACTTGGCGGCCGGTGCGGACTACGGCTATGCCCTGCTGTGGATGGTTACCCTCTCGACCATCATGCTCGTCGTCTTGCAGCACAATGTGGCCCATTTGGGCATTGCCACCGGTCTTTGTCTTTCTGAGGCAGCGGCTATTTATCTCAAGCCACGCTACTCCGCCGTGCTCCTGTCCTCCGCCATGCTTGCCTCGATTTCGACGTCGCTGGCCGAGATCTTGGGCGGCGCGATTGCCCTGCACATGTTGTGGGGCATCCCCATCCGAGTCGGGGCGCTGTTGGTGACCGTGTTCGTGATGATCATGCTCTATACCAACTCGTATAGAAAGATTGAAAAATGGATCATTGCGCTTGTGTCCGTCATTGGCTTGGCGTTCCTCTATGAGCTTTCTTTGGTGAATATCGAGTGGAGCCGCGCCATGGTCGGCTGGGTTACCCCGTCGTTTCCCAAAGGCTCCATGCTGGTGATCATGAGCGTGTTAGGCGCGGTCGTGATGCCGCACAACTTGTTTTTGCACTCTGAGATCATTCAAAGCCGCCAGTGGAATCGGCAGGACGCCGCCGTCATCAAGAAGCAGCTAAAGTATGAGTTTCTTGACACCTTGTTTTCCATGATCATTGGTTGGGCCATTAATAGTGCCATGATTCTTTTGGCGGCGGCCACGTTTTTCCAGACGCGGACGCCCGTGTCCGAACTGGAGCAGGCCAACGTGCTGTTGGCGCCGTTGCTCGGCCAGCATGCCGCGCTGGTCTTTGCGCTGGCCCTGCTGTTGGCTGGCATCGCGTCCACGATTACGTCGGGCATGGCGGCCGGCAGCATTTTTGCCGGTATGTTCAAGGAACCCTACGACATTAAGGACAATCATTCCCGTTTGGGCGTCGCGCTCTCGCTCGTGCTGGCGTTGGGTATTGTGTTTCTGATAACGCATACATTTCAAGGCCTGCTCGTATCACAGATGATGCTCAGTGTGCAACTGCCCTTCACCATATTTCTACAGGTTTCCCTGACTTCGTCTGCAAAAGTCATGGGCCGCTATAAAAACTCTCTGTTTACCAAAGTGACGCTATACAGTATTGGCGGCATCGTCACCTTACTCAATATCGCACTAGTGATAAGTTTGTTCCAGCACGCATGACATTCTGCCCGCGTATTGTCCCGCGAATAACATGGCGAACCTTACTGTCCTCTTTTGGATTATCATGCCAGTCCTGTTCCTGAGTTCTGCGGTCGCGCAGCGGCAGCATGCAAGGATTGCGCACTATGCTATCCTGGCCGCAGCGGTTTTGCATTGACACCATGAGATTTTCCATTATCATTCCGGCGCGCAATGAGAGCGCCCGCATCGGCGCGTGCCTGGTTGCGATCGCGGCGGCCGCCGCGGCGTATCCCGGCCAGGTCGAGGTCATTGTCGTGCTCAATCGTTGCACGGACGCGACCGAAGCCATTGCCGCGCAGCAGGGTGCGACCATTGTCCATGATGACCGGCGCAATCTCGCCATGATTCGCAATAGCGGTGCGCGCCACGCCCGCGGCGACATCCTCGTGACGATTGACGCCGACAGCAGCATGTCGTCGAATATGTTGATGGAGATTGACCGTACATTGGCGTCTGGCCGCTATATTGGCGGCGGCGTGCCGATCGTGCCCGAACGTTTTTCCGTGGGCATTGTGCTCACTGGCCTGCTGATCTTGAGTTTGCTGCCGTGGGGCATGTCTGCCGGCTTGTTCTGGTGCTATCGCCGTGATTTCGAGGCGATCGGCGGGTTCAATGAGCAGTGGCGCATCGCCGAAGATGTTGACTTTGCCAGACGGCTGAAGGCGCACGGCCGCGCGCTGCACAAGCGCTTTGGCACCTTGTGGCGCACGCGCCTCACCACCTCATGCCGCAAATTTGACCGCTTCGGTGATTGGTTTCTGATCGTACGCCCGCGGATATTGTGGCGCGCGCTGCACGGCATTGATGACGGCCTCGGCGACACGATGTTTTATGATTTCACACGCTGAAGGGCGGAACACCATGACGATTTCAGATTTGTCCTGCACCGTGAAGCTCGACAGTGGCCGTGCGGCAGTCGACGCTGCGCAGGAAACGCTCGGGATGATTGGCACGTTGCTCGCCAGCGCCTTTGCGCGCACTAGCCGCAGTAAGTTGGTAATGCAAACGGTGCAGTCCGGGACCCTGCTCGCCACCGTAACGTCACCGAGCATGCATGCCACCCTGCGGGCTGAAATCGGCATGACCATCCAGCAGCAGCGCGATGAAGAGGTTCATTACCGCGCGCTCACCGTGACGGCGGATCATGAAGTGCTTGCGCTGAATCGCGCGGTAAACGTTGAGCACGAACTGCGTTTTTGGTTCGCCGGCGCGGGGATTATTGCCGGCGGTGCTCTCTTTTGGTGTGCGGACTACCTCATCACGCGGCTTACGGGCTGGCACATTTGGCCCATGCGTGCCATTGCCATGATCATTCTTGGCGGCAGCGCTGCGGGCGCTGGCGTGGGCAATTGGTTGGGGTATCGGTACTATGAACGCAAGGCCGCGCGCACGCAGGATGACCAACGCGGCACGGCCGATGTAGATGAGTGGCAGGCACTGTGCGCGCGTGTGCAAGCAATGCTCACGGCGCGGCATGTGGCGGCAGCGCCTGCGGCATCTAGGGGACAGGCCGTGCCGGCGCAACACGCCGCGCAGCAGGCCGCGCCAGCGCAGCATGTGCTGGATCTGTGCCAGGGGCGTGTGCCAGAGCCAACCGACAGTCTGCGCGCAACGCCGCAATTTCTGCGTGTCCGTGCAGCTATCGCACACAGCCAGCAAGCAAAGACGGCCATTATGATTGGCAATCGTCGCGCGCACACGACGGTCCTGTGCACTCATTTTGAAACCTGCACTGGCTTGGCCGTGCCGGCCAGCGCACTAACACCACGGCAGCGCGAGCGGTTATTCGCGCTCATCCACAGCATCGCACCGCAGACCGATTGCTCCCAACTTGACGCCCTGCAGCCCGGCCAAGATCTGCAAGTGTTGGTCAAGGCGTCCGCCGATGCGCTGGCCTGTATGATTCTGGCGATTCAGCATCGCGTCTTCGATGTGCCAGCCGATGCGGTGATGCCCATTGCCGCCCACGGCGTATGAAACTTCTGCTCCAAAGAGATAGGCAGAACGTGTCGTGCCGCGGCGGTTGACTTCCCAGTGCTTGTATGCTATACTTTGTCAACCTCAAGATAAGGTAGATGGACTCATGGCTGAACGCATAGCAAGCGCCCCTGATATCGCCGCACGCCTGGATGCGCTTGCTGAGGCTATTTTGCTGGATTGCACCGCCCTTGAGCAGGCCTATTTGATCGGGATTCAGCGCCGCGGGGTGCAACTGGCGCAACGCCTGGCGCAGCGAATTATGGCGTGCACGTCAGTGACGGTCCCGCTGGGGGTGCTGGATATCACGTTTTATCGCGATGACCTTTCCCAGATTTCGCAGCAACCGGTCGTGCACAACACCGATATTCGCCTGGCCCTTGACGGCAAAGTCATTTATTTGGTGGATGATGTGGTCTACAGCGGCCGCACGATCCGGGCTGCGCTCGATGCGCTGGCGGATTACGGGCGGCCGCGGATAGTGCGTCTGGTGGCGCTGGTGGATCGCGGCTGGCGCGAGCTGCCGATTCAGCCGGATTTCGTGGCGTGGAAAGTCGCGACGCTGCGCACCGATGTGATCCATGTCAAAGTGCGCGAACTCGACGGCGAAGACGCCATTGACCGGGCCAGTCAGGCCGATCATGCCCAACCTGTGTAACCCAATGACCAACGCGCGGCATGGCCTGGGATAAAAAAGATTTGCTGGGGCTCGAGTATCTGAGCGCAGAAGAGATTCTGACGGTGCTCGACACTGCCCGTGCGTTCTCGGAAGTCAGCACGCGCGCGATCAAGAAAGTGCCGGCCCTGCGCGGCAAGACGGTCGTCAATTTGTTTTACGAAGCCAGCACGCGCACGCGCGCGTCGTTCGAGTTGGCCGAGAAGCGCCTCAGCGCCGACATCATCAACATGGATGTTTCGACCTCGAGTGTGACCAAGGGCGAGACGTTGCTGGATACCGTCCGCAATTTGTGCGCCTATAACATTGACGTGATTGTGATCCGGCATGCCATGTCGGGCGCGCCGATTTATCTGGCGCGCAACATCGCGTGCAGCGTGGTGAACGCAGGCGACGGCATGCATGAACATCCGACCCAGGCCCTGCTCGATATTTACACCTTACGCGAGAAGCTGGGCGACTTGCGCGGCCGGCGGATTGTGATCGTCGGCGACATTGCCCACAGCCGCGTCGCGCGCTCGAACATTTGGGGGCTGACCAAGCTGGGCGCGCAGGTGACGGTGGTCGGCCCGACCACCTTGATGCCACGCGAGATCGAGCAGATGGGCGTGCGCGTGCACCATAACTTGGACGAGGCCTTGCGCGGCGCCGACGCGGTCAACATGTTGCGCATTCAGCGCGAGCGCGAGAAACTGACGCTGTTCCCGTCCTTGCGCGAATACGCCATCTTGTTTGGTCTAAATCGCGCGCGAATGCAAGCCCTGCCGGATACGTTGCTTGTGATGCATCCCGGGCCGATCAATCGCGGGGTTGAGCTGTCGGGCTCGATCGCCGACGGCCCCAACAGTGTGATTCTCGAGCAGGTCACCAACAGCTTGGCGGTGCGCATGGCCGTTTTGTTCTTGGTGACCGGCGGCACGTCCCTTCACCCTGAACATATGAGCGCATGACCACCGTCATTCGCAACGGCTATCTGATGGATCCGTCCCGGCAACTGGACGGGCACGGTTGGGTGCACATCAAGGACACGCAGATCGCCGGCGTCGGCATGGGTGAACCACCGGCGGGCTTGGCGGCCGACGAGACCATTGACGCGCGCGGCCTGGTCGTCGCGCCCGGCTTCATTGATCTGCACACGCATTTGCGCGAGCCGGGCGAGGAAAGCAAAGAGACGATTGAGAGCGGCAGTCGCGCGGCCGTGGCCGGCGGCTTCAGCACGATCGTCTGCATGCCCAACACCAAGCCGCCGATTGACCACGCCAGCCTGGTGAAATTTATCCATCTCGAAGCGCAGCGCGTCAATCTGGCCAATGTGCTGCCAGTCGGCACGGTCTCGCGCGGGCGTGACGGCCAAGAACTGGCCGACATCGGCGAGCTGGTCAACGCCGGCGTGGTTGCCATCAGCGATGACGGTGCGCCGATCATGAATTCCGGCCTGATGCGCTGCGCCCTCGAGTATGCGCGCATGTTTGGCATTCCGGTCATGGAGCACTGCGAAGACCTGCAATTGGCCAACCTGGGTGTGATGAACGAAGGCTTTTGTTCGACCAAGCTGGGTTTGCGCGGCGCGCCGACCGTCGCGGAAGACGTCATGATCGCGCGCAATCTGCTGCTGGCGGAATACACCGGCGGGCGGCTGCACCTCTGCCATCTTTCGACCGCCGGCGGCGTGCGGATGGTGCGCGATGCCAAGGCGCGCGGCGTGCAGGTGACATGTGAAGTCACGCCGCATCATGTTGTGCTGACCGACGCGGCCGTCTGCGACTACGACACGAATTTCAAAATGAACCCGCCGCTGCGCGCCGAGGCAGACCGGCTGGCGCTGATCCACGGCATCAATGACGGTACCATTGACGCCATCGCCACCGACCACGCGCCCCACTCGAGCACCAGCAAAGATGTCGAATTCGACCAAGCCACCAATGGGGTGATCGGTCTTGAAACGGCGCTGCCCGTGGTCTACACCAAGCTGGTGCGTGAAACGCACATCACCTTGGCGCGCATGATCGAGTTGCTGACCAGCGGTCCGGCGCGCGTCATCGCCCGTCCGGGCAAGGGCACCCTGGCGCCCGGCGCCGATGCCGACCTTGTCCTGCTCGATCTCGAGCGCGCGTGGACGATTGATGCCCACGCATTTTGCTCGCGCTCCTGCAATTCGCCGTTTCACGGCTGGCGCGTGTTCGGGCGCGCGGCGCGCACGATCGTCGGCGGGCAGACCAAATTTACCCAGGCAGGCGCATGACAACATCTCCTGTGACGTATAGTGTGATCGTGCCAATGAAAGACGAGCAGGACAACGCGCGCGCCCTGGCCGATGAAATCACGGCGGCCATGCAGCGCCTGGGCGCATCGTGGGAATGTGTCTGGGTTAATGATGGCTCGACCGACAACACCGGCACCGTGCTGCGCACCCTCGCAGATGTGGACGCCCATCACCGCCTGCTCGAATTGGACCGCAACTACGGTCAGGCGGCGGCCATGACGGTCGGCTTTGCCCACGCCCGCGGCCAGATTTTCATCACCCTTGACGGCGATGGTCAGAATGATCCGAAGGACATCCCCGTCTTGCTTGAACGGCTGGCGCGCGGCGACGTGGACATGGTCAATGGCGTGCGCGTCACCCGCCGCGACAGCCTCGTGCGCCGGCTTTCCTCGCGGATCGCGAATGCCGTACGCAATTTGTTTCTGCATGATGGCGTGACGGACACTGGCTGCGCCTTGCGCGTGTTTCGGCGGGCGTGCGTTGAGAACGTCGTCGTCTTCAAGGGCACGCATCGCTTCATCCCCGCCTTGGCGGCGATGCGCGGGTTTCGCATCACCGAGTTGCCGATCAATCATCGGCCGCGCACGCAGGGCGTCACCAAATACGGGGTCGGCAATCGCCTGTGGGTGGGCATCGCCGACTTGTACGCCATGTGCTGGATGCGCGCGCGCCTGGTCTATCCGGTCGTGCGCAGCGAATATCCGCGCCCCCACGCTTGACCATGACAACCGCTCCCCACGCGCCGCGCACGACCCCGGCACCGTGCGTCACCACCGCTGCTACGGCCGCCCTGGTGCCGCGCTGGCCGGTGCGCAAACTCATGCTGCTGGCACTGGTCATCGGCGTCGCCTTGGTGGTGGTCAACACGCCCGGACTGCACGCCTATGTCAGCAATCTGCAGGCATTCAAGCACGACATCCAAGCGCGGGGTGCCGCCGGGGCGCTCGGTTTTACGGTTCTGGCCGCTGCACTGATCGCGCTGGGCGTGCCGCGCTTATGGCTGTGCGTGCCGGCCGGCGGGTTGTATGGTTTTTGGCTTGGCCTGCTCTTGACGCACTGTGCCGCGCTGGGCGGCTCCTATCTGACGTTTCTCTTTATGCGGTGGGCCGGCGTGCAGTGGGCCATTCGCAAGCTGGAACGACATGCCGTGGTGCGTGCGGTGACGCGCCACCATACGCCGCTTTCCGTCTTCATGGTGCGCCAACTGCCAATCCCTGGCTTGGTGATGAACGCCGCCCTGGCGGCCAGCACCGTCACTCACCACGATTTCCTACTCGGCTCATTTTGGGGCTTCTTACCGCAGGGCATTGTCGTCACCTTGCTCGGCAGTGGCATCGGCAAGCCCAATGATCCGCGCCTGGCCAGCGCACAATTGCTGCTGGCGCTGCTGTGCGCCGTGGCGGTCGCGGCCATGATTTACCGCATTGTTCGCTCACTCAAAGCTCCTGCACTAGACGTATGAATCCTGCGCCCCAGGCACCGTGTGCATCACCCGACAACCCTTTTGCCGGCATGCCGCAACTGCAATGGGACGTGCTGCACTCTATGCCGCTGATCGCCAACGCCGTGGATGTCTGCTACCGCAAGGTCAAGGCGACGACCTATCCGGTGCGCTACGTGCGCTATTGGTTTATCGCCAATTTTTTATTGAGCGAATGGCGCCACCGCCCGCGCGCGTTGCGCGTGTGCGAGGCCGGCATTGACCGCGGCCAGATGCGCCGGGTTATGAGCGCGCTGCAGGCCAGCCCGACGTTTGCGCCGCTGGCACTGGCCTCGTGGACCGGCGTGGATATCGCCCTGCGCCGCGAGTTTCTGCAGAATGTCGGCTATGACGACCTCGTCCAAGCCGATGTTGAAAACGCGACCGACTGGGTGCGCGGCGATGAGGATGTCCTGATTTTGCTGCACATTCTCGAGCATTTGTACAAGCCGGAGCAGGTCATTCGCGCGATTGCCGCCGCAATGAAGCCCGGCAGTATTCTGATCGGCGGCGCGCCGGCCGTGCCGCATTGGTGCGTCCAACTGCGCGAGCCGTGGCTGCGCGCACACAAAAAACAATTCCGGCATGTCAGCAAGTTGTCGGTCCACCGCGTGCGCGCGTTTGCCGCCGCCAGCGGCCTGACGGTCGAGTTCATCGCCGGCGCGTTTGGGGTACGCTGGCATGGCATGGCGCTTGAAAATCACGCTTGGTGGACCCGCGCGAATTTGTGGCTGGGCGCCCACGCGCCGTCCTGGCCCGGCGAAATTTATTGGGTCCTGCGCAAACCCGAACCCTGAATCCTGATGAATATCCAATATCGACCACTCAATATCCAAGTGCGACGTTCTGCGCAGAACTCTGCTTGGAGTCCCGCCGTCGGCGGGATCATCATTGGTTATTCCTTGCTGCTCGGAGTCCCGTCAAAGGCGGGATTGGTTATTGGATATTCCGCTGCATCTGCCCCCTGACCCTTGACCTTTGACCCTTCCATCTGGTTTTCCGCGCACGCGCCCCACGACCTCGTCTGGCGCCGCCGCGCGCTGCTGTTGATCGCCGGCGCCGCCGTCTTTCGGCTGTTGTGCCTGCTGCTCGTGCCGATGCAACTGGTGCCGGATGAAGCCTACTATTGGGATTGGTCGCGCCAGCTGGCGTGGTGTTACTACAGCAAACCGCCGATGGTGGCCTGGCTGATCGCCGGCGCCACACACCTGCTGGGCACGGCCGAGTGGTCGGTGCGCTTGCCTGCGGCACTGCTGAACATTGTCACGCTCGGTGCCCTGTATCTGCTCGGCGCACGCATGTTCTCGCGCGCGGTCGGTTTCCTCGCGGCACTGGCGTTTGTCGTGACCCCGGCCACCTTTGCGTCCGGTTTCTTCATGACGATTGACGCGCCGTTGCTGTGCGCGTGGGCGGTCGCACTCCTCTGCACCTGGCACGCGTTGCACGCGGCGCGCGCCGCCACGGGCTGGTGGC
The DNA here is from genome assembly GCA_964397565.1 of uncultured bacterium. Lineage (GTDB taxonomy): Bacteria > Auribacterota > UBA3054 > UBA3054 > JAPLST01 > JAPLST01. The sequence continues at coordinate 83,699 of CAYNJC010000018.1, forward strand.
TCGGCGCCGGCCTGGCCGTTGCCGCCGGCATTTTCAGCAAACAGATGATGCTGCTCTTCCCCCTGCTGCTGGTCATCTTCATCGCGCTGCACCGCGCCTACTGGCCGGTCCTGCGCCGCGCCTCATTTTATCTCGTGCCGCTCTGCGCCGTGCTCGCGCTGGTGCCGCTGCTGTGGTGGAACGCGCAGCACGACTGGGTCATGCTCCAACACACCGCGGGCCATTTTCAAAGCACGCGGCCGTGGTATGCCTTCGGCCTTTCATGGCTGCATTTCATCGGCACGCAAGCCGGGTTGATTTCACCCTTGCTCTGGCTGCTGCTGGTTGCCGTCGGCCTGCTGACGCTGCGCCACTATCAGGCGGTGCCGCCGGCGGCCCGTTTTCTGGCCGTGTTTTCGATTGTGCCGCTGGCGGCTATTATGCTGCTCAGTCTGCGGCAACGGATTCTGCCGAACTGGCCGGCCGTGTTTTATGTGGCCGGCGCGGTGCTGGCAGCGGCGGCCGTGGCCGACGCATTTTCCCTGCGCACGCGCACGCACCTGTGGGCGCGCGTGTTTCCCTGGGCGCTGGCGGTCGGCGCGGTCGAGATTGTCGGCGCACTGCTGGTGGTGGCCGTCATCGGCCTGACCGGCCGGGGTGAGCGCATGCTCGAGAAAGAACTGAGTGGCTGGCGTACCCTCGGCGCCGCCGTGCACGCCGCCGCACAAACGCTGCCAAAACCCGCCACCACCATGCTCATGGCGTTTGATCGCGGCCTCACGGCCGAGCTGGCCTTTTATGTGCCCGGCCGGCCGCAAGTCTATCACTGGACGCTTGACATCGTGGTGTGGTCGCAATATGGCGTGTGGATGAATCAGGGCTTTGACCAGGACAAGCGCGGCTGGGACGCCCTGATTGTCGCCGGTGATCGCCAACGCTTGCCGTTCGAGACCAACCGCTTTGCGCGCGTCGCATATCTGTGCGACATCCGCCTTGCGCAAGGCAGCCGCGTGTACAAATTGTATCACGCCACGGATCTGCGTCACTGGCCTGCGCTCCATTATCGTTTGCATCCGCACAAGTAATTCCTTATCATGTTCACTATGCAGACCACTCACCCGCATCATCGGCGCCGAGCGCACGTGCAACAGTTGCGGTGCAGTGTGCGCATATTGGTCGCAGCCCGGGCGGGCGCATGAGCATGCTGCTGGTGGGCCTTACGATCCTGATGGGCGCCGCGATCGGCTGGTCGATCGGTGCGAACGACGCCGCCAATTCGCTCGGCACCGCCGTCGGCGCCCGCGTGCTCACGCTCAGCCAGGCGATTGTGTTGATTAGTATCATGGGCATGCTGGGCGCGTATTTTCAGGGCAACCATGTGATCAAAACGATCGGCAAAGGCATTGTCAATCTGGATGCGCTCGCGCCGCAAACGGCGGCCATGGTCGCGATGGTCGCGGCCTTTGCGGGCTGCGCCTGGGTCGCGTTAGCCACCGCGTGGGGCATGCCGATCTCGACCAGTCACTCGATTGTCGGCGCGGTTGCCGGCGCCGGCCTGGCCTTTGGCGTTCCGGTCAAGTGGCTTGTCTTGCGCGATGTCTTTATCTGCTGGCTGGTCACGCCGGTGGGCGCGGCGGTGCTCAGCTTCATGGTCTATTTCGTGATGAAGAGCGTCTTTTACCGGATCGTGCCGCGCCACTACGCCCGCCCGGTGCTATCCACCTTGATCGTGCTGAGCGGCTCGTATGTCGCCTATACGTGGGGCGCCAATGATGTGGCCAACGCCGTCGGCGTGATTGCCGGCGCACACATTTTGACGGTGCAAACCAGCCTGCTGATCGGCGGCCTGGCGATCGTGCTGGGCATCATCACCTATGGCTACAAGGTCATTCAGACGGTCGGCAACGGCATTGTCTATCTCGTCCCCTTAATGGCCTTCAGCGCGCAGCTCGCCAGTGCCATCAACGTCCACATCTATACGTTGTGCGGCATCCCGGTCTCGACCAGCCACTCGATTGTCGGCGCGATTGTGGGCGTCGGATTGGTGCGCGGCATGCGGGTCCTCAACTTCGCGATGCTGCGTGAAATCGTCGTCTGCTGGGTGCTCACGCCGTTTATTTCCGGCCTGGTGAGTTTCTTGGCGTGTAAACTTGTTCACCTTATCTGGTAGCTTCACAGGATCATCTTATGAAAGAAATGCGCAACATACTGGGTTGGCTTGGCAAACATGAAGAACATGCGCTGCTGCACGACGCCCAGAAGCATGTCGAAGAAACGCGCAAAACGGTGGCCTACTTCGCCGACGCCGTCAAGGCCTTGATTGACAACAATCTGCAGGCCCGCGCCACCGCGATTCAACAAGTGCGCGAGAGCGAGCATCAAGCCGATGTGCTGAAAATCAAAATGCTTAATGAGATCACCACTGAACTGCTGATGCCGCCCAACCGCGACGATTTCGTGGATTTTGTCCGCGCGCTCGATCGCATCGCGGACCGCACCAATGGCGCGGCCAAGCTGATTGGTTTTCTGGAACAACGCCTGCCCGACAACGTCCTGGGCAACATTGCCACCGGCACCAACCTGATCGTCAATGGCATCGACCGCCTGAACGACGCGATCAAAGCCGCGATCAAGAATGAACTGGTGCTGGCGCGCGACTGCTGCCTCGAGGTCGGCCGGATCGAGCATGACGCCGACGACCAGAAGCGCTTCCTGCTCGAAGCCGTCTTGCACGCCCCACTCGACCCTCCCACACTGCTGTTGTGCTACAACCTGGCGGAATATCTCGAGGGCATCACCGACCGCATTCTGGAAGCGGCGGATCTGGTGCGGATTGTGGCCGCCCGCACGGACTAGCCGGCGCGGCAGTTACTAATGAATGCGCTTACTAGGTGTCATGCCAATTGTAGCCGCGGGCGCTGACCGCGGTTGCAGAAGCCGCCCTCACCGCGGGCGGCTACAAGTACACTGCAACGTAGAAAGCGCTCTCATTAGTATCAGTATTCAGTATTCAGGGTTCAGTATTCAGGGTTCAGGGAACGGCTGCTTGGAGCTGGCTTGGCTAGCTAAGGCACCACTCTGAGTCCCGCCAGCGGCGTGGATCCCGCCCGCGGCGGCGATCCCGTCAACGGCACGGATGACCGCGGCGGCAGATGCCGCCCTCACCGCGGGCGGTTACAGGGACGCGGCAACGTCGAAAGCGCTCTCACTAGTAACTTCAACAATCGTCAATAGTCGATATTCAATCGCAGTGATTGACGAGTGATCCCGCCGTTGGCGCGACTCCAAGCAGCGAGCAAGCGAAGTGAGAAGGATGAAGTCGGAACGCTGAAGTCAGCGCAGATACTGTGTTTTTTACTTTTGCGTTCATGGTCCATCTCTTCTCTGAACCCCGAACACTTAATCCTGAACCCTGAATCCTTAATCCTGAACCCTGAACCCTGAACCCTGAACCCTT
>CAYNJC010000019.1:0-81251 GCA_964397565.1 uncultured bacterium
TCACAAATAAGATACAAGCCGCCCGCGGTGAGGGCGGCTTCTGCAGCCGCGGTCAGCGCCCGCGGCCACAATTGGCATGACACCAAGTAAGCGCATTCATTAGTAACTACCAGGTCGGCAACATCGACTACAACGCCGTGGCCGTCCCTGCTACTTGTGCCGTCGTTTTGCTATAATCTACATTTCATGACAACAAGGTACAGATGACCAACACTTTTCTGCAGTATGCCCGGCCCGTGGCGCTGGCCGCCGCGCGACGGATGCTCAAACGGCTCCAAGCCGTTCGCCGCGATGGCATTAGCCGCGCGCAGCGCCGTCGGCATCTGGCCGCCGACAGTAATCCGCGCTATGTGGCGGACGAGTACGGCGGCAGTTACTGCGCCCATCCCGCCTATCGCGCGCTGCTGCGCGAGCCGGCCTTGTCGCGCAAAGAGATCGAACGCGCCATCGCCGGGTTGAGCATGAAAAACACCGAGACTATTAACACGGTGCTGTTCCCGTGGTGTGGCGTGAAAGGCACGAAGCCGTATCTCGACTGGTTCGCCGCGCGCGAACTGATTGTGCGCGTGCTGCTTCATCCGGATGTCTCGTATTGCCTGGATTACACATTCTTGCTGGCGGAGCATATTGCACCGGGCAGTTCCCGCGTGGAGTTCGCGGACGCGGCCGTGCTGTGCGCGGAGAGTTACAGGTTGCTTTCCACGTTCGAACCGGCTGCGCTGGGCATGCCGCAGGATGAGCCACGCAGACTGGACAATGATCTGATCTGGAACATGCACGAATGGGCCTGGTGCCTGTTCAATTTGGGTGAGACCCGCGCCCGCGCGCGTGTGTACGCCCACTACAGGCGCGTCTTTCGCCGCGTGTTTCCTGATTATCCCGCGGCCTGGGCTGATCAGAACATACTGTTCAACCGCGCCATGCTGCGCGGCCGCATGATGTATGAGAAATTCAGCGAAAATGCCTTGCAGCACTCGATTGCTGATTTCGACAAAGTTGCCACAAACCCGCAGACGTCGCCGGGCTATGTGACGAAGGCGGCCGGCACCCGCGATTACTTGAAGCGCATGCTAACCCGCGTGAAAAGCAGCACTTGATCTCAAGACCGCCACGTGGCGTTCAATAAATAATCGCTCTTTTACGTATGATAGCACCGACATAACATTCATCATGTATCTGGCAATGCTCTCGGCGGCGTGGGCGTGGTGAGTGCGCCCGCGGCGTGCCGGAGTTGCTCGTCTTAACCGCCTGTTTTCCGGCACCGGGCTGACCGGCGTTGATCTAGGTAATCACATTAGGAGATTGTATGAGTATGCAACCCAAAGACATTGTCCGCGCCGCCCTGCGATTTCAGACGCCCGAACGCCTGCCCGTGCGCATGGACGTCTTTGGTATTGATGACACCATGTGGGTGCCGCTCACCGGGGGTAATCGCGTCGAACAGGGCGTGCGCATTGATGACTGGGGCTGCGGCTGGGCGCAGACGGCAATGCACAACATGGGCCAGGTCAAAACGCATCCGCTCGCGGACCTGGCCGAGCACGACCGGGTCGTGCCGCCGGATTACTCGCAGGACTGGCGCTACGCCGAGTGCGACGCCGCGCTGCAGCAAGCTGAGCGCGAGGGCCGTTACACCCACATCGGCATTTTCATGGTCTTGTTCGAGCGCATGCATGCGCTGGCCGGCTTCGAGACCGTGCTGATGGGCCTGCTTGCCGATCGCGGCCACGCCGACGCGCTGGCCGACAAGATTCTCGCAACCCAGATTGCGCTGGTGCACAACGTCCAGAATCGGTTCGGCGCGCGCCTGCACTCGATCGGTATGAGCGATGATTGGGGCACACAACAAGCCGCCTTCATCTCGAAAGCGCTCTGGGATGATTTCTTTCTGCCGCGCTACACCAAACTCTTTGCCGAGATTCACAAAGGCGGGCAGGATGTCTGGGTGCATTCATGCGGCAAGGTCAACGAAATCATCGCGGGCTTCATTGAGGCCGGCGTGGATGTGCTCAACTTGCAACAGCCGCGCGCGCTGGGCATCGAGGAGATCGGCCGGCGCTATCGCGGCAAGGTGACCTTCGAGTCACTGGCGGATATTCAGGCCACCATGCCGACCGGTCAGCGCGACCTGATTGAAGCCGACGCACGCGATTTGGCCCGCCATTGGATGCTGCCGACCGGCGGCTTTGTCCTGTCAGATTATGGCGATGGCGCAGCCATCGGCGCGACGCCCGAGGCCAAACGTGTAATGTATCAGGCCTTCAGCACCGTGTCGGAAGAGTTGTACGGCGCACCCCTGCCGCCGTTGCCGTAAGTCGGCGTGTGCCTCAACGTGCGGCTGCGGGCGCTTTTACCTTCTTGGCCGAAGCGCCGCCGCGCGAGGCGCGCATCAACATGGGCACATTTGCCAGCTCGTGCTCTTCGCCGTTCACCGCGAAAATGTAGCGGCCATAGCGCAGATCACGCTGGGCTTTGGCGAGTCTCATCTTGTCGCGATTGCTGGTGTATTCCTCCTCGGTGAAGACATCGCCGAGCCGGTTGTCCAGGAAGAGCTTGTAGACGAAATTCAATTGGCCATCCTTCAAGGTGGCCACGAACGCGGCATACAGTTCGGACTTGCCCGCGCCGCGCGCACTTGTGGGATAGCCGAAATATTCGACGTAGTTCGGCTTCTTGCCCTTCTCGATACCCGCGTCCATGCGGGTGAAGGTGGTGACGGCATAGTCGCTTTCAAAGAGCGCCATGGGCGTAATGCCAAACGACGAGATCTCTTCAAACGACGTGTACGGCACCGGCACACTGCCGCGAATGCTGGCGCGCGTCTTGCTTTTGAGGTAATCAGGGCTGGCATACGAGCCGCCAAACGATGCGGCCGCCAGCGTCAGGTCGGCCATGGCCGGCGCGCGCGTCTGGCGCAGACGGGCACAGGCATGCATGACGGTCTCGATCGGTATGGGTGTTGCCGCCGACACGACACGACCGGTCGGCAGCGTGATGGGCTGGTCGCACACGATGGCCTCCAGCAGTCCGCGCTGATTGTACCGCAGGGTTACTGTGCACACCAGGGCGTTGGTGCTGGCGCCGCGCCGGGCACGCAATTGAAAACACGGCTGGGCTGCGGTTGCGGCTGCCGGCGTGCACGTCGCCAAACGCGCATCGGGCGCGCACAAACACACCAGCGCGCGGCTGTGTTCCTCCATGAACGTTGCTGCATTCGCCTGGCTCAATTCGTTCTTGCTGCCGCAGAAGCGCCAGTACGTCATTCTAATCGACAGCATCACCGCTCGATACGCACCAGAATCATTGCTAGTATACTCTGCCACGGCAGCCTGCGGAAGGCCAACACCGAACAACAACATACTAAGCACGACACTGCGAGCACAACGGCTGCGAACCAACGGTATGGCATTCATGGTGCGGGTTCCATCGAGGTTACTCGTAACGCACTATCCAGTAGTGCTAGTGTAGAAAAAAACCCGCAGCATGTCAATCTTTCTTTCCCGCCGCGTTCGGATTGGTACCTGACGTTCAGTGCCGTGCCAGAGCCGGCGCTGTTGGTCGTGCTGTCACGATAGGATTCGGTGGTCTCAGATCCAGCGACTCGTGAACCGTGGGAGCGGCACGGTTGATCGATACTGATAGTAGATGACAGTTTGGGTTCGGGGTGGGTGGGTGAGAGCGGGGTGTCTGTGTGCCCCAAGGGGGCATGGCATACTAGCCCAGGGCAACGCCCTGGGTACCGGCGCATCCCGCGCATGCCCGCCCTGCCGGGGCGGGGGGGCTGAATGACGACTATCGAACACGGAATGATGAATGACGGAGTTGCCGCAGCCCGGCGACAGCACTGAGCATCTGCGCGGTCTGTTCTTCCACCGAATACTGAATACCGATTACCGAATACCGAGCAAGGGCGCGGCAGCGGCAGTCACGCGCGGCCAACGCCGCGCGGTTTTCAGCGTGAGTCGCCGGAACTGGGGTAGCCAATTCGCTTGACAATGGACCGTCAAAAGTGTATGCTATTAGCAGTTTTTTTACTGTTTGGTAACCATTACGGAGTTTCATGATGAAGAAGATTGCCTGCGCCGGACTGGCGCTCATGATGATGGCTGGCGCAGTGATCGCGGAGACGAGTGTCCCGCCGAGTGCTGGCGCCGCCGCAACGCCCGCAACGACTGAAGCCGCGCCCGCCACCAAGAGCACCCCGGATACAATGGCCGGCAATGTCGGCCGCGGCTTTGCCAATCTGTTGACCTGCTGGTTGGAAGTGCCGCGCAGCCTCTGGCTCGAGGGCTCGCGCAATCCATTCTATGGCTGGGTCGTCGGCGGTGTGAACGGCTCGTTTCTGGCGGTGGCGCGCGCGTTTGGCGGCGCGGCTGATGTCAGCACGATGGGCTTGACCGGCCCGGGCATCTATGGCAAAGATTTTCCCGAATGCATCATGCAGTCGCGCTGGACTTCACCGGATGCGTTGATCTATCGTCCCGTTGAAAAGTAAGTAGTGCCGGTTGCGGTTATTGTGGATCTGACAAGGCGCGGCTGGCCGCGCCTTGTTGTTTATGGCGTGCACCCCCGGCATATATTTCCTGCTGTTGCGGATGACAACGGCGCGTGTGATCCGTGTTGGTGTGCGCCGCGCATACTTCCCCGCTGGTTGGTATGTCTACATCGGCTCGGCCCAGCGCGGTGTGCCGCAACGCGTCGCCCGCCATCTGCGGCGTGGCACGTGCCGGCATTGGCACATTGACTATCTCTTGCCGCACGCGCGCTGCGTGACGGTGCGTGCGTTGGCTGGTGCGCCACACGCGGACGAAGCGCGCCACGCCGTCGCGTTCTGCGCCGCCGCGGATTTCATTCCGTTGGCGAAATTCGGCGCCAGCGATTCGCCCGCGCCCGCACACCTGGTCGGGTTCCGTACCCGCCGCCGCGCCACGACCCTGCCGGCGTGGCAGCGCGCGCAGGAGCTGAAACTTGAAACTCGAAACTTGAAACTTGATGAATATCCAATATCGAACACTCAATAGCCAAGTGCGAAGTTCTGCACAGAACTCTGCTTGGAGTCCCGCCATCGGCGGGATTGGTTATTGGATATTCCGCTGCTATAGAAATGAATTGCCGCAATTCATTTTGTACAAAATGGTTTTGACAAAACCATTTTTCTCTGAACCCTGTACCCTGTACCTCTGCACCTGTAACCTGTAACGCGGCCCCGACCACCATGCGTATTGCTGATATCTTAGCGTCACCCGATGTGAATTACACGACGACCGTCAAAGGCTGGGTGCGCACCCGGCGCGACTCGAAGGGCGGTTTTTCCTTCATCGAAGTGAACGACGGCTCCTGTTTTGAATCGTTGCAGATTATTGCGCCGGCGGCGTTGTCGAATTACGCCAGCGACGTGTTGAATTTGCACACCGGCGCGAGCCTGGCCGCGACCGGCACGATTGTCGCCTCACAAGGCGTCGAGCAGGCCCGCGAACTGCAGGCGGCGGAAGTCATCGTGATTGGCACGGTCGAGCCGACCGAGTATCCACTATTCAAGCAGCGCATGTCGCTGGATCACTTGCGCGGGCTTGCGCACCTGCGCCCGCGCACCAACACGTTTGGCGCGCTCACCCGCGTGCGCAATGCGGCCGCCATGGCGATTCATCACTTTTTCCAATCACGCGGTTTCTTGTGGATCAGCACGCCGATCATCACCGCTTCGGACTGTGAAGGCGCGGGCGAGATGTTCCAAGTCACGACACTCGACATTGCCAATCCGCCGCGCCTGCCGGACGCGCAGATCAACTACGCGGAAGACTTTTTCGGCCGGCCGGCCTACCTGACCGTGTCCGGCCAGCTGGCAGTCGAAAACTATGCCTGCGCGCTCGGCAATGTCTACACATTTGGCCCGACCTTCCGGGCCGAGAATTCGAACACGACCCGTCATCTGTCCGAGTTTTGGATGATCGAGCCCGAGTTGGCGTTTGCCGACCTGGACGATGACATGCGCGTGGCCGAGGACTTTGTCAAGGAGGTGGTGCGCGCCACACGCGCGGCCTGCCCCAGCGACCTGGCCTTCTTCGATCAGCGCGTGCAACCGGGATTGCTGCAGATGTTGGACGCGCTCGAAACCAGCGCCTTCGAGCATGTCTCGTACAGCGCGGCCATCGCGCTGCTCGAAGCGGCCGGCAAAACCTGGGAGTTTCCCGTCGCCTGGGGCAATGATTTGCAGGCAGAGCATCAGCGCTATTTGACCGAAGACCATTTCAAGAAACCGATTATTGTCTACGACTGGCCGGCCAGTATCAAGCCGTTTTACATGAAAGTCAATCCGGATGGGCGCACGGTCCGCGCAATGGATGTGCTGGTGCCGCGCTTTGGCGAGATCATTGGTGGCAGCCAGCGCGAGGATGTACTGGCCGTGCTGGACACGCGCATGCGTGCCTTGGGCATGAATCCCGACCATTATTGGTGGTACCGCGATCTGCGGCGGTTCGGAACCGTGCCACACGCCGGCTTTGGTCTGGGCTTCGAGCGCCTGCTCCAATTCATTACTGGATTGGCCAACATTCGCGATGTGATTCCGTTCCCGCGCGCGCCCAAAACGGCTGATTTTTGATGAGCCAAGGCGGGTGGCGTACGCGCGCGCGGCGTGCAAAGCATGCCCAACACGCTGGCAAGGGCGGCAATCGGTGCCCCAGTGCCCCAGTGCGCCACTACTCCAGGGCGGCAGCTATAAGCAGCACGCACCATGGGCGCACTTGCAGAATGTGCTGTTTTGGCACTGTAGTTGCCATATAATCCATAACTTGTTACACTATAGTTGTGCTGTTTATACGATGGCCCATGTTCACTAGTACCCCTGATTTGCTGATGAAAACCATTACCTGCCTTCGCCGATCGGTCTGGTTGGATGCCCGGCCCGCGCTTGTTGCGTGCGCTTTGTTAAGCGTGTGTTTCCTGTTCTGCGGCTGTTCGCGCAAGAAAGCCGCGCCGGTGAGCGATACTGCGAGTACGGCGGACGTCGCGCGCGCCACGGCTGCGCCCACCGGGATGATTGCCAAATCGGACATTGAAAAGAACGCGGAACTCAATGAACTGCTGAATTTACCCGCCAGTGAGCGCGAGGAAATTCAGCGCTTGATGGGGGCCATGGACGCCAGTAACCAGGTGTTGCAGTCAACCAATGCCGCGCCGGAACCCGACCAGGATGAAATCCTCAACACGCGTTTCGAGCCGACCCAGGATGCCAAAGACCTCGTCACTGCGGCCACGCGCGCGTTCCTGGCTGATTTGCCAGAAGCTGACAAACTGGCGGCCCTGCAGAAACTGGCCGGGCTGGATCATCCGATCGTACTGGAGGTGGTCGAGATGGCTTTGTCGGACAAGAGCGCAGCGGTGCGCGAGGCGGCCCTCGACCTGATTATGAACATCAACGACCCGGCCGTCGTGCCGACGGTCTCCAAGGCGCTCGATGACCAAGACCCCGATTTGCGCGAGTATGCGCTGGATGCGCTGATGGACGTGGATGACCCCAAGATCAACGAGGCACTGACCAAGGCGCTCGATGATGAGAATGTGGACGTGCGCGACAACGCCCTGAATATCATGCTGTACATCGGCTCGCCCAATGTGGTTGACAGTCTCGGCAAGGCGATCACCGATACGGACGCCGACATCCGCGAGAAGGCGATCATCGCCATCGAGGACATTCAAGACCCGCGCGTGATTGATGTCTTGCTTGAAAAAGGCCTGCTGAGTGAGGATGACACCGTGCGCGAAGACGCGATGGACTCGCTGCAATTCATCACCGATCAGGAATTTGAGAACTACGAGCAGGCGCACGCATGGTGGCAGCGCAACCGCGCCACGTTCTCGTTCGATGAATAGTTCGCCGGCCTGTCGCCGCCCCCGCGGGTGACATGAACGTCTTCTTCCACGGCGCGACGCGATCCGTCAGTGGCTCACTCCACGTGGTCGAAGCGCGCGGTCAGCGCTGGTTGCTCGATTGCGGGCTGTTTCAAGGCCGCCGCCAAGACATGTATGACCGCAATGCCGCCGTGCCTATCGAGCCGGCGCAGGTGTCTGGTGTCTTGCTGTCGCATGCGCATGTGGACCACAGCGGGCGTCTGCCGCGCCTCGTCAAACTGGGCTATCGCGGCCCGATCTACGCCTCACCTGCCACGATTGATCTGTGCGCGCTGTTGCTGGACGACAGCGCTTATGTGCTGCGCACCCAGACCCGTATCCTCAATCTGCGCCGCGCTCAGCGGCACCTGCCGCCCTTGCCCGAATTGTATGGTGAGGAGGATGTGGCCCAAACGCTGCGGCAGATGGTGCCGGTGGCGTGGGGCACGCCGGTCACACTGCGGCCAGGGTTCACCGCTGAGTTTTTGCCGGCCGGGCATATTCTGGGCGCCAGTGTCATTGTGCTGCGTGAGCAGACGGGCGCTGCGTCGTGCACGCTCGTCTTCTCCGGCGATATCGGCCGCCTCGGCGATTGGATCCTGCCGGACCCCGCCGTGCAGGCCGAGGCGCACCACGTGATCGTCGAGAGCACCTATGGCGACAAAACCCACCGGCCGTACCAGTACGCGCGCGCCGAGTTTGCCAAAAATGTCGGCGCCACCTTGCGCGGCGGCGGCATTGTGGTGATCCCGGCCTTTTCGGTCGGGCGCACCCAGCGGATCATTTATGAACTGCATGAGATGATCGCCGCCGGCGAGGTGCCGCCCACATCAGTGTTTGTCGACAGTCCGCTCTCGGTCGAAGCCTGCACCCGCTTTGTCAATCATCCGGATGCATTGCGGCCGCTGGCCCAAGGCGTGCACAGCTTCGCGTGGCTGGACGCGCACAATGTTGTCAGCTCCGAGGAATCGCGCCTGTTGCGCACGCGGCCCGGGCCGTTTATCGTCATCACCGCCTCGGGCATGTGCGAGGCCGGGCGGGTGCTGCATCATCTGAAACATTCGCTGCCGGACGCGCAGTCGCGCGTGGTCTTCGTCGGGTTTTGCGCCGAGGACACACTCGGCCGCTGGCTGCGCGACGGCCACGACAGCGCGCGCATCAATGGCGATGTCGTGCCGGTCCGCGCGGCAATTGACCAGTTTGACAGCTTCAGTTCGCATGCCGACCAGCCCGGGTTGCTCGACTGGGTCTGCGCGCATGCGGCCGCGCGCAGTGTCTTCCTGGTCCACGGCGAGGAACCGCAGACGTTTGCGCTGGCCGAGCAGCTTGAACGGCGCATAACCGCCGAAGTCATTGTGCCGTTCAGCGGCGAAGCGTTCACGTTGACGCCCGACGGCGTCCACAGTCTCTACCAGTAATACTTTATTTTAGAATATGAAAATAGTCATTGGCTATCCGCCGCTCGATTCCGCCAAGGGCGTGCCGCTACTCTCGCAGAACCGGCAGTTCCAGTATTTCAACAAACCGACCTACATCTATCCGATGGTCCCGGCCTCGGCCGCCAGCAATCTGGCGGCGCATGGCCACGAGGTCGTCTGGCTCGACGGCATCGCTGAAAAATGGACCTTCGCCCATTGGCTCGCGGCACTGCGCACAGCGCAACCCGACCTGCTCCTGCTCGAAACCAAATGCCCGGTCATCCGCCAGCATTGGCAGATCGCGCGCCAGTTGCGCGAGTGCCTGCCAACCATGCTGCAAGTCTGGGTCGGTGATCATGTCACCTATCTGCCGCACGAGACGTTTGACCACGCGCCGATCGACGCGATCATCACCGGCGGCGATTACGATTTCCTGATCGTCGAGCTGGCCGCGCATCTGGCCGGCGGCGCGCCGTTGCCGTCCGGCATTTTGTTTCCGGCCGGCCATGCGCGCCTGCGCGCCGATGATGCGCGCCAGGAGACCACGCCCGGCGGCCGCGCCGTGTGCACCACCGGACTGGCTCAATTGAACCACCCACTCGATGATCTTCCGCTGATCGACCGCGACCTCACCCGTTGGCAGTTGTACGCCTACGAAAACGGCAATTACAAATACACGCCCGGCACGTATGTCTACAGCGGCCGCGATTGCTGGTGGAACAAGTGCACTTTCTGCGTCTGGGATCACACCTTGAATCCGCCCGGCACCTATCGCTCGTTCTCGCCCGAACGCGCCTTTGCCGAGATCAAGCACATCGTTGATCATTATCCTGTCAAGGAGATTTTTGACGACGCCGGCTCGATTCGCTCCGGTAACTGGCTGCGCACGTTTTGCGAATTGATGATTGCGAGCGGCTACAACAAGAAAGTCGTGCTGGGCTGCAACATGCGCTTTGACAGTGCCAATGAAGAGCTCTACCGCCTGATGCGCAAGGCCAATTTCCGCTTTTTGCTGTACGGCCTCGAGTCGGGCAATCAAGCGACGCTCGATCGTATTCAGAAAGGGCTGACCCCGGTGCAAATCGAAGAAGGCGCGCGCATGTGCAAAGCCGCCGGCCTCGAGCCGCATGTCACAGTCATGCTCGGCTATCCCTGGGAAACGCTCGAGGACGCCAAGAACACGATCGCCTTCGCCAAGAAACTTTTCAAAAAGGGCTACATCGACACGCTGCAGGCCACCATCTGCATTCCGTATCCGGGCACGCCACTTTACCGCGAGTGCAAGGAACATGGCTGGCTGATGACCGAGGAATACGAAGACTACGACATGCGCCGGCCGGTGATGAAGACCTGCTTGACGGACGCGCAGATCATGGGCTTCACGCAGGAACTCTACAGATCATTTTTGAGCCCGGCGTTCATTGCGCGCAAAGTGCTGGGTGTGCGCTCGTGGCAAGACGTGCGGTTTCTGTGCATGGCCGGCACGCGTGTGCTGGGGCATCTGCTGGACTTCAAGCCCAAGCAAAAGCAGTGCGGCTGCGACAAGCACTGACCACGTAGCGCCGCTTCAAGCGGCGCTGCTGCCACAGAACGATCACATAAATATTCTCTCACAAAGCCACGAAGCCACAAAGAAGCCGGGCAGGGCGGCCAGACCCTGGCCGCCGCTTGCAATGTGGGAGCGACCTCCGCGCTGGCGACTATCTAAGGCACCAGCCAGCTAAGCCACCAGGCAGTCCCGCCAGCGGCGCGAATCCCGCCAGCGGCGTGGATCGCGAATGTGCTGCGACTAGAGGGCTTCCCAGCCTGCCATCTGCGACCGCTTCTTGCCCAGCTCAACTAAATGCAGATCGCGTTTGACAAATTGCAGCTTCTTGCCTATGATGTAGACATGATTTTGTCAAGCTCTTATTCAATTAGATAGAAGAGGAAACGATGACAAACGAAACAGGACAGAAAGAGAAAACACCTCTTGCCAAACAGGCAGCACTTGCCAGCGTTCTTGCACCAGTCATTGCGGTGTCCCTTAGTGTCATGACTTCCTCCGCAATACGGGAGGTGCGTCTTGGCAAACTTGTCGTCGGCATGATTGGCTCCTTGTTAATCATCGCCGGATTTGTCTGTGCACTCATTGGACTTGCAGGAATCAGGAAATATGGAAAAAAGGGGATTCTTGGCCGCTCACTTGCCGGACTCCTGATTAATGGGTTTGCCATTGTTGCTGCTGTGTTTGCTTTGTACATGATGGGCCGCATTGCGAAACACGGAACGCAGCCGCGCTTTACCGTCTCTTTACCTGCGGCGTTCCTTGATTTTCCTGCGGGTATGCAGGCACCAGATGTGCTGCACTCCTACATCAAGGGCGACCCGGCAGACTACGTTCCGGACATTATCTGCCTGATCGAGAGCCTCGGAGGACCAATCAACAAGGCCGATGATTTTCGCAGTGCTGCGGCATCTCACCCGAACGTGTCCTATCTCAAAGAAGACTGGAAAGGCCATCGCATTGACGTGTTCCGAATTGAGGGAAATGAGGAAGGTTTAAGAGTACTAACCTTCAATGCTCAGGTTCCTTTGCTACCCAAAGCCATTCAGGTCAAACTCGTAGGATTGATGGAGAGAGAAGAAGAATTAAGACAAGATCTTCACACAATTTTGGCCGGCATTGATGGTTCTAGTAATTGGTGAGAATTCCAGAATACAGTTCATTCCAAGTGACGCTGGTTGGCGCACCTAAACGCCAGCATGCGGCACTCGTGCACTTATCATTATTCATGACTGACTGTTTAAGAGAATAGAGTGCAGTATGCCGCAAGTTCAATTGATCTTCGAAAAGCAGTGGCTGCATGCGGTGCTGCTGGCCGTCTTGCTGGCTGGCACGGTGCTGATCAGCGGTCTTGATGGCGTGCGCGCCGGACAACTGTGGGGCGTCGCCACGCCGGTGTGGCTGTGGCTGGCTGTCGCGCTTGCCATCGCACATCAAGTGTATGTCTGGTTTTGCTGGCGCACCCAATTGCATGGGCAGTTGCTCACGCGCAGGCTCGGCAAGGCGGGCTTTCCTGCGTATGCCGCGGGTTTCGCGCTGCTCGGCCTTTCACGCGTGGTCGCGGTCTTCCTGCTGGCGAGCGCCAACCGTGACACGCTGCCTGTGAACCATCTGGCGCTCAGGATTTTGGCCATTCTCGCGCTGATCACGGCAGTATATGTCTTCTATTCCGTGGCACGTTACTTCAGCTTCACGCGCGCCCTGGGCATTGATCACTTCGATGAGCGCTCCCGGTTGCTGCCGCTTGTGCGCAAAGGCATCTTCCGCTTTACCCGCAATGGCATGTACACCTACGGCTTCCTGCTTGTGTGGGCGTTTGCGTGGTGGTACGCATCACAGGCGGCCCTGTGCGTGGCGCTCTTCAACCATATTTACATCTGGGTTCATTATTATACGACCGAACTGCCGGACATGAAGCGTATTTACTATGCAACAATGCGCCACACTTCAGACTGAACGGCTGATTTTGCGGCCGTTTGCCTTGGCCGATGCACCCGCCGTGCAGCGGCTTGCCGGTGATCGGGCCATCGCCGACACGACCCTCAATATTCCCCATCCGTATGAAAACAGCATGGCCGAGGAATGGATCGGAACCCACCAGGCGAAATTCGACGCCGATGAGCTTGCGAATTTCGCCGTGGTCCTGCGCGCAACCGGCGAACTTATTGGCGCCATCGGGCTGGTGATCAATCGCCGCTTCGATCGCGCAGAACTGGGCTATTGGATTGGCCAGCTGTATTGGAAACAAGGCTATTGCACCGAGGCGGCACGGGCGGTGCTGGCGTATGGTTTCACCGCGCTGAATCTGAATCGCATTCACGCCACGCACTTGAGCCGGAATCCCGCCTCCGGCCGGGTCATGGAGAACATCGGCATGACTAGGGAAGGACTCTTCCGGCAGCACGCCAAAAAGTGGGGAACGTACGAAGACCTGGTCGAGTACGCCATCCTGCGCGAGGACTGGCAGCGCTGCAACGAACAAGCGGCGACGGCCGACGCGGACAAGCCGCGCGGCTGAGTGCCGCTGACGCGGCGAAAGCAGTTCCGTGCCGCCGCAGGCGTGCAGCGCGGATGGATCGAGCTTCAGCTTCCATGGCTGCCCTGGCCCGCTGCGGTAAATCTAGCCACGCAGACACAAACACATCCTCTATCCAACACTCAATGTCCACTATCGAACGGAAGACGGGGAAGCGCCGACGTGCAGCGGCTGCATTGCTGCACCTTGATCCATTTCGCGGCGAAGGAAATTAACGAAGAACCAACCGGCCACGCCCGCGGCGGGATCGCCGAATCTGGGGCTGGCCGCCGCAGTTGACATGCAGCACCATCCGCGCTATAATGGCACGGCTGGCACCTGAAGCTTTGGATTCCATAAATTGTGCACAAGACGTCACGCCGTGAACCGTGCGCCACGGCAGGCTGTAATCACCAAGTAACAAAAGAGCGTATCATGAGGAAATGCCAACTGTTTAGCGCACTGTTCATCATGGCGGCCGTGTGTGCCGCGGACCACTATGTCGCACCCAACGGGGCGACCATCGCGCCGTATGACACCTGGGCCAGGGCGGCGTCGAACATCCAGACGGCCGCCGATGTCGCCACGTCGACATGGGTTGCTATGAATTCATCCCCGAGCCGTCGGCCGCGCTGCTACTGGTCGGCCTGGTCGGCTTCGTCCGCCGCAGCAATGTGTCCCCTAACTCTCATACGTCCCCTAACCTTTTCCGAGCACTGCCATGAAACCTCTCTTGCTTCTTGCGTTTCTGTTGTTAGCTGTGCCACTCTGCGCGGCACCGTACGCCGGCTGGGCTGTCGGCGCGACCGATAGTGGCTACGGCACGATTCTCGCCACGCTGGATAGCGGCGCAACCTGGGTGCGGCAAGGCAGCGGGCAAGTTGCCAATGTGCACATCAGCGGCGTTTATGCGCTAGATGACCAGTCGGTTTGGGCTGCGGGTGACGCCGACAACGGCTATGCGACCATCTACCACACGACGGATGGCGGCGCCATCTGGACCCGCACAGGGTTCGGTCAAAGCGCACTGCTCGACATTGATGCAGCGAAGCTGCATGTCAGCAGCAATCATATCTGGGTGATCGGGAGGAATGCTATTCTGCGCTCGCTCGATAACGGCGGCACGTGGACAAATTGCCTGCCAGCCGCCTACACCAATCGTTTGTTGCAGGGCGTGTGTTCTTGCGACGGCGCGGTTGTCTGGGTCGGCGGCGGCGGCACCAATGACGCTGCGGCCGCTACCCTCTTGCACAGCACCAATGCCGGCCAGTCGTGGGTGCAGCAAACAGTCGCGCCGGCCAACCACATTCTCGGCATTTCAGCACTGAATCCGCAGACGGCGTGGGCGGTCGGCGGCGACGGCTTCCTGGTCTTCCGCACCGACGATGGTGGCGCAAGCTGGCTTCACCAGCTCAGCCCGGGCGGCCTTGGCGACGCCAACGAAGTCAGCGCGGTCAACACGCAAGTGGTGTGGGTTGCCGTGGATAATTTTGTCGAGCGCAGCACCAATGGCGGCCAAAGCTGGGCGACTGCGAACATGCCGTATTACACCATGGGCGTCAGTGCGGTGGATGTGGAGGAGGCCTGGGCGGTGTCCACCGGCGGCTACACCGGCACGGGCAGCATCTGGCACACCAGCAATGGCGGTGACACCTGGGAACAGCAAGGGCCGGCCAGCGGCAGAGTGGCGCCCTTATGGAATGTCTCGTTCGCGCGCGAGCCCGTGCCCGAGCCGGCGGTGCTGGGGCTGCTGCTGCTCTTGACCATGTACCGCGCAGCATGCTCACTACGCAGAGGATGCTGATGGCAGACGACCGCTTTGGGCGTCTGCATTCATAAAAACATAACCAGGAGATTGCATCATGAAACAGTTCGTGAAATCATTATGGTTGGCACTGGGCACTGTGCTGGTACTGACAACGGTTGTGCAGGCAGCAGTGTGGCAGGACACGGTCATTGACACCCGCGTTGCCGGCGGCATCAGTGCCACGCGCTTTGATGGCGGCACGATTGCCATTGGCTACGCGCGTCCGGCTTCAAATCAGATCATCGTCGCTAGCCTGACGCCCGGCGGCGCCGTCACGTATACGACCCTCGGCTCGGCGGTAGCCGCGCGCAACGTCGAATTGTGCGCCGCTTCGCCGGACGACAGCGATCTGTTCTGTGTCTGGGACGACAGTGTCGGCAACCTCTTCTGGGCGCGCAAGGGCGACGGTTGGACGGTGCGCGCCGTCGAACAGGAACAAAACGTTTCCAATTCGTTCGCCCTGCAGTTGCACCGCATCAGCTACTCGTTTGTCAATCCATTGCCCCCGTTCAACACCATCACCATCGAGCTCACCGTGCCGATGGTCTACTATCGCAACGAAATCGCGCAGCAACTCGAACGGGTCTACATCAGCGGCTACAATCCCGGCGCCGGCACGTTCACGTGGACACGCGAACTGATTCCCTCCGGCGCAAACTCCGGCAAAGGCTGCGACTGCAGCTCGTTTGCCAACGACCTCTATCATCACATTGTGACCCACTGCGCCGGCACGCGCGACGATGACATCCTCACGGTGCGCCTGCAGGACGGCTGGACCAACTTCACCGTCTGCAATCTGGGCATCGGCCTGCCGCCCACCGCGTTCGAACAAGGCGTGGACGACCTGCCGCGCATGGCGTTCTATCGCTGGTTCACGACCAACATCCTCTTTTTCACCTACACCAATTCCGGCGCGATTTACTTCGACTCCTCGCAAATGGAATTCAACTTGATCGAGACGACCGCGTTCGGCATGGGCAACGGCACGGCGCCCGCGCTGAAACTCAACCATCTCGGCCGCCCGCTCGCCGCGTATTACTGGGCTGACGGTACGGTGCACTGCGCCACGCGCAGCGGCAAACTTGCCGGTTATGTCTGGAGCGCCGAGACGTGCGGCACGGGCCGCTGGGATGGCAGCGCCGCCGGCATTGACCTGGCCAGCGGGGTCAGCAACACGTATGTTTTCTATGTCAACGCGCTGGATGGCACGCTGCATCTGACCAGCAGTGACTTCGTCCCGCCCGACAAAAGCATCTACGGTCTCGCCACTAACATGTGGACGGGCGCAGCCATCAGCAACGCCACGCTGACGGCCTCCGAGGCCGGCGATTGGATCTGGGTGACCGCGCAGACCGGCACGAATGGCGCCTACGCCTTCACCTTCATACCCACCGGCAGCTACACGGTCGTGTGCGCGGTGTCGAACTACTTCACGCAGACGACCAACGTGCCGCTGACGGCCGCAAACTCGCCGTACCGACTGAACATTGCGCTGGTGCCCGTGCCTGAACCGGTCGGCACGTTGCTGCTTGCTCTTATGACGATCTGCAATGCCCGCAGTGTGCGTAGAAGAAAAGATCAATGAACGCAGGGCGTTCGTTTTATATGCTAATGAAAGCGCTTTCTACGTTGCAGTGTACTTGTAGCCGCCCGCGGTGAGGGCGGCTTCTGCAGCCGCGGTCATCCGCGCCGTTGACGGGATCCACGCCGATGACAGGACTCCAAGCAGCTCCAAGCAGGCGCCCGCGGCTACAATTGGCATGACACCTAGTAAGCGCATTCATTAGTACGTCGATTTGTTGGGTGAACTCAGGGTCGAAGGCTGCTTTGTTACCACACGCCTTTTCGCATTCCGGCATGCTTGGACAGGGCCATGGCCAGCCCAATGAATTTACGCGCGCACTTCCAGCATGACCGCCGGCGCACCCGCCGCCACTTTGAACGCATCGGCGATGCGCCACCCGGCCAGCCACACTATCACGCCATTGTACTCGACCACCGGGATGACATCTTTCAGGTACTGCGGCACACCGGCGGCAATCAGCAGATCCTTGATCTTGTGCTCGTGGCCGTGTACCGGGCGATAGCGCTCGCCGGTGCGCCGCGACCGCACCCGCACGATGGCGTTCGGCGGCAACGCGCAAAACTGGCGCATGGCCACCGCTTCGCCCAATGCGACGGCGCGCCAGGCCTCACCATTGTCCGAGATGCTGATCCCGCGTGTCGGCGCCGGATGTAGCGCCACCGTCATGCCACAGGCCCACGCGCGCGGCGTGGTTGCTGACAAATCCATGGGCGACGGCGCCGGCGGCGGCGGGGCGGTGAGGTAGACATGCCCGTAGGCACAGCCCGCCGCGAGCGGCGCCGGCAGCGTGAAATCCGCTTGGGCCACGCCGGCCAGCGCATTGCGCCGCAGCCGTTCCAGCGCGGCAAACGCCATTGCCGGCGGTGCCGGCGCGCATAGTTCCGCAAGGATGTGGCGCAGCAGCGCGCGTTGTTCCGTCACGTGCCATGTGCGGAATTGTGCCAGCGGCACCAGCATGCCTAGGCACGACCGCCGGCAATGCCGCGCACGCAATAGCGCTGCACGTTGCTGGAGAAATTCGTCCGTGTCGCGTGCCAGCGCGGCCGTCTGGCAAATCCGCTCAACACCGGCATCGGCCGTCCGCGCGGCAATGTGCGGCATGATCTCGTGCCGCAGCCAATTGCGCGTGTGCCGCGTGTCATCATTTGAGCGGTCGTGGCGGTGCACCAAGCGCCATTCGTTGGCGTAGGCAAGCAACAGTTTTTGTCGAACAGGCAGCAATGGCCGGACAAAGGCCATGTGGTGAAACACCGTCTGCGGTTGCATGCCGGCCAGGCCACGCATGCCCGCGCCGCGCAGCAACCGCAGCAGCACGGTTTCAGCCTGATCATCGGCATGCTGTGCCAGCAAGACGGCCGTTGCGCCACACGCCCGCGCCGCCTCGGCCAGCCAGCCAAAGCGGCACTGGCGCGCCGCGTCTTCGAGCGACAACCCGTGCGCCTGCGCATAGGCGCGCACGTCGCCGCTCCCCGCGCTGAACGGCACGTCCAAGGTGGCGCATAGCGCGCAGCAGAACTGCTCATCGGCATCACTGTCCGCGCCGCGCAACATATGATTGAAATGCAGCGCCTGCAGGCTGAAGCCGCCGTCGCCGCGCAAGTTTGCGAGGAGATGCAGCAGCGCGACGGAGTCGGCGCCGCCAGACAGGGCGACGGCATAGTGCCCGCCCGCCGCAAGATGCGGATGCAGCGCCTGCCGTAGCGTAGCTGTGGTGGAACACGATTGCATGCTGTAGTGTAACACAAACGACAAAAAATGGCGATGGCGTGCTGCGGTATTAGTTTTCAGTTTTCAGTTTTCGGTTGGGGGCACCGCTCTGCAGCGGTAACAGGACACATCGATCACAGACTGCCGATCACTGCGCACCGGCCTGCCGCTGGCCCAGCTTTCGCCCTAACGCGCCGAGTGCAATCAACACAACGTGTCGAATGAGCGCCGGCTCGGGCGCGAATTCATACGCGCCCATATCCACGCGCTCCGCATAAATCCGCGGATTGCCGTCCAAGTCCGTCGCACCGGCCATCCACGGAAGATTCGTGCCGGCATTGATGCACGACGAGCCCTCCTGCAAGCGATAGTTGCCGGCGTTGGTGTTGACAAACTGGGGATCCACGCAGATATTCCCGTCGCCCGCCGGCAGTGGGTCGCTGCAGGTGTACGCCGCGCTTGCGCTGGACATATTGCTGGACGCAGGCGCTGTATTTGCCCAGGCAATCGAGTTGGTGAGCGTGCCGAAAGTCACGCCGCCACCGTTGTAGTTCGCGGAGTTCCCGCTGATCGTGCAGTTGTGGACCGTGCAGTCAAACGTGCCGCCTCCGTAGTCCGCCGCGTTCCCACTGATGGCACAGTTGATGACTGTGCCGGCATAGGCCCCGCCGCCACCAATCGCTGCATTCCCGCTGATCGCACACTGGTTAACCGTGCCGCCGCTTGTCCCGCCGCCGTAGTCCGCCATGTTCCCGCTGAGCGTGCAGTTGCTGACCATGCCACCGCTTGTCCCGCCGCCGTAGTTGCTTGCCGTATTCCCGCTGATCGTGCAGTTGCTGCCCGTACTCACGCACATGCCACCGCCCCACATCGCAGAATTCCCGGTAACGGTGCTGTTCTTGAGCGTGCCGCCATACGTCCCGCCGCCGTTCCACACCGCAGAGTTCGCGCGTATGGCACACTGGTCAACTGTGCCGCCATACGTCCCGCCGCCGTACTGCGCCGCGTTCCCGCTGATCGTGCCGTTGTTGACCGTGCCGTAATAGGTGCCCCCGCCGCTAACATACGCCGAGTTACCAACGATCAGGCAGTTTGATACCATGCCACTTCCCGCGTACATATTCACGCCACCGCCGCTAAGGTCATAGTTCAAATCGCCGATCGACCTTGTGCTGCCATTGGTCAACGTGAAGCCAACCAGTGTGCCGGCCGACATATAGACACACCGTACCGCGCTGTTGCCCTTTGGCCCTTGCCCTTGAATGATGGTCGGCGTTGGGCCGTTGACGCTCTGCACAATGATATTCTTGGTCACCACCAGGCGGTTTGAGCAGCTATAACCGGGCGTACTGCGCGCGCCAGTGGCATACACGCCGTTCGTCACCAGCACGCGCGCGCCAGGTATCCCGCTCATTTCAGCCGCATCCACGGCATCCTGAATGCTCGTGGCCGCCGTCGTCCAGGTCTGGTACGGATAGTTCGGCGCCGCATTGAGAAGATTCACGTAAAACGTCGCCTGGTCAAGCATGACAATGCTCACCCCCACCGTGGCTGCCACACCGGCCGGATAGTCCGCATTAAACGCCATCAAGATCACCGCGTACTGCCCGGTGGCATTCCATGCATGGTGCGCGCAGATGTTGTTTGCCACGGCGCTGCCATCGCCGAACAACCAGTAATTGGAAGCCGGCCGGCCGGCAATCAGGGCGGCAAACGCGAGCACGCCACCGACAAGGTTGGTCGTGCGCGGCGCGCTGATCGCCACATTGAGCACACCCGTCAGCGCATCCGGGTAGACTTCGTCGCAACCTATCGCAGGCGGGTTGCGCCAAGCTTCATCGTCAATGTCGCAACCCGTGGCGTAGCTGTGGGTGCCGGCGCCGAGGCACGGCGACGCACTGTAAATGTGCGCTGCGCTGAGCATAACCGGGTCATTCGTTATGTTGCCGATGCCAGGCGCCGCCGGTGTCGTGCACGAGTATTCCAAGGTGGCATTGAAATAGTTGAAGCCTTGCGTCGCACTATTGTTCCAGACAATGGCATTGCCCACCGAGCCGTAATACGTCCCGCCGCCACTTTGATTCGCAATGTTACCGCTGATGGTGCAGTTGTTGACCGCGCTGTAAGCCGTTCCACCGCCGCGGTTTGCCACATTTTCGCTGATCGCGCAATTGTTGACGGTGCTCTCACACGTTCCGCCGCCGGTGCCATATAGTGTGGAATTCCCGCTGATTGTGCTGCTGTAGACCGTGCTGTCATACACGCCGCCACCGTCCCAGACCGCGGCATTCTCGCTGAGCGTGCAGTGG
This sequence comes from uncultured bacterium, assembly GCA_964397565.1. Lineage (GTDB taxonomy): Bacteria > Auribacterota > UBA3054 > UBA3054 > JAPLST01 > JAPLST01. The sequence continues at coordinate 20,778 of CAYNJC010000019.1, forward strand.
TTGACCGCACTGAAAACCGTCCCACCACCACGCTTTGCCACATTTTCGCTGATCACGCAATTGTTAACGGTGCCACCCAGGCAGCCGCCGCCGTTCTGGCCCGCGGCATTGGCGCTGATCGTGCTGTGGCTGATGATGCCGAGCGCCGCACCGCCGCCGTCATCGTTGACCGAGTTCCCGCGGATGGTGCAGTGGCTGACCATGCCGCCGCTGGCGCCACCACCAAAAGAACTCGCCGCGTTGCCGCTCATCAGGCAGTTGGACACCATGCTGTTGCCGCCCCGCATATGCACACCGCCGCCAGCACAGTCGTAGATCCAGTCGCCGCTCGACATGGTGCCGCCATTGGTCAGGGAGAAGCCGGCCATGATGCCCGCCGCCATGTAGACGCAACGCACGGCATTGCTCCCTAACGGCCCCTGCCCCTGAATGTGTGTCGCCGCCGGGCCGTTGACACTTTGCACGATGATATTCTTGGTTATCACCACGCGATTCGAGCAGGCATAGCCGGGCGTGACGCGCGCACCCAGCGCATACACACCATCGGTGACGATCACGCCCGCGCCATTGATATCCGAGATCTCAGCCGCATCCACGGCCTCCTGAATGGTCGTGGCGGCCGTGGCCCAACTCTGGTACGGATAGCTTGGCGCGCCATTGGCAACATCCACATAAAACGTCGCGAGGTCAAGCGCAACAACCGTCACGCCCGCCGTGGCCGCCACACCGGCCGGGTAATCCACATTGCAGGCGGTCAAGACCACCTCGTACTGCCCTGGTGCATTCCAGGCGTGGTGCGGCTGGATACTATTTGCGGTTGTGCTGCCGTCACCGAACGACCAGTGATTGGAAAGCGGGCGGCCGTCCATCAAGCCGGAAAAGGTGAGGGCGGCGCCGACAACGGTGGTCGTGCTCGGCGTGCTGATCGCCACGCGGAGCGCACCCGTCAAGCCATTCGGATAGACTTCATCGCAGCCCATCGCGGGCGGGGTGCGCCATGCCTCGCCGTCAATATCAGCGCCCGTGGCATAGCTGCTGGAACCGGCGCCGAGACATGGCGACGAAACACTAATATGCGCGGCGCCGAGCAGAACCGGGTCGTTCGTTATGTTGCCCATGCCAGGCGCCGCCGGTGTCGTGCAAGAATATGACAATTCCGCATCCATATAATTGCACCCTTGCGGGGCGCTGTTGTTCCAGACAATGGCATTGCGCACGGAACCCGTCTGTGTCCCACCGCCGCTGCTCTCGGCGGTGTTGCCACTGATCGTGCTGTTGTTGACCGTGCTCTCATAAGTGCCGCCGCCGGCGTACGCCGAGTTCGCGCAGATCGTGCTGTTGTTGACCGTGCCCGCATACGTCCCGCCACCGTAGTGCGCCACCACGTTCCCGCTGATCGTGCTGTGGTTGATCGTGGCCGAACACGCACCGCCACCATAATAATACACCCAGTTGTCACTGATCATGCTGTGGTTGACCGTGCCCGCATACGTTCCGCCACCATACCAATACGCCCAGTTCCCACTGATAAGGCAATGGTTGACCGTACCGCCGCGCGTCCCGCCGCCGTAGGTCGCCGCATTCTCGATGATCGTGCAATAGTTGATGGTGCCGTAGCGCGTCCCCCCGCCCTCCTGCGCCGTGTTTTGGCTGATCGTGCAGTGGTTGACCGTGCCGTAATATGTGCCCCCTCCGCTGTCTTGGGCCGCATTGCCAACGATCAGGCAATTAGACACCATGCCGTCGCCGGCGTACATATTCACGCCCCCGCCGCTGCGGTCATAATATTTATCACCGTTTGTCCTTGTTCCGCCATTGGTCAAGGTGAATCCGACTAGTGTGCCGGCCGACATATAGGCGCACCGCACGGCGCTCGCGCCCGGCACGCCATGCCCTTGAATAATCGTCACCGCCGGGCCGTTGACGCTCTGCACAATAATGGCGTTCGTCATCACCACGCGGTTCGGGCAGGCATAGCCGGGCGTGACGCGCGCGCCTGCTGCATACACGCCGTTCGTCACCGTCACCACATCGTTTGACACCGCCAGGTCAACGGCGGCCTGCATCGTCTTCTTGGCCGTGGCCCACGACAGGCCGTCGCCCGCATCATCGGGGCGGCTCGCGTCCACATAAAATGTTGTGGCGAACGCCGGGGTGATCAGCAGCGCCGCAAGCAGCACCATCGATCTTGCACAAGTTTTCATCGTTTTTCTTGAATAATTATCGCCATTGTTCAATTATACAAACTTTGCGTTTTCTTTCATCTGCCGTCGCGGTTGGCCTTGCGCTGCCATTTCTCGACCATAAAGCCCGCGACGCGTGCGATGGCGGGATCTTTGTCGTGCACCAAGGCCGCGATAGCCGCTTTCTCTTTAGCGCTGAAATTGCCGGAATAATGCCACAGAGGAAAAATGGCATTATAGCGAACCGTTGCGTCGTGGCTGCGTTTCAGCATGTAGAGAAGCAGTGCCACGCCTTGCGGATCGCCCAGTTGAAGGACCGTGCCTCTTGCTGCAACGGCAAGCAGTTCATTCGTGGCACCGATATGTTCGCGAATCGCCGGCACAAGGGATTTGTCACCCAGCTTATTCATCTCCTCAATGACTTCCTTCTTGTCTTTGAATGCGGGATCTGCCAACCATGCACATAGCGTCTCTTTGACATCTTGTGCGCCAAGACACCGCAAATCGGCAATCAGATCAAGTTTTTCGCTTTCGGTTGTGGCTTGTGACAATCGCTGCTGGTAATACGGAATGGCCTCCTGAAGCTGGGCCATGAGGATCTCGCCTTCCAGGAATACCCGCACATACTTGTTGGTGTTGCCAAGGTTTTTGATGAGGAAGTCCTTGCGGCCATCACGGGGCACGCTCTCGTAGGCCAGCAATGTGCACAGGCCGGCCTCGACATCTTTGAACTGCACGTCATCCACCGGGTAAGCGGTCCCCATGCGCAGTATGCTTATGCAATTCGTTGGTGGGTCGTGCTCGTCCTGTCTGGCCTGCAGTGTCCGCAGCAAGACGAGATACCGCACGCCAGGTGTCATGTTAACCGGTCCCGGGTAGCGCGGTTGTGCATAAGCAAATGCAATTCTGCAATGCGCCGCGGTGCCCTTGTAGGCTTTTTCGACCTCAATAACAAAACTTTCCGCATCGGTCACGCCGCTGAAGCGCGGCGCCGGCGACCGGTCAACCCGCCCCAGCACTATAACACTAAATCCGCGCCAGCCATCTGCCGCACAGCCGGAAGTGGAGGTTGCCGGGCACGATTGCGACAAGACGAGCAGCGCCATGAACGTGAGTTGCCTGAACATCATCCTCTCCATGTGGACCAGTAGAGTGTAGCACAAACGACAACAAATGTCGATTGCAGCTTCGGCTCATGTACTCTTTTACTCCTTGTCGAAATTTCTGCGGCGGTCAGGGCCTGACCGCCCTGCCTTGCGTTCATTGATGCGTTCGACTATAATGCGCATGGCCATGCTTGAAAACCCGAATCAACAACCACGCTGTCCCGCCTGCCGGCTGCATCTCGATTTGTGCGTCTGCCATCTGGCGCCAACACTCGATCTGCGCACGCGCGTCGAGGTGATCATTCACTATGCCGACGCGGTCAAGATGACCAACAGCGGGCGCTTGGTCTCCTTGTGTCTGCCGAACAGCGCGGTGCACATTCGCGGGCTCAAAGACACGCCACTCGACGTGCTGGTGTGCGCCAATCCGGCCAGTCGCCTGGTCTTGTTCCCCGGGCGGGACTCGCAGGAGTTGACGCCACCGTATGTGTCAGCACTGACGCCGCCGCTCACACTGTTGATCCCCGATGGCAGTTGGAATCAGGCGCGCCGCGCAGTGAAGCGCGAGCCGCAGTTGCAGGGCGCGCTACGCGTGCATCTGCCGCCCGGCCTGGTGGCGAAATATCGTATTCGCGCGCACGTCGACGAAAACAGATTGTGCACCTTTGAGGCGCTCAGCCGGGCGCTGGGAATTATTGAAGGTGCGGCGGTTGAGCAGCGGCTGGATGATTTCTTCGCCCAGTGGGTGCAGCGGGTGTTGTACACGAAGGGCCAGTTGACCAAAGTGATTTTTTCGCAGCAAAAAAACTAAGGGCGTTTGAAACTCCCGCCACGAAGCACCAAACCGGCGCGCCCGCGTCAGCGCTGCGGGATGACCGGCAGACTCGCCGCAGCGATGGCCTGGCCATGCCGCTTGTCGCGCTCGCTCGGCGTGTGAAACGCAATCCCGGCATGCAGCGCGGGGAACTCGGCCTGGAGCACTACTTTGGCCTGTTCGATGATAACCGCCCCGCCCGCGCCGCTGGTCACCCGGCCGAGGATCAGCACATTTTTAATGTCATAAAAGCCGGCATAGTGCGCGATCGCGTAGCCCAGATACGTGCCAATCGTTTCGTAAATCCGGCGCGCGCGCGGATCGTCCTGCTGCATCAGTTGCTGCACCTGCACTAGCTTCTCCGGCAATGTCATGGCCGGGTCCACCGCAATGCCCGCTGGCTGCAGCAGCCGGCCGACGCACTGTTGTGAGAAATATTGCACGCCGCAGCCGTAGTCGCCCGACCACTCGTCACGCGCTGCCTGTGGATTGTAGTCCACCGGCGCGAACGCCAATTCGTTGAGCCAGGATGTGATCGTCCCCGCCCGCGTGCAATAGCCGGTGGCTTGGCTCGAGCCCAGCGCGATGCCCAGCACGGCCGTGTCGTTGAGTGCCATTGAGCCCGCCAACGCCGTCACGTCGCCGTCGTTGACGACTTCGAACGGCACGTTGTGCCACGCCGCTTTGAGCTCGTGAAATATATTCTGCGCCCGCGCCAGGCGCGCGGCCGGTATGCCGCGGAAAAGCGAGGCAACCTTGACACGATTGTTGACATACACCCCGGCCGCGCTGCCGCCAATCGCGGTGACGCGCGGCAGATGCGCCGCCGCACTCTGCAGGAGCGCCATGATGCGGTCGTAATGATAGTGCGGGTCCGTTTGCGGCACCGGATCCCACGGTTGCTCCTCGCTGTACACCACGGTGCCGTCCATGACCGCGGCCGCTTTCAGGTCGCTGGCGCCGAGATCAAAGCCAATCCGGCAGCCGTCCAAATGGTGCCCCAGCGGCATCGTTGCCGCATGGGCTCGGGGAAGTTCACGGGTGTGGATGATCTCGAACGGCCGCTCGTAAATGCGTTGGCCCATGATTTCCGCATCAAAGCAGCCGGTGGGCGTCGCGGTGTAGTGGGCGCGCAATTGATCTGCCAGTGCCGTCGGGCCTTGCAGATACACGCGAAAGCCGCCGCGCGACCACAGCAGGAATTTCACGAGCCGCTCGACCTGCACGCCATTGCAGTCAGCATCCGGGTGCCACGCCGGCAGCACGTTGGTGTGGAAATGACTGCATGAGCCGTCGGCCTGCTCGACGGCCAGCGCGACAGGCACGGGTGTGCCCGAAGCGACTGCCCGCCGCTGCATCTCACGGGTGGCCAACGCCGCCGGCGCAAATGTCGGATCCAAGCACGGCACACACTGTGGCGCAACCGCCAAGCTGGTACTGTCCACACTCATTACATCCTCCGTCGGGGTGAGCCATCGTGCATGGTCTCGACTATAGCAAAGGGGTGGCGGCTTGTCAAGATTTCTGACCGCAGCCACCGTTTTTTGCAGTGACAGAGTGTCCATTTGAATACAATTTCAACAGTGTGGAACTAATTATTGCGCGCCCCTTGCATTTTGCGCAGGAATATGCTACAGTATGTCGTGTTTGTGGTTTCCGGCGTGGAGGCGGCATAGCCTCTGCCCTTTTGATGCTGCATGTTAGGGTTGTGGAAAAAAAAGCGTGGGAACACGCTGACCGTTGATGTGGGTTCATCTGCCCTTAAATTTTTAGTGACGTCCGGTTCCTATCCGGACAATTTTGCGGTGCTCGATTTTCGTGTGGTGCATACCAGTGCGGTCGGCAGGCAGCTGAGCGCCGGCGATCTGAGCGCCGTCTTACGGCATACCCTCACCCAATTGAACATCACCACGCCGGATGTGCGCACGGTCATTTCCGGCCGTCAGGTTGTGGTGCGGATCGTCGAGTTGCCGCGCACCTCGCGCGAGGAATTGCACAAATCAGTGGCCTTTCAATTATCCCGCTATGTCCCGCTGAACCCTGAAGAATCCGTGTTTGACTGTGTCCCCCTGGCGCAAGCGCCGGCGCGCGACGGCTGGCAGAAATGCATGATTGTGGCGTCGCGGCGGACCGTCATCGACGCGGTCAACGAATTGTTTCGTTCGGTGAACATGGTGGCTTTGATCCTGGATGTCGAGCCGATTTGCGTGATCAACGCATTTCTGGCGGCGGTGGATGACTATGATCGGGAGCAGGGCATTGCGCGTATCGAGAACGGTGGGATCGGCTTGGTGCACATGGGCTCGGCGCACACGGATGTGTGCATCCTGCGCGGGCGTGAGCCGGTCGCCTGCCGCAGTCTTGACTTGGGCGAGATGGATGTGATCAAGGACTATGCGACCCAGCAGCGGCTCGAGTATCCCGAGGCGCTGGCGGCGTACCAGCACGCCGGTGAAATGACGGCTGAAGTGCAGACGGCCTACCTTCGCTGCCTGGGGCGGATTTTGACGGAAGTCAAGACTTCGTTTGACTACTGCAAACGCGAATTTGATTTCAGCTGCGAACGCCTGTATCTGACGGGCGGCATGGCGGATAAGGTTGGCGCGGCGGCCTTGGCGCAAGAACAGTATGGCGTGCCGGCCTTTCGTTTCGATCCGTCTGTCAGAGTCGGCTTGGACGCGCTCGATCAACGCATTGGCGAGTTCCGCGCGGTGATGGGCGCATTCACTCCGGCGCTGGGCGTGGCCATGCGCGCCTTTGGATTGTGAGCCAATGCATCCCTTGATCGAAATCAATCTCTCGGAAGAATTCGAGCGCCTGCGCAAGAAAGCCATGCCGCGCAAACAACTGCCGGCGGCGCTGGGCATTGCGATTGCCGTGACGATCGCTTCCATGGCGATTTTCTACACCTTTGTGTATATTCAGACCAGCCAATTGAGCCGGGCCAAGCTGCAACTGGCGGCGTTGTCGAAACCACTCAGCGACGCGATTGCCTATCAAGCTCAGTATGACAGTTTGCGGGCGCGCGCCAGCGCGCTCGACGCCTGGCACGCGGCCCGGGTAGTTTGGGCTGCGCGCTGGCTGCAACTGGCGCAATTGACGCCGGAATTTGTGTACCTGACCGAAGTGCTGATCACGCCCGTGGATGCGCAGGCCAACAGTCAACGGTTGTTGTTGACCGGCAAGGCGTTCGGCGCGGCGGGCGAAAGCGATGTGCTCCGCTTTCTGGACAATCTCAAGCACGCAGCCCAGTTCACGAATTGTTTCAACAGTATCACGCTGGCCTCGGTTACCTCGGAAGGCTCCGAAAAAGTGTTCACCTTGGAACTGCAACGGAGTGACGCGGCGCCATGATGACGCGCGAACAAATCGAGCAGGTAACCCTGATGGTGTTGGCCGCGGCGGTCTTGCTGGCGATCTCATTCTATGCGATTATCAAGCCGCAATGGTCACGCTTGCAGCAGGTCACCACGGAAGCGCAGCAGGTCAAGACGGACTTGGCGGCGGCGCGCGCGCAAGTGGACTTGCTGCCGCACCTGAAGCAACAATGCCGCAGCAGCGACGAGGCGGTGACGTGCCAGGAACGCCTGTTTGTTGGTGACGGCAAATTCGACACCTACTTGGGGATTATCAAACGCTGTGCCGACGTGGTCGGCATGTCGCTCGGCACCGTGCAGCTGCGCCGCGACGTGAACGTGCCGCGCGGCCCGGCCTTTCTCGAACGCTGGATCACCATCGACACCGTGGCGGCGTATCACACGATTGGCGCGTGGATCGCCATGATGGAGCAGGATATGCCGTTTGTCCGGGTGGTGAGCGTCACGGTGCGCAGCGGTGATGAACCGTCCGGGAAACATCCGGCCACCCTGACGGTGGCATTCCTGACCAAGAGCGCGAAACCATGAAACGCGTGGCGATCGCTATGGCTTTGCTCAGTGTGGCGCTGGTACGCGGTGCGGCGGCGACAAGTGACGCGCAGGTCGTCCACGCGCTGGTACGCGACGCGGAGGCGACGAATGACGCGCAGGCCGTCCAGTCATTGTACGATGCCACCGGTGTGCGCGACCCGCTGGTCAAGCCGCTCAACGTGCCGATCAGAGAGACCGGCAGTCTACAGGTAGCGACGCTACAGACGCGCCAGAGCCGGCGGGCGGAAATCGAGCGCCTGCTGGCCACCTGCCGGATTGAAGGCGTGGTCGTGTCGGCGGCACTGCGGATGGCAGTGATTAATGACCGCTTGTTGGGCGAGGGCGACCGATTGGCACCGGATGTGGCCGTGCGCATTGCGCGGATCAGCGTCGACAGGATTGTCTTCGCACTGGATAAAGATACCTATGACTATAAGCTCAGTCCACCGCCGGAGACACCGCGATGAACGTGTGCCGTCGCTCTATCAGCAGTGCCGTTGCGCATCAAGCCATGCGCGCAGGCTGGCATGGCGGACTGGCCGTCCTGCTGCTGCTTGCGCCGCTGGCGCAGGCGGAGTCATCCTTGGACCGCGCGCGCGAACGGAGCCAAGACAACAATGCGGCGCTGAACGACGATGATACGGCCGTACCGCAACGCACGCCCAGCATGCCCGGCGTCAGCATGGCAACTCGTATTGATTTCACGCTCGAGCAAGAGCGCACGATGCCCGTCGCACAGCGGATCGCCATTGAACAGGCGACCAATGACACGGCGCTTATTTCGCTGAATTACAAGAACGGCGACCTGCAGAACATTTTGCGCTTGATCGCGCGCGTCAGTGGCGTCAATCTCGTGGCCGGCCCGGACGTGCGCGGGACCGTCACAATCGAACTGCACGATGTCTATTGGGAGCAGGCCTTGAACCTGGTCCTGAGCGCCAACGGCTATACCTACGTGCGCGATGGCAACATCCTGCGCGTGGTCAGCGCCGACCAAGTGGAAAAGGAACCCCTCGCGATCGTTATCATTCCGATCAACTATGCCAAGGCAGCCGAGCTGCTGCCGGTGCTGACGCCCTTGCTGACGGCGTCGCGCGGCAAAATTGAAAGTGACGAGCGCGTCAACGCGCTGATCATCACCGACATTCCCGCCAAGCTCGGGCAGCTCGAAAAAGTGGTCCAACGCCTGGACCAGCCCACGCCGCAAGTCCTGATCGAAGCAAAATTCATTGAGATCGCGGTGGGTGATGTGGACAGCGAGGGCGTCGACTGGAGCAATCTCGGCGACTATGGCGTCGTCCTGCATGACATGCTGTATACCTTTGACCGCCAAGTGGAGATGGCGCGCAGCGGCGCCAATGAAGGCGACTTTCATGAGTTCCCGATCCCGAGTGGCTTGCCGGCCAACAAGGCGCGCACGTACGCCATCAACCAGACGCAGGCAACCACCTATCAGCTTGAACCCGACCAATTCCGCCTGGCGTTCAGCATGCTGCTCAACAATTCCCGCGCAAAATTGATCAGCAACCCCAAGATTCAGACCCTGGACAACAAGCGCGCCACCATTCGCGTCGCGGAAACGCGCTACAAACCAAAATTCACGTTCAACAAAGAAACCGGCTCCTACGAAATTAATGATCTTGAGGATATCTATGTCGGCATTACCCTGGAAGTGACACCGCACGTCAACTACAATGGCGATGTGACCTTGGACATCATTCCCGAAGTCAGCGACTTGACCGGCAATCAGATCATTCAGGGCGTCGAAGTGCCGATTACCAATATTCGCCGGATCGAGACGCGCGTCTCGCTGCGCGATAGATACACGGTCGCGGTCGGCGGCATTGTTAAGGACAATTGGGTGACGACCAAACGCTCGGTCCCGTACTTGTGCGACATGCCCTATCTTGGTCCCTATTTATTTACCTGGGAAACCAAGGAATTGCGGACCGTTAACCTGGTCATTTTCTTGACGCCGACAATTTTGCGGACGGCCAATACCGACCCGCGTTGGCAGCCGCAATTGGAACAAATGCATGTCGACCGTGTGGGCGAATGGCATGATGTCATTACTAATACGCCGAGCCTGGCGTTGTTGCGCATGCGTGAGCAGCTCTTGATTACCGCGGCCACCAACCAGATCGGCGGCTTTGAGGTAAAGACCAAACCGCGCACACCCTAACCCATGGCCGCGCAAGACCCATGCTGACAACCCTTGAAATATTGTCTGCCGCCGTGACGCGGGAGGCCTCCGATGTGCACATGGCCGTCGGCTGCCCGCCGATCCTGCGCGTGCACGGCCGGCTGGTGCCTTTGGGTGACATCGCCCTGACGGCCGAGGATGCGCTGCGCTTCCTGCGCGAGATCACCCCGGCCAGGCACTTGGACTTCTTCATGACGCGTGGCGGCTCGGATTTCTCCTATGCGTTTCAGGCACAGCACCTGTTTCGGGTCAGCATTTTCAAACAGCGCGGCATGGCCAGCGTGGTTATGCGCTTGATCCCCAGCACGATCCGCCCACTGGCCGAGATCGGCTTGGGCGACCACGTGCGGGAATTGCTCAACAAACCGCGCGGACTGGTGCTGGTCACCGGGCCGACTGGCTCCGGCAAATCAACCACCCTGGTCGCCATGGTTGATTGCATCAACCGCGAACGCGACTGCAATATCATCACGATTGAAGACCCGATCGAGTACCGTCACACGCACAACAAATCGATTGTCGTGCAGCGTGAAGTGGGCGACGACGTGCCCAGTTTTGAGGAAGCGCTGGTGCGCGCGCTGCGTCAGGATCCGGATGTCATTCTGGTCGGCGAAATGCGCAACCTCAAAACCATCGAGGCCGCCGTGCGCGCCGCCGAAACCGGCCACCTTGTCTTTAGTACCTTGCACACCACCAGCGCAGCCCGCACGGTTGACCGGATCGTCGATGTGTTTCCCGCCAACCATCGTGATGAAATCCGCACCCAGTTGGCCGGCACGCTGCTGGCGGTCATCTCGCAACAGTTATTGCCACGCATTGGCGGCGGGCGGGTGGCGGCCTTCGAAATCATGTTCAACACGACCTCCATTGCCGCGTACATTCGCGACAACAAAACGTACCGGATCACGTCTGACCTGCAGACCGGCGCGAAATTTGGCATGTGCGCCATGGACATGGCGCTCATGACGTTGTACACCGAAAATCAGATTGCCTACAACGATATGGTCGCGGCCTGCTATGATCGCGATTCGTTGCAGAAAATGTTGGATAGCTACGCCGCGACGCAGCCCAAGCACCGCTAGGCAAAGTCAAACAACCGGGTGGCGTCGGCCAGCCGGCCGGCACGAAAGAGGACGCCCTCAGCGCGCAAACATGCACGTTTGCGGCGCACGGCCGCGCCGCAGGTCTGCCCGCCAAAACCACCCAGCCGCAAATCCGTGGCAATAACACGATGACAGGGCACCCGCGGTGCGTAACGATTGCGCCGCAAGGCCTGCCCAACCGCGCGCGCCGAGCCGCAACCAATGTGGCGCGCAAGACGCGCATAGGTCGTCACCATGCCGCGCGGGATTTCTTGCGCGGCAGTATACACCCGGCGCTGAAACGGCGTCGTGTCTGTGTCGTAGACCACGGGCATACAATTTACAGATTGCACATTACAACTTGCAGTCTAACGTGAAACTTTTCAACATTCACCTTTTCCACTGCCTCAGGTGCAGCTCAGCATCGTGCCGGACCAGGCCCAATCAGCGGCGGACGAACCCGCGAAATGGATGTACAGCCGATCAGGGCTGACGCCGACTTCTTCTTGCATGAGCTTGGCAATGCCTTTGACAATCTTCTCTTTGACCTCGGCCGCAAAGGCGCCGACATACTTGATCTCAATATACGCGGTGCGCGGGTCGCTGGCGCCTTGAAAGAACAACAAGGTGCCCGGATGAAGGGCAATCATCAACCACTCTTCGGGTTTGCCGGCAATGTCGTTCATGACCCGCGCGGCTTCGGACTTGATGCGCACTTCGTGCTGGGTCGTTAAGGTAACATTCGTGGTGATGCTAATAAACGGCATGGGTGCTCCTAGTGCAGCAGTGAAGAACAATGATATAAACAGTCGGTCAGTACGGCCGTTAGACGCGCATTGGCGTGTTGCGCACAGGCAACAACGTCGGCATGCGACAACGCCTGCGGCGCCACGCCTGCAGCTTGATTGGTGATGACACTGATCCCGCCGACGCGCACACCGAGATGTCGCGCGGCCATCGTTTCTTGCACGGTTGACATGCCGACGGCATCGGCGCCCAGCGTGCGTAACATGCGGATTTCGGCCGGCGTTTCATAGGCCGGGCCGGGCAGGCCGGCATACACGCCTTGCTGCAGACCAACGCCGACGCGGTGCGCGGATGCCAGCGCGATGTCGCGCACGCACGGATCGTAGAGCGTGGTCATGTCCGGGAAACGCGGACCGACGCGCTCGTCGTTCGGTCCGGTCAATGGATTGACGCCCTGCAGATTGAGCTGATCGGTAATCAGCATCAACTCGCCGGCGGTAAACGCCGCATTGACGCCGCCCGCCGCATTAGTGACGATCAACAAACGCATGCCGAGCTGCGCTAACACGCGCACCGGCCGGACTACATCATCCACGCTGTGCCCTTCATACAAATGCGCGCGGCCCTGCAAGATTGCCACGGCCACCGTGCCGACCCGCGCAAACACGAGACACCCGGCATGCCCGGCGATGCTTGGCTGCGGGAAATACGGTATGGCCTGATAGGGCAGCGACAATGCCATCGGCACGGCGTCGACAAGGCCGCCCAAGCCCGAACCAAGGACCACGCCGATTTGGGGCGCAAACGGCATGCGCGGTTGAATGTACGCGACGGCTTCGGTGATCTTGACAGTGTTCATCAAGGGGTCAGGGTTCAGGGTTCAGGGCTGCTTGGAGCTGCTTGGAGTCCCGCCACAGGCGCGGATCCCGCCAACGGCGGGATTCAGGTTGCAGAAAAAATGATTTTGCTGCAAAACCATTTTGTACAAAAAGAATTGCGGCAATTCTTGTTGATAGCAACGATATTGGCTATTCATCCGGGGTCACTGTTCAACTGAGTTTCTCGAGCACCAAGGGTGATGGCACGCAGGGCGCATCGCCGATCTGCATACATTCTACAAAATCCTGCGTGGAAATGCTGCTGCGGGTGTACAGCGTGGCCAGGACCGTGCCGGCGCTGACCGTGTCGCCGACGTGCACGTGCAGTTGTAGCGCGATGGCGGGATCAATGACATCGGTTAGGGTGGCCCGGCCGGCGCCGAGTGCGCCGAGTAGACGTCCCAGGCGGGCGGTATCACAGTGCTGAAAAATGCCGCTGCGTGGCGCGCGCATCTCGTTCGGCACCGGTGCCGGCGCCAAACACGCCGGCAGGTTCGCGCAGGTTGCGGGGCTGACGCCTTGGGCGGTGATGATCTGCACGAAGCGCTCATAGGCGCTGCCGTCGCGCAGGTGCTTGTCCAGGGCGGTGCGTGCGGCGGCGGCGGTCATAGCAGGTTGCGCGGCGCGCAACATTTCCTCGGCCAACTGCAAGGTGACCGCCTGAAAGCGTGGTTCGACCGGTTCGCCGCGCAGCATGGTCATCGCTTCGCGCGTCTCGACCGCATTACCCACCCAGGCGCCGAGCGGCTCGTTCATGTCGGTGATCAGCGCCACCGTGCGCATCCCCAGGCGCGTCGCGGCCTGCACCAGACTTTGCGCCAGGGCGTGCGCCTGCTCGCGTTCGCGCATGAAGGCGCCATTGCCCCATTTCACATCGAGCACCAGCGCGTCGAGATCCTCGGTGGCTTTCTTGCCAATGATGCTGGCGGTGATCAACGCAATCGACTCGATCGTGCCGGTCACGTCGCGCAGGGCGTACAGTTTGCGATCCAGCGGCGCAATCGCATCAGTTTGAGCCATGAACACGCCGCCAAGTGTTTCAAGAATTTGCAGGTAACGTTCCGTGGGCAACTGCACGCTCATGCCCGGCATGGCCTCGAGTTTGTCGAGGGTGCCGCCGGTATGGCCAAGTCCGCGGCCGCTCATCATGGGCACGCACACGCCGGCGGCGGCCAGCAAGGGCAGCAGCACAAGGCTGGTCTTGTCGCCGACGCCACCAGTCGAATGTTTGTCCACTTTCGGCTGGGGAATGTGCTGCAAGTTCAAGCAGGCGCCGCTGTCGCGCACGGCTTCCGTCAAGCAGGCTGTCTCGTCGGTGCTGAGACCGCGCAGCCAGGCCGCCATCAGCCAGGCCGCCATTTGATAGTCGGGCACCTCGCCGCGGGTATAGGCTGTGAGAAAGTCGCGCATTTGCTTGAGATCATGCGCGTGGCCGTCGCGCTTGTGAATGATGTGTTGTACGTGGTGTGTCATGGCAGTGTCTCGGCATGGGTGGCAAAGGAGGGAATCTGCAAATAGTCAGCAACCTGATAAACACAGGCCGGCGTGTTGGTGGCGAGGCAGGTTTGCATTTGCGATGTGGTGAAGACCGACGCCATCGAGCGCGGCTCGAGCAGCAACGTGATTTGACGGGGAAACGCTTGGAACAGCGGAACCACCAGATCGCCTGCTTGCACCGTCAACATGACCGGGACGGGCGTGGTGAGATAGCGTGCGGAGGCGCCACACAAGCGCAACGGCAGCGCTTCGCGGCCCGTAACCTGCTGCGCGACCGCCGGCACCAGCGCGGCTTTGTAGGCGCGCTGAAACGCAATGCCGTGTGACGTCAAGATGCGCGCCAGCGCGTCGTGGTGGCGGGTGATGACATAGGCGCGCGGCGGCAGGATCGGTTCGCGCGTGCGAACGGCGCCATAGTACGGAAAAACGAGATTGGTAACAAGCCCGTCCGTGATGCGCCGCAACGCAACGCTGCGCGTGTCGTCATCCGGCGCCGGCGCATAAGTGAACGCCAAGTAAACCAGCGTGTTGGATGTGCGCGGCAGCATCTGCACCAGTTTTGGCGGCAGCCCCTTGGCAATGTCCTTCAATGGTTGCCGTGCTGTGGCAGTGGTGTTTGTGATTGCCGCGGCATGCCGGGCGCAGACGGCCAGCAGGCTGGTGATCGCAATGGACTGCTTGCGGACACGTTCGGCGATGTTGCGCGGCGTCGCATAGCTGCCGGTCGACGGATCCAGTTTGCTTTCGAGCAGGAAGCCCAGCGTGCCGCGCAGGCCGGCGTAGTTGCGCAGATTGCGCAGCGACAGGCCGCCATGCGTGATAATCTGGTTGGTGCTGGTGATTTCACCAAGGTAGCGCTGGGCCGGCAGGCCACGTTGCTGCGCATTCGTCAGGATGCCCGGCAGGAGCGTGTCGTACACGAGCGTGCGGATGCCGGGCTGCACATTGGGATTGTTCGGCCCTTCGAACTGGGCTTCGAAATCAATCAGGAAGCCTTGCGCGCCGAGGCTCTTCTTCTTCAAGACGGCCGACTCGTGGACATCCAGCACGACGTGCGGCTGCCAGCGCTGCAGGGCGCCGGCCAGCGCGAAGCTCTCCGGCTGGCTTAACAACAAGTAATCCGTGCTGAGATTGACGTTATTGCCGTTGACGCGCCGATTCCGGTCGCGCCCGTCGGGATTGCTATTGGGCACAATGATGAATTCGCAGATGGTAAGTAGATTGGTCAGCGGCCCGCCGGCGAGGTCGCGCGCAATCGCGACCAGCGCATCACCGCCCGATGGTTCCATCCCGTGCTGGGTGCCGACCAGCATGATCCGCAAATATCCGGCCGGCGCGGCCGCACGGGCCAGCTGGTCAATCTGTGCGCTGATCAGCACGGCGTCGAGGGGCGTGCCGCGCACGGACGTGCCCAAGTTGACCACCCGCACCGTCTGCACGGTCGCCGCCAGCGTGGTTAATGCCGTATGGATCGCGCGGGATGATAACGCGCCGGGCTGCACGGTGCGGGCCGGGCGCGCCGCGGACACTTGGGTGCGCGACGGACTGGCGCAGCCACTGAGCAGCAGCGCTGCCGCCGTGGAGAGCGTCATTACATGAACAGCAGCATGTGCGCCACGACGGCCGCTTCCACTCTGCAAGACGGGAGGGGCTTCCACGCCCCGATGCTGCCGCTGTTCTGCGGGAGGGTCGCCGGCCCGGCGACTGTGCCGCCGCTGGCGCCAGCAGACAGCATTTACGTCCGTGCCCATTCAGCGCTCATCCGCGTCCTGCGGCGCGTTCCAGAAATGATTGGTCGGGGCATGGCCGTGGCCGATGGCGCGCGCGGTGATAATGGCCTGGGTGATGTAGGTCTTCGCACATTTGATCGCGTCAAGTGGCGCCAAGCCGCGCGCAAGGTAGGCCGTGATCGCGGCCGAAAAAGTGCAACCGGTGCCGTGCGTGCAGGTCGTGGTTATCCGCGGGCCCCGCAAAAAATGGTGACCTTCCTTGCTGTACACCAAATCCGTCGCGTCGCCCGCGAGATGCCCGCCTTTCACGACCACACACTGCGCGCCGGTCTTCAGCAATTGCGCGGCGGCGTGCAACATGTCGTCTGCGCATTTCACGACCACGCCGGTCATCACTTCGGTCTCTTGGATGTTGGGCGTGACGATCAAGGCCTGCGGCAGCAACTCGTCCAGCAGCGCCTGCACGGCGTCATCCTGCAGCAGGCGCGCACCACCTTTCGCGATCATGACCGGGTCAACGACCAAGTTGGTCACGTGGTGCGCGCGCAGCCGTTCCGCCACGACGCGGACGATGGCAACCGTGCCGAGCATGCCGGTCTTGCAGGCCTGCGCGCCAATGTCGCTGAGCACCGCATCAATTTGTTGCGCAACCAGGGCCGGCGTGGCATACTCGACGCCATAGACATCCAGCGTGTTTTGCGCGGTCAAGGCCGTGATTGCCGTTGCGCCGTAGACATGCAACGAGTAAAAGGTCTTAAGGTCGGCTTGAATGCCGGCCCCGCCGCCGGAGTCAGAACCGGCTATGGTCAATGCATGATACATTGTAAAATTGTAACATTTTCGGTTTTCGATTGCAGAACGGGCAGGGTGCATGCCAGTTCCACGCGCATAGTCAGTCCTGCGTGCCTTTGTACTTGCAGGATGCTGCGCGTCGCCGGGTCTGGGATGGCGCCACTATCTGCGCAAAATACTATAATAGGATATGAGGCGTGAACGCCTTGCGCTCGCGCCATGAACCCTCATCTGGAGAGCGCCATGAAACTACTCCTTGGGTATGCAATGGTCTGTGCGGGGTTCGCCATGCTGTCCCTGCGCGTGTGCGCGGCGGCACTTTATCCCGGCTTCGGCAACCATTTTGCGGTCTACACCAACAATCTGCCACCACCACTGGAGTACAGCGGCTGGCTGGCACTGAAGTGCGTGAACGGCAGTGGTGTGAAGGTCAATCCCGTTCCGCCGCTCTTCACCACGCTCGTGCCGGAATGGCAGCCGCAGGTCGTGGCGCTCAATGCGCTGCTGGCCGACCATGGGGTGGTGTATGCCATGGCTGCATTCTCGCGCCCCGCTGCCGAACTCGACGCGGAGCGGTTGCAGGGCGAAGCCATGACGGGCGAAACGCTGCCCGACCTGAACTTGTGCTTCCTGCTCGAAGTGTCTGACTACCTGAACGCGGCCGAACTGCTGGTGCCCCTCTTCACCAATCCGGTCGTCGAAATTGGCTACCTGCATCCCATGGCGCCGGCACTGCCGACGACGAACCTCATCGGCGCGCAACGCTATCTGCTGCCGTCCATGTCAAATGGCTATGACGCGTTGTATGCCTGGACCCAGCCGGGCGGCGATGGCGCGCAGGTGCGCGTGGTGGACATTGAATATGATTGGTACCTTGGTCATGAGGATTTACAGCTGACCACCGCCGACCTCTTGGGCGGCTTCATGACAAATCTCTTTGGCACCAGTCGCAACCATGGCACGGCTTCGCTGGGCGTCAGCGCGGCGCGCAGCAATAGTTTCGGCATGTGCGGCATTGTATACCACGCTGATATCAAAGTGATTTCGGCGGTGAATGCGGCCGCCACGTGGCTGCTGCATGACGCCGTCAGTTTGGCGGTGTCGAACACGCAGCCCGGCGATGTGATCCTGCTCGAGCAGCAGGCCTACGCGAACGGCGCCTACTGCCCGATCGAGTACTGGGCGCTTTTCTATGCTGCAATTGTCAACGCCACCGCGCTGGACCGCATGGTCATCGAGCCGGCCGGCAATAGCGGTGCTAATCTGGACAGCAGCACATGGGGTGGCCTGTTTCAACGCAGTTATTGCGACTCGCGCACCGTCATGGTGGGCGCCGGCACAGGCACCAATCGCGCCCGCTGCAGTTTTTCCAACTATGGCAGCCGGCTTGACATTCAGGGCTGGGGCGATTGGTCGGTGGCATCACTGGGCTATGGCGATCTCGGCGGTACGCAGCTCTCGAATCAGTACACCGCCACCTTCTCCGGCACGTCCAGCGCCAGCGCGCTGTCGGCCGGCGCGGCTGCGTCGGTGCAAAGTTACGCACGCGCAAAGTACGGCCTGTATCTGCCGCCGCTGACACTGCGTTCAAATCTGGTACAGAACGGCCGCGCGCAAACGTTCGGCCCCGCCGGCGCAATTGGCCCGCGCCCCAATCTGCGCGCGAGCTATCAGGCCGTCGTGCCGGAACCAGCGCTCTGGGCAATATGGCTTTTGTGCGCGCGTGCCTATGTCTTCAAGAAAAGCGGCAGCGACCTCCGTGTCGCGCTTGCTGCCAAACTACAGCGCGAGGATTGAGTCCCGGCACTGTCTGCGTGCCTCTTTCTGTGTGTAAGCTCCACTTGCGCAAACAGCCAGCGCGCATACAGTCGGTTGCGCAGGGCAAGCCCGGCCAGCAGCACGTGCAAGGGAATTAGCACCGTTAATTTGGTTTTCGCCCTACAATGCCGGCAGCGCACAACACAATAGCCCTTCAACGACGAAGCGTCCAACTCTCGTTCACAATTGGGACACGCGATGTGTGGTCGCATAAACAAACACACGCAACCACAACAAGGAGCAACACAACAATCAAGGCACGTGACACGCGATCAAAGGCGAGCAACAGCCACAGTGGCAGTGGCACAAAGTGGAGCTTGGCCAATGCGCCGATGCTGGTTGTATGCCTAGATTATCACCTGGGTTGCTCGTCGAAGTGTTTCCCGCATTCATTCAGCGCGGCGCGCGCGCCCCGGAAACAGTGCGCGATTGAACGTGATCAGCTTGTGCAGGAGGAAATTCACCGGCAGCATCGCGCCGGTCGTCAGCATCCGGCTCGGTACCTTCGCCCAGCCAAACACCTGCACGCAGAAATACATGCAGGCCATGCTCAACAGCAACGTCAGCAGCGTGATCGCGAAATACACCGAAAGCTGCTGCGACACCTGGCGCGAGTGGCACTGAAAGACAAACAATTTGGTGATGGTGTAATTGACCAGCGCGCCCGCGACAAAGGCAACGACCAAGCCGGCCTGATAATTCATCTGCAGGCGCGTGGCCAACAGCCAAAAGAGCGCCCAATCCACGGCTGTCGCGATCCCGCCCGACAAGACGTAGCGGGCGAATTGCAGGGCGTGCTGCCACAGCGGCTGGCGCGGGGATGCGGGCTGAGTCTCTTCCATGCGTAGCCTGAGTAACCAGATGAGTGCGCAGGGCCGCCGCACCGCGCGGCGAACGCCATGCGCCTATTATAGTGTTCCGCGCCGGCGCACGCAAACCTGCCGCCGGCCACACCCATCCGGCCAGCGCGCTTGACACCCATAAATATATATGTTATACTATATATATACTATTTAATGTATGCAACCATGACGACGATGAAGACCATCTCCCCCGCCCTCCGCCGCGCCCGCTGCGCCGCGCTGGCACCCATGCTCAAAGCCCTGGCCCATCCAGTGCGCCTGTGCATTGCCACCGGCTTGCTGCACCATGAATGCCATGTCACCCGGATCGTCGACGGCCTCGGCCTGCCGCAGCCGGTGGTCTCGCAACATCTGGCCGTGCTGGCCCGCGCCGGCATTATCACCGCGCGCCACGACGGCACCCGCCGCTGTTATCGCATTGTCAACCCGCGCGGGCGCCGCATCCTGCGCGTTGCCGATGCCATCCTTTCATCCCCCACAGGAGTCGTGATATGAAGATCCTTATTATTGGTGGCGTTGCCGGTGGTGCCTCGGCTGCCGCGCGCGCCCGGCGCCTTGACGAACAGGCCGAGATCATTCTCTTTGAGCGCGGCCCGTATGTCTCGTTCGCCAATTGCGGCCTGCCGTATCATATCGGCGGCGAGATTGCCCAGCGCGACCGCCTGCTGGTGCAGACCCCGGAATCACTGCGCAGCCGTATGCACCTCGATGTGCGCGTGCGCAGCGAAGTCACGGCGATTGATCGCGCCGCCAAAACGGTTGCTGTGCGCGATCTGGTGCGCAATCACAGCTACAGTGAATCCTACGATGCGCTGGTGCTCAGTCCGGGCGCCGAGCCGATTCGCCCCCCGCTGCCCGGCATTGATCTGCCGCAGGTCAGAACGCTGCGCACGCTCGAGGACATGGACGCCATCAAGAACATCATCGATGAAGAGACGCCGGCGCATGCCGTCGTTGTGGGCGGCGGCTACATCGGGCTGGAAATGGCCGAAGCGTTGCGGGCGCGCAATGTGCGCGTCACGCTGGTCGAGTTGGCCGCGCAAGTGATGAGCCCGGTCGATCCGGAAATCGCCGCGCCGCTGCAGGACGAACTGCTGCGGCATGGCGTGGATTTGCGCCTCAAGACCTCCGTCACCGGCTTTGCCGCACGCGACGGCGCGCTGGCCGTGTCCCTGAGCACCGGCGAAACGTTGACCTGCGGCCTGGCCATGCTTGCCATCGGCGTGCGACCCGACATCGGCCTGGCGCGCGCGGCCGGCTTGACCATCGGCGCGCGTGGCGGCATCGCCGTCGACGACCACATGCGCACCAGCGATCCGCACATTTACGCGGTCGGCGACGCCGTCGAAGTGACCGATTTTGTCACCGCCACCGCCGCGCTGATTCCGCTGGCCGGCCCGGCCAATCGCCAAGGCCGCATTGCCGCCGACAACATTTTCGGCCGCCCGAGCACCTACAAGAACACGCAAGGCACTGCGATCTGTAAAGTGTTCGCCCTCGCCGTCGGCATGACCGGCGCCAGTGAAAAGCTGCTTGCACGCCTCACGCGCCGCTATGAGTCGGTCACAATCCATGCGGCCAGCCATGCCAGCTATTACCCCGGCGCGCATGCGCTCACGCTCAAACTTGTCTTTGATCCCGAAAGCGGTGCCCTACTCGGCGCCCAAGCCGTCGGCAGGGATGGCGTTGACAAACGCATCGATGTGCTCGCCACGGCCATTCGCGCCGGCCTCTCCGTCTACGACCTCGAGGACCTGGAACTGTCGTACGCACCGCCGTTTGGTTCAGCCAAGGATCCGGTCAATTATGCCGGCTTTGTCGCCGCCAACGTGTTGCGCGGCGATGTGCAGCTATGCCATGTCGCGGCGGTGTTGCACCCGCAGGCCAATCAGGTGATCCTGGACGTGCGCACGCCCGAGGAAACCGCCGCCAGCATGATTCCGCACGCAATCAATTTGCCACTGGATGAACTGCGCGGCCGACTCGCCGAGGTGGATCGCACCAAAGAGTACCTGGTCTATTGCCGCGTCGGCTTGCGCGGCTATCTGGCCTGCCGCATTTTGATGCAGCACGGCATTGCCTGCCGCAATCTATCCGGCGGCTATCTGACGTATCTGGCGGCGACGCCGCACGCCCCCGCACCGACCGCGCCCGAGGCCGCCGAGATGAAGTCCGATGCCGGCGAAGGTGAAGAAGCCACGCCGCCCGCAGCCGCGCCCGCGCAGACGATTGACGCCTGCGGCCTGCAATGCCCCGGGCCGATTATGCGTGTCAAGGCAGCCCTTGATGCAATGCAGCCGGGCCAACTCCTCAAAGTGCTGGCCAGCGATTGTGGCTTTGCCAAGGACATTGCCGGCTGGTGCGCCAGTGTTGGTCAGCAGCTCGTCTCGGTCACGCAGGGAAAAGGCGTTATCACGGCCTTGATTCAAAAGCGCGCCGCCGCCGCGCCCACGTCTGCCGCAGCCTTCACCGCGCTCGCGAAAAACAAAACCATCGTTGTCTTCAGCGGCGATTTCGACAAGGCCATGGCGGCGTTTATCATTGCCAATGGCGCCGCCGCAATGGGCAGTGCCGTCACCCTTTTCTTCACGTTTTGGGGCTTGAACATCATTCGCAAGCCGCAGCGCGTGGCCGTGCGCAAGCCGCTGCTCGACCGCATGTTCGGGATGATGATGCCGCGCGGCGCAGCCCGCCTGCAGCTCTCAAAAATGAACATGGGCGGCGTGGGCGCGGCCATGATCAAATGGGTCATGCGCCGCAAGCGCGTGGACTCGCTGCCGGCCCTGATTGCCAGCGCGCGCGCGGCCGGCGTGCGGCTGGTCGCCTGCACGATGTCGATGGACGTGATGGGCATCACGCGCGCGGAGTTGCTCGATGACATCGAAGTCGGCGGCGTGGCGGCCTATTTGCACAGCGCCGAAGCCGGCAATGTCAATCTTTTCATTTGACCTTCCCATCCGCCTGTGCTACAATGGCTGCCCATGACGACCGCTTCCGCTGATGTTCCGCCGGATGCCGGGGCCGCGCCACGCTGCCCGGGTGTGTATATCATGAAAGACACCGCCGGCCAGGTGCTGTATGTCGGCAAAGCGCATGACTTGCGCAGCCGCGTCCGCTCGTACTTCCGTGAGAAGGGCGACGGGCGCCCCACGGTCGCCATCCTGCGCGACAAGGTCCGCACCGTCGAGTATGTCACGACCCGCACCGACCAGCAGGCCGCCATGCTCGAAGACAAACTGATCAAGGAATACCAGCCGCGCTACAATGTTGAGCTCAAGGATGACAAGCGCTTTGTCTCCGTGAAAGTGACCGTCCAGGAAGAATTCCCGCGCGTGCTGCTGGTGCACCAGCGCGCCGATGATGGGGCGCTGTATTTCGGCCCCTTCGCCGCAACGGCCACGGCCCGCGCCCTGGTGCGCTCCATCCAAGAGAAGTTCATGCTGCGGCGTTGCACCGGCGCGCGCTGTCGCGCCAACGGCCCGTGCTTGTATGCCCAGATTGAGGCATGCAGCGCCCCGTGCGCCGGCCGTATACCCAAAGATGAGTACCTTGCCCGTGTCGACAAGGCCGTCATCCATGTCCAGCGCGCGCAGGCAATGCAGATCACCGCGGCGCCTGCTGCTGACCTGAACCCTGAACCCTGAACCCTGAACCCTGAACCCTGAACCCTGAACCCTGCATCATGACCGTCCTGCTTGCCCACCATGCCGGTTTTTGCTGGGGCGTCCGGCGCGTCGTCCAGTTGGCGGAAGATCAAGCGCGCACCCACACCCGGCCGGTTTACACGTTCGGCCCGCTGATTCACAGCAACGCCGTGATCGAGCGCTTGACTCAGCATGGCATCCGCGTTATTCCACCGGATGCCGATGATGCCGCCCTCGCACGGCTCGAACCGGACGCGCTCATCATCATTCGCGCCCACGGCGTGCCGCCGCACGCCACCGCGCGGTTGCAGCAGGCCGGTTTTGCGCTGGTCAACGGCACCTGCCCGCACGTCGAGAAAATCCAGCGCCTGATTGCCGATGCGCACCAAGCCGGCCGCACCGTGTTTATTTTGGGCGATGCCAAACACGCCGAGGTGATCGGTTTACTGGGCTTCTGCAATGAGCGTGGTCATGTCTTGCACAGCGCCGCGGCGGACCTGCCGAACCTGCCACCGACGGCGCCTATTACGGTCGTGGCCCAATCCACACTGGATGCCACCACCTTCACCGCGTTGGTCGGCGCCATCACCGCTTACTTCATCAATGTCATCGTCGAGGACACGCGCTGCAACGCCACCTCGCGCACGCAAGCCGAAGCGCGCGAGCTGTGTGCGCGCGTCGCCGCCATGGTCGTCATCGGCGACCGGCATAGCGCCAACACGAATCGGCTCGAACAGATTTGCCGTGAATGCGGCGCGCGCACATTCCACGTCGAGAACGCCGACGACCTGCTGCCGGGCGATTTTGCCGGCTGCGCCACGGTTGGCGTCACCGCCGGCTCCTCCACACCGGATTGGCTGATCGCCGCCGTCATCACCCGCCTGGAATCCTTCAGATGAGCCGCGCCACGTTTTCAGGCACGTGTGTCAACGCCCTCGCGCGGCTGGAGCGGCCGCGCTGGTTGGTGCGGCTGCTGATCCGCGGTTTCGCCCGGCTTTACCGCATCAATACTGGCGAGGCGGCCCAACCACTCGACCAGTATGCCTCCTTGATGCAGTTCTTCACCCGCGCCCTCACACCGGGCGCGCGTGCATGCGATCAGGATCCGACTGCAATTGTGGCGCCCGTCGACGGTCGGATTGTTGCCTGTGGCTATGCGTGCGATAGTGAACTTGTCTTGGTGAAGGGGCATCCGGCGACGCTGGCCGATGTGTTCGGCCCGCTCGCAGATGCGTTTCGCGGCGGCGCATTCATCGGCATCTATCTTTCCCCCGCCGATTGTCATCGCCTGTACACGCCGTGTGCCGGACGGGTTGTGCGTACATGGCGGATGGGCTCGACGCTGCGGCCGGTCTATCCCGCCGCGTTGCAACGCCGGCCCGATACGCCCGTGCGCAACCAGCGCATCATCACCGAGTTGACACACCCGCAGGGGCGCGTACTGTTCGCCGCGATCGGCGCATTGAATGTCGGCCGGATCGTGCTGACGCACGCCGGCACGCAGGAGTGGCAGTATGGAAAAGGCGACGAGTTCGGCCGCTTTGAATTCGGCTCGATGGTCTTGTTGCTGTTTGCGCGCGACGTGGTCACGCTGCGCACCGACCTGGCCGGCGGCGCGCTGGTCCGCATCGGCGAGCGCCTTGGCACATGGCGTTAGTACTTCTTTCGCTCTGAAAGAATCTTAGAACACGTTTGGATTGTTGGTCGTGCTGCGGTCGAAATACTTGAAATTGTTGGTGCGCCAGTCAAAGGCCCACACGTTCGTGCCATCCACCGGCAGCGGATCGAGCAGCACTGGCGGTGGCACAAAGCCGTTGCTGATCACGTAGGCTTCCGTATAGTCATACCCGACCGGCAGTGCATGGATAAACGTACCCAGCCGGCGGAACAGGTGCGCGGGCGTCTGCAACACGGCATTCGTGCCAAAGCGGGCATAGACCACGATCCGCAAGTGCGGCAGCGGCAGGCTTTTGATCTCGCTCGACAAAACCATCCCATACATCGTGCGCTTGCGCGTCCGATTGATGACGGCATCCACGACGGTCAGGTTCGTGCGCGTCAAGGTGCAGTCAAACGGCGCAAAGCCGGTCTTGGTGTAGGATCCGGTCAGAGTGTCCAGATCGAGCGCGTGCACTTCCATCTGGGCATCCGGCCAGAGCAGCCGGATGTTTTTCTTGCCTGCCCGCCAGTGCCACTGGCCCGGGATGGGATGGGCATCCGCCGTACGCCCGTGTTTGGTCACGATGTTGTAGTTGCTCAGCATCAGCGTGGCATTGGTAAAGGCGCCGCCGGTAAAATCAAACACGGCGACAAAATCGTTCTTTTTCAAGGCCGACGCAGCCAGCGGCATCAGCGCTACCAGCCCACATAGCACGGCAGCCCGTGCAATACCTGTACATTTGTTCATTTTGTCTCCTGCGGTTGGACTAGTGCTTTGGCCGAGCGGTCCGGCAAGGTCACGATCATGTCGCGAAACAACTCGTTGTAGCGATTCATGATCTCGCGCCCCCACATATATTCGTTGTCAAACATCGACATAAAACTCATGCCCAGCAAGGTGCGCGAGCGGCCTTCCTCCGATTGCCAGACCGTGGCGCCCGTGGCGGCATCCACCAGCACCAGTTTCACGCGCACGGCATTCCGGCCGTAGACCACGCCGTACGTGTGGTCTTGCTCAATCACATAGCCGAAGGCCAGCAGATCCACGTCCAGCGCGGCGCGCAGCTTGTGGTACTGCGCCGGATCAATCACCGACCGCGGCAGGCTGGCCAGCCGCGCATCGGTCTCGTCCAGGGTTTGCAGT
This sequence comes from uncultured bacterium, assembly GCA_964397565.1. Taxonomy (GTDB): domain Bacteria; phylum Auribacterota; class UBA3054; order UBA3054; family JAPLST01; genus JAPLST01. Next base: position 46,846 of record CAYNJC010000019.1, read on the forward strand.
GCGTACCGCCGGTAGGCCGCCATGGTGCCGAAGAACGCCTGGCGCGCATACTGGGTCGCGCTCGGATAGTCGGTTCGGTTCTCAAACGGCAACACCGCCATCGAGCGGTACTGCCCCCGCACCGCCAGCTGGACATGATCGCTTTGGAAGTCCGCCGCGTCATTGACATTCTCGCTGGTGATCATCGCGCAGCCGGCTAGCAGCACGCCCGTCATACTCAGCGCACTCAGCCACCGCCCGCGCGGATTGTTGTGTTCTGCCTGCATTAGAAGGATGCTCCGGCGTTGAAGGAGAAGCCGTCAAACGGCTTCCAATCTTGTGACTCACTGTCACGAATAAACGGGATGCCATAGTCAAAGCGCAGCGGCCCGATCGGCAAATTCACGCGCAGGCCCATGCCGCCGCTCAAGTTGATCTCGCCGAAATTGTCGCGCGTTTCATTGTAGGCATACCAATTGCCGTTCCCGTCAATCGTGCCGAGCGTGTATTTGCGGGACTTGTACCAGACATTGCCGACGTCCATGAAGACCGCGCCGCGCACACTGAATTTCTCACTGTACTCGTAGATCGGAAAGGTGTATTCCACGGAACCGAACAGCTTGGAGGTGCCGCCCAGCGGATTCTGGCCCGTGAAATCCTTCGGGCCGACCATGCGATAGCCAAAGCCGCGCATCTCGTACGGGCCGCCCATGAAGAAGCGGTCGAACATCGGCGTGTTCGGCGTCGCAAAGCCGACCGCACCGCGCACTTCCAGCACATGCGGCCCGCCAAAGAGATTGCCGACCCCCATGACCGTGTTGGGTTTGTGCTGAAACGTCTCAAACATCTTGAAATACTGCTCATGTTTGAGTTCACCCAACCCATAAAACGTGCTGCCCATGCCGGCCTTGCCCGTTAGTTTTGATTCGCCGCCGCGCGTGGGCAGGAGGATGCTGTCGCGCGTGTCACGCGTGAAGGTCAGCACCGGCGCAAACTGCACATAGGTGCCGGCGTCTTCTTCCAGATACTTGTCCTTGGTGGCATAGGCCCAGCCGGGATAGATCGTGCGCAGCCGGCCGGTCTTGGGATTCACCCACTGGATCAGGCGCGCATCGCTGTTCAGCACGCGATTGCCGTAATCGAGCGTGTCACCCACATCCACTTTGATGATCTCGCCAATCGCCGTCAAATCCGCGCGAATCGAACCAATGTACTTGCCCAGGTACGGCACCCAATCAAAGCTGACCGGCGTGCCCAGGCGCACATCGCCACCCAGGCGCTGAATGCGGTAGTCGCGCGCCAGAAAGTCCCAGTTGCGCGCAAACAAGTCAAAACCGGCTGACACTCTGTGGCCGTGAAACAAGCTCTCGTACAGAAAATACGGTTCCGTGAAACTAAAGACGAGGTCCTGGCGTTTGTTGCCGATCTCCGCGCGCAGCCGCACTTTCTGCCCGCCGCCCTGTGCGCCGCCAACAAACCAGTTCTTCCAGTTGAGCGCATCGAAATTCGACTGCGACACTTCCGCGAAACCGACAAAAGAATCCACCGAGGAATAGCCCGCGCCAAAGCCCAATTTGCCGGTGAACTTGTCGACCACGTCCACATACACATCCTTGGAATTCGGCACACTCTTGCTGATCACATCCCGCACGTCCACCTTGTCGAAATAATTCAGGTTCAACAAGCGTTGTTTGCTGGTCTCGAGCCGGTAGTAATTGTAGCGATCTCCCGGCATCACGTTCAGCTCGCGGCGGATGACCGTATCCCTTGTTTTCCGGCTGCCGGTTATGTAGACTATGCCGAAGTCGTAAATGCTACTCTCTTTGACATCATAGTGCACATCCACCACTTTCTGCCCGGGCCGCGCTTTCGACGACATGATCGCTTTCGTGTTGACCATCGCATCGGCATAGCCATACGCGCGATAATAATTGCGAATCGCGTCGGCATCGTTGTTCAGCGCTTGCGGCGAATACGTACCGCCTCGGTACAAACTTACCACATAAAAAAGATTGGTGGCCATGAAGCCTTTCATTTTGGTCTGGTGAATCACAATCCGCCCGACCGTGTAGGGCGGCCCCTCAATGATCCGCACCTGCACCGCCAAGCCGTCTTTTTCCTTGGTCGGCTCGACGGCGTACATTGCCTTCGCTTCGACATACCCCGCTTTTTGGTACAACTCCGTGATCCGGTACATGTCCTCCTTCAGGGTGTACTCATCAAACACGCCCTTGCGCAGCAGTCCCATAAGGATCGGCAAGCGCGGCTTGGTTTCCATCACCCATTCAATCCGCGTCGCGTTGATGTTGGTGTTGCCGCTGACCGTCACTTGCTTGACATACGACGGCATGCCTTCGCTGATGCTGAACACCACCGTCGCGCCGGCTGCATTCGTGCCCGCCTCGACCGCATAGGTGACCTTTGCGCGGGCATAGCCCTTGTTGGCGTACAATTCTTTAATGCGCTCGACATCATTTTTCAGCACGGACGGGTTGGCCGCCGTGCGCACCTTCGCCTTGATCGTCGCTTCAATCTTTGTCAGCTTAATGGCCTTGACGCCGTCGATCCGTAGCGTGCCGATCAGCGGCCGCTCGGAGATGTGATAGGTCAGCACGACTTTGCCGTCTTGCGGCTCTTGTTCGATATCCACCACCTCGAAGTCGCCGCGCTTCATCAGCGTCTCGCTGTCTTTCTTGGCCGTCTCCGGGTCGTAATATTCACCGACTTTGGTCTGCAACTGATCGCGAATCACTTTTTTTGCCACGCGATTGTTGCCCAAAATGATGATGTCGGCCACAAGATTGGACGTCACCTCGGCGCGCAGACGCCCGGTACCGACCATCACGAGCAGGCAGATGCTCAATCCTGCGGCACGTCGTGCGATTGCTGCTCCCATAGCAAGTACTCCATCAACAAGTGACTGCGACGCGGCTCTATGCCTGCGCGCAATATTAATACATTCATCAATAACTGTTGATGCCCGAATTACTGACCCACAAACCGCACTGTCAACTGCGCAAACGATTAGAGCTTGTCTACTATAGCATTTTGTGCCTGCGATTGCAAGTGCTCCACCCGTGTTTTTCGCCTTTCACCACCCGCTTCCATATCTTGGCTGCGCGCACCGCGTCTGCCACAATATCTTGACAAACGTTCCGCGAACATTGTGGACAACTGGTGAATTGTCGGTGGAATGCCACCGTTGAATTTGTGTTGAAAAACGCTCTACAGCGCGCTCACAATCTCGAGATTCGCGCGCGGAACGGTCACCTGCCGGCCATCCGCCAGCGTAATCAGCGCTACGCGCACCAGCGAGCCGGTCTCGATTTTGACCGCCTGCTCGGGCAGCGCGCACACCGTCCCGAGCGCGCCAAAATGCGGCCGGCGGATCAAACGCACGGGCGTGCCCACGCTCAATTCATGACTGATGACACGCGGTGCCTGCGTCGTCTGCGCGCCCGGCGCAATCAGTTCCGGGCGAATGACACCGGCCCGAATCTGGGTGGCGCCGTTCATCGCCGCCATACGCCCCGACAATGTCTGCAGGAGCTGGCACGTGCGCGCCGGCATCGCCAGTTCGCCAAAGCCCTCGGTCACCATCACACTGAACGGCATATCCTCATCGCCGGTCACTGCCACGCCAATGTCAAAACCAAGAAAGGTCATCAGTTCCGCATCAATGATGCTGGCACCTACTAGTCCGGCCAGCCGCAGCGTGGCTGCGGCCTGCAAGGCTGATGCCGCAATCCGCGCGTCGCACACGATGATCTTGCCCTGCATGGCCGGTGTCAGGTGCTCGGCCGTCAACACACACGCGCCGGTTTCCACCCACTGAATCTGCCCGTGCTGCTCGCCACCTACCCCGAAAATTCCCTGGATCAGCGCGCCTTCCGCCTCCACCACGACACCCTCCTCCGGCAGTACTTCGACCACTGTACCGCTCAGATAGGCCGTGCACACAATCGGTTTCGGCTTGCCGCGCACACCCATGTTGCCGGACAAGGCCGAGATGTACTCAACCGTTCCATCAATCGGACTGGCCACGCGATTGGTGAGCAATCCAAACAGCGTCTTGCGCTCGCACAGCACTTGCGCCTTGCGCACCGGCGCGCCCTCCTGCACCAGGCAATAATGCTTGACCTGGTCCGCCGGACAGCCCAATTGCGGCGCCGCTTTCACCACCGCCAGCGTCCCCGGCAAATCCACCTGCGCAATCACTGTGTCGGCCATCACCTGCGCGCCCAGCTCCGCCACGACCCGGCCCTTCACCGGCAATCGCCGCGCCTTGCGAATCACCACGTGATCGCTGACAATCAATCCTGGTGTAAATGCGGAGCCCATGTGTGTCCGTTAGCTTGTCACCGTTTCGCCAGGCGCCAGCAACCCCATTCCTTGCGCATCCACACACCGGCGCAGCGCGTTGTCGGCCGCCTGCACACTGAACGGCAATGGCCGCCCGCGCCCGTCGAGAATCAAACCGACCGTGCCGCCCTGCGCCACAATCTCACGTTCCTTGCCGGCGCCCGCGCCCACATCGAATTTCCCGCTCGGCTGCAGCAGCACCCGCGCCGTCGTGCCCATCGCCAGCGGAATGCGCTGCAATTCGCCACACCGCAGACTGCGTTCGTCGCGCCGCCCGTCCGCATCCTCAATCGTTACGTGCAGCACGCGCGCCCCCGGCTTGGCCGTGCCCACCGGCGCGATGGCCGTGCCCAGCATCACCATGCAATCGTGGGCAAACACTTCGCGCGCCGCCGTCGGGCAGAGTTGCGACATCACGCCCAATTGCGGCATCATGAAAATGCTGTCGACCGCCAACTGCGTCACGCCTTCGAGCTGAAACGCATCCAGCATCATCAGCGCGCTCTGGGCCCGATCCGGCGCGTGCGACAACACCCCGCCGCTGCCAATGCACAAATCCAGCTTCATCAAATTCACCACGCTGATTTCGTCCATCACAAACGCGTCGCTGAAATCGCGTTGCTTCGACGTGCCGCGCAAATGCAGCGCCAGCTGGCGATGATGAATCAACGACAAGCGCAACGCCTCGCGCGCCGCCGCCTGTTCAATGAACAATTCCTCACGCGTCTCCGGAATCGTCGTCGGCCGGATCATCTTGTTGCGCAAAATGTCGCGCAGCGTCGCGGCCTCAAACGGAAAGGGCAGCCAGCGCTGGATGTTCGCCACCCCGGCCTCCGCCATCACATTGCAGATGTTGTAACTCATCCCGTAATTGGCGCTGACCGTGCGATGAAATTGTCCGTCGAAAACGCTGAACACATCCGTCGTCGCGCCGCCAATATCGACCGCCAGCACGTTTTGCTTGCGCTCCGCCGCCACCTGCTGGATGATCACGCCCACCGCCGTCGGCGTCGGCATGATGTCGGCCGAGGTCATCTTCATCAGCTTGCCGTAGCCCGGCGCCTGCTGCATCACATGTTCGAGAAATAATTCATGAATCGCATGGCGGGCCTCGTGCACATCCTCGCGCGCCAGCTCCGGGCGCACATTCGCGACAAAACGCACGGCCGCCACACTCTCCAGCATATGCGTCACCACCTCGCGCGCGCCGGTGTTGCCGGCGAAAATGACCGGCAGGCGGAAGGTCTCGCCAAAGCGCGGCTGCGGCCGCGCCGCGCGGATAATCTCGGCCAGCATCTCCACGTGCCGGCGCGTCCCGCCATTGATCCCGCCCGCCATCAAGATCATATCCGGGCGGATGTGGCGCAAGCGCTCGACCCGCTCGTGGTCTTCGCGCGGATCATCAATCGAAATACTGTCAATCACAATCGCGCCCGCACCCAGCGCCGCGCGTTGCGCGCTTTGGGCCGAGATCGTCCCGATGATGCCCATCACCGCCATCTGCAGCCCCCCGCCCGCGCTGCTGGTCGAAAAATAGGCGTCCACGCCCGCCGCGCCGCGCCGCGGGCAGATCAGCTTCCCGCCCTCCAGCAGCGTGCGCCCGCTGATCTCCTCGAGTTCCTCAACCGCATTGCGCACGCCGACCGTCACATCATCAAACGGCGCTTCGACCGTCGTGGGCGCTTCGCCGCGCCCTGCCAAGCGATAGCCGTCCGGCGTGTGCTCGACCAAGATTGCCTTGGTGGTCGTGCTGCCGCAATCGGTCGCCAGCAGAACATCGTATTCAGGCGTGCGCGTCGGCATGTGCCAACTCCTCCATGCGCGCCTGCAATTGACGAATCGCCGCGCTGTCTTGCAGCAGCAGGCCGAGCTGATGCACCGGCCACGGAAAACCAGCGTTGATCAACGGCGCGCAGGCAATGCAGGTCTGCCCGGTCAGTAAGCCGATCGGCCGGTTGATTTCGAGCAAAAAGGCGACAATCGCGCCCAGCCCGTGCGTCACCGCCCAGCGTGCAATCCGCTCGATCAGCGCCGTGCGTTCAACGTCGCTCAACGTCGTTTGCATATCGGTCCCATCCGTCGTATCTGTCCTATCCCCATTGCAGCCACTCTGCCACCAGGAAATGCACGCGCTCAATCAGCGCGCTCAAACGCGTCATGAACGTGTTCCCAAAAAACGCGCCGAGCGCAATCATCAAATACCAGCGGCCCAACTGTGCCGGCCCTTTGATCACAATGTGCTTGCGCTCGAAGACAAAGAAAAAATACACCAGCACCGAAATCGTGCCGGTGATGAAAATGATGTTCTCGAAGCTCATCCCGATGCGCGCCAGCAAGCTCAAGCCCGGCTCGATCCGCGCCCCCACCCAGAGCGGCTTGAAGGTCTCGGTGATTTGCGGCAGTAATTGGTTGAACGTGTCCTTGAATCCCAGGCCGACGCCGGCGCCCAAGGTGATGCAGAACGTGATCCGGCTCAACCAGAACCAGCGCTTGCTATATTGGAAGTACCACAGCATGCCGACGATGCCCGGCACAATCAGCAGGACGCCACTCAACGCCTCGGGCGTCATCCCGGTCGTGAACCAGGTGTGAAAGCCTTGCGCCATCGGCGCAAACCATTTGTCAATCAATTGCTGCCGGACAATGACCGCGCAGCCCATGCCGGTCGCGCCACCCAGCAGGATATGCTCGAATGCGCGGTAAAAGGGATTCTCGCGGTACAGGAAGGTGTAAATCGCCAGCGTGCACATCGCCGCAATCCAGCGCTGAATCCGCAGATACCAGTCGTACTCCGGATCCGTCACCAGCAGCCGCACTTCATTGGCGATTAACGCGGCCGACACCAGCACCAGCACGGCTGCCGCAATCTGGCGTTTGCGGTTGTAGGTCATGCCGCGACCTCCGGTTCGCTCGTCGCGCGTAACATCAGCATCGCAATGTTGCCGCACACAATCGCGACAAACACGAACAGGGCCGCAAACGACTGCACGCTCACTGTTGCCGTGCCGATCCCCGGTGCCGCCAGCAGGCGCTCATATGCCGCCGCGCCGGCCGCGCCCGCCAGCAGCCCGCTGATCTGGCCCGCGTCCACATACGGATAGGCATCCGAACTTTGAATCGCGACGCAGCCGGCCGCGTACGGTGTGCCGTACACACTCTGCACAAAGCCAATCCACGGCACTTCCGCGCGATTCCAGACATACGATACCTTGAAAATCAAGGAGATGTCGGAAATATCCTGGACCCCGCGCATGCACGCAATCTTCGCCAGCGGCGTGTTGAAAATGTCATTCTGAATCATGCCCGGAATATCCTTGGAAAAGGCCTGCAGCATCGCGCCCCCCGACGGCGGCGGCGTAATGGCATTCCAGATCACAAAATCGCGCCCGTATTCCTTGCCGTATTCCTGCGCCAGTTTCATCGCAATGTCGGTGCCGAACTTGATGCCTTCCGGCTGGGTCGTCCACATCATGATGGCAAACGGCAGGTTGCGGATAAACAAGTGCCGCACGACCGCGACAAATTGGCCTTCGCATTCGGCGCGAATACTGGCCGCCAGCTCGCAGTCAATGATCACCAGTTTGTCCTGCGGCAGGCGCTCGACCAAGTCATACAACTTGCGCGCCGCCGGCGGCACCGGCACCGGCATGCTCGGCCGCCAGAACTCGCACAGCACCACCAGGCACGCAAACAGCGCGTACAGGATCCGCGGATCGCAGTACAGCACCTGTTGCCAGAATCTATTTGCGCGTGTTGCGCTCATGCTTGTGAAACTTGATCCTTGCTGCTTCGAGTCCCGCCACCGGCGGGAAAACTTGAAACTGGTGCTTTCGTCGCGCGAATGAAGGCGTTCAGTTTTGGTCCCAGTTCATCGATCACCAGTTTGTATTCCGCAATGCGTTGCGGCGATGCAATTACTTCGCGCCGTATCAGCTTGCGCAACCACGCCTTGGTTTCCTCAAACGATCCGCGGGCATAGCGATAAAACAGCTTCCGTTCCGCTATGTGAAACCGGCCGTAGCCCTCGGCAATATTCGCAGCAATGCTGTCCACCGCGTCTGTGGCTTGATAGCCCATCGTGCGTTGCACCTTCTGCGGCCACGCGTCATAATCATGCCAGATCATGTCCGACACGCGCTCCGCCAACCGGTATACATCCATCTCATAAATCTCTTTCAAAGGGCTTCGCCAGTTTCGAGTTTCACGCATCACTTATCCAGCCCCGCGTAGACGCTCTCATCCATCCCCAGCCAGATGCGCAGGCCGGCCGCCAAGCCACCGATCATAATCCCGATCAACACCCCACGGAACGCAGAAGAATTTGCCACCATCAATAATTTCTGCGCCAGCCATGGCAGTTGCAGATAGAAAACACTGTCCGGCAACCCATGCGTCAGCCACGCGCCCAGCGGCAACTGCCCGATCATCACGATGAATGCCGCTACCATCAACAAGACCGCTTCCGCCGAGCGGATCTTGAACGCGCGATAGGCCGCGCTGATCATGTAAAACGTGATCGTCGAAAACGTCGCAATGCCGAGCGGCACCAGAAACGCCTTGAACATAAAATCAAAGCCGGTTTTCATCACGTCCGGCGCAAAATCAACCTGCACATCCTGCGGCGCAATCTGCACCTGCGTCGCTACACCGGCCCGCAGTTGCGGTACCACCTGCGCGCGTTGCGCCGCCGGAAAGGTGCCGATGTAGCGCACGCGCAACAGCACCCCCGTCACCGTCGGGCCGCGCGGCAACAGGCACACCTCAGCCGTGACGTGCTTGTCATTGATATTCGTCAGCGTGTTAAACGCCTCCACCATGCTCTTCTTCAGGGCCGCTTCAAGTGCGGCCGCCGCCGGCGTCGGCGTGCGGACAATAATCCGCGTGCCGTATTCGCCCGGATTGTTGCCAAGAAAGGTGAAGACGCCCATGACCACCATGAAAACAAAAAACAAAACGCTGTTGTGCAGCCCTGGCTGGCGCTGCGCAATCCGCTTGCTGTGATACAAAAAGAGATTGATCACCGCCATGAACACGGCAAACCCGCCGACAATCATGGTGAAGTCACCCGCCCACTTGATCCCGCGCGTCAGATAGGTCGGCCGCGCTTGCGCCCCCACTGATTTCATCAGCGTCCCGCTGCTGGTCAACTGTGCCGGCGCACAATACAATTCCGTCAGCACCGGCGCTTGCTCCGGCGCACGCGCCGTCGCCGGCACGTGCTCGACACAGATCATTGCCTCAGCCGTCCGCGGCCCCAGCCGATACGCGCAGATTCCCCCGTCCACTAAGTCCATTGTGTCCACTTGGTCCACGCCATCCGCCAGATCCTGTACCCGCAGCCGGCCCTCGGCCACAAAGTACCCGCGCCAGCGATTCGACACCAACTGCGCATCAAACGCCGTGATCCCCAGCGGCAGTTGCGCCACGGTTCGCAGCGCGGTCGTTTGCAGCGTCATGTTCGAGAGCGTCGGCCCCTGCGCCAGCACCAAGCCCTTGGTCGCACAAATCAGCGCCATCTGCCACAGGCCCTCGTGGTACTGCGCGGCATACCATTGAATCGCGCCCGGCACGTTCCCGTTCGGAGATTTCTGCGATGACCAGAATTGCCCGTTGGTTGAAAACACCACCGGCCCGCGCCGCCGCCAGGTCAAGCCCGTATCGTCACTGGTCGCATAGCACAGCACCGGCTCGCGTTGCATGTTCTTGCCGATATACACCAAGGTCAATGCCGCGCCGTTGGCCTGCACCGCCAATTGGCTCATGCCATAGCGCTCGTATGCCTGAAACAGCGCGGGTTGCAGCACTGGCCGATTGGGCGTCCGCGTCCACGTGCCGGCCGCGCCGTTCAGCACCAAGCGCCCGATCCCGCACTGCTCCGCGCGATAATGCCCGACATAAAACGCCAGCGTGTTGGTGCCGAGTACACAACCGGCCGGCGAACGCACTTCATAGCTGTCGAAATCCCCGCCCAGTTTCTCTGGCAGGACGTACTCCAGCACGAAGTACAGTCCGACTAGGAACGCCAGGAGTTTTAACGCGCCACGTTTGCTCATCACCACAACAATAGATGGGCCAACAAATTCTGCTGCGTCAAAGTGAACACAAGGATGCCCGCCACAATCAACCCGAGCACGACCAGTTTGCACCAGTCCTGCCCAGCCAGGCTTCCCGTCAACACCGGGTCATGACTGAAATATGCGCCGGCGGCATAGAACTCCTCGCCAAAGACGGTGTAGTCGCAGGTGACGATAAAAAACGGCACCTGGAAAAACGTCGGCGTGCAGGCAACCTGGATCGCGCCCGCCTGCTGGCCCGCCTCGGCGATGATCATCGCCTCAAACCCATATGAGCCAAACAGAAAATTCGCCCCGATCCGCTCGCGCTTGATCCAGCCCGCACACGACATCCCGAACGCGTTCTGATCGCCCGACAAATAACGAATGTTGTCCTCAACCGCAAACATCCCGCCGCGCCCCATCGCGTCATACGCGTCTTTCCAATACTCCTCGGCCATGGCGTACGCCAGCGGCATCGACACCGGCACGTTGACCGGCATGCTCAATTTTGCCGCCTTGCGCGTCACATAGCCCAACACCGCCAGCGAGCAAAACAGGTTGACGCTCAAATCATCGCGCCCGGGATTGAACATGATCGGGCGATCCTGCTCGGTCGCGCGCCCGATCGCATCGTCAATCACCTCCAGCCCGGCGATCCGCCGCAGGAAAATGTGCGCGCCATGCCGTGCCCGCTGTATTTGCAGCAGAATGAATGCGGCAAACAGCACGAACAAGATGATCACTGGTGCGCTGGCGTGTTCCATTATCCTACGTGTTCCATTGCACTATCCTAAGGGTATACTGTCACAAAACATGAGTGTACCAAATTTCAGATGATTTTTCAAGCACCCCGCGCCCGCCCCGCACCCGCGCCAAATACAGCACCTCTGTTGAAAGCGGCTTCGAATGCGGGAGCGGCCTCCGTGCCGCGATTTTACAGCAGCATCGCCGGCTGGCACCGGCTCCCACATTGCACAGGCATGTTCGCCAGTTGAATTGGTTCCCACTTTCGATCGACACATTTCGCCCACTTACTAATGAGAGCGCTTTCTACTTTGCAGTGTCCTTGTAGCCGCCCGCGGTGAGGGCGGCTTCTGCAGCCGCGGTCATCCGCGCCGTTGACGGGATCCACGCCGTTGGCGGGACTCCAAGCAGCTCCAAGCAGGCGCCCGCGGCCACCATGGGCATGACACCAAGTAAGCGCATTCATTAGTATGTGGCGCACACAGTCGCCTTCATTGGCGCCCTTCATGCAGCTTTCTGTCAATTGATATTTCGCGTCGCCGGAACCAGACGCCAATAAAGACATAGAGACATGCAGAAGACCCATCCACGTGCGACGGGCAGCCCCTGCACGCCAGCGGCACAAACAGTGGGCCACGCATGCCGCGGTTACATTCGTCGTGCAACGACGAATTTCCTCGGCACCGCACACGCCACGGAAGAGCAAAGCGCCCAATCGACATTTTGTGTCGATTGTCGCTGCGCGTGGCAATAGAAATACTCGGTCGTGTTGCCGGCGGCGCCCATGAGCTTGCTGACGAGATTGCCGGTGTATTCTTTCTTGACCCAGTCGTTGTTGGGATAGTCAACGCGAACGAGATGACCGGCGGCATCGTAGGTGTTGTCCGTCCAGCGGCCGGCGCGGTCGCGCACGCGGACGGGATAGCCGGCGGCGTTGTAGACGTTGGAGACGAAGGTATTGTCGGGGTAGATCGCCATGATCAGGCGATCCATTATATCATAAGCTTGGTGGAGGATGTAGCGGCCATAAAGAAATATGCGCCCGATTTGGCAATGCGCAATGCATGACACCATCTACCATTTGTTCTGCCCTGCTCTGCCCCCTATGATCTCGAGCAGCTGCAATAAATTTTATATGTGAACGCCTGATACTATTCTGCCCATATGTGGCAAATGCACGCCTGACCCCCATTCTTTCTACCTTCCTGCCGCGCAGAGTCAAGCAGCGGCAGCGGGGATTCGGCGCCGCCGCATGGCGCAGCCGAGGTAGACCCACAAGACGCCGATGCCGAGCGGCTCGGGCACGAGTTCATACGCACCCAAGTCGATAATGTCATTGTGAACGCGGGGATTGCCCGCGAGATCCAGGGCACCATACACAAGGACGGTGAGGCCCGTGTCAATGCAGGTGTCAAACTCCCACAGACGGAAATCATTGCCGCCCATGTTCTCGAACACGGGGGCGTTGGTGATCATCATATGGAACTCACTGTTTGTCAGGAACGGCTCCGTGCAACAGTAGGAATGGGGGAAGTACCCGAGAATATAGCCGTAGTTCTCTTCGGTCGGTGCCGTGTTATAATAGATAATACAATTCTGCGCGAAGCCCCCGAGGTAGCTGAAAATCCCGCCACCGCGCGATCCCGCCGTGTTGCGCACTATCGTGCAGCTGTAGCACACGCCGAATTGGTTGTGATACACGCCTCCCCCCTGATTCGTGGCAATGTTGTCAATGATCAGGGAGTTTCTCACGTTGTTGTGGCCGTTCCCGCTGTCAATATAAACCCCGCCACCCGAGATGCGTGCACGATTGTTGCTGACGATACAGGCTTCGACGTCCCAAAAGGACTTCAAATAGACGCCCCCGCCAACGTTGGCAACGTTGTCGGAAACAAAACAGTTCTTGACGTCGTGCGCAGTGTCTATGTTCACCCCGCCGCCGTAAAACGCCGCGCTGTTCGAGGTGATGACACTGTTGCGCAACAGACTATAACTCCTGCCGTAAAGGAACCGTACACCGCCGCCATTATTGGCCACATTATGGATGAAGGTGCAGTAGTCCGCCGTGCCGCCGTAATAGCAATCCATCCCGCCGCCGGCATGATCCGCGACATTCCCGACAAACACGCAATTCGACACATAGCAGCCGTCAACCATCAGGAGCCCGCCACCACTGCGATTATAGATGTATTCCGCCAGTGGTGACGTGCCGGTGGTGTGCGTGTGGCCGTTTGACAACGTGAACCCGACGAGCCTTGCGGCATTGGTCATGAACACGCAGCGCACGGCCGACGGGCCATTGGGGCCATCTCCGACAATGATGGTGTTCGCGGGACCAGCTTCGCTCATGACGGTGATCCTCTTGGTAATCACCACCCTGTTGGATGAAGCGAAGCCGGGCGTGACCCTATCCCCAATCGTGTAGATGCCCGTCGAAACAAGAACGGTGTCGCCATCCGAGGCGGCATCGATCGCCGTTTGAATAGTGTTGGCCGCGGTTTTAGGCGTCGCATAGGGATGTACATTCGCACCGTCGTGTGCGACATAGTAGGATGCGCACAACGCAAGGTGTGCGGTACAGATGATTGTGAGCAGTGATGCGGTTGAGTGTTTCATGTTGCTGAGCCGTGGTGATGATAGCGCGATGTGCGGAACGAAATCCAACAAACCGCGAACGAAGTATGTGTATCAGTTTAGACCCAGCGGGCTGACGGATACGGCTCGAAGAACCGAGGCGAAAACCAGTGCTCGGACATAGGCTTAGTTTTCACAGGCTGTGGCAACAGCGGGCGCCATCACCCGGCGTTCCCGCACATCCTGCAACTGTTAACAAGTATACCAACAAACTCCGGCAAAGTCAAGGTCAAGACGGCGATTTGCCTCACGCAAAAGGCGAATTGCCGCACTGAAAAGGTACTCGAAAATGAAACGTTGCCTCACATGAAAAGGGGAAACCGAGTGGGGAAACCGAGTGGGGTCAGGCGTGCATTTACCACATATCATGACAGCCTCGCCACCAGTCTCTTGAGATGTTTGTCGCGGCGTGCGCAGCAGGCGATCCGACGGCATGCCATCGACACTGCACTCCTGCCAACGCCACCCATCGCCTTCCCTATCTCGCGCAGTGTTGCCTGCGCGCCACACCGTTCCCGCGCAAGCCACAGCGCCACCGGCGGCGATCCCGCCAGCGGCGGGATCAACTGTTAATGCATGACCCTACTCTGGCCGACCATTGACGGATCGGCTTGCTCTGCTCGCGTTGCTCTTACTCGAAAAACATTATTGTTATCAAAGCCTGCTTCTGTGCGTTGTCTGCAAATTGCCATGTGTTCACTTTGCCGGCAATATCGCGATTATGGTGTTGATACCGAAGCATCTTCGGGTACAGGTAGAGCACGTCAGCGACGAACACCACCGCTATAGTCACACATATTACTAATGAATGCGCTTACTTGGTGTCATGCCAATTGTGGCCGCGGGCGCTGACCGCGGCTGCAGAAGCCGCCCTCACCGCGGGCGGCTACCAGGACGCGGCAAAGGAGAAAGCGCGCTCATTAGTAGCAGGTATTTCCGTGCAAGTGCAGCAAGCGGGAGTCTGGTTGTATTCATGGCGGGAGAATAGTGCCGGGTGTGTGCAGATCACATTTTCCGAAGAGCGGCTACACTCTGCTGTGTGCTCTTCCCGCCGGGCCGCGCGGCGCTCCTGCAAGTACGCCGCACGCTGGGCGTCGAAAAACGCGCGCACGGGCACCTGCCGGTAATCCGGATAGGTCCACGGCAAAACGTCGAATTGCGCGCCTTTGACTAGCAACGTCACCTCCGCACAAATGCCGTCGCGCAAATAGCCGCAATGTTTTGCAGCCGCATCGGGCGATCACAAGGATCGCCCCTACCATCGCGTGATGTACAACGCCGGAGTTGAGACGTTCACGTGATCCGGCGCATTACACTTTACTTACTGCCACGTTCCTGCTACAATTCTTTGCGCGGCGGTGGCGCAGGGAGTTGTCGCGCACGTTTTGACACTGCGTGGAGCAATCCACACGTGCTGTTGTTCTGGTTGCACCGGGTGCAGGTAATGATGAACCGTGAACACATGGAAGCTCTGTGAGTCTGAGTTTGATTGACCTGATGATCGTCGGCATACCGTGTGCCGTGGTGTTCGGTGTGGCGCTCTTCATGCGGCGGTATCTGCGAAGCGTGGCGGATTTTCTGGCGGCCAGCCGGTGCGCCGGCCGGTACGTCATCTGCACGGCAGTCGCCGAGACGGGCGCGTGGGGCATGGGCTTCATCTCATGGCTGGAGGCCTTCTCGAAGACCGGCTTCTCCCTTAGTCTGTGGAGCACCTTCAGCGGCTTCGTCTACTTCATTCTCGGCTTGATCGGGTTCGTGGTCTATCGCTACCGGCAGACGCGCGCCTTGACTTTCCATCAGTTCTTCGAGGTGCGCTACAGCCGCGGCGTGCGCGTCCTGGCCAGTTTCCTGAATGTGTTCTCGGGGCTCTTCAGTTTCGGCATTGCGCCGGCGGCCTGCGCGCGCTTTTTCGTCTACTTTCTGGGCATGCCGGAACACACGTTCATCGCGGGCCTGCACGTGCCGACCTTTATGATTCTCATGACCCTCTTTATCGGCGCGAGCCTGTACCTGACCTTGTCGGGCGGGCAGATCAGCGTGATGGTGACCGACTGCCTCGAAGGCCTGATATCGGGCGTGTTCTATCTCGTGGTGTCCTTCACGATCCTGGCGCTGGTCTCGCATGCGCAGGTGGAAAAGGCGCTGTTGGCGGGCCCGCCGGGCAAATCCTTGATCAACCCGTTTGACATTGGCAAGCAACCGGACTTCAATGGATGGTTCGTGGTGATCGGCCTGCTGATGAACCTCTACTACTACCGCGGTTCGGGCTGGAGCCAGGGCTTCGTCGCGGCCGCCAAGAGCCCGCATGAAAGCAAGATGGCCGGCATTCTCGGCATGTGGCGCCAATTCGCCGGCGTGGTGATGGGCGGCCTCGTCTCGGTCGGCGCGCTGACGCTGCTCAATCACCCGGCCTTTGCCGACAAAGCCGCCGCGGTGCAGCAGCAACTGAGCCGCATCAGCAATCCGCAGTTGCAAACCCAATTGCGCATGCCGCTGGCGCTGGGCATGCTGCTGCCGATCGGCGCAAAGGGCGCGTTCCTCGCCATCGCCCTGTTCGGCCTCGTGGCGGGCATGGGCTCGGCCATGCTCAATTTCGGCAGCACGGTGATCCAGGATGTCGTTTTACCGTTCCGCAAGACCGCATTCGAGCCGCAACAACACATCCGCATCCTGCGCTGGGCGGTCATCGGCATCGGCGTGTTCGCCCTGCTGTTCAGCGCGATCTACAAACCCGTGGATTATCTCACAATGATTCTCGCCTTGTTCGGCGCGATTTACCTGGGCGGCATCGGCGCCCCCACGCTCGGCGGCTTGTATTGGAAAAAAGGCACCACCCAGGGTGCCTACACTTCGCTGATCACCGGCGCGACGGTGGCCTTGCTCGGCCAATTGTTACAGCAAGGCTGGACCTGGATTGCGCCGCATCTGGCGCAGCTCGCCGGGCCGGGGCCCTGCGCGGAGTATCTCACCGCCCACGCGGCCCGCTGCCCGCTGAACGGCCAGATCCTCGCGTTCATCAGCGTCTTCTGCGCCGGCTCGTCGTATGTTGTCGTCTCGTTGATCACGTGCAAGCAAAACTATGACATGGACCGCCTGTTGCATCGCGGCAAGTACGCGGTCGCGTCGGACGTGCAACTGCAGCAGCCCGCCGTGCGTGGGAGATTCTGGTGGCTGGCCAAGTTCATCGGCATTGATGAGCAGTACACCCGCGGCGACAAATTCCTGGCGTGGGGCATGTTCTCGTGGTCGGCCTTCTGGCAAATCCTGGCGGTGATCATCCTCGCTTGGAACCTCTTCCTCAAGCGCTGGAGCGACCACTGGTGGTTCAACTACACCTGGGCCACCGGCATTATTCTGCCCCTCGCCATCGGCGTGGCGACCACCGTGTGGTTCACGTTCGGCGGCACGATCGACTTGTTCCGCCTGCTCAAAGCGCTGCGCCTGGTCAAGCCGGACCACTCGGACGACGGGCGCGTGCTGCACGAACCGGCTGCGCGATAACGCGGATCCGAGCGCATAAATCTGCATGGTGTCCGGCGTCTGCACTTGATAGTTTGGGGCGATTGCTTTATGGCTGCGCTGTGTTCTCTTCACGCCGCGCGATGCGGCGGGCCTGCAAATACGCCGCCCGCTGGGCGTCGAAAAACGCGCGCACCTGCGCCTGCCGGTAATCCGGATAGGTCCACGGCAAGACGTCGAATTGCGCGCCTTTGACTAGCAACGTCACTTCCGCATAAATGCCGTCGCGCAAATATATGCGATGGCTGAAATTCTTGCAGCTTGCCAGAATGAGACTGTGCGCGGTCAGCAAGCCCGGATCAAGATTGAGCGTGCGCCGGCCGTCCACCGCGCTGGCGTGCTCAAGGGCATTCGTGCGCAGCTTGATGCTGGCCAAGTCGCCCGGCTGCACCAGCGTGCGAAAGACGCAATACCAGCGCGTCAAGGCCGTACCCATTTCCGGTTGATAATATGTGGTCAGATTGAAGGGCAGGGCATCCGTCGCCGCCCGCACCGGGCCGAACTCCGCCACGAGCTGCTGGGTAATCGCGGCGACCGTGTGCCGCGCCGTGTGCAGCACACCCATGAGCAGCATGACCGCCTCCGGCTCGCCCGGCGCGCTCATCTGGATGTCCATGGTGCAGATTGCATACCGGACTCTTTAACAAAGAGAACAAGCGAACGGAAAGAGTCAACCAACAAAATTGCACATAATGGCTTGCTGACTCTTTTCACTCTAATCCTCTCTTTTGCCCTCTTCGTAAAATAGTCTAGTTAGGCTGGCGCTCGGCCGCGCTGGTCAGCAGTGCGCACAAGCCGCGCGCCACATGCGCAATCGTCTTGCGGCGCACATCAATGGCAATGATCTCGCGATTGCATTGCGCCAGAAAGATGCCGGAGCACGGGGCAAAGCCAATGCCGAAATAGGCGGCCTGCGGCAGTGGCGCAATCACGTCGGTCACGCCGCCCATGCTGATCTCGATCCCACGCGCCGTGTAGACGGTCACGGTCATGTCGGCCGCGACAAATATGTTGGTGTACTTTTGATAATGTGCCGGCGTCCAGATCCAGGCCGGCTCGACCGGCGCCGTGTCAGCGCGCTGCCATGTCGACGTTGCAGAATCGAGTTCGTGTTGCCAGCGCTGCAGCCCGGCACTGCAGACCAGCCCCGCGCCATCCCGCGCCCAACCAAGAAATGTCGGCGCGGCATCCGTCGGTGCGGCCATGTGGGAGATTTCGCCGCCAGTCTTGACGTTGCAGACCCGCACCATGCCGCCATCCACATACGCCAGCCGCTGCAGGTCCGGCGCCAGCGCCACGCATGCGGGATTTGACTGCGCACAGGTCATCAAAAATTCTTCCGGCGCACGATTCGTGGCTCCGGTATAGCGCGCCAGCGTCACCGTGTTGGTAATCCCCAGCACCAGCGTGTTGGTGGTTAGCGCCGCCACGCGATAGCCGTGGTATGGCAGCGCGCTGTTGAGGAGCATCAGCCCGCCGCTCGCCAAGTCGCACGCCACCACGCCGCGCTGCTCCAGCGCGGCATACACCAGCAAGCCATCGCCGGCCGCAAACCCCTGCGCCGCGGGTTCAAACTGATAGCCGGCCGGCATCTGCGGCTGCCCCATCTGGGCTTGCGTGACCACGCCCGGCAGTGCACTGACCAGATTCGCCGCCAGCAGTACCAGCGCCAGTTTCGTCACCACCGCATCGCGCAGCCAATACCGCGCGATCAGCACTTCGACGGTCGTGCGCAAGGCCAGTGTGATCAGGGCGTGCAGCGTCAGAATCAGCGCAAAATACGTGCGCAAATAATAAAGATTGGTCAACACTGTTTCATAGCGTTGCGCCAACATGCCCATCACAATCATCGCGACAATGAACGACACGACATTCATCAGCACGCTGATGCCGGTCGCACGCGCCCAAGACAGGCCGAAAAAGCGCTGTAACGCCAGCGCATCCAGCGCCAGCGTGAACAAGACCAAACACACCAAAAACGCAATATCCATTACCACAACTCCATGCTCGCAATTAGCTGCTGCCTAGGCTTCCATCGCCCCATTCATCCACTCTTCCATCCTTCCAATCATCCACCTCTGCACTACCCCGCCTGCTCATCCGGCGTGTATTCCGGCACAATCTCGCGCAGGCATTCATAAATCCGCGGCACATTGCCGACCGTCGCGACGGCGATCAAATCCGCGATTTTCTCCTGCAAATCGCCGACCAACGGCGGGGCCGAGCGCGCCACCAGGATTTTCTCAAAGCGGGTGCGCTGCTCGCTGCCCTCGTACATCAGCTCCTCATGCAGCTTCTCGCCCGGGCGCAAACCGGTGAAGACGATGTCAATGTCAACGTTCGGCTGTTTGCCCATCAATTGAATCAGGTTGCGTGCCAAGTCCAAGATACGAACAGGTTCGCCCATATTCAAAATAAAGATTTCGCCACCGGTGCCCAAGGTCGCCGCTTCCAGCACCAACTGGGCCGCCTCCGGGATCAACATGAAATAGCGCGTGATCTCCGGATGCGTCACCGTCACCGGCCCGCCCTGGATGATTTGCTCTTTAAAGAGCGGCAGGACACTACCCGAGGAATCAAGCACATTGCCGAAGCGGACCGAGATGAAATTTGTCTGGCTGATCGTGTTGAAGGCCTGCACATACAGCTCGGCGACACGCTTTGTCGCCCCCATGATGCTCGAGGGCCGCACGGCTTTGTCGGTCGAAATCATGACACATTCGCGGCAGCCCACTTTGTCGGCCGCGTGCACCACATTCATCGTGCCCTTGATATTGTTCAGGACGGCCTCGACCGGGTTGCGCTCCATGATCGGCACGTGTTTGTAGGCCGCCGCGTGAAACACCAGCGTCGGCGCGTGCTGCTCAAAAATCGCGCGCAAGCGGTTCTCGTTCTTGATGTCGGCAATGTACGGGAAAATCGGCAGGGCCGGGTACTTGCGCCGCAATTCCTTGTTAATCTGGTAGACGTTGAACTCGGACAATTCGACCAGCACCAGCTCGCGCGGCCCGTACATCGCAATCTGGCGGCACAGTTCACTACCGATCGAGCCACCGCCGCCGGTCACCAGCACAATCCGGTCATGGACGGCTTCGCGAATCCGCACCGCATCCAGCCGCACCGGCTCGCGCCGCAGAATGTCGGTGATGTCCACCGCGCGCAGATCCGAAATCGTGACGCGGCCGTCGACAATGTCGGTCACGGATGGCAAGGTCTTGAAGCGCACACCCATCGTCGTGCAGGTCTCGATGATCTCGCGCAGCGCGCGGCCCGACGCCGACGGAATCGCAATCAGCACTTCCTCGATGAACAGCGTGTGAATCAGCGTCGGCAGGTCGGCGCGCGTGCCGATCACCGGCACGCCTTGCAGCAGCATGTTTTGTTTGCGCGGGTCATCGTCCACGAAGCCGCGCACATTGTAGGTCAACGCCGGGTTGCCGATGATTTCCCGCAGCAGCATCACGCCCGCGTCGCCCGCGCCGACAATGATCACATTGGTCGTGCCCTTGCGCCGCCACGCGATCAATTCTTTTTTGATGCGCAGCGAGAAGCGCAGCACGACCAGAATCACCGTCAGCACCAGCCAGTCGCCGACAAACACGCTCGGCCAGAACGTCGCGCCCAACGGCTTGAGAATCGGCCGATAGATCAGCAGCACACACGTGCTGAACAACACGCTGCTGTATACCGTCGCCTGCACAATCCGCAGGCAATCACGCAAGCCGGCGTAGCGCCAGCCACTGCGGTACAATCCAAAATGCGCGAAGAACGCCAGCCGCAACGGCACCAGCAGCGGCAGCGTGTACAGCCAGGTGCGATAGCCCAGGGTGACTTCGCTCATGAGGCGCAAATCTTCGCGCAACAGCAGCCGGCCGAAAATCACCGCTGCATACGACCCGACGGCCAGACTGATGTCCAGCACCAGCAACAACCAGGCCCGGCTGTCACGCACGTTAAACCAGGTTCGTACCGTGGGTCTCATGGGCTACTCCTGCGCAGGGCCCGCAAGGCATATTTCTTGGTGTCCGGCACGGCCAGCGGCAGCGGCTGGTACGCATTCGTCAACAGCGGCAGCAACGACGCCTGCCATGGATCGTTCACATTCACCAGCAGCACATCCGTGCTCGTCATTTGTTGCAGGGCGACGGAATTGCTCGCGGCAAACGGCAGGACGACATGGCGGGTCTGCGCATAATAGCTGACCAAAAACAGATCCGGCGGCGCAATCAACGCGGTGAGATTCGTGTGCGCGTTACGCAATGCCAACCCGCACGTCTTCAGCGGCACGCGGTTCCAATCGCGCGGCAACACGGC
This sequence comes from uncultured bacterium, assembly GCA_964397565.1. Taxonomy (GTDB): domain Bacteria; phylum Auribacterota; class UBA3054; order UBA3054; family JAPLST01; genus JAPLST01. Next base: position 68,454 of record CAYNJC010000019.1, read on the forward strand.
CGCCACCGCCAAAATGAAAAACCCGAGATAATACGCGCTGTGCACCAGCACGCGCTGCCGCGCGCCCCATTGTGCCTGCCACATGAGCGGCGCGCCAAACACGACCGCCAAAGGCACCACAATACTGAGCGCATGCCGCTCCGAAAAATAGTAGGTGTTGGCCGTGTAGCGCGCAAAGACCGCCCCAAACCCGCCCAGCAGCAGCACTCCCATGATGACCAGCGGATCGTCCAGCCGCAACGCCCGCCGGCGCACCAGATACCAGATGCCCGCCACGCAGCCAAACAGGCCGATCCCGTGGGTCGCGCGCCAGATGCCGTCGGCAATCTCAGCCGCAAACAAGGCCCCGCGCCGCCGCTTCACTAATTTGAAGAAATTGACGCGCTGCAACGCATCCACGTCAATGCGCCCGTCCGGCATGAACATCTCAGCCTTGTTCACCTGCAGCGGGTCGGCCGCGCGCGTCACGCGCGTGCCCAGCGAATAGCCTTTGTTCAAATTGTCCAGCCGCGCAAAATGCCAACGGCCCGTCAGTGCATGTGCGCCAAAGATCACGGCCATGCCCAGCGCCAGCACACACGCCACCAGCACGCCGGCGCGCGCCACCCGCGCCACCGCCGCATACGGCCGCGCACTGTGCGCATACGCCAGCAGCAGCGTCAGCGCGCAACATGCCAGCACGCCAAAGCCTTCGACGCGAAACAGCCCGGCAATCAGCAAACTCACGCCGGCGCCGAGCAGCCGCGCCACGCACCAGCGCCGCGCATCGCTCTGCACCACCGCACCCAGGAACCACATCAAGCCCAGCAATTCAAAAAACACATAGGGCGTCTCGCGCAACACTTCCGTGCTCAACTCGCACAGCAAGGGATTCAGCGCCACATACGCGCCGGCAAAATAGGCCGGGATCACGCCGAAATAGCGCAGCGCAATCCGAAACACCGGCACGACCAGCAGCGTGCCCAACAGGATATTGAGCGTCAGCGCCGCTGTCTCCAAACTCACCGGCGTTACTGCATTGAGTGCCGTGTGCGTCGCGCTGATGACAATCGGAAACAAGTTGAAATCGCGCAGGTTGAATGCTGCCGACCAGTCACCCCGCGAGACGCACTGCGCCCATTCAAGATAACGCGCGCCGTCCACGGCAATGACGCCGCGCATCCACAGCGCGCACAGCCGCACCACCAGCGCCGTCGCCAGCACAATCGCCAGCGCCACACCCGGCCGCTGCGCCAGTGTGCTTCCGGCGATAGATCTGCAATGTGGGAGCGACTTCAGGTCGCGATTCTGCTCTTGTCGCCAGCTGAACTGGCTCCCACCTTCGACCGGCACATTACTCATTGGGCTTTCAGTCATCGCCTCGCCGTGTTTTGCTCATCCGCGCTGTCCCGCTGGCGCTTGCTGCTTCAGCCATGCCGCCAGTTCCGCCACGACCTGCTGTACATGCGCGCGCGGCAGGCGATTGTAAAACGGCAGCGCAATGCTGCGGGCACTGACCGACTCCGTCACCGGAAACATGCCCGGCCCATAGCCCAGCTCATCGCGATACAATGGCTGCAAATGAATGCACGGGAAATATTGATTGCAGCCAATCCCCCGCCCGCGCAACTGTGTGATCAAAGCGTTGCGCTGTTCTTCGGCATACCCCGCCGGCAGTTGCACGACATAGACAAACCAGCTGCGCGTCATGCCCGCCGGCGGCGTCGCCGGGCGCACCACCTCGGGCGCCTGCGCCGCCAGTTCCTCGTCATACCACGCCGCCACTTGCGCGCGCGCCGCCAGCATCTCGTCAATCCGCTCGAGCTGCGCAATGCCCAGCGCGCAATTGATGTCGCTCAAGCGATAGTTGTATCCCAGCCGCGCATGGCTCAGCCAGCCCATACCGTCGTCGCGCCCCTGGTTGCGCATCGAGAGCGCCAGTCGCGCAATGTCGTCGCGATTCGTGACCAGCATGCCGCCTTCGCCGGTCGTCATCTGTTTGTTGGGATAAAAGCCAAATGTGCCGCAATCGCCCAGCCCGCCTGCGCACACCCCGTCAATGCGCGCGCCCAGCGCCTCGCAGGCATCCTCGATCACCGCCAGCCCGTGCTCCCGCGCAAGGCGCAGGATCGCCGCCATGTCAGCCGGCAGGCCAAACACATGCACCGGCAAAATCGCTTTTGTGCGCGGCGTGATCGCCGCCGCAATGCGCGCCGCATCAATGTTCAGTGTCAGCGGATCAATGTCGACAAACACCGGCTTGGCGCGCTCGAACAAGGCGCAATTCGCCGAGGCCACAAACGAAAACGGCGTCGTGATCACTTCGTCGCCCGCGCCGATCTCCAGTGCGCGCACGCACAGGTGCAGTGCGCACGTGCCGCTGCTCAGCGCCACCGCGTGGCGCGTCCCGACATACGCCGCGAAGCGCTGCTCGAACTCCGGCAACCGCGGCCCGAGACTCAAGTGCGGCGTGCGCAGCGTTGCAACGACCGCGTCAATCTCGCGCTGCGTAATGTCCGGCTGGGACAGCGGAATGTGGGTGGGTGGTGCCATGGGCCTCGCCTTACAGCACAAAGTCCGTTTCCGGCGTCAACGCCAGAATCGTCTCCGCAATCAACGCCGCGCACTGCTCCACATCGCGCAAGTCGCACATCTCGACCGGCGTGTGCATGTAGCGATTCGGCACGCTGATCAGCGTGCTCGGCACGCCTGCGCGATTGAGCTGCAGCGCGTTCGCGTCCGTGCCCGTGCCGCCCGGCGCCGCATCGAGCTGCACGTCAATCTTGCGCTTCTTGGCGGTGTGCAGCACCAAGTCGAACAATTTCGGATTGAAATTCGCGCCGCGCGCCACCACCGGCCCACCGCCCAATTTGATCTCGCCGATTTTTTTCTTGTCCGCGTCGGGCGACAAGGCGAAGGTCACATCCACCGCGAAACCCACATCCGGATTCACGCCAAATGCACTCGTCTTCGCACCGCGCAGCCCAACTTCTTCCTGTACCGTCGCCACCGCAAACACCGCCGCGCTGAACTCCTTGCCGCGCAACCGCCGCAGCACTTCGCCCACCACAAACGCGCCGATCCGGTCGTCCAGCCCGCGCCCGATAAAAACATTGTCGTTCAACAGCTCAAAGCCCTCGGTGTAGGTGATCGAGTCGCCGATCGCCACCAGCTTCTTGACTTTCTTGCTGTCGTTCAGGCCGATGTCTATCCACAAATCGCCCATCTCCGTCGGCTTCTTGCGGTCTTCCTGCTTTATCAAGTGAATCGGCTTCTTGCCGATCACGCCTTTCAGCGGCCCGTTCGCCGTGTGAATCGTCACGCGCCGCCCGGGAATGATCGTTTCATCAAACCCGCCAATGCCCTGAAAGGCAATATAGCCCTCGTCATTGATGTAACTCGCTTGAAAGCCAATCTCGTCAATGTGCCCGGCCAGCATCACGCGCGGGCTGCCCTGCTCATTCAGCACCGCGACGCTGTTGCCGTGCGTGTCGCCGTAGACGCGATCCGCCACGGTCTTCATTTCCGTGCGCCACACGGCGCGGGCCGCATCTTCATAGCCCGACGGGCTCGGCGCATTCAGCAAGTGTCCCAAATACTCCAGAATCGATTTTTTCATTGGTGCTCCTGTGCAGTCATTAACGTGTCATACAACTCATGCAGCGCCTGCGATATCACGCGCGTATCGGCAGTCGTGCTCATGAAATTCGTGTCGCCCTGCCAGCGCGGCACAATGTGCGCATGGACATGCTCGGTGATGCCCGCGCCGGCAACCGCGCCCAGGTTGATGCCGATGTTCACGCCCTGCGCATGCATGACGCGCTCGAGCCGCTGCTTCCAGCGCACCACGAGATCCATCATTTCGTGCAACACCGCCGGCGCCAGCGCTTCCAACGTCGCACTGTGCTGATACGGTGTCACCAGCAGATGCCCGGCGTTGTAGGGATACGTGTTCATCAGCACGAAATTATGCGGCGCGCGTTCCAGCACAAGATTGTCGCGGTCATGCGCGGCGGGGGCCTGCGCTTTTTCGCAAAACACGCACGCCGCCGTCTTCGGCCCGATAATATAGCCACTACGCCATGGCGCCCACAGCGCATACAACGCATCGTTTGTCATAGCGGTATTATACACAAATCGCCGCCGGCGGGCAACGTGCAACGGGCTGCACCGTTTTGGCGCGCATAATTGGCAACGTTTGGGCGCTATGTGACGTTGCGCGTCAAATGCGCATTCTGTTGGAGGGGACGCCCTGGCGTCGCTCAGCAGCCACAAACAAACTTCGCTCGAGGCATTACCGGGCGATCCTGCACCAAAGACCACCCACAGGCCCGCGTTAACAGCCGACACTCCTGCGAGAACGTTGCAGCACACCACAACCGGCACATGCACTCGCTACCAGCACAATCAACCCACAGGATGGCTCAGGTATATATTCATATGTACCGATGTCCACGATTTCATTCCAAATCCGCGGGTTGCCCTCCAAATCAAGTGCTTGCCACATCCACGCTGCGTTGGTTCCTGCATTGATGCACGGCGAGGTTTCCAGCAAACGAAAATCATTGCCAGACGCATTCACAAACAGCGGGTCATTGGTAATGTTGCCGTCGACCAAGTGTGTGAGGTCGGGGCAGCAACAGGCTGCACACATCAGCGCTATGCCTTGTGTGCAGGTATTGGTTGCGCCATTGCCGTGGATGATTGAATTGCACAACGCACCTCCAAAGAACAAATAGCAACCGCCACCTATAGGTGCTTGATTGTCAGTGATTGTGGCATTGCTTACGGCACCACCAAAACTGAAGTACAGCCCGCCCCCATACTGCGCACTGTTGCCGCGGATGAGCAGATTATTACCTGCGCTTCTAGACGTGCAGTATACACCGCCCCCATAGAAGGCGCTGTTCGTGATGATCGCACAGCGCTGCAACACGCCACCATTCTCGCATGCAACTCCGCCGCCAAACCAACGCGTTGTATTGGCACCAATGACGGAATCGCAAATCTCCCCGCCGCCGTTGCACATGACCCCACCGGCACGCGTCGCCGCCACATTGCCGATAATTGTGCAATTACTGATGACACCACACGAAGCGAGAAATGCCCCGCCGCCTGCTGTATCATCATACTGTTCGCCGTAGGCTAATGTATGGCCATTCGACAGTGTGAAGCCCGATACGTGCGCCGGTGTCTTACTGGCAATGTAAAGGCACCTGACCGCTCCGCGCGCGGTGCCGCCATTCGTACCACCCTGGCCAACAATACTTGTGTGCGCTGATCCACTAATACTGCGCAGCATTACCGCTTTGCTGATGCACACACGATTGGTGAGAGAGGATCCCAGCCATGGTCTCCCGCCCGTGTTGTAAACCCCATTGGAGACCCACACCACGCTGCCTGGCGTGACAACAGCGTCAACGGCAGCTTGTATTGTACGGGCAGCTGTTGTCCAACTTGTGTGAGGATATGTGGGTGTCACGCTGTTCTGGTCAACAAAAAACTCTTCTCCAACGACATAGAAGAGTGTCGTACTAATCACACCGTTGGTATGGTCATCATTATACGCCATCAAGCGCACAAGGTATGTGCAGGGATTCTGCCAAATATGCGTGGCGATGTAGGTGTCTGTCGCGTAACAGCCATCGCCGAAATCCCACAGTGTCGTGCGCACTTTACCCGCAATATCTGCTACCAGTCTCACGGGTGCCCCTGCTGCAACCGTGTGCTCAGACACCCCAATTGCGACGGAAAGCGCGCCACCCAAGTTGTTGGTCCAGACTTCATCACACCCCATTGACGGTGGCATCCGCCATGCTTCGTGGTCAATATCTGTGCTGGGATTGCTGCCAAGGCCAGCAGCAATGCATGCCGAGTAACTCGCCAAGTGTGTTGCGCTCAACAAGTGTGGTTCATTGGCTATGTTGCTGTTGTCGGGACCGAGATCAGGACTGCAGCAGCCAGCCACAATGCCCTGCTCCCGATACAGGTTGGTGCCTGCACGCGCACAATTCAGCCACACAATACAATTGGAGACAGCGCCATCATACACATAAAGGCCGCCGCCGTTGGTGGCAATGTTATCCGTGATGGTGCACTGTTCGAAACGACCTCCCGCCGTGCACACCGCACCACCACCGTATTGGGCACGATTGTCGTACACTGCGCACGTCATAATGCGGCGCTCGCTGTTGCACTGAACACCTCCTGCCGAATATGCGCTATTGCCGGCAATAATCGTGTCGCGCACCACGCCTTTGCCATCGCAGTAGAGCCCACCCCCGTACTGGGCCGTGTTGTTATAAATGCCACAGGCACTTATGTCACCACCATTGACTGTGCAGACACCACCACCAAACCAGGACGAATGGTTGGCGACAATCACACAGTTGCTGAGAGTACCCCCGGCGTACAGAAACGCGCCTCCGCCGGATCGATCGGCATTGTGGTGGTAAACGAGCGAAGTATGCCCATTGGATAATGTAAAACCGCTCACATAGACATCAGGATGCGTTATGGCTAGACACCTGATGCCCGTCAATGTGCTGGCCTCAGTGTTTGCCTGACCTTCGATAATGGTGCTGGCCGGGCCATTGACGCTCTCGATCGTCAAAGGCATTGTCACAAAAACACGATTGCTCAGATGCCCGATGTCACCTCCCAATCCGTTGCGCCCGCCACACCGATACACGCCGTTCGTCACCCGGATAATGTCGTTGGTCGTGCATGCATCAACGGCGTCTTGAATGTTGGTGGCAGCCATCAGCCAGTTCGTGTACGGGTATTGCGCCAACCCCAACGGCGCTACATAGCGGACCTCGCCCAGCAGCCTGAATGCTGCAAGCATGCATATGGTGATGAGCTTGGACCGCATACTATACGTTCCTTACTGTTATCAATTAGCCTAACGTCGCCATGTTGCATAGTCACGTGGCGCCGTGTACCATGCTATGAAAGAATAGCATTGCGCCGCCGGTCTTGTCAAACGACCTTGTGTCGTTTGCAGACGATCTCGTCCGCAGGCGGGATCGATGGCGCCTGCAGCCGTCTCCCTTACTCTTGTACTCTTTGTGCATTGCCGTCTACAGCATGGAATGTCGCGCGAAAAGTGCCAGACGCAGCGACAGACGATGAACAAAGAGTCAAGGAGCAGACACCAATTCTTGTCGAGTACAAACGACAAAAAATGTCGATTGTGCCTGCTGCTGCCTCCTGTACTCCTTTACTCCTTGTTAGTTGCTGCCTGCCCCATATCTGGCGGTGGCAACACTACAGCAAAGGCAACACCAATAAACACGGCGAACTCAAGCACACACACGGGTTGGGCGGGTGGGTGTGCTGAGACCCCCACGACCTCGCGTCGTGGGTGAATGAGATTGAGTAAAAAGGCGCGCCGGCGCCTTTTTCTCAATCTCTGCTTCCACCAGTCCCGCCGGCGGCGGGATCGGTGGGGAGCAACAGCACAAACAAACCGCCGGATCTGGGTCTCGGCTGCTTTCACTTTTCATTAGGATATGCTATAGTAATCCCCACCGTGGCCGGTTGCACCCACCCAGCCGGCATGTTGAGGAAACGTACTACGGTTGTCTATCTGTTGCGGCGATTGACCGGAATGTTTATTGCGGTGTACAATGAGTTAGGGCTACCGTGGCACAGCAAGTCACGCGCACGCGGGAGCGCGGGCGTGACCGCATCCTCCATCATCCGTTCCGCCCTGCTGCTCTTGCTCCTGGTTTTGCTGTGCAGCACCGCCCTTGCTGTCTCTCCACCGAATACTGAATACCGAATACCGAATACTGCAGCCGCCGCCCCAGCCGTGCTGCAGTCCCCCTTTCCTAAAGGGGGCGGTTTGGTGCCGCGCCAAACGGGGGATTTTGCTGCCACCGCCGCACTGGCTACCGCCGATTCTGCACCGAATACTGGATACCGAATACCGGATACAGCCCCGCCCATCCTCCCTCAGCCCGTCCCCGCCTCGTCCATCCACAGCATCCTCGATCTCGCGCACGCGTCCGCCTGCCGCGACGCCGCCAAAGCCATCGAGGAAGACAACATCGCCGGCGCGCTGGCGATGCTGGACGCGTTGGTTTCCGGTCCATTCCACTGGCGCGGCGCAGTGACCAACGGCTTTCAGCAGGGCTTTTTCGTCAACGCCCTGCGCGGCTACTGTCTTGAAAGAATGGGCGATATTGTCAAAGCCTATCGCAGCTATCAGAACAGTCGCGCCTGCTTTGACGACGAAGCCGTCGCCGTGCAATGCCCCGAGCCGCGCCTCGAAGTGTTTCTCGGCCTCGGCCGCACGTGTGAACGATTTGGGCGGCTCAGCGATGCCGAGCAGTATCTCTTGTGTTGCCTTTCTGCCGCGCCTACCAATAGCACGCTGAATACACAGGCCCGGCTTTCCATCGCAAGGCTCTTGTGTTTTCACGGCAGACCGCGAAAGGCACTTGGTCACTTCACCATGCTTGAGATGGAGCGAGTGCCCTTTGATCGCGATACATGGCACTGCTATGCCAAGTCTGCATTTGACTGCGGTGAGCAAGTTGAAGGAGTACGCATCCTGCTATCGGCACTATGTGCCGTTGGCGCGGACGCGAGAAGATGTGAAGAAGATCCTCTACTGTCTGATGTGCGCAAATACTGGCTCTATTTTGATGACGATGATGTGTTGGACTTCGACGCATTCATGGCCGATGAGATCCACATGCAGTACAGCAAGGGGAGTGAACGTCTGCTCACATATCTTATCAACACCAGAAACCTGCTGGCCTACGTCCGTTCTGACATCTTCGCGGGCAATGATGACAGTCTCCTTTTGCTCTCAAACTCCACAGCATCTGCGAGTGCCGGCTCGCGCGCAATTCTGAAGGAGAGACTCGGTCCACGGCAGACCTCCCTTGCGACACGCCAAGAGCAAGCTGCGCCGAGTAGTTATGGAGATCCACAGCAACACAATCTTATTGAAGACCGGGTCAATCAGCTATTGGTCCGGCACAATGATCCCGCGGCGGCACTTGAGGGATGGATGCGGCTACGTGACGATTTCGGTGATGAAGCACTGAGCAAAGTGCCCATCAATGGGGCAAACGCCGCCTTCCACTGCCTTGCTGCACTGGCACAGCGGCACTTGGAACGAGCAACAATTGCCACATCGCCGCCGCCTGACGTGCTTGCCACGGCACCATTAGAGATGAGAGCTGCCAACATGTACCGTCAAATCGTCAGGTGCGACACGAATTCCGCATCAATGGCATTGCTGTACCTGAAGCAAGCCCTCGCGATGACCTCAGATCTCCATGATCTGGACGCTCTAGCCAGAGTGCATTTGCTCATGTCCAAAGCCCACGCATTACTTGAACCTGGTGATTTGAGTGGTAAGCTTGATCAACTCGCCAAGGCGCAGGCGCTTGCGCATGACAATCGAGACTTAATGCTGGAAATCTCCAACGAGCGGGATCAACTTCGCCCACTTGATTTGGGAGAACTAACAGATGTGGTTGCCCAGAACGGCGACAATGTCCCTCGACGACTGCGCGAGCGGCTGGCACTCATGCTTTATGGGGCTGATCGCAATGAAGAGGCATTTGATGCGGCATTGTCCGCCATTGTGTGCAGTCCCTTGGTCTTTGTCCAAGATGGCGCATTGGAGTTGCTGCGCTCACAACAGGACTATCTCACACTAGCCCAACTGCGCCAATTGGGCGCAGTGCTGCGGTCGTCGGAAATGCGCATTGCGCCTCTGCTTGTGAATGCACCGCTCTACTGCATGCTTCGCCAAATACGTCGCCATCCTTGGCTGAAACTACAAACCATGTTGGCAACAATGCAAGAGGCCCACACCTATACCCAAGATGACCTAGTGCTCTTACGGCGATATGCACTGCCGGGAGAAGCGATGGTGCCGATCGAGCGCGCGGCGCGCCTCTATATGCTCGCAACCGTGTATGGTGGGGATTCCGGCGTGCCCTTGGACTGGGATGTATGGCTGCAGTGGATCTACGCATGCCAACGCAAACCAACGCATATTATCAGCATGCTCACGCGCGCTCCCACCAACAATGTGGCGCGCAGTGTTCAGGAAGCACTGTCATTTTACTACACCTACCAATCGCGGGTAGACCCTTCACAATGGGGTGTGATCACCCAAGGGCTGTGTGCTTTGTCGTGCATACTGAGCGGGCGTGATTGCCTGCAACTATCCGAGTACGAGCTGGCGCATGCCAGAACAGGCACCGCGTTTGCCGTTGCACTGTCACACCTGCGTGGAATGGCACCCGACATTGGGCTGGCCGACTTACTTCTTCGGCACTGGGCTGATGTCGATAAGAATCTGGGAAATTTGGTACTTATGGTGCTGGATGATAACGCGCGTCGCTGCGCCGACGCTCGTTGGGCCGGCAAGGCAGAGGAATTCAAACAGAAGACAAAGGAGACAGCCCGATGAGAATGGTGAGCATTCTGTGCATGACAGCCATGTTTGTCGCATGCAGCAGGAATCCCAACGTGCCACACGGGGCAGACACCAATTCCACGCACGCCCGGCTTGTGTTGCCTTACACAACTACAGTGGCAAGCTTGCCCGGGCGAGAGCCCGGAATTCAATCCAACAATGATGACTCGCCGAACATTGAAGCGGTTGCACAGCAAGCGGGGGCCTTCAGAACAAAGGTGTTAGGTGATTTCGAGCAAGCGGAATCCGCCGTGCCAAGTACGAATGCAGTGCCGGATGCCGCACATAAGGCGCGGCCCACACCAGAAGAAATGAAGACGCGCATCGCGTTGATGAGCAACCTAAGAGCGGTGGGCGAGTGCTGCGCATATGCTTTCTACCAGGCTTTCATGAACACAAATCGCGATGAGATTGTTGGTCTGTTGCAGTTCTTGCTTCAACGTCGTCTGGACACACGGCAGTCAAATGCCGTTCACTCCAGTGTTGCATCTCAGTACGTCTACATGAGACAATATGACAAGGCGCTTGCATATACTGACTCGATCATCGGCCAGAATCCTCCTGTAGATATGCCCTTGTTGGTCAACTTCACTATAGCAAAGAACCATGCCTATCGAGGCCAGCTTTACGATCTCATAAAACACCGCGGCGACTATAGCGCCGCGCAGTACGATGAGCTGGGACGCCAGCTACGGCAGAATATGGACGCCAATGCAAGCCTTTGGTTCTCCATACCGCGGTCACACAGGCCACGCGAGAAAGCCATCTATGAGGATCAATATGTCCGCGATTGGAAGGAGTTTGAGGACGCCAAGTGAAAGCCCAAGATTCAACCAGGGTGCCTATGCGGGAATCTCCAAAGGAACCTGCCAGACAGATGGATGCTCACTCTTGCTACATTGGGAGGTGCCAACTATGCATCTGTAATTTGCTTTGCGTTTGCGGCTTTGTGTGATCATGTACGTAAAATGCGCATAATTCAGTTATCTCCAAAGGATAACAATTATTATCTCATGGTGATTATGGACATGACCGTGCCGCCAAATGTGTTGCAGAACGCGTGCTGCGATGCGATCCTGGACGACTGCAGCGGGTCGTTTGACGCAGCCTGGCGCACGGTAGTCTGGAATGATGAGCCGCAAGAATCCCTTGTGCCCGCGCCGCAGGGAGGGCCGCGCGCAGCAGCAGAACATTGTGAGCAAAGACTGAAGGGTCAAGGAACAGCCTCCAATGCTGGTCGCCTACAAACGACAAAAAATGTCGATTGTGCCTGGCTCTGCCCCCTTCACTCATTTACTCCTTGTTAATGATTGGCTGCTGTGCGGTTGGCATTTTTCCGCCAAAAACGCTACACTATCGCCTATGCAACGCTATGCCTTGTCACATCTGCAGCAACTCGAAGCCGAGAGCATTCACGTTCTGCGTGAAGTGGCCGCGGAATTCGAGCGGCCGGTCATGCTGTACTCGATCGGCAAGGACTCGGCCGTGATGGTGCGCCTGGCCCAAAAGGCGTTTCATCCCGGCAAATTGCCGTTCCCGCTGCTGCACGTCGACACCGGCTACAAATTCCCGGAGATGTACCAGTTTCGCGATCAATTCACTAAAGAAATCGGCGCCGAGCTGATCGTCCACAAACACGAAAACGCTGGCCATTTGCATCCCTTCGACAATGGCTGCCAGAAATGCGCCAACATTCTCAAGACCCAGGCCTTGCTCGATGCGCTGCGCCTGCATGCCTTCGATGCCGCCTTCGGTGGCGCGCGCCGCGAAGAGGAAAAGTCGCGCGCCAAGGAACGGGTCTATTCGTTCCGCGATCAGTTCGGCCAATGGGACCCGAAGAATCAGCGGCCGGAATTGTGGCAGTTGTACAACGCCAAATTGCACAAAGGCGAATCCATTCGCGTCTTCCCGCTCTCGAATTGGACTGAACTCGACGTCTGGCAGTACATCCAGCAAGAAAATATTCCGGTTGTGCCGATGTACTTCGCCAAAGAGCGCAAAATGCTCGAGCGCAACGGCCAGTTGCTCGCGCTCGAATGGCCGAACGAACTGAAGCCGGGCGAAAAGCCGGTCACCGTCTGGTGCCGCTTTCGCTCGCTGGGCTGCGTGCCGTGCACCGGCGCGGTGTGCTCGCGCGCGACGACCATCGCGCAGATCGTCGAAGAAATGATGACCGCACGCACCTCCGAACGCGCCACCCGCATGATTGACCACGATCAGGACGGCTCAATGGAGATCAAGAAGCGCGAAGGCTATTTCTGATTTACAATTTGCAATTGACAATTTACAATTTACCAATCCTGATTCCTGATTGCTGATGAATATCCAATATCGAACACTCAATATCCAAGTGCGAAGTATCTGCGCAG